>NZ_JBGGKU010000004.1:0-438481 GCF_041287085.1 Mycobacterium sp. pW045 | reverse complement strand
CGGTAGGCGCCGCGCCCACGCCGGCCGTCACCGCGCGGGCCATGCCGGCGCGCGCGGCCGACGCCGGCCCGCCGCTCAACCCGGCACCCAGGCCGGCCCCGAGCGCGGACCTCGGGATCTCCGGCAGCAGCGTCTGCGGCTTGTGGAACGTCTTGAACTGGACCATGCCGAAGTTGGGCCCGCTCAACACGACATTGCCCAGCCCACCGAACTTCATGACCCCGCCGAGCGTGCTGAACAGTGCCTCGTAGATGCCCGAGATCCCCGCAATCTCCGAAGCGTCCCCGGCTGCGGCGGTGCCCGGTCCGGCGTGGCCGGCCGGGTTGGTTGACTGCGGCGGCGAGGCGAACGGGGTGAGCCGGGTGGCCGCCGCGGCGGCGGCCTCGTATCGGACCATCGCGGCGGCGTCCTGGGCCCACATCTGCGCGTACTGGGCGTCAGCGGCCGCGATCGCCGCGGTGTTCTGCCCGAGGGTGTTGGTCGCCAGCAGCGCTTCTCGCAGGCTGCGGTTGGCCGCGATCACCGGCGGTGGCACCACCGCGGCCAACGCCACCTCGAAGGCGCCCGCCGCGGCACCGGCCTGCGCCGCCGCCGCAGCGGCCTGCGCGGCCGCAGCCGACACCCACTCCACGAAGGGCGTTGCGGCGGCGACCATCGCCGCCGACGAGGGGCCGACCCAGTCCACCGTCACCGTCGACAGCACGGCGCGATAGGAGGCCGTGACGGCCTGCAGTTCGGTGGCCAATCCCTGCCAGGCGGTGGCCGCGGTCAGCAGTGAGTCGGCACCCGGACCGGCGTAGATCAGGCCCGAGGTGACCTCCGGGGGAATAGCAGCGAAGTCGATCACGACGCACCCCCCTCCTCGGGCACCGGGATGACCAGGATGGTTGCGGTGGTCAGCGCCTCGGTGTCGGGCGCCTTGTCGATCACCCGCACGGCACCGCCCGCGACGGACTGCACCGCGGTGCCACCGAGGGCGCGCCCGGCCAGGCTCGACAGCGCCATCTCGTTGAACATCGCACTCGATGAGCCCTCGACGGCGAACGCCGCGGCGCCGGCGCTGGCCGGGCTGCCCGACAGTGCCGCCGGCAGCGCCTTTCCGGCCGGTGCGGCGGTGGCCCAGCTCGCCGGCACGGACAGCGATCCGACCATGCTCGCCTGTCCGGCGCTGGCCGCCACCGTGGCACCCGTCGAACCCCCCGCCGACAGTGGCAGCTGGTAGGAGATGTACCCACCCGTGAGCGGGCCCAGTGCACCGGTGACCGGTGCCGGGCCGCTGAGCACCGCGGCCACGCCGGGCGGATTCTGGGCCAAGCCCACGAGCTGCCCGGCGATCAGCCACCCGCTGCCGAGGTTGGAGAGGTGACCGAGCGGCGAGTACGGCCCCACCAGGTCGCCCAGCAGTTTGCCGACGTCGCCGATCCCCGAACCGACGTCACCCAGCGACGGCGCCGCCTGCGCCGGGGACGGATTGAGGTGCTGCAGCGCTCGGGGCACCGCCGACATCAGTTGCGAAACCCGCGACGGGGCGGCCGAGGCGGTCCTGACCCCGGCATTCTCCGCAGCCGTGACCGCCCGGGTCACGGCCGCGAGGTCGGCGGTCTCCGGGGCCGGGTCGAACACGCTGACCTCGGTGGCAGCCGCCGCCGAGCCGGCGTAGGCGTACATGGCCGCAGCGTCCTGCGCCCACATCTCGGCGTAGAGCGCGTCGGTGGCCGCGATCGCCGGGGTGTTTTGCCCCAGCAGGTTCGTCGCAACCAGCGTCATGTGCAGGCTGCGGTTGGCCGCGATCACCGGTGGCGGGACGTGCGCCGCGAACGCGGTCTCGTAGGCCGCGGCCGCCGCGGCGACCTGGCCGGCCACGTGCTCGACCCGCAGCGCCGTCGCACCGATCCATTCCGCGTAGGGGGTGGCCGCCACCGCCATCGACATCGCGGACGGCCCGTGCCAGGACCCGGACAGATCGGCGATCACCGAACGGTAGGCCGCGGCCGCGGAGTGCAGTTCGCCGGCCAGCCCGGACCACGCCGCGGCGGCGGCCAGCAACGGCCCGGGCCCCGCTCCGGAATACATCAGGCCGGAGTGGACTTCGGGGGGCGTAGCTGCAAATTCCATCTCGCCTGACCTCCGGAGGTGGGGACTCCCGACGACCACCCGCGGTGGTCAGAAGGTGAATCTAAGGCGGCCGTCTGGTAGATCGCCGGGAGGTGCCTGTCCGAATTCCTGGAGAATCCTGTGGTCGCGATCACATGTCGGCGGCCGTCCGGCCGGCCCAGCGCCTTACTGTTACGCCAAGATACTCTTAAATTTCTTAATTTGTGTGTATCGTTGGCCGCTGGCGTCGGGAAGGGGATTGCGGTGGGCGAATCGGGAACGTCTGCGGTCGTGCTGGGAGCCGGGATGGCCGGACTGCTGGCGGCCCGGGTGGTGTCGGAGTTCTACGACTGCGTCACGGTGGTGGACCGCGATCAGCTGCCCGATCACCCGGTCCACCGCAAGGGGGTGCCGCAGGGCCGCCACCTGCACAGCTTCCTCAGCGCCGGCACCAACATCCTCGGCGAACTGTTCCCCGGCATCCTCGCCGAGCTCGCCACCGCCGGCGCGGTGGTGATCGACAACCCCGACCTGTCCGGGCGGTACGCCCGTCTCGGCCGTCATGAGCTCAACCGGACGGGCAGGCTCGCCGATCCGACGTCGTTGGCGATCTACAGCGCGAGCCGGCCGCTCCTGGAGTTCCAGGTGCGGCGCCGTGTCGACCGGATCGGCAACGTCGCATTTCTCGACGGCCACGACGCGATCGAGCCGGTGCACCACCGGGGCGCGGTCACCGGTGTCCGTGTCACGAATCAACGTAACCGCCTCACGCAGGTGCTGCCCGCGGATCTGGTCGTCGACGCGACGGGACGCGCTTCGCGCACCACCGAGTTCCTGACCGGGCACGGCTTCGGCTGCGTGCCCGAGCAGCGCCGCAACGCCAACTGGGGCTACTCCAGCCAGCTGCTGCGCATCCCGCCGGACCGGCTCACCGACCGGCTGGTCTTCGTCAACCGGGGCCGGCCCGCCCCGGTGCTGTTGCTGGTGGCCTACGAACACGACACCTGGATGCTGGCCATCGCCCGCAGCGACGAGCAGGGCGCTCCCCCATCCGATTTCACCGCCATGCTGGCCGCGGCCAAGCAGCTCCTGCCGGCCGACATCATGGCGGGGTTACGCGATGCCACACCGATGGGCGAGCTCGCGGTGTCCCGCGACACCGGCGCGTTGTGGCACCGCTACGACCGAATGCCGCGGATGCCCGCCGGGTTGGTGGTGACCGGCGACGGGCTGTGCCGGCTCAATCCGCTGCACGGCCAAGGCATGACGATGGCGGCACTCGAGGCGGTCGTGCTGCGCGACTGCCTGCGCGAACGCGGACCGGCACTGCCGCAGCGGTTCTTTCGCGCCGCGGCCGGCCGGATCGCACCGGTCTGGGCTGCGAACGCCGCCGCCGACCACCCGTCCTCGCCGGATCACCCACGACCGCTCCGCCACCGGCTCGGCCGCTGGTTCGCCGAGGCGGCCGGCAACGCCGCGGCCCGTGACATCGTCGTCACCGAACGCCTGCTACGGGTGCGCAACCTCGTCGACCCGCCGTCGCGGCTACGCGACCCGGCGTTAATGGGCCGTATCCTGCTGGCCAACCTGCGCGGCGACCGACAGCTCACCCGCCCGCTGACTCCCGAAAGCCCCACGGGCACCCTGTTTTCGCGACGCCCCAGCGCCGGGGGCTCCCATGCTTGACGCGATCTACCGCGCCGCTCGCGGCCGGATCGGGGCGCTGGCCGCCGGGCTCGGCGACCACCAACTGCGCACGCCGGTCCCGGCCACGCCCGGCTGGACGGTGCACGACGTGCTGGCCCACCTCGTCGGCGGCGCCGCCGATGTGTTGGCCGGGCGCCTCGACGGTGCGCCGGGCGACTCCTGGACCGGACGGCACGTCGCCGAACGGCGCGCGCTGCCGATCGAGGAGTTGCTCGACGAATGGGAGCGCGCCGCCCCGGCGGTCGAATCGAGTCTGCCGGAGCAGCACACCGGTCCGAATCTGGCCGCGGACGCCATCTGCCACGAAGCTGACCTGCACGAGGCGCTGGGCCTGCCACGCACCGACCGCGAGCACTGGCAGCCGTTCCTGGACGTGATGGGCTACTTCCCCGGCCGCCGGCTGCGCGACACCGCGACGCTGGTGATCACCGACGAACTGGGGCAGGAATGGCATTGCGGCTCAGGGGTGTCAGTGACCGTGCTGCGCGCCGACGGCTATGAACTGCTGCGCGGCGTGTTCAGCCGGCGGTCGCGCCGGCAGATCGCCGCCTGGGACTGGTCGCCCGAGCCACTCGGTCAGCTCGTCGACGGGTTCGGCGCGTTCGGCCCCCGCGACGACGACCAGCCGATCCCGCCGCCCGGCCGGCTGACCTAGGTACGCCCGGCCCGCCGCGGCGGAGGAACTTCACCGGGAGTGACCCCGCGCGAGCCCTCACTCCCGCAGTGCAGCAACTACCTGTTTGCCGAACTCGGCGATCGTTTCCGGTGCGGCGAAATCGGAGAACCACACATAGAAGCGTTGCGCGCCATGGTCGCGCAGGCCGGTGAAGTAGGCGACCAGTTCGTCGGCACCGCCGCAGACCAGCCCGGGGCCGAGCTGACTGAACCGGCGGCGTGCCTTGCCGATCACCGCTTCGGCGTCAGCACCGTCGCCGACGAACCCGACCATCTGCTGCACCGAGGCCCGCGCCGAACCGATCTTGTCCACCAGTTGCGGCAGTTCGTTGACGTGTGTGGCCGGTAGATTCCACCAATCCGCATGCTGAGCAACCAGTTTCAGCATCCTCGGGCCACGGCCGGCCAGCAGCAGCGGGATCGGGCTGCTCGGTGTCGGCAGCTGGGTGTCCTCGCCGCCGGACCAGTAGCGTTTCAGCGCGGCCACCGTCTGTGCCAGGGCGGTGACACGGCCGCCCGCGGTGGGTTCGCCAAGGCCGAAGCGGGCCAACTCGTCGGGCATCGACCCCGATCCCAACCCCAGCTCGAATCGCCCACCGGTGGCCTCGGCCAGGGTCACCGCCTGCTTGGCCAGCACCGCGGCATGTCGGAACGCATCGCAGAGCACCAGGTGGCCGATCCGCAGCCGTTCGGTGTGCGCGGCGACCCAGGTGGCGATCGTCATCGCCTCCCAGACCGGGGCGTCGGGTGCCATCGGGGTCTCGAGGTGGTCGAGGAACGCCAGGCCGTCGAAACCGCTGGCCTCGGCGGTGCGTGCCCGCAGCACGATGTCGTCGATGCTGAGCCTGCTCTGCGGCAGGAACAGGAACCATTCGGCCATCACAAGACTCCGTCGGCGCTACAGCGCCGCCCAGATCGACTTGGTCTTCAGGTAGGCGTCGATGCCCTCGTAGCCGAACTCTTTGCCGACGCCGGACTGCTGGAAGCCGCCGAAGGGCACGTTGTGGTCGAACGTCAACTGGCAGTTGAGTCCCACCATGCCGGCGTTGAGCCGCTTGCCCAGATCGTGGGCGCGGGCCAGGTTCGTGGTCCAGGCGGTGGCGGCCAGGCCGTAGCTGGTGTCGTTGGCCATCGCCACGGCTTCGTCGTCGTCGTCGAACGGCAGGATGGTGACGACCGGACCGAAGATCTCCTCCCGGTAGAGCCGGCTGGTCGCCGGGTCGACGCCGGTGACCACGGTCGGCTTGACGAAGTAGCCCTTGCGGTCCAATCGGTAACCGCCACTGACGATCTCGACGCCGTCCTTCTTACCTTGGTCGATGTAGCCCAGCACCCGATCGAGTTGTTTCTGGCTGACCAGCGGGCTGATCATGGCGCCCTCGTCCTTCGGCCCGCCCAGCACCAGGTTCTCCCCGATCATCGCAATGCCGGCCACCACTCGCTCGTAGACGCTGCGCTGCACGAAGATTCGGGAACCGCACACGCAGCCCTGACCCGAGTGCACGAAGATGCCCATCGAGGCCATCATGATCGCCATGTCCAGATCGGCGTCGGCGTAGATGAGCACCGGGGACTTGCCGCCCAGCTCGAGGGTGACCTTCTTCAGGTTGTCCGCCGAGTCGCGCATGATCTGCTTGCCGACCTCGGTGGAGCCGGTGAAGGCGACCTTCTCCACGTCGGGATGCGCGGTGATCGCGGCACCGGCGGTGGCGCCGTAGCCGATGACGAAGTTGGCGACGCCGTCGGGCACCCCGGCCTGCGCGATCAGTTTCTCCAGCAGCACCGCCGACAGCGGGGTCTCCTCGGCCGGTTTGACGACGCTGCTGCAACCGGCGGCCAGCGCGGGGGCGACTTTGGCGCAGGCGTTGAACAGCGGGCCGTTCCACGGGTAGATCAGCCCGACGACGCCGTAGGGCTCCTTGTGGGTGTAGGCGTGGAAATTGGCGTGGGTGCTGTTGACACCGCCCTCCATCTGCACCTGGTAGCTGGCGCCGTTGATCTTGGTGCACCAGCCGGCGTAGTAGCGGAAGAACTCCGCGCAGGTGGACACGATCATCTCGGCCTGGGCCGGCGGCATGCCGGCGTCCAGCGACTCCAGTTCGGTGAACTCCTTGGCGTGCTCGTCGATGAGGTCACCGAGGCGCCACAGCACCTTGGCGCGCTCGCGAGCCGCGATGTCGGTCCAGACGCCCGACTGGTAGGCCGCCTTGGCGCGGGCGACGGCCTCGTCGACTGCTTCGGGGCCGGCGTCGCGGAACTCGGTGATCTGCTCCTCGGTGGCCGGGTCGATCACCGGGATCAGCTCGCCGGTGCCGGGACGCTTCGCCAGATCATCGATAACCGACTGCAGTGCCATAACTGGACCTTTCCCGTCGCGGAGATGCTGGGCACTTGCTTAGCACCCGGCGGGTGGCGCGGTCAACAGTGAGACAGTTTATTCATCATCTGTAAAGGTGTGTTGAGTGCGGGCGCTGGTCGGCGGCTCGCGCGACGATCAGAAAGGCACAGCGTTGGGCATCGTCACCACCAGCTCGGAAACCGCATTCAGCCACGCCGCTGAGACGATCTACGACTTCGTCACCAATCCGGCCAACTGGACGAAGACCTACCCCGGCAGTGCCCACATCGAGAACCTGCCCGATCGACTGCCGCTGCAGGTGGGCGACACCTGGGCCGAGGCCGGCCCGGATGGGGAACGCATCTTCAGCTGGCAGCTGGCGATCGCCACCCGACCCCGACTCTGGGTCTTCAGTTCGGTCGGACGCCTCGGCCATGACCGCGCCGGCAACGGGGGGATGGCAGGCCGCATCACGGTGCAGTACCACTTCACCCAGCCCGCCGATGCCACCACGCTGTTCACCCGCACCATGACCGTCGAGGCCTACAAGCACGCGCCGTTGCCGGACGGCTTCTTCCGCGCGGTCAATCCGGCCAAGATCGACGACTACCACGCCGCCATCGCGCGAGAGTTGGGCAGCTGACGCTTACCGTCGACTTTCGCTGCGGCAGTGGGGCTACCGGTCGTCGAGGCCGACGGTCTACACGTGGTGGCCAGCCGAATGACACCGTTGGACCGCGGGTCGATTACGGTTCCGGCTATGACGCGACGCCGGCTCGGGAGGTTCTGATGCGCACCCGCGGCTGGGGCGGCGATGTGCCGGCCAGCGACGATGAGGCGGTGGCCCGGATCCTGCAAGCGACCCGGCGCACCATCGACGAACGCGGTGAACAGACCAGCATCGCCGATGTGGCCCGCACCCTCGGCGTCACGCGCCAGACCGTCTACCGCTACTTCCCCAGCACCGAGGAGTTGCTGTCGGCCACCGCGATCGACGGCGTCGGGGATTTTCTGGACCAACTCGCCGCGGCACTGGCCGGCATCACCGATCCCGGGGAGGCGGTCGCCGAAGGTGTGGCGCTGACCCTGGAGCGCCTCCCCGATGATCCCTATGTCGGGCTGCTGCTGCGCGCCCAGCAGCCCAGCGCCTTCGCCGTCACGGTGACCACCGACACCGGCCGCGCTTTCGGGCACTCGATTCTCGAGCGGCTGGATGTCGACTGGTCCGGTTTCGACGCGCAGGCCATCGACGACATCATCGAGATGGTGCTGCGCACCCTGCAGTCGTTCATCCTGGCGCCGCTGCCCGCCCCGGGCGCCGAGTTGCGGCGACTGCTGCGCCGGTGGATCGCCCCGGCGGTGACCGCGGCGCGGGGCGCTACGAAGGTTCGCGGGTCAGTGGGTAGCGCACGCCGGTGAGATCCTCGGCGATCTGCCAGAGCCGCTGCTGCGCCTCGACGTCGTGGGCGCGCCCGGCGGCCCGGACCAGCACCGGCGGGCCGATCTGCTCGAAACGCCCACCCGGCCCGTAGAACTGGCCGCCCGCCGCGGCCGGGTCGGTCGCCGCCCGCAGCATCGGCAGTGCTCCGTCGGCCGGGGCCTGGGTGAACCAGCCGGTCAGGTGGCGGAAGCGCCCGTTGAACACCCAGCGAACCGATCGGGATTGCTCGCGCAGGATCCCGGTGCGGGTTCCGCCGGGGTGCGCTGCCAGCGAGATCGCTTGGCTGCCCATCGATTCCAGTCGCCGCTGCAGTTCGAACACGGCCATCAGCTGGGCGAGCTTGGACTGGGTGTAGGCCACCGCCGGGGTGAACGAGGACTCCAGCTGCAGATCGTCGAACGAGATCCGGCCGCCCCGACTGGTTTTGCTGTTCACCGCGATGATCCGCCCCGCCCCGGAGGCGAGCACCCGGTCGAGCAGCAGTCCGGTCAGGGCGAATGGCCCGAGGAAATTGGTGCCGAGGTCGCCCTCAAAGCCATCGACGGTCAGCTGCCTCCTGTGGTGCATGACCCCGGCGTTGTTGACCAGGATGTCGATGACCGGGTATGACGCCCGCAACGCGGCGGCGCAGCCGCGCACCGACTCCAGGTCGCTGACATCCAGCTGAATCACCTCGGTTCGCGCGGCCGGGGCCGTCCGCAGGATGTCGCGGCGAGCCGCGTCGGCAGCCTCGAGGCTGCGGCAGGCCAGTACGACGTCGGCGCCGAGGATGGCCAATCCCCGGGCGACCTCGAGGCCGACACCGGTGTTGGCTCCGGTCACAACGGCGGTCCGCCCGTGCTGGGGTGAACCCTGCGCCAACGTCCAGTCCGTCGCGGTCACACGCCGAACTATAGACGGGACACCACAATCAATGTGTATGGTCCTGACTTGATGCACGACGACGTCGACCTCACCGACCTGGACCGGTTCACGTCCGGCTTCCCGTATCACGTCTTCGATGTGTTACGCCGCGAATCGCCGGTCTGGTTCCATCCGGCCACCGCCCACTCCCCGGGCGGCGAAGGGTTCTGGGTGCTCAGCCGCTACGCCGACATCGTCGCCGCGGCCACCGACAGCGAGACCTTCTCCTCGGAGACCGGCGGCGGCCGCGACGGCGGCGGCACCACCCTGGAGGACATGCCGCTCGGGTTCGCCGTCGGTGCACTGCTGAACATGATGGACGACCCGCGCCACGCCAGCCTCCGAAAGCTGCTGATGCCCAGCATGACTCCGCGGGCGCTGCGCGGCATCGAGCAGGATCTGCGCCGGCGCGCGGTGACGATCGTCGACGCCGCGCTGGCCAAACGGGAATGCGACTTTTTGGTCGATGTCGCCGCGGAGCTGCCGCTGCAGGCCGTCGCGGAGTTGGTGGGCGTGCCGCAGCAGGATCGCCACGAGCTGATGGACTGGGCCAACGTCACCTTGGACTACGAGGACCGCGAAGTCGGCGAGGTCAGCGACCGACTGGTGCAGGCCCATGCCCGGATGCACGCCTACGGGGCCGAGCTGCTGGAATACAAGCGCGCCCACCCGGCCGATGACCTGCTGTCGGTGGTGACGCACGCCGAGATCGACGGCGAGCCGCTCACCGCCAACGAGCAGCAGATGTTCTTGAGCCTGATCATCGCCGCGGGCAGTGAGACGACGCGCAACTCGATCGCGATCGGCATGTCGGCACTCAGCGAGCATCCCGCGGCCTGGGAGCGGTTGCGCCGGGACCGGGAGCTGCTGCCGGTGGCCGTCGAGGAACTGCTGCGCTGGGCGTCGTCGACGCCGTACAACCGGCGCACCGCCACCCGCGACGTCGAACTGCACGGGCAGCAGATCCGGGCCGGTGACAAGGTGAGCCTGTGGTGGGCGTCGGCGAACCGCGACGACTCGGTGTTCGCCGAGCCCTACACCTTCGACATTCTGCGGAACCCCAACCCGCATTTGACATTCGGGCGCGGCGTGCACTTCTGCCTCGGCTCCACGCTGGCCCGCCTGGAGATGCGGGTGATCTTCGATGTGCTGCTCGACCGGGTGGGCGCGGTTACCCTGACCGGCCCGATCGAGTACGTCCGCAGCAACAAGCACGCCGGGGTCCGGCACATGCCGGTCACCATCGAGCCGCGCTAGCGCTTTCGAGACAGGGCGGGCGTCAGCCCAGCAGTGACTCGGCGAGCAGACCGGCGACCATCGATTCGATGGTCGACTCGATCGACGAGGCCAAGGTGGCGGTGACCGATGCGACGGCCTGGGTGCGAAACCGCACCAGCATGCCGATCAACTCCGCGATCGCGGTGTCGGCCGGCAGCGGTGCACCGGGCTGGATCAGCTCCAGGACGTGTTCGGCGCCGGCGCGCACCAACAGCTGGCTGATCGCGTCGATGTGCGGCAGCGTCTGCTCATAGAGATCGATGAGCTTGTCCACGGTGATGCCGTACCCGCGAATCTCGTTGAATGCCTCGATCAGCTTGGGCCGGGTGATGGTGGCCTGTGATCCGTCGGGCCCGTCGAGGCGGATCACTCCGAGCTGCACCAGCCGGCGCAACGCCGGCGGGTCGTCGATCAGCCGTTCGGCTTCGGCGCGCGGCATGGTTTGCGGGCGCTCGGTGGTCCAGGTTCCGGCGATGGCGCTCTCCAGCCCCAGGATGTCGCCGAGGTCCTTGCCCTGTTCCCAGGCGCCGATCATCTCTTTGACGTGCGCGATCGTGTAGCCGCGGTCGAGCATCGAGGTGATCAGCCGCAGCCGGGTCAGGTGCGTGTCGTTGAACAGCGCAATCCGCCCGACCCGCCGCGGCGGCGGCAGCAGATCCCGGTCCCGGTACACCCGGACGTTGCGGGTGGTGGTGCCGGCCATCCGGGCCAGGTCGTCGACCCGATACTCGCGCGAGGCCGCACTGCCGCCGGGGTGACGCACCACGACCTCGAACAGCTGGGTCACTGCGGCTTCGATCACCTCACGCGACTCGCGCCGCACCCGGCGGGGCACCCGTCGCAGGTTGGCCAGCACGCCGGCGATGGAGTCGGCTTTGGGGTGACGATCCGGCGTGCTCATGCCACCGCGTGATAGTCGGCGAGACGGAACCTGCGCATCTGCCGAAGATACTGGGTCGCGAACCCGGGGTACATCGATGCGTTGACGCCGTCCTCGGTGAGATACCAACTGCGGCAACCCGACATCCAGGTCGTGTTGGCCAGCCGGCGCTGGATCTGCTCATTGTGGCGGCGTTGCACCTCGTCGCGGACGTCAAGATAGCGCAGGTTCGATGTGCGGATGGCGCCGACGGCACGCACCACATAGTCGAGTTGCCCCTCGACGTACACCAGCAGGGAGTTGTGTCCCGGGCCGGAGTTGGGGCCGGTCATGAAGAACAGGTTCGGATAACCGTGCGCCTGAATGCTCTTGAAGGCCTGCGCGCCGCCGGTCCACTCGGCGGCCAGCGAGCGGCCGCCCAGCCCGGTGACCGGAAACGGCGGGCCGGTCAGGTGCACGTCATAGCCGGTGGCGAAGACGATGGCGTCGAGCTGGTGCTCCACCCCATCGCTGGTGCGGATGCCGGCCGGGCTGATCGTGGCGATCGGCCAGTCGATGAGTTTGCAGTTCTCCCGCTGCAGTGCCGGGTAATAGTCACTGGAGACCAGCATGCGTTTGCAGCCCGGGGTGAAGTCCGGAGTGAGCTGACGGCGCAGCCAGGGATCCTTGACCGTCGCCCGCAGGTGGGCCTTGCCTAGTCGGGCCACCAGGGCGCTGAGCGGAGTGTTCCATACCAGTGCGGTGGCGCTGGCCTCGTGCCCCCAGAACAGGGCCTGCCGGGCAAGCTGCTGGGCGGCAGGGACTTTGGCGAACAACTCCTGCACGACCGGCGGCATGCCCACATCGAGTCGGGGGATCACCCAGCCGGGGGTCCGCTGGAACACCTTGACGAAGCCGGCTTGCTTGACCAACTCCGGGACGATCTGCACCGCGCTGGCACCGGTGCCCACGACGGCCACCTTCTTGCCGGCGAAGTCGTAATCGGGATCCCAGCGGGCGCTGTGGATCTTGCGGCCGGCGTATGTTTCCAGACCGCGGATGGCAGGAAAGCTGGAATCGGGCAGCGGTCCGGATGCCAGCACCACCGTGCGGGCCCGAAACTTCGTGCTGCCGGCCGACACCGTCCACACGCCGGCGTCCTCGTCGAACGCCAGTCCGGTGACCTCGGTGTTGAACCGGATGTGGCGCCGCAGGCCGAACCGGTCAACCATGTCCTCGATGTGGCGATAGATCTCCTCTGCCGACGGGTACGCCCGTGACCAGCCGGGGTTGGCGACAAACGAGAACGAGTACAGCAGCGACGGAATATCGCATGCCGCACCGGGATACCGGGTGTCGCGCCAGGTTCCACCGACCCGTTCGCTGCGTTCCAGGATCACGATCTCGTCGTCGGCGATACCGGCTTCGGTCAGCTTGATCGCTGCGCCGATCCCGCTGAAGCCGGCGCCGACGATCAGAGTCTGGTAGACGGGTGCGCACGCCATGTCAGGCCGCCGGTTCGTGCGTGAGCTCTTTGAACCAGCTCGGCACGGGTTTGAGTAGCCGCTTGGGATAGAAGCCGGACAGCCACACCGCGGGATTGGCGAGCAGGTGATACGGACTGTCCGGGTTGGCCATCCAGCCCGAGTAGCGCTTGACGACCTGGTAGGCCGGTACACGCCGGGTGCCTTCGCCACGTTCGCCGAACTGGCGGAAACGCATCAGTGCCGAGTAAAGACGTTGCGGATCCAATCCCATGCCGATCACCTCGTTGCGGACCCGGTTGAGCAGTGGGACCGCGATCAGTGCGCCGACGATCAGTGAGGGGGAGGCGACAGTGCCGACGAACTCGATGGCCAGCCGGCGGGCATCGGCGTGCCCGATCATCTCCAACACCGCGAAGTCGACGGCGATGTGCCGGGACTCGTCGTTGTTGATCTTCTCGAACACCTGGTGGCAGACCGGGTCATCGACCTCATCGAGCAGGAACTTGAGCAGCGCGCCGTCGAGTGCGACTTCCAGCATCGGGATCACCGTTCCCAGCACCGACAGCGGCAAGTCATCGGAGTAGTCATCCAGCCACTGCATCGCCAATCGGATGTTGACGTTGGGCTCTGGCATTTCGCCGTCGGCAAGCATGCCCCAGCGCTTCATCAGCGCCAGTTCGGCGTTGGCATGGCGCTGTTCCTCGGCATGGAAATACCGGTAGATCTCAGCGAGCGTCGAAGTCGGGGCCTTGCGCGCCATGGCTGCGAAACCGCGGGCTCCGATGTTCTCGATCCAGCACAGATCCGCCATGAATTTCTTGAGTTTGGGCCGGAACTCATCATCGATGGTCTCGGCTCCCGGTGCGTCCCAGTCGATGTCGGCCAGTGCCCACTGCCGATCCTTGATCTTGGCGAGCATGATGTCCAAATCGAGGCTCATCGGACACTCCCTCTAGTTCGATAGATGCGAGCCGGCCCGGAACGCCAGGCCGATCGTTCGAGTGAACGTCTCGGGTGCTAATCGTTTGATGTTCCAGCCGATTTTCGCGTCCAGCTGCGGCATGCAGTACAGCCCGCCGCGGTCATGGGTGTCCAGGCAATCTCGCGCCACCCGGGCGGCGGAGATTCCGGTCCAGCGCATCAACCGGTTCGCGGCTTCGGTGGATTGTGCGGTGCTGCGGCCGGATTCGACGATGTTGGTCTTGACGAACGTCGGGCACAGCGCGGTCACGCCGATCCCGCTGCCGGACAGCTCTGCGGCCAGCGTCTCCGACAATGAAAGCACGCCGGCCTTGCTGACGTTGTAGGCCGCCATCTCCGGGGCGGCGCCGAACGAGGCCGCCGAAGCGACGTTGATGATCCCGCGTGGTTGATCGGTCTGCGCCGCACGCAGCATCGGGGTGAACACATGGCAGCCGTGGATCGGGCCCCACAGGTTGATGCCCAGCGTCCAGTTCCAGTCGTCGAGCGACATGGCCCCGATCGGCTGGCCGCCGGTGCCGACGCCGGCATTGTTGATCACCAGCGTGGGCGGGTGGCCGAACCAGGTCCGGGCGCCTTCGGCCAACGCGGTGACCTCGTCGATGGCGGAGACGTCGCAGTGCACCGCGATGGCCCGGCCGCCGGCGGCGGTGATGGCTTCGACGGTGCGTTGGACGGCATCATCGTCGATGTCGCTGCAGACCACGGCGCTGCCGCGGCGGGCGAGTTCGGTGGCGAATGCCGCTCCGATGCCGCTGCCGGCGCCGGTGATGACGGCTGAGGCTTCATGGCTGCGTTTCCGCGACCGCCCAAGGATCATGTGACTGAGTCAACAGCTAATGGTGCCATTAGTCAATGGCATGTTTTGCGGCCGCTCGGCGGCAGGGCGTCAACCGCGCGGCGACGTGGCGAACCGCTCGTCGGTGTAGCGGCGCAGGTTGGTCAGGAAGCGGCGAAACGCCAGGTTCATCAGCGGCCCGCTCAGCGGGGAGAACAGCCGCGCCGGGCCGGTCAGCCGATTGGCCAGGGTCCAGGTGAGCCGGCAGCCCTGCGCGGTCGGTTCGATGCGGTAGTCCTCGACGAAAACCGCCAGCGCCGATGTCGAGCTGGCGTTGAACCGAAACGCCATGTGCCGGCAGGGTTCCCAGGCGAGGAATTCCTCGTCGCCGATGATGCCGCCCCGCATGTCGACGAGCCGGGTGGTGCCGACACCGCGCGGCTCGGGGCTGGTCCAGGTCACGTTGGTGATCACCGACGCCCAGCGGGGCCAGGCGGCGGCGTCGGCGAGCACCTCCCACACCTGCTCGGGGGTCACGGCCAGCTCGACACTGTTGCTGAACCGCTGCGGCGCCTCGTCGATGAAGCCGAGATCGACACGCTCGCAGGGATACATCCGGGCCAAGGAATTTCCTTTCCGTGCTTCGTGATTCAGCGCGCGCCGCGCACCAGCCTGCCCGGGCGGGCGCCGGTGTCGGCGCCGTTACGCCGCGTAACGGTACCGCTGACGATGGTCGCCTGGT
The DNA here is from genome assembly GCF_041287085.1 of Mycobacterium sp. pW045. Taxonomy (NCBI): domain Bacteria; kingdom Bacillati; phylum Actinomycetota; class Actinomycetes; order Mycobacteriales; family Mycobacteriaceae; genus Mycobacterium; species Mycobacterium sp. pW045. The sequence goes on along the minus strand of NZ_JBGGKU010000004.1, from coordinate 423,198 downwards.
AGCCGCTCGCGCCTTGCAGCAGGCGGCGCCCCCCGGCCGGCAGGTCGTAGGCCATCCGGGCCGGGTGCAGGGTCAGTGCGTCCATGTCGATCACATTAAGGTCCGCCTTCTTGCCCACCTCGATGGCGCCGCGATCGGTCAGCCCGAACAGCTGCGCGGTGTCGCGGCACTGCTTGCGCACCACGTATTCCAGCGACAGTTTTTCGCCGCGGTGCCGGTCGCGGGCCCAATGGGTGAGCAGGAAGGTCGGGTAGGAGGCATCGCAGATCAGTCCACAGTGCGCGCCGCCGTCGGACAGGCCCAGCACCCCGGCGGGGTGGGTGAGCATCTCGCGGATCGCGTCATGGTTGCCGTCGGCGTAGTTGAAGAACGGCAGCATCAACATCGCGCCGGCGTCATCGCGCAGCATCAGGTCGTACAGCGTCGACAGCGGATCCTGACCGCGCGCCGCGGCGATCCCCGCCACCGAGCGGTCCGGTGTCGGCTCGTAGTCCGGCGGGTCGCCCAGGTCGAAGATGCGGTGCAGCGAGTGCTGCACCAGCGCGAACATCCCGTCGAACTGCAGGGAAGTATCGACGGGCAGGTCGTCTTCGGCCAGGATGGCGGCTTTGACCGCCGGCTCGGCGAGCCGCTGCGCGAGTTCCTCGCGGCTGCACTGCGCTTTCAATCGCCGGTAGGTCGGGCGGTGGGTGAACCCGTGGTGGCCGGGGAAGCCGAGCAGCATGCCGAAGGGCCGGGCAGCGATCTGCGGGTACAAGGCGCTGCCCGCCTGATGGGCGGCGGCGGAGATGTCGAGCTGTTGGCGCCACAGGTTCGGGTCGGCGTCAACCTGGATCAGCGCGAACGACAGCGGGCGGTCGATCTCGGCGGCGAGGCGCTGCATCCACTCGAGTTCCTTCTTCGGCGCCACGATGTCCTCGCCGGCGGTGCCCTGCGGGGCCAGCTCGAACACCGCCTGACCCCCGGCAGCCATCGCGCGGCCCAGCCCGAACAGTTCGTCGTCGGCGGCGAAGGTGCCCGGCACCGGTTCGCCGTCCATCGCGCGGTGCGCCAGGGTGCGAGAGGTCGAAAAGCCCAGCGCCCCGGCCTCGATCGCCTCCTGCACCAGTCGGCTCATCGCGGCGATGTCATCGCCGGTGGCCGGTTCGTTGCGCGCGCCACGGTCGCCCATGGCGTAGGCGCGGATCGCTCCGTGCGCGACCTGGCTGCCGACGTCGACGGCGAAGCTCTGCCGCTCGAGCGCATCCAGGTACTCCGGGTAGCTCTCCCATCCCCAGGTGATGCCTTCGGTCAGCGCGGTGCCGGGGATGTCTTCCACGCCCTCCATCAGCTTGATCAGCCACTCCTCGCGGCCGGGGCGCACCGGGGCGAATCCGACGCCGCAGTTGCCGCTGACGACCGTGGTTACTCCGTGCCCGCTGGAGGGCTCCAGCAGGCTGTCCCAGCTCACCTGCCCGTCGTAGTGGGTGTGGATGTCGACGAACCCGGGGGCGACGATCCGCCCGGTGGCGTCGATCGTCTCGGCTGCCGCGCCGGTCAGGCCGGGATCGTCGGCTCCGGTGCGGCGCTGAACAGCCACGATTTTGCCGTCCCGGACGCCGATATCGGCCGGGTAGCGATCGGCTCCCGTCCCATCGACGACGGTGCCACCGGTGATCGCGAGGTCGTACACAGCCGTCTCCTTCGAAGTACCGGACGCGGCGACGAATGGTATTGATCAATTTGTACACATTTCGTTAATGTGTGCAAGTGCCCGGCGATGCAGGATCTCGAACGCTGCCGTCGCCACTGCTCACCGCCGCGACCGACACTTTGCGCCAGCTCGGGCCTCGCCGCTTCAGCCTGACGGCGGTCGCCGAGGCGGCGGGGGTGTCACGCGGCACGGTGCACAACATCCTGGGCACCCGCCACGAAGCGATCGCCGCTGCGCTGGAGCAGCTGTCCTCGGCGTTCATCGAGACCATGGCCGCCGAGGTGAACCAGCAGCAGAACCTGGCCGAACAGGTCGCGGCCGCGGCGGTGCTGATCTCGGCGCATCGCCGCCGATCGTCGGCCGAATCCCGCGCGATCAACCAGAGTGTGCTGGTACTGCTGCTCGAACACGGCGGTGAGGAGTTGATGCGGCGCTCGGTGCAGTTGTGGATGCCACTGGTGCGCGCCGCACAACGCAGCGGGGAGGTCAGCGATGCCCTGGATCCGGGTCGCGCCAGCGAATGGATCGTGCGGATGCTGTTCAGCTTCGAGTTGCTGCCGCCCATGCGGGTGAATCTGGACAGCCCCCGCGCGGTGCGCCGCTTCGTGTGCGACCACATCGTCGCCGGGCTGAGCGGGGCCGGCCATGGCTGACCCGCACCACGTGGGGGCGATCGTCGGCGATTTCGTCATCGTGGAACGAGCCGACGACTTCGGCGGCGCCTGGCGCTATCACCGCCCCCAGACCATCACCGGCTCACGCCGGTTCAGCCGGCGCTCGTCGCTGGCCGACTATATATTTCGACAGCCAACCGGGGTTCCGCCGATCCCCGCCGACAAGGGGGACCTCAAGATATGAGCGACCGCATCGAACCGTTGACTATCGACGTCGACGACCGCCAGCTCGACGATCTGCGACGTCGACTCAGCGATACCCGCTGGCCAGCGGAGATCGACGGTGCGGGTTGGGATTACGGCACCGAACAAGGGTTCCTCAAGAACGTGGTCGAGCACTGGCTGCACCGCTACGACTGGCGCCGTGTCGAATCCGAAGTCAATGCCATCGGCTCGTTCGTCACCGAGGCGGCCGGGCAGCGGGTGCACTTCCTGCACGCCCGAGCGACCGGCCCGCAAGCCATTCCGCTGGTGATCACCCACGGCTGGCCCGGATCGATCGTCGAGTTCCTCGACGCAATCCCGTTGCTGCGGCCCCGTTTCCACGTCGTGGTCATCTCGATGCCCGGATACGGCTTCTCCGGGCCCACCCGGCAGCGCGGTGTCGACTCCGCGGCCGTGGCGGCCGCGGTCGCCGATGTGATGGCGCAACTGGGCTACCACCGATACGTCGCGCAGGGCGGCGACTGGGGTGCCATCGTCACCCGCCACCTCGGCGAGCACTACGCCGATCGGGTCACCGCCATCCACACCAACATGTGCTTCGCACCGCCCGACCGGGACGACCCGGAGTTGCTGGCCGCCGTGACCGGGACCGAGCAGGCCGCGATCGCCGCCGCGGCCCAACGGATGACCGACGGCATGGCCTACCTGAATCAGCAAGCCACCCGGCCGCATTCGCTGGGCTTCGGTCTGGACGACTCGCCGGTGGGGCTGGCCGGCTGGATTCTGGAGAAGTTCCACGCCTGGTGCGACACCCGAGAAGGCATACCGATCAGCACCGATCGGCTCATCGACAACCTGATGTTCTACTGGCTGACGGCGACCGCGACCTCGGCGGCCCGGCTGTACTGCGAATCCACCCGGGCCGGCACCGGCCCGCTCGGCACGTGGGAAGGCCGGGTCGAGGTGCCCACCGGGTATGCGGTGTACCCCTACGAGATGTTGCAGACCCCGCGGGCGTGGGCCGCGCATCGCTACAACCTGGTGCACTACAGCGTCGCAGACCGCGGCGGACACTTTGCCGCGTTCGAGCAGCCCGCGATCTTCGCCGCCGACCTGGCGGCGTTCGCCGATGTCCTGGTGGAACGGCGGGTGTTTTAACCGAGCGCTGAGCTCCGGGGAGTGGTTTGATGCCCTATGCCTCGTTTGACGTCGTTGAGCCGTTCGGTTGCGGGCAAGGTGGTCGTGGTGACCGGGGCCGGCAGCGGCATGGGCAGGGCGACCGCGCACCTGCTCGCCGATGAGGGCGCGGTGGTCGGTGTCGTCGACCGTGCCGCCGACGGGCTGGCGCGGGTGGCCGACGAGCTCCGCGCCGCCGGCGCCCGGTTCCACGCCGTGGTCGCGGACGTCGGCACCGCCGAGGCCCCCGCAGCTGTCCTCGGCGAGATTCGTGAGTCTCTGGGCGCGATCGACGGTCTGGTCAACAACGCCGGGGTGAGCCTCCCCGCGCCGGTGGACAGCGACGACTTCGAGGGCGTGTGGGCCACCACGATGGCGATCAACCTGACCACCTACGCCCGGTTCGTCCGCGCCGCGCTGCCCGATCTGCGCCGGGAGGGCGCCGGACGAATCGTCAACGTGGCGTCCACCGAAGGGCTGGGCGCGACCGCCGGAATCGCGCCGTACACGGTCGCGAAACACGGCGTGATCGGTCTGACGCGGTCGCTTGCGGTGGAACTCGGGCCGGCCGGGGTGACCGTCAACTGTGTGTGCCCGGGCCCGATCAACACCGGCATGACCGCCGCCATCCCGGACGAACAGAAGGCGGTCTTCGCTCGCCGGCGCACAGCGCTGCGCCGCTACGGGGAGCCCGAAGAGGTCGCGCATGCGACGCTGTCGCTGCTGTTACCGGCCGCCTCGTACATCACCGGAGCGATTCTCGTCGCCGACGGCGGGCTCACGATCCGCAATGCGTGAAAGGCATGTGAAATGAGTGCCACGATAAGCACCGTGCTCATTCGCATTTGACGGACACGCGCCCGGTGCTCGGGCACCATGGCGGCATGGCAGCAACCCCGCGGACGGTGCACACCTTCTGCAGGTACTGCCTGGCCTCCTGCGGCGTGGAGGTGACGGTCGAGGACAACCAGGTCCGTAAGATCTCCGCCGACAAGCCCAACCCGCACAGCTGGCATGACTTCTGCGCCAAGGGCCGCACCGCTAATGAGCTGGTAGAACATCCGCGCCGGATCATGCGACCGATGCGACGGGTAGGCGACGCCTACGTCGAGGAGACCTGGGACGTGGCGATCCGCGACATCGCCGCGCGGATGAACGCATTGATCGACGCGGGCGGGCCCGACACGATCGGGACCTACTACGGCAACCCGTCCGGGCACTCGTCGTCGAACGTGATCTTCATGAACGCCTGGATGGACGCCGTCGGCACCCGCAGCCGCTACGCCGTCGGCTCCGTCGATCAGAACGCGCTGCATGTGGTGGCCGAGGCGATGTACGGATCGGCACTGATGGTGCCGGTCTCCGACGTCGACAACTGCGACTACTTCCTGCTGGTCGGCACCAATCCAGCGGTGAGCGGCTGGAACTGGCTGGAGACGGTTCCCGACGGCTGGCGTCGCGCGCTGACCCGCCAACAGGGCGGCGCCACCATCGTGGTGGTCGATCCGTTGCGCACCGAGTCCGCGGAGAAGGCCGACGTGCACCTGGCGGTGCGGCCGGGCCAGGACTGGGCGCTGCTGCTGGCGATGGTGAAGGTGATCCTCGACGAGGGCCGCGAACACCGGCGCGACTGCGCGGAGCTGGCGACCGGCGTCCCGGAGCTACGCCGGCTGGCGGCCGGCGCGGATCTGGATGACTTGGCCGACCGGTGCGGGATCGACCGGGACCTGATCGAGCGCACCGCGCGGGATTTCGCCGCTGCCGGCGGCGCGATGGTGGTCACACGCACCGGGGTCTCGCAACACGCGGCGGGCACCGTGGGCGAATGGCTCGGCCAGGTGCTCAACGTGATCACCGGCCGGATGGACCGCCCGGGCGGGCGTCGCTTCGAGCCGGGCTATTTCGACGCACTGAAATTGGCCGAACTGGCCAAGACGAAGCCGCACGTCAGCCGGGTGGCAGGACGGGAGCTGGTGGCCGGAGCGCATGCGTTGGCCGAATTGCCCGACGAGATCACCACACCGGGCCGCGGGCAGATCAAGGCAATGCTGATCAACTGCGGCAACCCGGTGGTGTCGGGCCCGGACGGGGCCAAACTGGATAAGGCGCTCGCCCAACTGGACCTGCTGGTCGTGATCGACCTCGTGCAGCGGGAAAGTCACCGGCACGCGCACTGGCTGCTGCCCGCGGTGCACTGGCTCGAGCGCAACGATCTGCTGGCGTTCACCAGCAATATGCACGATCAACCGTTCGTCCAGTACGGCGCGAAGGCCATCGAGCCCCCGCCCGATGCCCGGCAGGAGTGGCAGATCTTCGTCGACCTCGCGATCGCGATGGGTAGACCACTGTTCGGGGTGAAGGGCCTCAACGGGTTCATCAAGGCGACCCGGCGGGTGGCGGCGATGACGGGTCGGCCCGCGCTGGCGTTCGGTCCGCACTGGCTCGACCGCCTTATCGTGCGGATGTCGCGGAAAGTCAACGGACGCAGGCTTACCTGGCGTGACCTGATGACCCACCCGCACGGGATAGTGCTGGGACCGCGGGAGTTCGGCCATTTCAAGGAGGCGTTGCGGACCGACGACAAAATGGTCCACGCGGCGCCACCCGAATTCCTCGCGCGGGCACGAGAGTTGCTTGCTGACCTGAATCCCAGTGCCCCGGAGGGTTTTCCATTCCAGCTGGGGAACCGGCGTAATCGGCATTCGATGAATTCCTGGCTCAACGAGCTGCCCGGACTGCACCGCTCCGGTAAACGCAACGAGGTCGTGATCAACGCTGAGGACGCCGCCGCCCTCGGCATCGGCGGGGGCGACCGGGTGAGGGTGTTCTCCCCGGTCGGTGAGGTCGAACTGACGGCGACGCTGTCCGACCGACCGCGGCGCGGTCTGGTGATCATCGACCACGGCTGGGGTTCGCGGATCTTCGACCCGCGGGGTGGCCGAGCACCGGAGTCGTTCGGCGTCAACCGTAATCTGCTGGTCGACGGCACGAGCCTCGACCCGCTGTCGCAGACGTCGGCCCTCAGTTCGTGCTACGTCGGCCTGGAACGGCTCTGAGCGAGCGCAGCGTGGCCGTCGGCTGATCTCACTGCTGTTTTCGGCACACACCGGCCCTCGCCGGTGACATCATCGGCAACACACCATCGTTTTTGAAGTCCACAACCTGAGGACGACGACATGGGCGAGCGGCCGATCGACCGGCTGATGGCCATCGCCGACCAGTTGCGGGAGCAGTCCGGCGAGACGGAGAAGATCGGCCATCGGCGAGGCGGCCGCCGACATCAACGCCGCCCGACAAGAGCTACTGGCAAACGTCGACCGGATCTATGACATGGTCGCCGCCGGCGAGGAGGTCGGTTTCGCCGATCGCGCCGCCGGGCGCCGCACCCAGATCCGTGCGGTGTGGCGGGCCGTGGGAGCCGTCGACCAGATCTTCGCCCGCTCGGGAGGCAACGCGTTGCGGATGGACAAGCCGCTGCAACGGTATTGGCGCGACGCGCATGCGGGGCTCAACCATGCCATCCACGTGCCCGGCACCACGTTCCACGCCGCCGCGCTGAGTTCGCTGGGTATCGAGCCGGCCGGACCACTCCGGGCGATGATCTAGGACCCCTACCCGCGTTCCGGGGCCAACCGCTTCAGGGCCAGCCCGCCCTCAAAAGGCCGGTAGCCGAATGCGGCCGGGGCGCGATAGCCGGTGTCTCCCAGCGGTGTCGCCACTTCGGCGACGGTTGGCCCTATCTCGGCGGCGACGGGAGCAAGCGCGTCGAGGTCGAAGCGGTACAGCCGGCCCGCGTTTCCGGCCAGGATCTTGCGGCACTCCTGCTCCGACCGGTCATGCAGTGCCCAGCGGATCGCCAGCTTGGAATGCGGCGCGAAGCCTTCCTCGTGGGGATAATCGCTGCCCCACATGATGTGGTCGGCTCCCAGGTAATCGATCATCGCCGCATCGTAAGGTGTCAGCTCACTGGCCAGATAGCAGTTCCGTCGGGCGTATTCGCTGGGGAGCATGGTCATCTCGTCAACGGACGAGCCGCCGAACATCCCGTAGGTGCGGTTGTTGGCCTCGGTCTTCATGGTGGGCACCATGGCGTCGAGCATCATCAGTTGCTGCTGCACCCATAAGGTGCCCTGCTCGGTCGGCACGAACCGCAGTTCCGGGTGCCGCTCGAAGACCCCGGCCAGGATCAGGTGGCTCAGCGTGCGCTGGGCCCACAGCGCCATCTCGGTGATCAGCACCGCGTTGGAGGCCGGCTGGTCCATCGGCATCTCGGGGCTGCCGGCCCCGGCGTGCTGTACCACCGTCAGGTCCAAGTCCGCGCACAGCGCCCAGATCGGCTCGTAGCGGGTGTGAAACAGCGGAGCCACCTGCGGGTCGCCCGGTGAGACGGCCGGGATCAGCACACCGCCGAAGCACTCCAGCCCGGCACCCCAGCGGATCTCGTTGAGCGCCAGGTCGATGTCGTTGGGGAAGATCTGGATCAACCCGCGCCGCCGCGCGGGTGCCAATGCGCAGAAGTCGACCTGCCACCGGTTGTGGGCCTGTACCCCGGCCCATCGCTGCTCGAACTCATCACGGGTGCGGGGCAGGCTGATGGTGATGTTGGGCGTGGTCGGAAAGAACGGCGGAACGGTGTTGGGCAGCAATACCTCGCCTGCCACCCCGTCGGCGTCCATCTCGGTGATCCGCAACTCGTGGTCCCAGTTGCGGTTGGCGGTGGCGACGATCAGGTCGTCGAACGGGCTGCTGTAGGTCTTTGCCCAGGCATCGAAATCGTCGTGGAGGCGCGCGGGCAGATACGGCTTGTAGTCGTAGAGATCGGCTCCGGCGTGGGTGTCGGTCGAGATGACGACGTACCGGTCGATCGCGTCCCACTTTGCAGTCATGGCTTCCTCAGTTCCGCTCGAGACTCCGTCGCCGTCGCGTTGCGGGCCGGTCAGCCCGGGACGGCGGCCTGCAACACGGCGAGCGCCGCGGTGCTCAACCGGGCCAGTTCCGCGGCCTCGTCCGGGGCCAGGGCGGCGGCGAACAGTTCCGCCATCCGCCGGTTGGTGGCCGCTTCGATCTGGGCGTAGCGGTCCTTCTTGTCGGCGCCGTCGGCGAACGGCTCGGGCCAGCCGAACATCGTGGCGTACTGCGGCCCCTTGTTGAGCATGTGCGCCTCGATCGGGGTGATGCCGGAGACGGTCAGCACGTTGAAATGCACACCGGCGCGCAGTTCTCGCAGCACGAACATCACCTGCAGCGCCCTCCCCGCGGCGTCGTCGGCCAACGGCATCGCCCGCCAGCCGGCGAACAACGGCAGGCCCGCCGGCGGTGTCGCCGCGATGACCTTCTCCCCGAGTGCGGCGATCCGATCCAGGCCCTGGGCACCGGAGAAGTACTTGCGCCCGAACTCGGCCGTTTGGCTCCAATATTGTTGCGCCGCGGCGGCAGCGCCGCGCACCGCGACGCCCTCGTCCCACATGGCGCTCAAGCCGGTCGGTTCGAACACCGCGAACACCGCACCGACGGCATCACCGGTGGCCTCGCCCAGCACGCCGCCGCGCCCGGCGACGTAGCCGGCCAGCGGGTTCTGATAGCCGGCGGCGATGCTGCCCGCGAAGGTCTCCGGGTGCAGCATGAACACCGCGACGGCCTGCTCCATCGCCGCTCCGGCGGCTGCGGCCGACTTTTCGATGTCGCTCATGGGTTCGGCTCCTCCCGACCAGGGCAGCCTATCCCCCGGCCCGTGCGCATCCAGCTAAACTTTCTAAAGATGAGTATCGTCGCCCTGCGCACCGAACTGCCGATTCCGGCGGAACGCGCCGCGGCACTGGCGCGAAAGCCCGAACTGATGCAATTCGTTTTGGCCCCGTTGCTCACGATGCGCCCCTTGGCAGCCCCCGATCGCGTCGAGGTGGGCACCCGGGTGTCGGCGCGGCTGTGGTGGTTCGGCGTGATCCCGTCCTGGAGGCATCACCTCGAGATTAAAGAACTCGAGGATCTGATGATCTACACCAACGAGCACGGCGGCCCGGTGCGGACCTGGAACCATCGCCTCACGTTCACGCCGCTTGATGAGCAGCGCTGCCGCTACACCGATGAGATCGAGACCGTCGACGGCGTCACCGGCTGGGGCACCCGGCTGTTCATCCGGCTGTTGTTCGCCCATCGGCACCGCCGCTGGCGCATGCTGGCGCCGCTGCTCGCTTAACCGGCTCGGGCCGGCCGGGGGCACGGAATCTCCGGTCGCCGAGTCCGCGCGCTAGGGTGCTTGGGTCGGGCGCAGCAAACACACCGACAGAACGGTTGAGTCAATTTCATGACCGCAGCACAGGTATCGCCGTTGGAAGCACGCGTCGGCCACTACTACCAGATGGACGGCACCTATCTGGTCGGCCGGGAGAAGGTCCGCGAGTACGCCCGCGCGGTGCAGGACTATCACCCGGCGCACTGGGACGTCGCGGCGGCCGCGGAGCTGGGCTACCCGGAGGTGGTGGCGCCGCTGACGTTCACCTCGACCCCCGGCATGAGTTGCAATCGCCGCATGTTCGAGTCCGTGGTCGTCGGTTATGACACCTACATGCAGACCGAAGAGGTTTTCGAGCAGCACCGGCCGATCGTCGCCGGGGACGAGCTGAAGATCGACGTCGAGCTGACGTCGGTACGCCGGATCGCCGGACGAGACCTGATCACCGTCACCAACACCTTCACCGACACCGCCGGTGAGCGGGTGCACACCCTGCACACCACCGTCGTCGGGGTGACCGCCGAGGACATCGACCCGGCCATCAAGACCGCCGTGCACAACGCGATGATGCACGACGTCAACATCCTCGGCGTCGGCGAATCCGAGGCCGGCTACGAAAAAACGGTGCGACCCGAAGGCGAGGTCCACATCGCCGACGGCGGCCTGACCCGCACCCCGGCCACACCGTCGTTCGACGAGCTGAAGGTCGGCGACCCGCTCCCGGTGCGCCACACCCGGCTCTCGCGGGGCGACCTGGTGAACTACGCCGGGGTGGCCGGTGACGCCAACCCGATCCACTGGGACGAGGAGATCGCCAAGCTGGCCGGGCTGCCCGACGTGATCGCCCACGGCATGCTGACCATGGGCCTGGGAGCCGGTTTCGCCTCCGCCTGGACCGGCGATCCCGGTGCGGTCACCCGCTACGCGGTGCGGCTGTCGGCGCCGGCGGTCGTGTCGGCCAAGGAGGGCGCCGACATCGAGTTCAGCGGCAAGATCAAGTCGCTGGATCCCGAGACCCGCAGCGGCGTCATCCTGGTCGGTGCGAAATCCGGTGACAAGAAGATTTTCGGCCTGGCGACGCTGCACGTTCGGTTCCGCTGAGGCAACCGGCGCGACATCGGGCGCCGATTCCAGCGCTTCGGCAGTGCGCGGTCCAGTGTCGGGGGCGACGAAGTGGGACCGGCGGTAGCGGGCCGGCAGGGCGGGTGTTCACCGTCGATAGCCTTGAGCAGGTGGGCGCACTGCTAGCCGGCCTCGCCAACGACGATCGGTGGTGGCCGCACCAGACCTGGTCGGCGATACCACCGGGTGGCCGCGGGCCACGCAGCTCGTGGTCGGTGGACGTGCGGATGTTGCGCTGGGCCGCGAGCCGGGGCCGGCCGTGATCGATCCGTTCGACAACTACACCGACCTCACCATCTGCGGCGGACCGGTGCGGGTCTACCGCGCCGGCGATACCGGACCGCCCCTGCTGTTGCTGCACGGCGCGATGCTCGATACCGCGCAGGGGGTGTGGCGCCGAGTCGCTCCGGAGCTGGCCGCCGACTACCGCGTGCACCTGATCGATCTGCCCCGCCACGGGGCCAGCAGGCCCTGGCGCGGGGTGCTCGACGACGCGTTCTTCCGCCGCTTTCTCGCCGAATTGCTCGACGCGCTGGAGCTGCCGCAGGCGGCGTTCATCGGGCTGTCGTTAGGCGCCGGTATCGCCACCGGCTTCGCCCTCGAGCATCCCGAGCGCGTCAGCGCCCTGGTCGCGATCGGGCCCGGCGGACTCGACGCCAAGCGCCCGGCGCAGTTGGTGACCTGGTTGGTCATGCGCACACCGGGCCTGCTGCGCGCCGCCAGCTGGTATCTGGCCCGGTTTCCCGGCGCCATCCGCCGGTCCATGCTCGCCAACCTGGCTGCCGGAGAACGGACCCCGGATTTCGAGGAGATCATGGCCGCGGTGGTGGGCGAGGCCCGCGCCAAGCACCGGCACGGCGAGAAGGCCTTGGACGACTGGCAGATCGAAGCCTACGGCCCGCGCTCGATGCGACTGAACCTGCTGCCCGAGTTGCCGCGACTGTCGGTGCCGACGCTGTGGGTCCGCGGCGCGCACGATCCGCTGGTCGGCGCCGCCCAGCTGGCCGCGGCCCATGCCGCCGCACCGCAATCCCGGCTGGTCACCATCGCCGGCGCCGGGCACATCGTCACCTACGACCGGCCCGAGGAGTTCACTCGCCTGGTGCGGGAGTTCCTCGAATCCGTCCCATAACTCCGTCCACCAATAGGGCGCGGCTCTCGGCACTGCCGTCGAGGCGGCGGGTGATGCGTGTGACGATCTGCCACCGCCACGGTGACTCGGGCGCCCTGCTGAGGTGAAAGTAGTTGGCGCCGCCGCGGGCTACCCGGTAGCCGTTCTCATGTCTGACCAGCAGCGTCGAGTCGCACACCGCGACCGCGTCGTCGCCGTGCACGGTGACCACCGCCGGACCCAGGAAGTGAACGCAACCACCGTGGATCAGATTCTGGTGTCCCGGCGAGCGCACCATAGCGGCGATGTCGTTGCGGCCCTGCATCACCCAATTCTCGACGTCATAGACACCGTCGTCACACCAGAGGGCGGCGGTGGCGTCGGCATCGCCGGCATCCACCAGGGGGCCGTAGCAGCCGATCATCCGCTCGATGGCGCGTTCGTCTTCGATGCGTTGCAGCCGGCGTTCGAGGTCGGCGAGCCGTTGTTCGCTCACGATCCTTCCTCGGCCAGGTTCGTCAACTGCGCGAGTGCTGCGAGCTGGTCGCAGAAATGCCCCACCGATTGCGCCGAGATCACACAGCTGACATCCGTCGCCCCCGCTTCGGCCAGCCGCTCGATCTGATCGGTGGCGCGTTGCGGGGCGCCGATCGGGTCCAGCGGCGGCGTCGCCAGCACGACGGCGAAGTCATCGGGAACAGCTATGGAGCCAAGCATTTTCGCGATCTTGTCCACCGTAAGGCCGAACGGCGTCCAGCCGTCACCCAGTTCGACCGCCCGTCGCAGCGAGCGCCTGGTTCGGCCGCCCACCCAGATCGGCACCCGCGGTTGCACCGCACACGGCTCCACGATCAGCGAGTCGTATCGGTAATAGTCGCCGTGGTAGGCGGGCCGGCTGGTCGACAACGACGCGCGCAGTGCCTTCATCGCGTCGTCGGCGCGGGCGCCGCGATCCTCCCAGGCGCAGCCCAGCAGGTCGAACTCCTCTCGCAGCGAACCGACACCCACCCCGAGCGTCAGCCGGCCGGCGCTGACCCGGTCCAGGGTGCCGTAGCGCTTGGCGATCTCTAGCGGGTGGTGGTATCCGAGCACCAGCACAGAGGTGACCAGCCTGATCCGTCGGGTGCGTGCGGCGAGAAACGATAAGGTGGCCAACGGGTCCCAGTACGTCGCGCCGCGCAACGCCGCCACTTCGACGGGCACCGCGACGTGTTCCGAGCAAGTGAGGTGGGTGTAGCCGAGTTCATCGGCGGCCGTGGCTATCTCGGCGATGTCGCCGATACCGCCGTCGGCTTCCCACTCGGATGCGGTGCCGGGCACCTGGATGACCACCGGCGTGAACAGGCCGACGCGCATCAACGAGCCCGGCGAACGTCGTACCGCAATCGGTTCATGCACTTTCCTTGCGCTGCGTGCCCGAGGTAGCCTTGCGAGAAAACTAAAGCGAATTTTAGTTATGGAGGCGGCTGTTGTCCAGCGGTGAGGAACCGACCTGGGGCCCGCAGTACGGACCGTGGGCCGTGATCGCGGGCGGTTCCGAAGGTGTCGGGGCCGAGTTCGCGCTGTTGCTGGCACGCGCGGGAATCGACCTGGTTCTGATCGCACGCAAACCGGAACCGCTGCACCACACCGCTGACCGCTGCCGCCAACTCGGCGTGGACGTCCGCGAACTGGCGCTGGATCTGTCGCGGGCCGACAGCATCGAGCAGATCCGCTCGGCCACAACGGGTCTAGAGATCGGCCTGCTGATCTACAACGCCGGCGCCAACACCCACAGCGCGGAGTTCCTCGACGGCGATCTGGCGGCCTTCCAGCAGGTGATCGACCTGAACGTGAGCACGCCGCTGGCACTGATCCATCACTTCGCCGGCCCGATGCGTGCTCGCCGTCGCGGCGGTGTGCTGCTGGTCGGCTCGCTCACCGGCTACCAGGGTTCGGCGCGGCACAGCGTGTACGGCGGCGTGAAGGCCTTCACCCGGATCTACGCCGAGGGCCTGTGGCTGGAGTTGCGCGAACACAACGTGCATGTGCTCGAACTGGTGCTCGGCGTCACCAGGACACCGGCCATGCAGCGGGTGGGGCTCAACTTCGACATCCCCGGGATGCCGGTCTCCGATCCGGCCGACGTTGCCCGCGAGGGACTGGCCCAGCTCCCCCACGGCCCGGTGCACGTCGTCTCGGCTCATGCCGGCAATCCCGCGCTGCGCGCCACGCCCGACCGGGCCGCAGCCATACTCGCGTCCCATCGGATGATGCAGAAGCTGCTCGGCGGCAGGCCCACCCCCGACTCCGATGCCCCGCCCACCGGTTGATCGCGAGCCGGCGGCTCCCAGAACGGCCGCCCAGCGACGGCGCTGCGAACGGATACTCGCCACCGCCGCCCGACTCGGCGCCCGCCACGGGCTGGAGGCGGTCCGGATGCAGGCTGTGGCGGATCAATCCGGCGTTTCGATCACCACCGTCTACCGCTACTACCCGACGAAGCATCACCTGTTCAGCGCGCTGCTGTTGCACTACACCCGATCCATCACGCCGCCGGAGCCGGTGACCGGCTGTCCAACAGCCGATGTCAGCGAACTCATGGCCGGTATCTGCCGGTCCATGCTCGCCCGACCCCGGTTGGCCCGCGCGATGATCACCTCGGTCAATGCCCGGCGAGCCGAGTCCAGAGCGGCCGGCGATTTCAATCTGCGCGAGATCATCCTGTCGGTCGCCGGGATCACCCGACCCGCACCGCAGGACGCCCAGCTTGCGCTGCTGGTCGAGCAGTGCGCCTATGGCGTCTTGTCGTGGGCGGTGATGGGTGAGACCACGCCGGCGCAAGCCGAAACCGACATGCGCCGCGCGTGCGAACTGCTGCTGGCAGCCTGGCGCAAAACCTAGCTCCGCGTCACCGATGTATAGCACGTTTTCATGCCGCGCACAGCTAGTTCTACGCTGATCCAACGGGGACACCTCCCCGACGCGAAAGGGCGGCTCCTGCGACCAGACTGACACCCAACGTATTTCGAAACGCGCCCCACGGGGCCAACGTCGGCCGCGGGAAAGCGCCTTCTCTCTAGCCCCGAAATACGTTGCTGGCCAGCGGGTTTCCATACCCAGATTGGTCCGGCACGGCAGCCACGCCACGCCGGTCGAGTTGACTCTGCGCACTGTTGATGCCAACATGGCCGCGAACGCACCTCGCTAGGTGAGGCGTCTGTACGGATACAGGCCACTGACCTCCAACGTCGAGAGACGCCCAGGGTCAGGACAGCTCTTCCCGGCTTAAGGGTTGAGCCCAAGTGGCTTCCGGCTTCTGGCCGGATACGGCGTGCAGTGCCGAAACTCTGACGAGAGGGGTGCTGGCCGGCGGTGTTGTCGGCCCGGCTCTCCCTGATGTGCATGCTGCGCCGGCATCCCCGTGTGCCCTGGCCGTGAGGAGGTGAGAGTGACATTGAGTCCAGACGATAGTCCTTATCCGAGTTCGACGACCCCTTCACTCGAACCCGTTCGCGGCGCCGCTTTCACTTTCTGACTCGGCTCGCGCCTTACCGTACCCGCGCTCCCGTCTGCTGTCCCGAGCGCGGTCCCTCCGCGCGAATTTGCTTGCTCTGCAGCGTTATTCGCCATGCCAAAAGGAGTTTCGATGTCTTTTGTGTCTGCACTTCCCGAGGAACTCACCGCGACGGCGGCTGATCTGAACAGCATCGGCAACGCGGTGGCTGCGCAGAACACGGCCGCCGCCGGGCCGACAACCGGCGTGGTTCCGGCGGCCGCCGACGAGGTCTCTGCGCTGACCGCCGCACAGTTTGCCCGACATGCGCAGATGTACCAGACGATCAGCAAGCGCGCCGCTGTGGTGCACGAGAGGTTCGTGATCATGCTGCAGCGCAACGCGCAGTCCTACGCAGCGACCGACGCCGCCAACGCCATCTCGATCTAGCGAAAGGGTCCACTGATGATGGATTACGGAGCAGTTCCCCCGGAAATCAATTCCGCACGCATGTACGCCGGTCCCGGTGTCGGTCCGATACTGTCCGCCGCAGCGGCCTGGAACCTGTTGGCGGCAGAATTGCGGTCTGCAGCAATATCTTTCGAATGGTCGGTAGCGAGCCTGGTCAGCCAAGGTTGGTGGGGTCCTTCGGCATCGGCGATGACTGCGGCCGCTGAGCCCTACATCAGCTGGATGAGCGTCACCGCCGAACAGGCAGAGCAGACCGCAGCGCAGGCCTACGCCGCCGCCGATGCCTACGCCTCGGCCTACGCCATGACGGTGCCGCCGGCGGCGATCGCAGACAATCGAGTGATGTTGGCGGCATTGGTGAAGACGAACGCTCTGGGACTGAATACACCGGCGATCGCGGCGACCGAAGCCCGCTACGCTGCGATGTGGGCGCAGGACGCCGTTGCGATGTACAGCTACGCCGCCGCTGCCGCATCCGCCACCGAACTGATTCCGTTCGCGGCAGCGCCGGAGACCACCAGTTCAGACGACGAGGGTAGTTCGGGCGCCCTCCCCGCCGACACCGGAAATGCGCATTCCCAGGTGCCCAGCGCATTGCGGAGCATGGCGTCGCCGGCACAGGGCACGAGGCCGACGGACCCCGATTGGCATTGGACGAAGTTCTTCGACGGCCTCTTCGACGGGACCTGGGGCCACGACGACGGCTCGGGCCTGAATGTCAACGCGCAGCTGTGGAACACGATCGCCGCAACCGGGATCTTCGATCCGGGCGGGAACATCGAGGGCTTCGCGGGTCTGGCCACGCTCGGGTTTTTGGCCCGCGGCATGGACGGCGGCACGGCCGCCCTGACTGGGGGCGGGCTCAGCTCCGCGCCCGGTATCACACTGGCGTCGACCGAGACCGCCGGTCGTGCTGCCGGAGCTGCGGTCGGCGGCGCGGGCTCCCCGGTGTCGGCCGGAGTGGGCAGAGCGACCCTGATCGGATCCTTGTCCGCGCCACCGAACTGGGCAACGGCCGTCCCGGCAGCTGCGCCGAGTGCCGGAACAGCCAGCGGCTGGACGGTCGCCCCGGACAGCAGGTCAATGACGGCCATCCCGCCTCCGATGCTCCCGAACGGTGGCGGACGGAGCGGCAGCTTCGGGCTCGGGACGCCGCGCTATGGCGTCAAGCTCACCGTGATGCCGCGTCCGGTGGTGGTCGGGTAGGTGCATCGGCGCGGCGTGGGCGAACTGAGGAACCGACCGCTAAGCCTTACGCGGCATCCCCAACGCGGTTCCCAGGACCCACGCGAACAAGAACGCCGGCATGGCGGTGATCGAGAGTCCTTCCAGCGACAGCGGTCCGGCGCCGACGATGAACGCCAGCAACAACAGCGGATGTACCGCGGCAGCGGCAACGGCGAGGTGGGCGGTGTATCGGGGCAGCACCCCGTGGACGTACACCGCGACCGCGAACGACGCCAGGGCCACCACGGTCGGCATACCGGACATGGCCAGCAGACCGAACGCCAGGTCGTAGAGCAGCGCGACTGCTTCGGGGCTGTGGAATCGGTACAGCAGGATGTCGAACGCGGTGAACCCGCTGAGCAGCAGCGTCACGCAGCCGATGAAGCCGGTGGCGAAGCACGGCGCAAGAACCGATCTCACCGGCAGCCGATCCCGCAGCAGTGTCCACACTGCCCCGCCGAACACCAGCCACAGCGTCACACCGACCGTGTTGAGCAGCATCGTCACGACCAGTCGATCGTGATGCTGGGTCGCCCACCAGGCCACCTCGGTGGCCAGCGTCTGGGTGCCGGGGAACGACCAGATCGGATACACCGCGAGCGTCACAACCGGGAGCGCGAAGCCGAGCGTGCCGGACCATCGCGCCACCCGCGCCGCGTCCCACTCCATCAGCGCACCAGCTCCCACTGGCCGAAATCGGCCGCCAACACGTCGTCCACGTCGACGTGGATGTCGTCGATCAGGAAACCCGGGTCGGTTGCGGTGACCATCTCCCGCTGGAAGAGCACGGCCGCCGGTTCGCGTTCGCCGCCCGACCACGCCCGGGTCTGCCAGGCCCACCGGTGGCCCGCACTGGTCGAGTGCCCGATGACGTCGTCGGCGATCGCCCAGGAACACTGCCGGGCACCGCCGTAGATCCCGGTGCGCGCTGCCCCCAGCACCGAGTTGATGCCCCGAAACCACCCGACCGCGAGGTTCTTCCAGGTCTTGGCGTCGATGTCCTCATCGACGCTGAAGAAGATCGGCGCGCTCTGCGGGCCCCCGGCGGCGGTGTGCAGCCGCAGCGCCGTGCGGGCATCCGCGGCGCCGCCGTCGTAGCCGCGGGTGAAATCCGACGGCGAATCCGGCCAGCCGGGCTTGCCGAACTGGTAGCAGCTGACGATCTGCAGGCTCGCGGCACGGAGCCGGTCGGCGTAGTCGCGGGTGACGGGCTTGAAATCGAAGGTGGCGCCGGACCGCAGCTCCGAGACGTAGACCAGCGCCCCGGCGAAGCCGGCCGCCTTGATCCGCTCGGGCTCGACCAGCCGGTGGGCGAAATCGATGAGCTGCAGTCCCTCGGCCGAGGCCTTCGGCGCACCGGCTGTTGCCGCGAAGAAACCGGGGACCGCCAATGCCGGTGCCAGCAGCGCGCCGTACCGCAGGGCTTCGCGGCGGGAAACCGATCGCGTCACACCGGAAGGGTAGCCGCCGCCGGCGTCCGGCGCGCCATCAGCAGGCCCGTGCATCGCTAAACGTGCTTGATCACCGCTTCCCCGAACTGCGCTATCGCCTCGATCGCGCGCCCCAGACTATCGCCGGGAAGCGCGACCTG
Organism: Mycobacterium sp. pW045; assembly: GCF_041287085.1. NCBI lineage: Bacteria > Bacillati > Actinomycetota > Actinomycetes > Mycobacteriales > Mycobacteriaceae > Mycobacterium > Mycobacterium sp. pW045. The sequence goes on along the minus strand of NZ_JBGGKU010000004.1, from coordinate 404,261 downwards.
CACCCAGCTGACCCCGACGTCAGCGAGCCGGCCCAGACCGTCCAGGTAGGCGTCGGCGTCGAAGTCGTCGTAGCCGAGGCGGCCGCCGGCCAGGTTGGAGAAGCAGATGTCGATGGCCGACCAGTCCCGGCCCGCCTGGTCGCAGCGGCGCTTCAGGTCATCGCCTCCCGCCGCAAGCATTTCGATGGAATCCATCGCGGCGGTGCGAGCCGTGCCGGCCAGACCGGGCGGCGCAGCGAACGGCGCCCACCCGTCACCCCGGGTGGCGACCCGCTGCCGCGCCTTGCCGGTGTTGCCGCCGATCCAGATCGGCGGATGCGGGCTGCTGACCGGGCGCGGATGCGCGGTGACCCCCCTGGCATTGAAGTGCCGGCCCTGAAACGACACGTCGTCCCCGGTCCAGATGGCCCGGATGACGTCGAGGCTCTCTTCGACCAATGCGGTGCGCTCATCGAAATCCACGCCCAACGCCGCGAATTCGCCTTTGAGGTAGCCCACGCCGACCGCCAGGGTGAACCTGCCGCCGGACAACAGATCCAGCGTGGCCCCGGACTTGGCCACCACGAACGGGTTCCGGTAGGGAAGCACAACGACGTTCGGGATGAATCGCAGCGTTCGGGTGTGCGCCGCCGCGAACCCCATCGCCACGAACGGGTCCAGGCTGTCGTGTCCGCCGGCGTCGAGCCAGCGCTGGGTCGGCGCGGGATGGTCAGTGAAGCCCATGGCGCCGAAACCGGCGGCTTCAGCGGCCTTCGCCACCGTGGTCACCCCGTGCGGGGAGACCAGTTCCGGGTCACACGGATGCGTGATGATCGGGTAGGTGAACGCGAACCGCATGCGGATTCCTCTCATTCTGGTTTCGGCCGCGGCGGACCGAGTAGGTAGTCGCCGGTGTCCGGGTGGTGATACCAGCCGCCCGCCGCGTGCGTCCCACCGTCGACGTGCAGCGTCTGGCCGGTGACGTAGCTACTCAGATTGCCGGCGAGAAACACTGCGGCACCGGCCATCTCATCGACATGGCCGGGCCGTCCCATCGGGATCATGTAGCCGGCGTGCGCCAGCATCTCGGCCGAGCCGACCCGCTCGATACCTTCGGTGAGCGTGAGATCGGGCGCCAGGCAGTTGACCCGGATGCCGTGCGGCGCCAACTCCAGCGCCGCCGTCTTGGTGACGTTGATAACGCCGGCTTTCGCCGCCGCGTAAGCCGCGTAACCGGGTGCGGCACGGGTGCCCTCGATGCTGGCGATGTTGATAATGCTGCCCGGTGCGCCGTGTTGCACCAGGGCCCGCGCGACGCGCTGCGTGCAGAGTAGGACCTGCGTCAGATTGGAGCGGATCAGCGTGTCCCACCCCTTCGGCGCGGTTTCCAGCAGCGGTGAGGCGAACACCCCGCCGGCGTTGTTGACCAGCACCGTCGGCAGCCCCACCTCGGCGATGGTGCTGGCCAACGCCGCATCGACCTGATCGGCGTCGCGGACATCGATCGCACCGGCCAGCCCCCCAACCGCGGCAGCCGTGCTCTCCGCAGCCTGCGGGTCACGCTCCCAGATCACCACCCGGGCACCGAATTCCGCGAACGTCTCGGCGATCCCGCGGCCGATACCGGAACCGCCGCCGGTGATGACGGCCACCCGGCCGTCAAGGGCCGGCGCGTCCTTGCGCAGCACCACTAGCCACCTCCGGGCGGGATCACCGGCACGGTCGGTCAGAGACTGATGTAGACCGATTTGGTGTTGAAGTAGGCCTCGATGCCCTTGCGGCCGCGTTCGCCGCCCCAACCGGACTGCTTGTGCCCACAGATCGGCATGGACGGGTCGGCCGCCAACGCGCAGTTCACCCAGATCTGGCCGCCCCGGAGCTGATTCGCGACGCGGTGGGCGCGACTGAGGTTCTCGGTCCAGATCGCCCCGGCCAGCCCGTACTCGGTGTCGTTGGCGGCAGCGATCGCCTCTTCCTCTTCGTCGAACGGGATCACCGAGCCGACCGGGCCGAAGATCTCTTCGCGGATGAGCCGCATATCCGGCGTGGTGTTGGTGATGATCGTCGCCTCATAGAAGTAGCCGCGCCGATCCATCGGCTTGCCGCCGGTGATCACCTGCGCACCGGCGGCCACGCCGTCGTTGACGATGCCCGCCACGCGCTGGCGCTGCTTCTCACTGATCAGCGGGCCCAGCACCGAGTTCGGGTCGTCGCTGCCGCCCATCGGCAGCAGCTGGGCGAAGTTGGCCAGGCCCTCCACGACCTGGTCGTAGATACCGCGTTGGACGTAGATCCGGGAGGTGCAGGAACAGTTCTGGCCCGAGCCGGCCAGCAGACCCATGCCGGCCATCATGATGGCCTTGTCGAGGTTGGCGTCGTCGAACATGATCAACGGCGACTTGCCGCCGAGTTCCAGGGTGAGGCGCTTGAGGTTGCCGGCGGCCGCCTTGACGATCAGCCGGCCCACCTCGGTGGATCCGGTGAACGAGATCTTGTCGACGTCGGGATGCGCGGTCAGCGCCGCACCGGTGGTCTCGCCGTAGCCGGTCACGACATTCAGCACGCCGTCGGGCAGGCCGGCCTCGCGGAAGATCTCTTCCAGCTTCAGCGCGGTCAGCGGTGTCTCCTCGGCGGGCTTGAGCACACAGCTGCACCCCGCCGCCAACGCCGGCGCCACCTTGAGCATCGCCACGAAGAACGGTCCGTTCCAGGGGATGATCAGGCCGACGACGCCGACCGGCTCGAGCTGGGTGAAGGTGTGGTACTCCTCGAAGTGGCCAAGCAGACCGTCGGAGACCAGGTTGGCCGACTCACCGTGGATCTTGCCGACCCAGCCCGCGTAGTAGGTCAGCATCTCCTGGGACACCTTGATGATCTGGCTGGCGCCCATGGCGGTCATGCCGTTGTCACGGGACTCGATCTCGGCGAGCTCGGCGGTGCGTTCCTTGATGATCTCCGCCGCACGGAACATGATTTCGGCGCGCCGCGCGGCCGGCAGCTTGCGCCACACCCCGGATTCGAAGCTCTCCCGCGCGCGGGCCACCGCCGCGTCGACGGCCGCCTGGTCGGAATCGGGGACCTCGGCGATCTGTTCTTCGGTCGACGGGTTGAAGACCGGGATGATGCCGCCGCCGGCCACCACTGTTTCGGTTTCGATGGTGCTGCTCACTGGTTTTCGTCCTTCCATGGTTCATCTGGTGTGCGATAGCCGTCGCGGGTCAGCAGCCGGATCGGATCCGTGCCGTCCCAGGTCTCACAGGTGCGCGCGATGGTGGCGAGGTTGATTCGAAAGCTGGGCTTGTCCTCGACGATCTCGGTGAAGAAGCCGAATTCGGCGAAGGTGTCGATGAACGCCACCCGCTGACCGGGATTGGTGAACTCGCACGCCAGTTCGTAGCCCTGATCGAGGTAGTGGGCGAGCTTGGCGTCGTAGTCACGGGTGAGCGTGGACACCTGATGGAAGCCGAACTGGTTGCCGCCGTGCAGCGACGCCATCTCGGCGAACACCGAGTTGGTCGCGGTGTGGTCGCGGATGAGTTCGACCTGCACGGGTCCGGCCTGAGCGACACCGATCTGGACATCGACGCCGGCATCGGTGCCGCGGTACCGGCAGCGGCTCTGCGCTCGCGGCATGACGTGAAACGGCCCCACGCCGAAGACCTTCACCCACCGCGCCGCCGCACTCAACAGGTCGGGGACAACGAAACCCAGTTGGAAGAGCCGGAATTCTCCATCGGGCCAGCGATATTCGAACAGCGGGTTCGGGTCGGCCGTCACGCGGTGTCGCCTTGTTCGGGCGACTCGGCGATCGGCCGGACCAGGACTTCCTGCGCGGTGCTGGCGACATGTCGGCCCGCGGCGTCGACGATGGTTCCGTTCACCACCGCGCGGTGGCCGGCGGCGGCGACGACCTGCTGGGTGTGGCGATGCCACTGATCGAATCGCACCGGACGGTGCAGCCAGATCGTGTGATCGAGGGTCAGGCCACGATGCGTGCGGTAACCGACGGGTTCGGGATGGGCCCGAAACGCCGTGTCCACCAGCAGATAATCGCTTGCGTAGGACAGCATCGCCGCGTGAGCTCCCGGCCCGCCGTCGATCGCCCGTGGCAGCCGCATCCATACCGAGCGCGGGCCGCCGGCCTGGGCGCCGCCGAGGAATATCGGCGCGTCGGCGATGCGCATCTCCAACGGCGGCGGCGTGTCGACCCACGTGCTTGCCGACCCGGCCAGCTCCTGCGGCGCCTGCTGCGCCCAGTGCTGCAGCAGCGGAAGAGCTTCCGGTGCCGTCACCGACCCCTCGACGGTGACGGCCTCGGAGCACTCGGGGTTCGTGTCGAAGGACACCATCGCGGTCACCAGCACCCGTCCTGCTTGCCGGATGACCACCTGTCGTGCCGACATCGTCCGCCCGTCGCGGGTGCGGTCGACGGCGATGTCCAGCGGGGCGGCAGAGTCCCCGGGCCGCAGGAACATCGCATGAATCGAGTGCGGGGCGAGTTCGGCGACGGTGGCCGCGGCCGCGGTCAGCGCCTGCGCGACCAGTTGACCGCCGAAGATTCGGCCGAACCTGCCGGGTTCGCTGTCCGCGCGAAAGCGATCCGTGCCCGCCGGCTGCAGCGTCAGCACCTGCTGGAGATGGTCGAGTGCACCGAGCGTGGCGGCTTCCAACCGGCTGCCGGACCCGAGCAGCGGTGCGTCGTGGCCGGGGCGGGCGGGAGCTTCGGGCGTCGGCGTCGGCCGCAACGCATCCTCCTCACCGCGCTCAGCCGGTGCTTGGGCGCTGGGCCCAACGGGCGAACCGGACTGTGACTGTCGGTCCATTTAAGTAAAACGTTTGACTTAGGTCAAGGGGGCGATGTTGACTGAGCTCATGCCCTCACCCGTGCGCAGCCCGCGGTCCACCCGCGCCGACAGCACCCGGGAGGCGCTGTTATCCGCGGCTGAGCGGCTGATCGCCGAGCGCGGTGTGGAAGCTGTTACCCATCGGCAGATCGTCGAGGCCGCCGGCCAAGGCAACAACGCCGCGGTGGCCTACCACTTCGGCACCAAGAAGGAGCTGGTGCGCGCCATCGAGGCCAGCCACGCCGGGCACATCGAGGAGTTGCGCACCGCCCGGATCGCCGACACCGATGATTCGGCCGGCCTGCGCGACTGGGTGGGGTGCCTGGTGCAGCCGCTGACCGACCATCTGGCGTCGCTGCCCGCGCCCACCTGGTACGCGCGGTTCGCCGCTCAGGTGATGACCGACCCGACGTATCGGCGCGTGGTCACCAAGAGCGCACTGGAGTCCGAGTCACTGCGACACGTCATCGAGCGCATCGGCCACGGCATCCCCGAATTGCCCAAACACGTTCGATCCGAACGCAACATCATGATGCGCATCGTGCTGATGTATACCTGCGCGGAGATCGAACGGGGCTTCGCCGACGACGCCAGCGGGCCGCGCCCGGACTGGCCGCGCGCCGGCCGCAGCCTCGTCGACGCGATCGCGGGCCTATGGCAGGCGCCGGTGACAGACCGGTGATGGCTCCGGTAGCACGGTGTCGCGAGTAGTTCGACCACCCGGCTTGGGCACGCCACGCTACGGCCTCAAACCAACAGTCATGCCGCGTCCCACCGTGGTCGGCTAGTCCGCCCTGCTCTGGCATAGCCGTGCTACCGCGATGGCGACCACCAGCACCATCGTGAACCATGTTGTCGCAACGGAAGTGGCATAGATGTCGGAGAAGGGAACGGACCGGCCGCCTTGAATCGTCGCCGAACCGTCACCGACACGCAGCATCTCCAAATTCACCTGCAGTGCCAGTCCGAACCAGACCACGACCGGCATCACCAGCGTCGAGCGAACGGGTGCGGGTGCCGAGTCCCGGCGCCACCGCCGTTCGACCAACGCGAAAAGCTGGAACAGCACCCATCCGGTGAGCAGCCAGCCGAAGTAGTTGCTCAGCGGAACGCCCAGCGCGCCGTTGGGTGACCCGTAGGAGAACAGCCCGCGCACATAAGCCCCGATCGGATCGATCACCAGGTCGTATCCGCCCAGGATCAGGGTGGCGACGACGGGCGTCGCCACCACCGGAAGCCGGCGATTGTGGTCGTCCCCCACGATCACGCGGGCCAGGTTCCAGGCCAGCCAGGCCAGGATCACCCAGGCGACGACCACGGTGAACGGCACTCCCAGCGCGCGGGGGCCTTCCATGTGGTGGATGTAGAAGCCGAACGGGAAACCGGTTGCCACACTGCACGCCTCGAGGCCGAACGACACGGCGACGGCGAGGGCGAAGTATGCGGCGGCGCCGGCGGGCCGGTACAGCGTCAGCGTGTGCAGCACCACGAACAGCGCCAGCGCGCCACCGTAAATCGCCTGGGCGACGGCCGCTATCGGTGATCCGCCGCCCAGCGCGCCCGCCACCGTCGCGGCGAGCCAGATCGCGACCAGACACCAGCCGGCCGGCACCAGCCATCGGGTCCGCGAAGGCGTCTGGTCACCGGGAATCGTCGTGCCGTCGGTCATCGTGGTCTCCCTCAGCTGTCGGCCGCCGCCCGCACCGGAGATGAGTGTGGCACGGCTCGCGATGGCCGGGTGCAGATCCCGGATACCTGGCGTGGACCGGCTCGGTCGCAGCCGAGGAGTACCTGCCGGCCGCCTCGGTGCGGCTAGCGTGGGCACCGCAACAGCAAGAATCGAGGTATCGCAGCCATGAGCATGCCGGTCGGGCCACGGGTCATCCCATCGCAGCAGACGGTGCAGGTTTGGACGGTCGAAACGGCCCCTCACGACGGCGAGCAGCAGCGCCGTATCCCGAAGTGGCAGCGCAGCTGATGCCGCTGCCGCGCCTGGTTCCCCCGGCCACCGGCGATCCGGCCGACACTGCGGTCCTGCGAGCGGAGGTCCGCGCCTTCCTGGCCGAGCAGCTCGCGGCCGGCGCTTTCACCCCGTCGGTGGACGCCTGGTTGTGCGGCTGGAGCGAAACCTTCACCGGAGCGCTGGCAGCTCGCGGCTGGCTGGGCATGACCGTGCCGAAAGAGTATGGCGGAGCTGGCCGCTCGTTCCTCGAACGGTTCGTGGTCACCGAGGAGCTGCTTGCCGGCGGTGCTCCAGTAGCCGCGCACTGGATCGCTGACCGGCAGATCGTGCCGGCCTTGCTGAAGTACGGGACCGAGGCACAAAAACGGGAATTCCTCCCGGCGATCGCAGCCGGCGAGTGCTTCTTCGGTATCGGGATGAGCGAGCCCGACTCCGGCTCGGATCTGGCCAGCGTGCGGACCCGTGCCGTACAGGTCGACGGCGGCTGGGCGTTGACCGGCACCAAAGTCTGGACGTCCGGCGCGCACCGCGCTCACGCGTTCATCGTGCTGGCCCGCACCGCACCGGTCGACCCACAGCATCGACACGCCGGGCTGAGCCAGTTCATCGTGCGCCTCGACGGCCCCGGCGTCAAAGTGCGGCCCATCATCTCGATGAACGGGGGTCACCACTTCAACGAGGTCATCCTCGACGACGCCTTCGTGCCCGACGCCATGGTGTTCGGCGAGATCGGCGAGGGCTGGCGTCAAGTCACCTCGGAGCTCAGTTTCGAACGAAGCGGACCCGAGCGGCTGCTCTCCACGTTCACGCTGCTGGCCGCGGTGACGGACGACATGGCCAATGATCGGCTGGCCCATGACGCTGGACTGGGCCGGTTGGTGGCTCGGATCGCCGGGCTGCACCAGATGTCCACCGCCGTGGCAGGCGCGCTGGAACGCAAGGAGTCTGCCGATGTTGCGGCAGCGGTGGTCAAGGTGCTCGGCACCACCACCGAGGGCGATGTCGCCGATTTCGCAGACCTGCGCACCGGCGACCGCACCGGCGGGGCATCCCATCAGCTGATCGCGGAAGCGGTCGACCAGCGGCCCGGCTTCACGCTGCGGGGCGGCACCAACGAGGTGCTGCGCGGTGTGATCGCGCGCGGATTGGGGCTGCGATGAACGTTTCCCGCCCCGATCGTGGAGCAGAGCTCGATGCCGATCTGGTCGACATGATGAACGCGGTGTTCGCCGACTACCGCGCGGCGCAGCCGCCGACCGCGCCGATTCGGCGCGACACCGACTTGTGGGCCGCCCTCGATCGACTGGGCTTGCTGCGATTGACCGGCTCCGAACAATCCGGGGGAAGCGGGGCCAGCTGGTACGCGGCCGCCGAACTCCTCGCCGCGGCAGCGCGAAACTCCGTTCGCGTCCCGCTTGCCGAACACGATCTGTTGGCCTGCTGGCTGCTCGAGAAGGTCGGTGCGCCCATCGCGGAGACCGCACGTACCGTCTGCGTTCTCGATGAGACCGGTGTCGCAACGGCGGTGCCCTGGGCGTCGACGGCCGAGCGGATCGTGGTCATCTGGCGAGATGACGACACCCAGCTACTTGCCGACGTGGATTGCGCCGATCTGCGAATCATTCCGGGCAGCAATCTGATCGGTGAGCCCCGCGACACCGTCTCCGCCGACACCGCGGCACTGGCGGGAACACCCGTACCGGCGGAACTGGTTGCGCAACTGCACTTGAAGGCCGCATTGGTGCGGTCGATCCAAGTCTGCGCCGCGCTCGACAAGATCCTGGAGTTGGCCGTCGAGCATGCCTCCGCACGTACCCAGTTCGGCCGCCCACTGTCGCGATTTCAAGCGGTCCAGCAGCTGATCGCCGACACCGCCGCCGAGGCTGCGTTGGCGCGCGCGGCCACCGAGGCCGCGCTGTCAGCGGCGGTCCGCAGCGACTGGTCGGGGCCCAATGTCACATTCGCGGTTGCGGTGGCGCGCTCGTGTGCCGGGCACGCGGCGTCGGTCGCCGTCCGCAATGCCCACCAGGTGCTCGGCGCCATCGGCACCACTATCGAACACCGCCTGCACGAGTACACCCGCGCCGCGCTGGCATGGCGGTCGGAGTTCGGGTCCGTCCACCACTGGGATGAGCAGGTCACCCGTGCCGCCCTGGCCGCCGGCGCCGACGGGCTGTGGCGCCTGATCGCCGATTGACCGCCGCGCGCCTCGGCGCCGGCCTCGCCCCGGCGAGGCTCCATCGTTAACACCAGCAACATTGTTAACATCGGCCGGTGCAGGATTCCCCGAGGATCGACCCGCCTCGGCGTCCCGTTTCCCGACGTGATGCGCTGCGGTATGGCTCCGCGGCGGCACTCGCCGGGCTGGGGGCGGCCGCCGGCGCCGGCACGCCCCCCGCTTCGGCCGCCGCGCCCACGCTGATCGACTACGCCATGCGCCAGATCCCGGCGCAGGACATCCGGGCCGCTGGCCATGCGGGGGTGATCAACTACGTCTCGACGTCACGCCCCGGGTCGAACTTCGGGGCCAAGCCGATCACCCGGCCCTACGCCGAGTCGCTGACCGCCGCGGGGCTGGTGATCGTCAGCAACTTCCAGTACGGCAAGCCGGGCGGGACCGCACCGTCGGACTTCACCCGCGGGTTCGCCGGCGGTGTCGCCGACGCCCAGACCGCCTGGAACATCCACACCGCGGCCGGCGGTGGCCGCAGCGCCCCGATCTTCTTCAGCGTCGACGACGACATCAACCGCGACACCTGGAACAACGTTGCGCTGCAGTGGTTCCGGGGAATCAACTCGGTACTGGGGGTACAACGCACCGGGATCTACGGCGGCGTCAACGCCTGCAAGTGGGCGGCCGCCGACGGTGTCATCGGAAACTCACGCACCCCGGGCCACCGGTGGGCGTGGCAGACCAGATCCTGGTCGCGTGGCGAGCGCTTCCCCGCCGCCGTGCTCTTCCAGCGCATCGTGAGCACCGCCTCAACCCCGGGCCCGATCGTGGGCGGGATCGAGGTCGACGTCAACGACGTGATGGCCCAGGACTGCGGCCAGTGGAACCTGCACCCGTGACGTAGTCGGTCGGTAGACGCTGCCGACGGCTCGGCTACTGGTTGGTCGTCAAGAAGAGGCCCACGGTGAGCAGCACCACGCACGCAATGGACGTCCAGACGCCCAGGGTCGCTGACGCCATGAGTCGGCTCCTGTCTGTAGTCGGTCGACGGCCAATCTACCGCAGCCCCCTGGACGCCCCGCCCGCCGCGGGCTGGACCACGCGATTTCAAGGGCTCGCGGTGCGCCCTCCGGTTGCCATGCTCGTCGGGTGCGATCCCGACGATCGAGGAGGCAAGGATGAACTTGGACAACGCCCTACGAACCGGGCCTGAGCTGGTTCCGTCGCGCTACGCGGTGCAGGTCGGCGACATAGAAGTCCTGGTGATCAGCGACGGGGTGCTACCGATCACCGCCTCGACGATGGCCACCAACGTCGACCCGGCGGACTTGGCGCATTGGCTCGACGACATGTTCCTGCCGCCCGAGGTGATCGACTGGCCCCTGAACGTCGTCGTGGTACGCAGCGGGGGCCGGACCATCCTGGTCGACGCCGGGCTCGGGATGGAGTTCCCGGACTTTCCGCGGGCGGGCCAGACCGTGGCGCGGCTGGAGGCCGCCGGCATCGACCCGGCGGCCGTGACCGACGTGGTGTTGACCCACCTGCACATGGACCACGTCGGCGGGCTGCTCGCCGACGGGCTCCAGGCGCGGCTACGGTCGGACCTGCGGATTCACCTGGCAGCCGCCGAGGCCGAATTCTGGGAGGCACCCGATTTCTCGGGCACCCGGATGCCCGCCCCGGTGCCGGCCGCGCTGCAATCGATCGCGTCCCGATTCCTCGACGAGTACCGCTCCCGGCTGGTCCCGTTCGAGACCGAGTACGAGGTGGCGCCCGGCGTGCTGGTCTGCCGCACCGGCGGCCACACCCCCGGGCACAGCGTGGTGCGGCTGGCATCCGGTGGCGACCGGCTGACCTTTGCCGGCGACGCGGTGTTTCAGGTCGGCTTTGCGAACCCGGAGTGGCATAACGGATTCGAGCACGATCCCGAGGAGGCCGCCCGCGTCCGGATCCGGCTGCTGCGGGAATTGGCGTCGACGGGCGAGTCGCTGGTGGCCACCCACCTGCCGTTCCCGTCGGTGTGCCGGGTCGGGGTGGCAGGCAACGCCTTCCGGTGCGTACCGGCCGTCTGGAATTACTGAGGCGGGCCGGCGTGGGCCCACCGCATAGATTTTTGCCAGCACCCCGCTGAATTAATTAAATTCATCGCCAGAAAAACTGAGGATTTCCTGGGTTTCTGCTAGTGTCTCGCGCAACTGGCCTGCCGGCCGGCGCAACGTCGAAGTAGGGACACGACCGTGACCACAATCAAAAAGTTCCTGTGTGGTGCCACCGTCGCCGGCATGGTCGCCGGAACCGGGGCGGCCGTCGGGGTGCCGTCCGGGTTGTCGGCGCTGACCGCCGACTGGCTGCTGGCCGCCGAACATGTGCTGCTCATCGGCGTCGACGGCACCAACCTCGACAAGATTCTGCAGTACGCCTACGACGAGGACAGCGGCTTCAAGACGGCGATGGACCAGGGCATCACCGGCGCCACCAGCGAAGTCAACCACACCACGATCTCCGGTCCGTCGTGGTCGACGATCCTCACCGGCGTGTGGGACGACAAGCACGGTGTGGTCAACAACCTGTTCCGGCCCGAGCCGTATGACCAGTGGCCGACGGTGTTCAACTTGCTCGAGTACCACAACCCCGATATCGAGACCTCGGTGATCGCCGACTGGGACTACATCAACGACATCGGGGCCGCGGGCGGCTACGGCGCCGACAACAACCTGTTCATCCCGTTCCAGGACAGCTGGGCCGACACCGACGCGGCGGTCACCGCGGCGACCATCTCCCAGATCCTGGCGACCGCGAACAACCCCGCTGACATCGACAGCTTCCTGTTCTCCTACCAGGTGCAGGTCGACGAGGCCGGACACTCATTCGGCGGCGGGTCGCAAGAGTACGCGCAGGCCGTCATGAACGTCGGGGCCAACATCCAGCAGATCCTGGCCGCGGTCGCTGAGGCGAAATTGGCCAACCCGGACGACAACTGGTCGATCATCATCACCACCGACCACGGCCACCAGCAGTCACTGGGCTTCGGTCACGGCTTCCAGTCACCCAACGAGACATCGCAGTTCGTCATCTTCGACCAAGCCGGCGATCACGCGACCGACGGCAGCCAGAACCTGAACTACTCCATCGCCGACATCACTCCCACGATCTTGGCGCTGCTCGGTGCCCCGATGCGGTCGGACTTCGACGGCACCCCGATGAACGTCGACCCGGCCATCCTCGACAGCATCGTCACGCCCACCGATCTCAAGCAGTCGCTGCTCGACGCGATCTCGATGTACGGCTACCCGAACATCGGCAACGACATCACCCTGGGCTTCCGGACGGTGATCACCTCCATCCCGTACTTCCTCGACAAGTTCGTGGGCCAAATCGACACCTTCCTGCAGTCGATCGTGGACCAGGACATCTTTCTGATCAGCGGGCTGGCCGAGTTCGTCCAGCAGATCAACGACTTCTTCGGCGGCCTGCTGGTGGATGCGACCAACGCGGTGGCACTCGGCGTCGGGTACCTCACCGGGGCGGGAGTCATCGCGCCGACCGACCCCCCGCTGCCGCCGCCCGGGGGTGCGGAGGCCTCGCTGTTCGACACGCTGCTGGGGGACCACAACTGGTTCAGCCCCGACGAGGGCAGCCTCGACTTGGCGTCGCTGCTCGACTTCGGCGCACTGTTCGACTGATCCCTCCCCGCGCTCTCGCGCACGGCCGCGGGGTGCGTTTCTCCACCGCTAAACGGGTATAGGGCTGCGGTACGGCACCGCAGCGGCGCCGGTGGACGGAGGAATCACTGCCGTGGTCGGACGACCGATGATGCCGTTTCAGCGGCGACGTTCCGGGCTTCGCCGGATCACCGAAGGCCTCGGCGAACTCGACGCCGAGGTGTTCGAGGCGATCGCGCACTCGCCGAGCCGGCTGCTGGACACCACCATGCCGGGGCTGACGCGCGCTGCCGACCACTCCAAACTGTGGCTGGCGCTGGCCGCGGTCATGGCGGTGACCGGCCGGCCGACTGCCCGGCGCGCCGCCGCGCGCGGGGTGGCCAGCCTGGCGGTCACCAGTCTGGTGACCAACCAGCTGGTCAAGCGGATCCGGCCCCGCGCGCGCCCCAACGTGATGCTGGTCCCGCTGCTGCGCCGCGCCCATCGGCTGCCACGGTCGAACTCGCTGCCGTCGGGCCATGCCGCGAGCGCGGCGGCGTTCGCCACCGGGGTCGGGCTGGAAAGTCCGCTGCTGGGTCTGCCGATCGCAGGATTGGCCGGGCTGGTCGGCCTGTCCCGGATCGCCACCGGCGCCCACTATCCCGGTGACGTGCTCGCCGGCCTGGGCATCGGCGCGGCGATCTCGGTGCTCGGCGCGCAACTGGTGCCGCCGATCGCGTCGCCGCCACCACCCCACGCCGACGCCCTGCGGGTGGGCTGTCCCGCGCGTCCCGACGGCGCCGGCGTGACCTTGGTGGTCAACCCCCGCTCCGGCGGCGGGCGGGCCGGCGCGGTCGCCCAGCAGGTGCGCGAGGCGCTGCCCGCGGTCAGGGTGATCGAACTCGGACCCGATGACGACGTGACGCAAGTGTTGCGCCGGGCGGCCGATTCCGCCGAGGTGCTGGCGATCGCCGGCGGCGACGGATCGGTGGCCGCGGCGGCGGGGGTGGCGGTGGAACGCGACCTGCCGCTGGCGGTCTTCCCGGGTGGCACGCTGAACCACTTCGCCAAGGACATCGGCTGCGACACCACCGCCAAAACCGTTGCGGCCGTGGCCGACGGCGACCTGTCTCGCGTCGACGTGGTGCGGTTCAACGATGCGGCGACCGTGGTCAACACCGCCAGCATCGGCGCCTATCCGGCGTTCGTGCGACGGCGAGAACGGTTGCAGCACAAGGTCGGCAAACCATTGGCCAGCGCTTACGCGATGCTGCTGACATTGCGTCGCGAACAACCGGTGCGCATCGCCTACGACGACAAGACGCTGCAAACGTCGCTGTTCTTCCTCGGCAACTCGGTGTATCTGCCGGCCGGCTTCGCTCCGGCCGTCCGGCACCGGATGGACGACGGGTTGTTGGACGTGCGGATCCTCGACGTCGGCCAGCCGTGGGCCACGCTGCGGATCGCCACGGCCCTGCTGACCGGGCGGCTGCAGCGCAGCCGGCTCTACCACGAGCTTCGGGTTCCCCGATTCCGGTTCACCGCCCTCGACGGTCCGGTCCCGATCGCCCGCGACGGCGAAGTCGACAGCCCTTGCGCCGAAGCTGAATTCACCGTTTGCTATCGCGCGCTGCAGGTTTTTCGGCCACTGCCGCCGGACCCGCGGTGAGCGGACCACCGGGCGGCAGGCCGCCCGGCGGTGGGCGGTCGATCAGACCATCGGGAACCAGGCGTCGAGGGTGTCCTCGACGCCGGCCCAGTCGATGCCCATCCAGTCGGTGAAGAAGCCCTCGATGTTGCCGAAGGCGTTGTAGACCAGGGCCACCAGCGAATTGAAGAAGGCTTCCAGCGAGGCGCTGTCGAGCAGCCCGTTGCCGAACGCGGCGAGCCAGGCGCTGAACTGGTCGATGTCACCGGAGATGTCGATGTTGGTGATCAGACCGTCGGTGATGGCGGTGTGGTCGGCGACCTGCTCCGGGGTGAGCCCGAGGTACATGACGTGCTCGTAGAACAGCCCGAGCATCGAATTGGAGCTCGCGTCGGCGACCGGGTCGCCCGGGAAGGTGTAGATCGTTGCCGCGAACGCGTCGTTCGGGGTCTGGTTGCCGTTGAGGATCGGCATGTCGAAAAGCCGGTCCCACAGCGTGTCGCTGGTGTTGCCCGGCCAGGTGCCGCTCGCATCGGAGGGGTCCCCGATGAATACGAAGTGCAGTGCCTGCGGGTCGACGCCGTCGTGGGCCAGCTGCGTCATGGCGATCGAGGCGGCCGTGGCGCCCTGCGAGTACCCGAACACCCACAGCGGGTTCTCGGCGTCGAAGCCGCCCGGATTGGCGTCGAGTTGGGCGTGCACCGCCCGAACGATCTCCGCGGCCCCGACGAAGCTGCTGTGGCCCTGCAGGATGAGTTGCGGGGTGGTCAGCACCTGCAGCGGGGCATCACAGACGCCGGCCCCGATGACGCACACCGCCGGATCGTCGCCGGCGTCGAAGCCCAGCGGCTGCAGGAACAGGTCGGCCGCGGTCTGGGCGAACGTCGCCGACGGGGTGGACAACATGGTCCCGCCGACGAAGATGGCGGTGTCGGACAGCAGCGTCACCCGGGCAAGCGTCGTCTGGACGACCGGAGTTCCCACGACGCCGGCGGCGATCGCGCTCGCGACGGCGATCGGAGCGAAAGCTTTGGTTAGGTTCATTGCGACACACCTAGGGTTTATGTAGCGGCCCGGACAGCACAGCATGAAGCGCTGATAATCGCATTCTTTCGTGACGAGAGTCAACGGCGACGCGAACGGCCGGGCACCCGGTGAGCGGCGCATCTGTGGCAACGCTCCATTGACTTCGCGGCAGCGCCCTTGCCATGATCGCCCTCAGCCGACGCTTTTCGTTTACTCGCAGAATTTTCAGTTCCAGCGGGCGCGGCGGCGCGGCAGTGACTCCGATGACGAGCGAACGGGAGCGACCAGTGATGCTGACCAAGGCCTTCGCGCCGATCGCCATTGCCGGCACCGTGGCCGGCGGGGTGCTCGCCGGCCCGCCGGCCTACGCCACGCATGCCGACATCAACCTGCTGGCCGGCACCGCGTTCTTCGTCGGCCCCACCACCTTGTCCACCCCGTCACCGACCTTCGCCCAGACCGCGGCCGATCTGTTCCTGCAGCCGCTGGGTTTCGACGCCGGCGATGATCCGACCTCATGTGTGGTCGGCGTCGGCGACTGTGACGCGCCGCTGCGGGTGCTGTCCACCCCTGCCCTCATCCAGCAGGGCCACAGCAGCTTCGTCGGGGCCGCCGAGATCGTTCGCGCGGTGCACGCCGAGCTCGACGCCAACCCGGACGCCTACGACGCCGACAATCCGCTGTGGGTGTTCGGCTGGTCGCAGGGCGCCACGGCCGGTTCGATCGCGATGGCCCAGCTGGCCCACGACGGCGTCGACCCGGAGTTGCTGCACTTCGTGTTCATCGGCAACCCGGTCGGTGCCGACACCGTGTCGCCGGATCTGGGCGGGGCCTCCTCGTCCGACTTCTTCGACACGGGTCTGCTGTCTGGCGTGCAGACCCCCAACGACTGGTTCTCGGTCACCGACTACACGATCCCCGGCGACCCGGTCACCGACCCCACCTCCACCTCGGCGTTGGGGCTGTTCTACGAACACATGATGTACCTGGGGCTCACCCCCGACCAGGTGGCCAATCACATAGCGACCACCGACGGCACGATCACCGACATCGACATCTCCGGCGATTTCGACCAGTTCGCCGCCTGGCTCAACGCCTGGGGCCACGGCCTGATCGACAGCGGCTGGTGGGAAGGCATCTTCTACTCGGTCGTGGCGTTCTTCTACAGCGCGTTCGGCAACATCGAGGACTTCTTCGGCGACTGGCTGGGCATCGACTGGGGCGGGGTCGAGGACACCCTCGACTTCTGGTTCCCGATGGAGCCATAACGATAATCGCCGGATGGCTGATCGCACCGCGCCCACCATCCCCGTCATCGCCCTCACCGGCTACCTCGGGGCGGGTAAGACCACGCTGCTCAACCATGTGCTGCGAGCACCGGAGGCACGAGTGGGGGTGATCATCAACGACTTCGGGGAGCTCAACGTCGACGCCGGTTTGGTCACCGGTCAGGTCGATGAACCGGTTTCCATCGCCGGCGGATGCATCTGCCATCTGCCGGACGAAGGCGGACTGGACGAGGCGCTGGAGAAGCTGGCCGATCCGAAGCTCGCACTCGACGCGATCATCGTCGAGGCGAGCGGGGTTGCCGAGCCCACGGCGGTATCGCGAGTTATTCGATTCAGCGGGGTGGAACGAATACGGCACGGCGGTGTCGTCGACGTCATCGACGCGGTGGAGCACTTCAACACCGTCGATACCGCGGAGGCTCCGCCCGCGCGTTACAGTGCGGCCTCGCTGGTGGTGGTCAACAAGCTCGATCGGATCGCCGAGGGCGCCCGCGAGGACGCGCTGCGTCGGGTGCAGGCCCGGGTACGCGAGCTGAACCCCGATGCTCACGTGGTGGGCGCGGTGGCAGGACGCGTGGATCCCCGGCTGCTCTACGACGTCGACGACGGTGGCGAGTCCGGGCAGATGTCCTTTCGGGAACTGCTCCTCGACGAGTCCGCCGGCGCCCACGACGAGCACCACGATCACGTGCCTGCGGACGCTGTCACCGTCGTCAGCGACGGCGCCGTCGACCCGGGCCCGCTGATCGACCTGCTCGAGCAGCCGCCGCGGGGTGTCTACCGAATCAAGGGCACGGTCGCGATCGGCAGGCGCCACTACCTTTTCAACGTCGTCGGCACGTCCGTACACGTGACGACCGCCGCCGCGGGCACCGGCGCCAATCACCTTGTGGCGATCGGGACACACCTCGACACCGACGACGTCCGCGCACGGCTCGAGGAGGTGCTACGCCCGTGCTCGAACAAGGTGGCCGCCGCCGGCATGCGACGCCTGCAACGGCTGCGGCAATACAGCATCTAGGCCTGCCCGGGCGCTCGGCGCCGGCCGGCGGCACAGTCGGCCCGTCAATCCGTTGCGGGGCCGATGAATTCGACGCCCGCACGAATCGCGGGGCGATGCCGCAGAATCCGGAAATGCGCCAGCCGGCCGAGACCCTGCGTCGTCATCAACCGTGCGCCGGGCCAGGACGCGACGATCTTCTCACTCGTCACAAAGGGCGTCTCGGGGTCATCGGGGTCATGGATCAGTAGCAGCGGCGGGTAGTCGGTCTTCTCGGCGATCCGGACCATGTTGGTGTCCTCCAGCGACATGCCGATGCGGCGTTCCAGACGCCGGTGCAGGCCGGCGCGTATCCGCCGGCCGAAGCCGTGGCGCGCGGCGAACAGATCCAGGTAGATCGGGAACTCGCCCATCGGCGCGAGGAACACCAGCCGCCCGACCGTCGTGCCCCATGACGCCGCGAACGCGGTCGCATTGGACCCGAGGGAGTGGGCGACGACCGCGCGGGCCGGCCCGTGCGTACGGATCATGGCGGCGACCGCTTCGGCGCACTCGATGGCGGTGGTGCGGCCGGGAGCCAGCGCGCCCGGATCGGACTCGTTGTGGCTGGGCAGGTCGAACGCGATCACGCGGTGCCCGGATTCGACCAGTGGTTTGATGAACATGCCGAGATGCGGGCGCCGCCCTCCCCAGCCGTGCACCAGGTAGACCGGTGGCCCCTCGCCCCAGGCCTCGCCGACGATCCGGTGCCCGTTCCAGTACGCCTCCAGCGGCTCGCCGGGCTTGACGCCGGGCGGCATCCGCAGGCTGGACTCGAGGACCGGTGGGGTGCACCACAGTTCGACGGCCCACCGCGACCCGAGACCCGGCGCGAGTCGCTCCAGCAGCCAGAACGCCCGACGCACCTTGGTGGCCACCGGGGGCTGAACCCCGGAGCCCTCGACATCGAGAACCGGCTGCGGGTTGGTCGGCTGCACCACACATCGAGAGTAGCCAGCCGATGGGGTCTGTAGCCATCCTCGGACTGGTACCGGTCAGATCTGCGCTTCCCGCGTCACTTCCAGAACGCGTTCATCGGTTGGGCGTACATGTCGTTGGCGGTGAGGGGGGCCAAAGTTCCAGGTGCAGAACGCAAGGCGTCCTCGATCGTAGCCATCAGGCTGTACTGGTTGTAGTAGTCGTCGGTGGTGAAGTGACCCGATTGCATTCCCCCGGCGGTCACGGCGTCCTGGTTGGGGATGACGATCATCGGAACGTTGTTGCCGTCGTTACCGAAGCCCAGCGACAGGTTGTTGTTGTCCTCGTCGAACGTGATGATGATCGCGTCTCGCTGCGTCGGGTCATTCCACGTCGCCGAGTTTTCGATGGCGGCCACCTCTTGCTGGACGAACTGGTCGCCGACCGCGACGTTGTACTGGTGGTCCGTGAACTGGGTGGCAATGAACTGGAGAACGCCACTGAGAGTGTCGACCGGTCCCTCCATGTTGTGGTCTTCGTCGGCGGAGATCCACGTGAATGCCGGGAAGGTGGTCGGGTTCTGCAGGTTGGTAGACAGGTCCGCCAGCGAGAACAGGTGTTGTTGCAGGTAGGCAGAGGTGTTGTCGACGACGTAGTTGAATTGGCCGAAGGGCGTTCCGACGTCCTGCGGCGTGACGGTGGTACCCGGGGCGATGTCTTGCTGGTAGCCGGCCCACGTGATGCCCGCCTGATCCATTTCCTGCATGAGGCTGGGGGCGTCGACGACGGCCGAGTTCGGGTTGTAGTCGATGCCGAAGTCTGATCCACCCATGACCCGGATGTAGTTGGGGTCGCTGGGGTGGCTCAGCGCGAAGAAGTTGTCCGCGTATCCCTCGGTGTTGATCAGGTGGTTTATGAACGGCGCGTTGGGGCTGCCGACGATGTCCTCGGCGCCCTTGTTCTCCATGTAGATGAGGAACACGTGGTCCAGGTGGCCGACGTCCGACGTCGGTGTGGTCAGGGATGCCGCGGTGAGGCTCGGATCGCCGACCGTGAAGGACTCATTGTCGGCGTAGGCGCCGTTGTAGTTGCCCAGGTACAGGTTCTTGTCGACGAAGGTGTCTGTGATCGTCGCGGACGTGGCGCCCTCGGGGACAGTGCCGGTGATATCGCGATGCTCAAACCCGCTGAAGCCCAGGCGATCCCATACCGTTACCGGTTCCAGTGAGGCGGTGCTGCCAACCACATCACCGTTGGCGTCGTGGAAGGTGACCTGCACGTCGGTGTAGGACGGGTTCCACGTTTGGCCGCCGAGATCCGCACTCAGCTGGAAGGGCGTTCCATCCGCGCCGGTGACATCGACGACCTGGCTGATGCTGGATGTGGCAACCGGTCCGCCGCCGGCGAAGTTGGCCCCGTCGCCTGCCGGCGCCGCCGGGAAGCCGAACAGCCCCGTCGCGCCAGGGAGCGAAAATGATAGCCCCAGCGGGTAATTGACCGGGGCGCCGTAGGGGATCACGGTCGGGGTGCCGGTCTCCGTCCAGCCCGGAATGGTCACCCCGCTGTAGCCCGACTCGGACGCGTCGGCCAATTCGAAGCTCGGGTTGACCAGCAGGTTCTGACTCATCGCCGGCGCGGCCAAGGCGCTGGTACCGGCGTCACCGAAGATCAGCCCGCCCCCGACCCCATCAGCGCCGTTGCAGATCAGCCCACACACACCGGTCATGGGATCGAGCTGGTTGAACCAACTATTGATGACGGTGTCGACCTGCTGACCGAGGGCGCTGTTGATCCAGCCCTGTTCCAGCTCATGCAGCCAGTCATCAGCCGGATTGGTCACCGCTCCCGACCCCACGTCGAAGAGCGAGGCCAGGCCCGTTGACGCGGCGGCGCCCACGCCGTCGAAATCCGGAAGCGCCCCGGAAACGGCGGCCTGATCACCCAGGGCACCGGTTACGGCATTGAGGACCTGATCGATGATCACGTCGAACTCATCGGCACTGGCCTCGGGCGCAGCTGCCAGCAGCCCGACTGTCGCAAACGCGCCGATCGCACCGGTCAACTCGGCAGCCCGCCGACAACGCTGGATGTTGGTTTTACGCGACCGCCAATTCTCTTGCTTGCTAACGCGTGGATCAGCCATTGCCGGTACTTCCTTAGATAAGGATCTGCGCGGTCTGATATCCGTTTAAGGTAGGTCTCAAAGTTTTGGTTCAGCAAGAGTTTCCAGCAATTTGCCAGCCCTCCTGCAGTAAACGCTCCGTGACCCGAGTTCCTGCGTCAATTGACGTTGAGCAGCGTGAGCGGCGAACTTCGGGCCGGCTTCGCCCACCGAACCTTAGCTACCCCCGGCCTCCAGCTGGCGTGGCCGGGATCGGCGGGCACCCGATATCGGGCAGAATCCGACCATTTCTCGGACAGCGCTGAAAAGATGCCACCGTGAACATATTCGGGATGTTTGCCCACGCCACGGCCGTTGCCCTGCTCGCCGGCGCCGCTACCGCACCGATCGCGCAGGCCGCGGACACCGGGTTCACCCTGTTGGCTGCCGACGGCCCGCTCGCAGGCAGTCAGTCGGCGATCATCATCGGAGGAACCGTTGAGCCCACCCCGTCGGTCGATTTCGCGCGGGCTGCCGAGACGTTGTATCTCAATGCGCTGGGCTTCAACAGCGGAGCGACCGGCTCAACAGTCTGTTATATGGACGGCACCGACCCGTGCAGCGCTCCTTTGCAGGTACTGACCACTCCCCAACTGGTTCAACAAGGCCACAGCACGCTTACCGGAGCATCGAATCTGGTGCTGGCGGTACAGAATGCCCTGGCTGCGGACCCCGACGCCTACAGTGCTGAGCACCCCCTGACCGTGTTCGGGTACTCACAGGGCGCTGCAGTCGGCTCGGTCGCAATGACCCAACTCGCCGCAGCCGGTATTCCCAGCGAGCTGCTGCACTTCGTGTTCATCGGCAACCCCGCCGTGGCAGACGGCATCTGGCCCAACGTGCTTGCCAGCCTGGAGTCGGTATTGGGTCCGGACCTCACGAACTTCTTCATCAAGCTTTTTGATCTCGAGGACGTTCTCGGCCTGATCACACCAAATGATCTGTACCCGGCGACCATCTACTCCATCGACAATGACTTCGCCTCGGACTGGCAAGGCAACTTCGAAACCTGGGGTCTGCTGGGCGAACTCGTGCCCGGCCTCATCCGGCACGGCGAATACCTCGGGCTGACACCCGAACAGATCGCGGACGCGACCACGTCGGTCGACGGCCAGCTGACATACGTCGACATCTCCGATGACATCGACAACATCGGCGCGGCGGTCAATGCCATTGCAACCGGGGGGCTGTTGAACAGTGGACTGTTCCAGAGTCTGTTCGACTCGCTGGTGTTCGCGCTGACCGGTTCGTTCTGACCGGGAGCATGCCGCACCGCGCGGTGCGTTCGCCGAGGGGATATGGTCGGACACTGGTCGGGCCGGGACATCGCGCCCTACGGTTTCCGTCGGGCCTGCGCCACCTGCACAGCACCGTTGCCGGTGATCAGCCAGAGGGTCGCGATGCTCTGGACCAGTTCCTCTTTGGTCACTTCGGCCCGGCCTTGGATGAACGAGAGGATGGCATCGGCGGTGCCGCCGATGATGAACGCCGGTGCTACCTGCGCCAGCGGGTCACTTTCGAGTTCGACATCGTGCACGGTGCGGGCATGCTCGACGAGCATCCCGGTCAGACCGACCATGATGTCATCGCGGTGGCGCTGCAGTGCGGGCGATAAGGCCACTGCGCCCAGCAACACCGTCGCGCGCCGCGGATCCTCGGCCAGGGTGTTCACCAGTGCGTCGACCGTCGCCAGGGCCTGCACCGCCAGCGGCTGGGTCGCGTTGGCTGCGGTGGCCTGCAGTGCGACGGCCCGCAATTGCTGGGCGATGTCGTCGACCACGGCGGTGGCCACTGCGTCGAGGTCGGAGAAGCTCTCGTAGAAGTAGCGTTTGTTCAGCCCGGCTGCAGTGCACAGTTTCTCAACGGTGATGCCTCGCCAGTCGCCATTGGCCAGGACGTGGAGCGCGGCTTCGGTTAGCCGGGCCCGCCGATCGCGGCGCCGGACGTCTGCCGGCTGACCGGCGTACGTACGGGAGGCATCAGGCACCCGATGATCGTCGCACTTTCTTTTCATTCCGCATCTCTTGACAGCAGGCAACCGGATCTGGCACCGTTTCGGACCAGATAGTTCTGGTACTGAATCGTGCCAGATACCGGAAGGAGAGCCGTGAGCACCTCTCGCCAGGTCCAGCCCCCCGCCGACGCGTCGGCTAGCGACACCGGCACGTCCGCGCTGAGCGAGCTGCGTGAACTCGCGCGCGTTGCGCCGGTTCTGGCACAACGGCAAGGCTGGGACTACCTCAGGGAGTTGGGCAACCGAGGGCGACAGGACCAGCTCGCGATACTGTTCGGTCGCGGCGATGCGCCGGAGAAGATCGACGGCGCCCTGGAAGGCCTGATCGTCGGCAAGCTGTTCGGTATCCCCGAGGCGCACCCGGCCAACCCGCTGCTCAAGATCGAGCCGACCTGGCGCGGCAAATCCTTCGATCACGCCGGTGGGACCGGATTCAACCGGCTCGCGCCGATCGCCCGGCTGGTGATGCCGCTCATCGCGCCCGGATACCGTGGTCTGCGGCGTGCTGGTAACGAGGTCAACGGTTTCCACTTCAGTCATTGCCTCGACACAGCGGCGGTCGCACCATTCGTCACGGTGCGCGCCTTGGACTATTCCGTTGCGGCCTATCGGAACCCCAGTGTGCGCACGTTCCCCATCAAGCGCACTCGGGACGAGATCGTGGAACTGACTCCCGGCCTCTATCTGGGTCGAGCGCTGCTCACCATGCCCGACGGGCAGGTACGGCTGATCGCCTACTTCGCGCTGCGAGAGTTCAGCGACGAAACCAGCGGCGCGTCATGATCGAGCTGGCAGGGTCCGTCGCGTGTGTCACCGGCGGCGCACGAGGCATCGGCCGGGCCACCGCCGAGGAATTGACTCGCCGGGGCGCCCGGGTATGGATCGGTGACCTCGACGCCGACGAAGCGCGCCGTACCGCCGACCAGATCGGCGCTCGGGCTGTCCATCTGGACGTCACCGACCCCGACAGCATCGCCGCGTTCCACAAGTCGGCGGCCGCCGACGGGCCCGTCGCGATGTTGGTCAACAATGCCGGCATCCAGTACATGGGGCCGTTCGCCGAGCAGAAGCTGTCGCTTTATCACCGCGAAGTCGCCGTCAACCTGGGTGGCGTGATCAATGGCATGCACGAGTTCCTGCCCGGCATGCTGGAACGCGATCGCGGCCACATCGTCAACGTCGCGTCGATGGCCGCCAAAGTGACCACCCCCGGGATGTCGGTGTACTGCGCCACCAAATACGCCGTCGCCGCGTTGTCCCGCGCCATCCGAGCCGAAATCGCCGGGACACACGTCACCCTGACGACCGTGTTTCCCACCGCGGTGCACACCGACCTGACCGCCGGGGTCTCCTTGGATCTGTTACCGACCCGAGAACCCGCCGACATCGCTTCAACGATCGCTGACAGCGCCCGCCGTCCCCGCGATGAGATCACTGTGCCGCGCTGGCTGGCGCCGTTCGGTGCGCTGGAAGAAGTGACGCCCGAGCCGCTCCTGCAGCGGCTCAAACACCTTGCGACACTGCGGCGGCCACCCGGGCACTACGACCCCGTCGGCCGGCGCGCCTATCTGGACCGGATCGGCCAGTGACCGGTGTCTTGACCGCCGGCGCCGGTTGACAGCCGCGCCTAGCCCCGCGGGGACCGCTACTTCGGTACGCGGAAATAGGGCTCAACCGTGCCGCTGAGCTTGACGATCATCGGATTTCCGCGGCGATCCTTCGCGGTAGGGACTTCGACACGTACCCAGCCCTCGGCCACGTTGTACTCGTGAACATTGGTTCTCTCGACGCCATTGAAGCGGATACCCACATCGCGGGAGAGCACCTCTTCGTCATAGAAGGCGCTGCGCGGATCGACGGAGAGCTGGTTCGGTGGAACGTCCGTGCTTTGGTCCTCGGGCATGATGACTTCCGTTGAATGTTGTCAATAGGTCCTGGGGTCTGAGTCCCAACGAATCTTACGCGACGCAGCAGTAGCGCAGTGCTCGTAGGTCTTCACTGCCCGCGTATCGGCCTCCTTCGCGCATCATCCCAATCACGCTGGCCTAGTGGTTCTTTGCGGAACTTGTAAAGCTCTCGGGTAAAGAAGCCCGGGACCGCGGTCCGAAACTCACACCCGCCGAGTCAACTGAATTCGAGGCAGTCCCCACGCCGCGAACGGGCGCGTGTTCACAGGCTGCTTAGCTCGGGCGAGAAACACCCCGATCGGACTGCTGAACTGTCCCTACAACAACTGTGGTCCCTAGTGCGCCATGTTCGTAAACCGCGACAAGTGCAACTGGTGTGCCACGGTGACGGTCTTCGTCGGGCCGTTACGGTGTTTGGCCAGAATGAGATCCGCCTCGCCGCCGCGCGGGTCGTCACGTTCAAACGCATCGGGCCGGTGCAGCAGGATCACCATATCGCTATCCTGCTCAATGGCGCCCGATTCCCTTAGATCAGCTAACATTGGCTTCTTGTCGGTGCGCTGCTCGGGACCGCGGTTGAGCTGGCTGAGTGCGACTACCGGCAACTCCAGCTCCTTCGCCAAAAGCTTTAGCTGCCTTGAGAATTCCGACACCTCTTGCTGGCGCGACTCGACCTTCTTGCCGGAGGTCATCAGCTGCAGATAGTCGACCACCACCAGTCGCAGGTCGGCCTTCTGCTTCAGCCGGCGCGCCTTGGCGCGGATCTCCATCATGGTCAGGTTCGGTGAGTCGTCGATATACAGTGGCGCTTCACTGATTTCGCTCATCCGCCGGGCCAGCCGGGTCCAGTCGTCGTCGGTCATCCGGCCCGAGCGCATGTCGCCGAGCTTGATCTTCGCCTCGGCCGAGAGCAACCGCATGACGATTTCGGTCTTGCTCATTTCCAGCGAGAAGATGACGCTGGGC
Source organism: Mycobacterium sp. pW045 (assembly GCF_041287085.1). Taxonomy (NCBI): domain Bacteria; kingdom Bacillati; phylum Actinomycetota; class Actinomycetes; order Mycobacteriales; family Mycobacteriaceae; genus Mycobacterium; species Mycobacterium sp. pW045. The sequence continues at coordinate 378,693 of NZ_JBGGKU010000004.1, read as the reverse complement.
AGCCGATGTTTGATCGAGCACGACCGCATGAAATCTAATGCAAGCGTCGACTTGCCCATACCCGGCCTCGCCGCAATCACGACCATCTGCCCCGGGTGCAGCCCGTTGGTGACCTCGTCCAGATCGATGAAGCCCGTCGGCACCCCGCGCGCGATCCCGCCGTGGGAGGCGATCGCGTCGATCTCGTCCATGGTGGGCTGCAGCAGGTCTTCGAGCGGGACAAAGTCCTCGGAGAGCCGGCGGTCGGCGACGTCGTAGATCTCGGCCTGGGCGCGGTCCACGATCTCGGCCACATCAGCGCCCTCCGCGCCGGCGTAGCCGTACTGCACCACCCGGGTGCCGGCCTCCACCAGCCGGCGCAGCAGCGCCTTCTCGGCGACGATCCCGGCGTAGTAGCCCGCGTTGGCCGCCGTGGGCACCGTCGAGATCAGCGTGTGCAGATACGGGGCGCCACCCACTCGGCGCAGCAGGCCGCGGCGGTCGAGTTCGGCCGCCACCGTCACCGGGTCGGCCGGCTCGCCGCGGCCATAGAGATCCAGGATCGCGTCGTAGATGTTCTGGTGCACCGGACGGTAGAAGTCGCCGGGCCGCACCCGCTCCAACACGTCGGCGATGGCGTCCTTGCTCAACAACATGCCACCGAGCACCGACTGTTCGGCGGCGACGTCCTGGGGCGGCTGGCGGCCGACATCCTCGCGCGGCGGCTCCTCGAGCTCAGAGTGCCCGCGGTCGTCGACCACTGCCATACGCCCCACCTCCTCTACGGCACGCTCGAACGTCTATTCGATGCTGCTGCCCCGGCATGCTAGCCGTGGGCTGAGACATCTTCGGACACCCCCGGTCCCGTCGTGCCGGCTTGACGCTAGGCGTTGCTGGCGACGCCGCCAAACGGCCTTGTTCACAAAGGTGTGGATGAAGTGTGCATACCGGACCTCCACTTGTTTGGGACCGTGGGGAAGACCTGTGGATCATTCACCGCTGGTTAGGTATCACCGCAGGTAAGCGCACCACACCGCGGTGTCGTCGTTGTGGAAGACAATCTCTTCGGCGTGTCGGCTCAGGTTGCCGTCTTGGGCGTGTTGCCTGACGGGGAGGTAGCCGGCGCTCCACGACCGGGTAAATAGCACCAGGACTTCACACCGGCCGAAAAGTTAGCCAGAGTTAACCGGCCTTAACCGGATCCGGGCACAGCAACGCCCCGGCGGAGCCGATCAGGGCGCCACCGGGGCAGCTGGGAATGCTAGTTCGCCGCGGCGACGTCGAGCGTGACGTCGACGTGGACCTCGGGGTGCAGGTGCACCGATACCGGGTGGCTGCCGATCGCCTTGATGTGCGCCTTGGGCAGCCGCACGATCCGCCGGTCGAGGTTGGGCCCGCCCGCCTTCTTGATGGCGGTGACCACGTCGCCTGCGGTCACCGAACCGAACAGCTTGCCCGAGTCGGCGGCGGTCTTCATCGGCAGCGTGACCGGGCCCAGCGCGTCGAGGGCCGCCTTGAGCTCCTTGGCGTGGTCCAGGTCGCGCACCTGCTTGGTCTCGCGGGCCCGACGGATGTCGTCGGCCTGCTTCTGCGCGCCGCGCGTGGCGAGGATAGCCAGGCCCCGCGGGAGCAGGTAATTGCGGCCGTATCCGTCCCTGACCTCGACGGTGTCTCCGGCCGCTCCGAGGTGGTCCACCTCAGCGGTCAAAATCAGCTTCATCGTTTCGTACTTTCTCGGCTCGGACGGTCGGCTAGCGGGCCGACGAGGTGAAGGGCAGCAACGCGACCTCGCGGGCGTTCTTGACCGCGATCGCGATGTCGCGCTGGTGCTGAACGCAGTTGCCGGTCACCCGCCGGGCGCGGATCTTGCCCCGCTCACTGATGTAGGTGCGCAGCAGCGAGGTGTCCTTGTAGTCGATCTCCTGCTTCTTGTTCGAGCAGAACGCGCACTTGCGCGTCTTGATCGGCTTCTCGGGAGCCGGACGCCGCTTGTTGGATTTGGCCATCTATCTATCTCTTTCGTGCTGTGTGGTTCGGTTGTCTAGAAGGGCGGCTCGTCGTCGGCGCCGCCGAAGGAGCCGGACGCCGGAGCACTGCCCCACGGGTCTTCCGCGGGCGCGCCGCCGGACTGGGCCATCGGTGCCGCACCCGCTGTGGCACCGCCGCCCGCGCCGAAGCCTCCCCCGCCGCCACCGCGACTGACCTTGTTGATCTTGGCGGTGGCATACCGCAACGAGGGGCCGATCTCGTCGACCTCGATCTCGTAGACGGTGCGCTTCTCGCCCTCGCGGGTTTCGAAGGACCGCTGCCGCAGCCGGCCGGTGACGATCACCCGCGATCCGCGGGTGAGGCTCTCGGCGACGTTCTCTGCGGCCTCACGCCAGATGTTGCACCGCAGGAACAGCGCGTCGCCGTCCTTCCACTCACCGCTCTGCCGGTCGTAGATCCGCGGGGTGGACGCCACCGTGAAGTTGGCGACCGCCGCCCCCGACGGGGTGAACCGCAGATCCGGGTCCGCGGTCAGGTTTCCGACGACGGTGATCGTGGTGTCACCAATAGCCACGGGGCCCTCCTGGGATCGTATCGACGCTGCATGTGTCAGCTGAGCCTACGCAACGGCGGCGACAGCCTGCTACGACTTGTCGGTCCGCATCACCTTGGTGCGCAGCACCGCCTCGTTCAGGCTGAGCTGCCGGTCGAGTTCGGACACCGTCGCCGGGGCGGCCTTGACGTCGATCACCGCGTAGATGCCCTCGGCATGCTTGGCGATCTCGTAGGCCAGCCGGCGCTTGCCCCAGATGTCGACCTTGTCCACCGTGCCGCCGTCTTTGCGGATGACGTTCAAGAACGTCTCCAGGGACGGGGCGACAGTGCGCTCGTCGAGAGTGGGGTCAAGGATGACCATGATTTCGTATGGACGCATGGGAACCTCATCACCTCCTATGGTCGTAGTGCGGCCGTGGATCTGACCACGGCAGGAGGGTCGCCTGCGTCGGCAACCCGGCTAGGTTACCGGAGGCCGGGCCGCGGCGCGAAATCGGCCGAACCGCCGGGCGTCGGGCGCGCGATCGAACACCCCGCCGGCGGGATCGTCGACGCCCCGCTCGCGCACCAGATCCACCGGGGCTTGATCGGGCCGGTAGATCTGCCGGATCACCAACGCACACAATCCCAGCACCGCCAGATCGCGCAGCAGCACCGTGGAGGTGAACACCTGCTCGGGCAGGCTGCGGTCCGAGACGCTGTAGAGGTAGTACATCCGCGGCACCCACACCAGTGCGTCCACGGCCATCCAGGCCAGCAGTAACCGGCGATGCGGTAGCGCCAGCACGGCCAGCGGCACCAGCCACAGCGAGAACTGCGGGCTCCACACCTTGTTGGTCAGCAGGAAGGCGGCCACCAGCAGGAAGGCCAACTGCGCCACCCGCGGCCGCCTCGGCGCCGTCAGCGCGATGTAGCCGATCCCGGCGCAGCACAGCGCGAACGACACCGCGACCACGATGTTGAGCACGGTCGGTGGCTGCCACAGCCCCAGCTCTCCGTCGAAGCCCCGCCAGCCGGTCAACGACTTCACCACGTTGTAGATCGAGTCCATGTCATCACCGCGGCGGGAGTTGAGCCGGAAGAACTCGGTCCAGCCGCGCGGGGCGAAAACCAGTACCGGCAGGTTCACCGCCAGCCAACTCAGCGCAGTCGCCGTCACCGTGCGCCTGACGTCACGCAACCGCCCGGTCCGCAGCCCCAGCAGTAGCAGCGGGTAGAGCAGCAGTACCGGATACAGCTTGGCGGCGGTACCCAGGCCGAGCAGCACGCCGGCTGCCACCGGCCGGCGTCGCGCCCAGGCCAGCAGCCCAGCCCCGGCGAACGCGGTGGCCAGCGCGTCGAAATTGGTGAAGACCTGGAATATGACCAGCGGCGAGGCCGCCACCAGGGCGGCATCCCAGACCCGGCGGCCGGCCAGCCCGGCGGTGGACCACACCGTCACCAGCCAGGCCAGGGCCAGGCCCACCGCGACGATGTCGAAGAACACCACCACTTCGGCGACCCCGCTCAACGCCGGGATCTTCACCACCTTGGTGATCGCCGTGTACGTCTTGGCCAGGGCCATCGCGGAGTACTGGTAGAGCCCGGTCAGCACCGGATACTCCATGTAGCGCTGCGCGGGCAGCCCGTCGTAGCGGATCTGCGGCTTGCCGGTGCCGTCCTTCTCCACCCAGCTGGACTTGTAGGGAAACTTGCCCTGGTTCAGCAACTCCGCGGTGTACAGCGGTACGACGTCGGAGTAGCAGAGCTGGAAGTAAGCGCGCTCGTTGTCCCAGTTGGCCACCCGCTCGTCGGGGCCGCCGGAGCCGACGCTTTGCAGGCACGCCGACTTGGTGGTCCAGCCCAGCGCCAGGAACAGCACCGCGATCAAGAACATCACCCGCAGCGGCGTCATGAATCGGGCACGCCCGATCAGCGCGTGGCGGCCCACCGGTCCGCCGATGGTGTTCGACAACGCGTGCACGACGTCGTCGGTGCGGGACGGCAGGTCCCGGTCGTCGGCGCTGCGCAGGTCCTCGGCAAGGGGCAGTGGCGACACCACCGGGCGGCCTGGGATCACCTCCGTCACGGTAGTTGCTCCGGCGGAGGGGGCGGCGGCTCAGGTGGAGGTGGAGGTGGCGGCGGGGGCGGCGGGAACAGCGGCGGCGGGAACGGCGGCGGCTCCCCGAACGGCGGTGGCGGCTCCGGTATCTCCGCGTCCGGGGGCGGCGGTGGCGAGAACCACTCCGGCTGCGGCGGCGGCGCGGACGGCACCCCGGCGAAGCCGCCGATGTCGGTGGGCTTGGGGAACTGCGCGATGGGATCGCCTCGCAGCGCGCCGTCCATGCTGGCCTTCCAGATGTCGCTGGGCAGCCCCGCACCGTAGACCGGACCGCCCCATTTGTTCCGCAGCGGTTCGTCACCCTGGTCGGTGCCGACCCAGACCGCCGTCGACAGCGTCGGGGTGTAGCCGATCATCCAGGCGTCCCGGTTGGCTCCGGTGTTACCCAGCTGGGTGGTGCCGGTCTTGGCCGCGGCGGGCCGACCGCCGGCCAGCTCGTGACCACCCGACCAGCCCGGGATCGCCTTCATGGCGTCGGTGACGTTGTCGGCGACCGCCTTGGGGATGCGTTGTTCGCCGGTGTCGCCGGCGGTGGTGCTGTCGAAGATCACCCTGCCGTCGGCGCCGACGACCCGCTGGATGAAATGCGGCCGGTGATATCTCCCGGAGTTGGCCAGCGTGGCGTATGCCGAGGCCATGTCGATCACCCGGGTCTGGTACTGGCCGAGCACAATGCCGTTCACCGGTGGCCCGCCGTGGCCGTCCTCGGACAACGTGTGCGCGACGCCGGGAAAGCTCTCGGCGACCCCGGCGGCGTGCGCGGCATCGGCGACGTCCTGCGGGCCGTTCTTGAGCTTGAGCATCAGCCGGTAGTAGGCGGTGTTCAGGGAGCGCTTGAGCGCCTCGGCGATATTGCAGACCCCGCAGCTGGCGCCGCCGACATTGCTGATCTTGGTGCGGCCGACGGTCAGGGGTGCGCTGTCGATCTGGTAACCCAGGCCGAGGCCCTGTTGCAGCGCGGCCACCAGGGCGAACACCTTGAACGACGACCCGGTCTGCAGGCCCGCCTGGGCGAAGTCGAAACCGCCGCCATCGGCGCCGCCGTAATAGGCGCGCACCGCACCGGTACGCGGATCGATGGCGACCACCGCGGTCCGCAACGCCGGTTTCTGCCCGGCCATGACGTCTCCCACCGCCTTCTCCACGGCGCGCTGCGCCTTCATGTCGATGGTGGTGGTGATCCGCAGCCCCAACATGTTCAGCGCCTGCTCGTCGATGCGGAACATGTCGAGCAGTTCAGCGATGACCTGCCGCTGGATCAGTCCCTCGGGTCCGGTGGCCTGATCGGCGTTGCGCGCCTGCTGCGGCGGGATCGTCGCTGGAAACACCTGCCGGGCGCGTTCGGCCGGACTCAAAGCGCCGGTCTCGACCATGCCGTCGAGCACCCAGTTCCAACGGCTGAGTGCGCGTTCGGCGTTGAATGCGGGATCCAGCGCCGACGGCCGCTGGATCACCGCCGCCAGCAACGCGCCCTGCGCGATGTCGAGTTCTGAGACCGGTTTGCCGAAGAACGCCCGCGCCGCCGCGGCGATCCCGTAGGCGGTGCGCCCGAAGTAGATGATGTTGAGGTAGGCCTCCAGCACTTCGTCCTTGGGCCACTCCCGTGACATCTTGCTGGCGATCACCAACTCTTTGCCCTTGCGGACCACCCCGGCGAACCCGCTCCGCTCCGAGCCCACCAGCGCGTTCTTGACGTACTGCTGGGTGACCGTCGAACCGCCCTGGGTGTCGCCCCCGAGCAGGTTGTTGCGGACCGCCCGGAAGAACCCCGAGAAGGAGTAGCCGGAGTTGGTGTAGAAGTCGCGGTCCTCGGCCGCCAACACCGCGTCACGCACGTGCACTGGCACCTGGTCGATCTTGACGTCGGTCCGGTTGCCTTCCGGTGGAACGACTCTCGCCAGCTCGGTGCCGTCGGCCGCGAGGATCGTCGAGACCTGATCGGTGTGGATGTCGCCCGGCTGGGGAATCTCGACGGTGCGGTAGGCCATGCCGAACGTGACCACCGGGGCGATCACCGTGGCAGCGACGACGGCGTACACCCCGCGCCGGACCCCACGCCAGGTCACTCGTCGAGGGGGCGGGTCTTGTGCACCGCCCGCCGCCACTGCGGCTCCGCTTAGCTCATCGGAGTGCGGCCGCGGTCGTTCCAGCGCCGCCTTGACCTCCTCGATGGGATCCCGCAGATCCTCGCCGTCGCCGTTGCGCGGATCCGCCGGCGAGTCGTCCGTCGTCGTCAAGAAGTGTTCTTCTGCAGCGCTTCCGGCCCCCGGCGCCGGCGGCCCCTGACTCTTCACCGTCGGCGGGGACGTCCCCGCGCTGCGCGACCGGGTTTCGGGCTTGCCGCCATCGTCACAGGGGCGCAACCCATCTCAGTCAACGGCAACGCGCCCGACGGCCCGTCGTCCCCCACCCGTTGCTGCGGTCGCATGCTTACCAGGTTACGTCCGCACGCCGCGGCGTCGAGTGCAAACGAGATCCCAAACCCGCTACGGCATCGGCGGCGCCGGTTCGCCCGGCGACGGCCCGGTCGTCTCGGGTTCGCCCGGCGACGGAACCTGCTGTTGCGGCGGCTGCCCCGGCAGCGGCGCCTGCGGTTGCGGCGGTGCGACCGGGATGGTGGTGGGCGGACCGATCGGGATGGTGATCCCCGGCGCGATCTCGATCGTCGGCTGGATCACGGTCTCCGACGGCTCCGGCGGCGCCAACTCCTCCGGCGGGGGTGGCGGCGGCGCGGCGGGAACACCGGCGTAGCCGCCGATCTCGGTGGGCGTCGGGAAGGACTCGTTGGAGGTGCCCCGCAGCGCGCCGTCCATGGTGGCCTTCCAGATGTCGGCCGGAATGCCCGCGCCGTACACCGGCCCGCCCCACTGGTTCACCAGCGGTTCGTCACCGCCGGTGGTACCGACCCACACCGCGGTCGACAACGACGGCGTGTAGCCGACCATCCAACCGTCCCGGTTGGCCCCGGTGTCACCCAGCTGGGTGGTGCCCGTCTTGGCCGCCGACGGTCGCCCCCCGGCCAGGTTGTGCCCACGCGACCAGCCGGCGATGGGCTGCATCGCCGAAGTGACGTTGTCGGCGACCGCCTTGGGAATGCGCTGCTCGCCGGTGTCTTCGGAGGTCTGGGCGTCGAACAGCACCTGGCCGTCGGCGTTGACGACTTTCGCCACGAAGTGCGGCGGGTGATACACCCCGGAGGCGGCCAGCGTGGCGTACGCCGAGGCCATGTCGATCACCCGCGTCTGGTACTGGCCCAGCACGACGCCGCCTTCGGGCGGGCCGCCGTCCTGCGACAGCGTGTGCGGAACACCGGGGAAGCTCTTGGCGACGCCGGCGGCGTGCGCGGCATCGGCGACGTCCTGCGCGCCGTTCTTGAGCTTGAGCATCAGCCGGTAGTAGGCGGTGTTCAACGAGCGCTTGAGCGCCTCGGCGATGTTGCAGACCCCGCAGCTCTCCCCTTCGGCGTTGGTGATCTTGATCCGGCCGCCCTCGAGGGACAGCGGGGAGCTGTCGACCTGATAGCCCAGCCCGATACCCTGCTCGAGCGCGGCCACCAGCGCGAACACCTTGAACGACGACCCGGTCTGCAGCCCCGCCTGGGCGAAGTCGAAACCGTTGGCGTCCGAACCCCCGTAATACGCGCGCACCGAGCCGTCGCGGGGGTCGATGGACACCACCGCCGATCGCATGTTGGGAATCTGGCCCTTGAGGTAGGTGTCCACCGCATCGACCGCGGCCTCCTGCGCCTGCGGATCGATGGTGGTGGTGATCTGCAGGCCCTGGGTGTTCAGGGTCTGCTCGTCGATGTCGAACAGCTCCAGCAGTTCCTTGGTGACCTGCCGCTGGATCAGCCCGTTGGGTCCGGTGGTGATGTTCTGGGAGCGCGCCAACTCGGGCGCCACCGTCTCCGGGAACTGTTGGGCGGCACGTTCACCGGCGGTCAGCGCCCCGGTCTCCACCATCCCGTCGAGAACCCAGTTCCACCGGTCGAGGGCGCCTTCGGGGTCGACGGCGGGATCCAGGGTCGAGGGTCGCTGAATCAGCGCGGCCAGCAGCGCGCCTTCGGCGACGTCGAGTTGCTCGACGGGTTTGTCGAAGTAGGCCCGGGACGCCGCAGCGATGCCGTAGGAGCCGCGACCGAAATAGATGATGTTCAGATAGGCCTGCAGCACATCGTCTTTGGGCCACGCGCTGGACATCTTGGTGGCGATCACGAGCTCTTTCGCCTTGCGGACCAACCCCCGCACACCAGCCCGCTCGGAGCCCACCAGGGCGTTCTTGACGTACTGCTGGGTGATGGTGGAGCCGCCCTGGGTGTCGCCTCCGAACAGGTTGTTCTTGACCGCGCGGGCGAAGCCGGACACCGAGAAACCCGGGTTGGAGTAGAAGTCCCGGTCTTCTGCGGCCAGCACCGCATCCCGCACATACACCGGCACCTGACTGATGTCGATGTCGACGCGATTGCCTTCCGGCGGGATGATCTTGGCCAGTTCCGAGCCGTCGTTGGCCAGGATCGTCGACACCTGGTTGGTGCGGATGTCGCCGGGTGAGGGCACATCGGTGATGGAGTAGGCCATCGCGAACGTGATGATCGGCAGCAGCAGGATCACCGCGGCCGCGACGTAGAGTCCGCGCCGAACCCACCTCCAGTTCGGGGGGTGGCGACGCAGCCAGTCCAGCGGGTCGGCCGCTGCCGGCCGGTCGGTGTGCTCGACGCGGTCGGTTCGCCGCGGCGGCGGCTCGACCGGCTTCTCCGGCGGCGGTTGCCGGCGCGGCCCGCGTCCGCTCAGCGCCTGCTCGCGCTGCCGCGGCCCGCCGTCGAGGGCCGCCCGCACCGCGTCGATCGGATCGCGCAGGTCGTCGGTCGCCGCGTCGTCGACCGCGGGGATGATCGCGGTCTGCCGGTCATCCGGCGACCGGGGCCCACGGCGCGCACCCACTTCGGAAGACCCGGTCGAACCAGTGTCCGGCCGGTCGTCGTGGTGTTTACTCACTGGCGGTACGGGCTCCGCTGCGTGCCGTCCGCCGTCCCCGGGATCCCTTCGGCGGGCGCGCGAGGCCCAGCACATACGACTTCACAAGATGATTCCAGCTGCAGGTCCGGCACACCTCGACCACGTGCACCGAGAACTCCGGGTAACGGGTGGCCAGCAGGACCAGTTCCTCGGCGGACCGCGCCGAACCCGACACCGCTCCCAGGTCGTCGCCGTAGACCCACGACACCAGGGTGAGCTGCTCCTTGCGGCAGATCGGGCAGACCACCGCGCTGGGCTTGCCGTGGAACTTCGCCGCCCGGAGCAGATACGGGTTGGCGTCGCACACCTCGGAGACCCCGGTGCGCCCGGAGTAGACCTCGGCCAGCAGGGAACGGCGCCGGAGCGCGTAGTCCACCACCTGTCGCTGCAATCGCACGGTGACCAGAGTACGTCGGGTCCGCGCGGGCCGGTGTGATGAACGCCCGTATCCCGCACCAACCGGCGCATTCGGGCCTCGCCGTAGCGCGCTGAAGTCTTACGATCGTCGCCGTGGCAACACGGCAGACCTCCGGAACCCGGGCGAAGGACAGCGACCGGGAAGACGTCTGCCGCATCCTGGACGCCGCCCTGGCCGAGGGGCAGCTGTCGAGCGAGGAGCACCGGGAACGCGTCAGTGCGGCCACCCGCGCCGTCACACTCGGTGACCTGCACGCGCTGATCGCCGATCTGCAGACCGCGAGCGCGCCCGTGCAACTGCCGGCGCTGAACAAGCCCGCCGGATTCGGCGGTCGCGCCCTGGCGGCGGCGGCACTGGGCGCGGCGGTGCTGCTGGGACTGGGCATCGGGTGGGGGGTGTACGGCAACACGAGTTCGCCGCTGAGCTTCACCTCCGACCCCGGCGCCAAGCCCGACGGCGTCGCCCCGCTGGTGCTGACCCCACCGCGCCGGCTGCATTCGCTGGGCGGGTTGAGCGGCCTGCTGGAACAGGCCCGTAGGAAGTTCGGTGACACCCTCGGTTACCGGCTGGTCGTCTACCCGGACTACGCGTCGCTGACCCGGGCCGATCCCACCGAGGATCGCCGCGAACTGGATTACAGCTACCGGGGCGGCTGGGGCGACCCGTCCAGTTCGGCCAAGAGCAGTGACGCCGTGCTGGTCGACCTGAGCGGCTTCGACGTCAAGGCCGCGGTCGGCATCCTGCGCGGGGCCCCCGAGACGCTCGGGATCAAAGACGGCGACGTCAAGTCGACCTATCTGATCGTCGACCCGGCCCGGGATCCGACGACGCCGGGGGCGCTGTCGCTGTCGGTCTACGTCTCCAGCGACTACGGCGGCGGCTATATCGAGTTCGCCGGCGACGGATCGGTCAAGCGCATCAATTACCCGTCCTGACCGCCGGAGCCGGCGAGCGGTGTAGTTCCGCGAGCAAGAGCTCCGGCGGCAACAGAACAGGTGCCGTCGGGACGCTGAACGTTGGGCGAACATCAGGCCACTTGGGTTCTGTTATATCGGCGCGATACTATGGCCCGAACCGTCGAACGGTCGTAGCCACAAATCATTGCAGGAGGTGAATCGGTGCTTGAGCTTGCCATACTGGGTTTGCTGCTCGAGTCTCCGATGCACGGCTACGAGCTGCGGAAACGGCTGACCGGTCTGTTGGGCGCATTCCGGGCGTTCTCCTACGGCTCGCTGTATCCGGCGCTGCGGCGCATGCAGGCGGCCGGGTTGATCGCCGAGGACGCCGCCCCGGCGGGCACCCCGGTACGCCGGGCCCGACGGGTCTACCGGCTGACCGACGCCGGCCGCCAGCGCTTCACCGAGCTGGTGGCCGACACCGGACCGCAGAACTACACCGACGACGGCTTCGGGGTCCACCTGGCCTTCTTCAACCGCACCCCCGCCGAGGCGCGGATGCGGATCCTGGAAGGCCGCCGTCGGCAGGTGGAGGAACGCCGGGAGGGTCTGCGTAACGCCGTGACGCGGGCCAGCAACTCATTGGATCGCTACACCCGCCAACTGCACCAGCTCGGGCTGGAGTCCAGTGAGCGGGAGGTCAAGTGGCTCAACGAGTTGATCGCGGCCGAACGCGTCTCCCAGGGCCGCGCCGAACAGTCTTGACCCCTGCCCGGCGCGGGAATCAGCACAACACAAACAGCACGTCAGCAGTGACAGCAAAGAAGGAGAACGTCGGAAATGACTGAGCAAACGACGGATGTGCGGGTCGCCATTGTCGGCGTCGGTAACTGCGCCTCCTCGCTGGTCCAGGGCGTGCAGTACTACCAGAACGCCGACGACAGTTCGACGGTGCCCGGTCTGATGCACGTGCGATTCGGTCCGTATCACGTCCGCGATGTGAAGTTCGTCGCCGCGTTCGACGTGGACGCCAAGAAGGTCGGCTTCGACCTGTCCGAGGCCATCTTCGCCTCGGAGAACAACACCATCAAGATCGCTGACGTGCCGCCGACCAACGTGGTGGTGCAGCGCGGTCCCACCCTCGACGGCATCGGCAAGTACTACGCCGACACCATCGAGGTCTCCGACGCCGACGCCGTCGACGTGGTCTCGGTGCTCAAGGAGGCCAAGGTCGACGTGCTGGTGTCCTACCTGCCGGTGGGGTCCGACGAGGCCGACAAGTTCTACGCCCAGTGCGCCATCGACGCCGGGGTCGCGTTCGTCAACGCGCTGCCGGTGTTCATCGCCTCCGACCCGGTGTGGGCCAAGAAGTTCGCCGACGCCGGCGTGCCGGTTGTGGGCGACGACATCAAGAGCCAGGTCGGCGCGACCATCACCCACCGCGTTATGGCCAAGCTGTTCGAGGACCGCGGCGTCACGCTGGACCGCACCTACCAGCTCAACGTCGGCGGCAACATGGACTTCAAGAACATGCTCGAGCGCGAGCGCCTGGAGTCCAAGAAGGTCTCCAAGACCCAGGCCGTCACCTCCAACCTGACCGGCTCGCTGGCCGGCAAGGTCGAGGACAAGAACGTGCACATCGGTCCGTCCGACCACGTGGCCTGGCTCGATGACCGCAAGTGGGCCTACGTGCGGCTGGAGGGCCGCGCTTTCGGCGACGCGCCGCTGAACCTGGAGTACAAGCTCGAGGTGTGGGACTCGCCGAACTCGGCCGGCATCATCATCGACGCGGTGCGCGCGGCCAAGATCGCCAAGGACCGCGGTATCGGCGGACCGATCATCCCCGCCTCGGCCTACCTGATGAAGAGCCCGCCCAAGCAGCTGCCCGACGACGTCGCACGCGCCCAGCTCGAAGAGTTCATCACCGGCTAGCAGTCGACTCTGCACTGAGGGCGTGACCCACTCGCACTTCTACGCCATGGTTGCAGTGTGAGCGAGGAACTGAGCGACGAGTTCGCCCTACTGGCCGGCAACGCCGAACAAGCCGGTGTCACCGGCCCGCTGCCGGCCGTGCAGCGCATCCAGACCGCAGCCGTCAGCGCGCTGCGGTGGGGAACCGAGCCGCCGCGGGTGGTGTTCCTGCACGGCGGCGCACAGAACGCGCACACCTGGGACACCGTCATCCTCGGGCTCGGGCAACCCGCGCTGGCCGTGGACCTGCCCGGCCACGGCCGGTCGGCCTGGCGCGACGACGGCGACTACTCCCCGCAGCGCAACGCCGCGGCCGTCGCGCCGGTGCTGCGCGAGCTCGCACCGACCGCCGAGCTGGTGGTCGGGATGTCGCTGGGCGGGCTGACCGCGATCCGGGTGGCCGCCGCCGCCCCCGAGCTGGTCCGTCGGCTGGTGCTCGTGGACGTGACTCCCTCAGCACTGCAACGGTATTCACAGCTGAGCGCCGCCGATCGCGGGACAGTGGCGTTGGCCCAGGGCGAGCGCACCTTCCCCGACTTCGAGTCCATGCTGGCGGTCACCCGGTTGGCGGCACCGCATCGGGATCCGGAATCTTTGCGGCGCGGGCTGTTCCACAACACCCGGCAACTGCCCGACGGGCGGTGGACCTGGCGTTACGACACGATCCGCCGTGTCGGGGACTTCACCGAGCTGTGGACCGACGTCTCGGCGGTGACCGCGCCGACGACCTTGATCCGGGGCGGGGACTCGGCGCTCGTCACCGCCGACGACGTCGCCGAGTACGCCCGGCGCTCACCGGACCTGACAACCCACGTCGTGGCCGGCTCCGGGCATTCGGTACAAAGCGACCAGCCGCGCGCTCTGGTCGAGCTGCTGCGCCGGACGCTACCGTGACTGGGGTGAGGCCCATCCGAATCGGCGTGCAACTGCACCCCCAGCACGCCGCGCACTATGGTGCGATCCGCGACGCGGTCCGGCGGTGCGAAGACCTCGGTGTCGACATCGCGTTCAACTGGGATCACTTCTTCCCGCTCTACGGCGACCCCGACGGACCGCACTTCGAATGCTGGACCATGCTGGGCGCCTGGGCCGAACAGACCTCGCGGATCGAGATCGGCGCGCTGGTGACGTGCAACTCCTACCGCAACCCGGAGCTGCTCGCTGACATGGCCCGCACCGTCGACCACATCAGCGACGGCCGGCTGATCCTGGGTATCGGCTCGGGCTGGAAAGACCGGGATTACCACGAATACGGCTATGAATTCGGTACCGCCGGAAGCCGGCTCGACGACCTGGCCGCCGCTCTGCCGAGAATCAAGACCCGGCTGTCCCGGCTCAATCCGCCGCCCACCCGGCACCTTCCGTTGCTGATCGGAGGGGGCGGCGAGCGCAAGACGCTACGCCTGGTCGCCGAGCACGCCGACATGTGGCACAGCTTCACCGACGCCGACACCTACCCGCACAAGGCGGCCATACTCGCCGAACACTGCGCCGCGCTGGGCCGTGACCCCGCCACGATCGAACACTCGACCGCGCTGAGCAACGACCACACCGAAGCGGAGTTGCTCGCCGCGGCGGAATCGATGGCCGAACTCGGGGTGAGCCTGCTGACCGTCGGCAGTAGCGGACCGGACTACGACCTGACCGCCGCCGAGGCGCTATGCCGATGGCGCGACCAGCGATAAAACTGGCGGCGCTTCTCGCCAGCTGGCTGATCGTGGGCGGTCTGGCAACCGCGCCGTCCGCCGGGGCCGCCCCCGACCTGTGCGCACCGCCCGGGGAGCAGGCGGCGGTCACGCTGCCGGTCCAGCTCGCCACCGCCAAACGTCCGCGCGAGGACAAATACACCACGGCCGGCGTGGATCCGCTCAACTCGATCGACGTGACCAAGCTGGGTCTGGTCACGCCCGGTGTGCTCACCGTCGGCACCCTGACCGAGAGCCCCCCGACGAACTGCATCAACGCCGCGGGACGCTACACCGGGTTCGACAACGAACTGCTCCGCGCCATCGCCAAGAAACTCGGCCTGCGGATCCAGTTCGTCGGCACCGACTTCTTCGGGCTGCTGGCCCAGGTGGCGTCCGGGCGCTTCGACGTCGGATCGGCGTCGATCAACGCCACCGACGAGCGCCGTCGCACCGTCGGCTTCACCAACGGCTACGACTTCGGCTACATGGCCCTGGTCGTCCCGGCCGGCTCGGAGATCACCGGGTTCGACAACCTGAGCGCGGGGCGGCGGATCGGCGTGGTGCAAGGCACCATCGAAGACGCCTACGTCGTCGACACCCTCGAGATGGAGCCGGTGCGCTTCCCGGACTCGATCACGCTGTACGCCAGCCTGAAAAGCCGCCAGGTCGACGCCTGGGTGGCGCCGTCGCTGACCGCGCTGAACCTGCTGCGGCCGGGAGATCCGGCGCAGATCGCCGGTTACACGTTCAGCCCCGCCGGTTTCGAGGCGTACGCGGTGGCCAAGGAGAACCGGGCGCTGATATCGGCGCTGAACTCCGGCCTGGATGCGGTGATCGCCGACGGCACCTGGCCGCAGCTCTACACCGATTGGGTGCCCAGGCCGCTGCCACCGGACTGGCAACCGGGCTCGAAGTCGGCGGCTACCCCGCATCTGCCGGACTTCGCGGCGATCGCGGCGCGCAACCACAAAGCCGGTCCGGAGCCGTACCAACCCAAATCGACGCTGGCACAATTGCGCGACTCCTTCTTCGACTGGCAGCTGTACCGCGAAGCGCTGCCGGATCTGCTCAAGACCGGCCTGCCCAACACGCTGCTGCTGACCGTCAGCGGCGGTGTCATCGGATTGGTGGCAGGGCTGGGGCTGGCCGTGGCCGGGATCTCCCGCACCCGCTGGCTGCGCTGGCCGGCGCGGGTCTACACCGACATCTTCCGGGGACTACCTGAGGTGCTGATCATCCTGCTCATCGGCCTGGGCGTGGGTCCCCTGGTAGGCGGGCTGACCAACAACAACCCCTACCCGCTGGGCATCGCGGCGCTGGGACTGACCGCGGCGGCCTACATCGGGGAGATTCTGCGCTCGGGCATCCAGAGCGTGGAGTCCGGCCAGCTCGAGGCGTCCCGGGCGCTGGGTTTCGGCTACCCCGCCTCGATGCGCCTGGTGGTGATACCGCAGGGCATCCGGCGGGTGCTGCCGGCGCTGGTCAACCAGTTCATCGCGTTGCTGAAGGCCTCCGCGCTGCTGTACTTCCTGGGTCTGGTCGCCGGCCAGCGGGAACTGTTCCAGGTGGGGCGCGACTTCAACGCCCAGACCGGCAGCCTGTCACCGCTGGTGGCGGCCGGCGTCCTCTACTTGGCGCTGACCATTCCGTTGACCCACCTAGTCAACGTCGTCGACCACCGGCTGCGCCGCGGAAGGCCCGCCGACGACGATGATTCGCTCGAGCTGAGCCCGGCGATCTCCAGTCAGGAGATGACGTGAGGGTCTCAGCTCGTGAGCCGGTGTCGTTGACCGCCAAGGGGATCCAGTTGTCCTTCGGCAAGAGCGCCGTGTTGCGCGGGGTCGACCTGGACGTGCCGGCCGGCAGTACCACGGCGGTGATCGGCCCCTCCGGATCCGGCAAGTCCACCATGCTGCGCACCTTGAACCGGCTCCACGAGCCCGATGGCGGCGACATCCTGTTGGGCGGGCGATCGGTACTCGACGACAACCCCGATGAGCTGCGCCAGCGGATCGGCATGGTGTTCCAGCATTTCAATCTGTTCCCGCACCGCAGCGTGCTCGACAACATCGCGCTGGCCCCGCGCAAGCTGCTGGGGATGTCGCAGGACGCCGCGCGTGAACTGGCACTGGGACTGCTGGATCGGGTCGGCCTGAAAAACAAGGCCGCCGCGCGTCCCTCGGCGCTCTCCGGTGGCCAGCAACAGCGGGTCGCGATAGCCCGCGCCCTGGCGATGCAGCCGCAGGTGATGCTCTTCGACGAGCCGACCTCGGCGCTGGACCCGGAACTGGTCAAGGGGATCCTGGCGTTGATCGCCGAGCTCGGCGCGGACGGTATGACCATGGTGGTCGTCACCCACGAGATGGCCTTTGCCCGGTCGGCGTCGGACAGCGTCGTGTTCATGGACCGCGGGAAGGTGGTGGAATCGGGGCCGCCCGAACAGATCTTCGACAACGCCGAGACCGACCGGCTGCAGAAGTTCCTCTCGCAGGTGTTGTGACAGCAACCTGCGCGACCTATCCCCTCTCATTAGAGCCACAGGTTAGACTGGCGAACTATGGCGGAGAGCAAAGCCGAGACCCCGCAGGTGACGGCGGTCGCAGAGGGCTTGCATCGTTCGCTGTCCAAATTGTTCTCGATACTGCGGCGCGGTGAGATCAGCGGCGGAACCAAGACCGGCGAACTCACGCTGGCGCAGCTGTCGATCCTGATCACGTTGTTGGACCGCGGGCCGATCCGGATGACCGAACTGGCTGCCCACGAACGGGTTCGCACCCCCACCACCACCGTGGCGATCCGCCGTTTGGAGAAGATCGGGCTGGTCAAACGCAGCCGGGATCCGTCCGACCTGCGGGCCGTGCTGGTCGACATCACCGAGGAGGGCCTGGCGAGCCACCGTGAGTCGCTGGCCAACCGGCACGCGGCCCTGGCGGTGATGCTCAGTGAGCTCAGCCAGGAGGATCTGGACACCTTGACCCGCGCGCTGGAACCGCTGGAGCGGCTGGCCTCCTACGGCGCCGCCGGGACGTCCGCAGCCGGCGAGTCCGACTGCCCGCTGGATTGCGGTTGATGCCGACCGCCCTGATCACCGGCGCCGGCGGCGGGATCGGTTCGGCGATCGCGTCCGCACTGGCGCCCACCCACACCCTGCTGTTGGCCGGGAGACCGTCGGCGCGGCTCGACGCCGTCGCCGAACGGCTCGGCGCCACCACCTGGCCGCTCGATCTCGCCGACGCCGACGCGATCGAGTCGGCCGTCGAGATCGTCGACGAACTCGACGTGCTGGTGCACAACGCCGGGGTGATGCTGCCCGGCGCTGCGGGCGAGTCCTACATCGAGGAGTGGCGGGCCACCTTCGAGGTCAACGTGTTCGGTGCGGTAGCGCTGACACTGGCGCTGCTGCCCGCGTTGCGGCAGGCCGGCGGGCATGTGGTGTTCATCAACTCCGGTGCCGGGCAGCAGGTTTCCGCTGGAATGGCCTCGTATTCTGCCAGTAAGTTCGCACTGCGCGCGTTCGCGGACTCACTGCGCAGCGATGAGCCGGCGCTGCGCGTCACCACCGTTTACCCCGGCCGCGTCGACACCGGGATGCAGCGCGACCTCGTTGCTTATGAAGGCGGGCAATACGACCCGGGCCGCTTTCTGCGCCCCGACACCGTCGCGGAGGTGGTGGCCAATGCGGTGCGGACCCCGGCCGAGGCACAGCTGCACGAAGTGACAGTCCGGCCGCGGTAGTCTCTTCCCGCGGGGGTGGTTCTACTGCCGCCGCACCCGGAACAGCCTCGTCTCACCCTCCACGCCTTTGAGTGCGTGGGTGGCGACGAATGACCACGTGTAGCCCGGTGCGTCGCCGATGATTTCGCGGGCCGCCCCTTCCACCATCACCTCTCCGGGCTCGGCAACATTGGTGACCCGGCTCGCCACGTTGACCGGGCTGCCGAACCAATCCCGGGCACGGCTCACCGCCCACCCCGAGGCGATACCCGCCCGCAGCTGCGGGAGAGCCTCGTCGGCGGCGGCACTCTCCAGCAGCTGCAGGGTCGCGGCGAGTAACTTCGTGGCGTCCGCCGATACCAACATGACCGCATCACCGATCGTCTTGACCAGCCGCACGGGCGGGTCGACCACCTCGCGTGCCAGCTCCCCGAGTCGTTCCACCAGTCCCACCAGTTCCTCCGGGGGAACCACCTCACCCAGCCGGGTGAACCCGACCATGTCGGCGAACGCCACCGCCAGCTGCCGCGGGCCCGGCAACGCCATCCCGGCCGCCCGTTCACTGGCGTTGACCTCCTCCCCTTCCAGCACTCGCCGCAGTTGGACGAAGAAGATGTCGCGAATAGTGGTCTCCAGCAATGGGATAATGGCTCGCACAATCTCCTTGTGGGACTTCGCGAGCTCCAGCTCGGTCAGGCCCGGCCGCATGATCGCCGATATCGTGCTGTAGCGAAACGCCGGAACCGCACGTGAGATGCCGTCGGAGAGCCGCCGGATCATCAGCAGCACCTGACCCGGATCGAGGCCGGCCTCGATGAGCTGGTGCAGACTCAGGGCGGCCTCGGCGTCGGCCTGCAGCATCAACGGCGCGTCGGGATCTTCCAGCCGGGGCAGCCCCAGCGCACGTTCGATACCCTGCAGTAGATCCAAGTCGATGCCATGCTCGGCGCTGACCTCACGTTCGGAGACATACCTGCCGTCATCGCCGAGCTCACGGTGCGCCGGCATCAGCATCGGTGCCATCTCGTCGCGGATCTCTTCCCAACCAAAGCCCTGTTCCAGCAACCAGGCCACCAGCTCGGTGCGCTCTTCACGGGCGCTGGCGTCGAGGCCGTCGAACAGACCCAGTTCCGCCATCGTCTCGCGGAATGCTTCGGCGTCTGCCCACATGATTTCGCCCTAACGCGCTGTCATACCACCAGATTGACCAACCGGCCGGGCACCACGATCACCTTCTTGGGCGTGGCGCCGGCCAGGAACGCCTGCACCTTCTCGTCGGCCAGGGCAGCCGCCTTGATCGCCTCGGTGTCGGCGTCGGCGGCAACCGTGACCAGCCCCCGCTTCTTGCCGTTGACCTGCACCGGGTAGTCGGCGGTGTCGGTGACCAGATAGGCCGGGTCGGCCACCGGGAAGGGGCCGTGCGCCAGCGAGGAATCGTGGCCGAGCCGCTGCCAGAGCTCCTCGGCCAGGTGCGGGGCCAGCGGTGCGAGCATCAATGCCAGCGGCTCCACGGCCTCGCGCGGAACCCCGTCGCGGTGCTGCTTGGTCAGATGGTTGGTGTACTCGATCAGCTTGGCGGCAGCGGTGTTGTTGCGCAGCGCCGCATAGTCTTCCGACACTCCGACGATGGTGCGGTGCAGCAGTCGCAGCGTCTCGGTGTCCGGCTCGGCGTCGAGCACCCGGGTGGCGCCGGTCTCCTCGTCGACGATCAACCGCCACACCCGCTGCAGAAAGCGGTGCGCGCCGACCACGTCCTTGGTGGCCCACGGCCGTGACATCTCCAGCGGGCCCATCGACATCTCGTAGACCCGTAGCGTGTCGGCGCCGTAGGCATCGCAGATCTCGTCGGGGGACACCGAATTCTTCAGGCTCTTACCCATTTTGCCGTATTCGGCGAAGACTTCCGTATCGCCGTCGGGCCCCGGGAGGTAGAACGTCCCGTCGCGTTCCACGACATCGCCGGCCGGCACATACGACCCCCGCGAGTCGGTGTAGGCGGCCGCCTGGATGTAGCCCTGATTGACCAGGCGGCGGTAGGGCTCGCGCGAGCTGACGTGGCCCAGGTCGTAGAGCACCTTGTGCCAGAAACGGCAGTACAGCAGGTGCAGTACCGCGTGCTCGGCACCACCGACGTAGAGGTCCACACCGCCGGGATCGTCGGGCCCGTGTTCGGCAGGCCGCGGACCCATCCAGTAGGCCTCGTTCTCCGGGGCGCAGAACTGGTCGGCGTTGTGCGGGTCGGCGTAACGCAGCTCGTACCAAGAACTTCCGGCCCACTGCGGCATGACGTTGGTGTCGCGGGTGTAGGGCTGCAGTCCGTCACCGAGATCCAGTTCGACATGCACCCAGTCGGTCGCCTTGGCCAGCGGTGGCGACGGTTCGCTGGATGCGTCGTCCGGGTCGAACAACACCGGCGAGTAGTCACCGACATCGGGCAACTCGACCGGCAGCGCCGCCGCATCCAGGGCATGCGGCCGGCCGTCGGCGTCGAACACGATCGGGAACGGTTCGCCCCAGTACCGCTGCCGGGCGAAAAGCCAGTCCCGCAACTTGAATTCGATGCGCGCCCAGCCCCGGCCCTGCGACTCCAGTTGCTGCGTGATGGCCTGCTTGGCATCGTCGACGGTCATGCCGTTCAACGGACCGGAATTCACCAGGGTTCCATCGCCTGCATACGCGGCCTCCGAGATGTCGCCGCCGGCAATGACTTCGATGACCGGGAGACCGAACTCGACGGCAAACTCCCAGTCCCGCTGGTCGTGGCCCGGGACCGCCATGATGGCGCCGGTGCCGTAGCCGGCCAGCACGTAGTCGGCGATGAAGATCGGCACCTGCTGGCCGTTGGCCGGGTTGGTGGCGTAACTACCGAGGAACACACCGGTTTTGGTCTTGTTCTCCTGGCGTTCCAGATCCGACTTCGCGGCGATCGCCTTGCGGTAGGCGGCGACGGCTTCAGCCGGCGTTGCAGACCCGAACGTCCAGCGTTGATCTACCCCGTCCGGCCAGGCGGCCACCGTCAACCGGTCGACCAGATCGTGTTCGGGTGCGAGCACCAGGTAGCTGGCGCCGAACAACGTGTCGGGGCGGGTGGTGAACACCTCGATGTCCACCTCGGCGCCGTCGGTGGTGCCGGCGCCGAACAGCGCCGCGGCACCCGTGGAGCGCCCGATCCAGTTGCGCTGCATGGTCTTGACCTTCTCCGGCCAATCCAGCACGTCCAGGTCGTCGAGCAGCCGGTCGGAGTAGGCGGTGATCCGCATCATCCACTGCCGCAGCCGCTTCCGGAACACCGGGAAGTTGCCGCGGTCGCTTCGTCCATCCGCGGTGACCTCTTCGTTGGCCAGCACCGTGCCCAGCCCCGGGCACCAGTTGACCATCGAGTCAGACCGGTAGACCAGTCGGTGAGCGTCGATGACATCGGCGCGCTCCCCCGCCGACAACTGCGCCCAGTCCCGCCCGTCGTCGAGGGTGCGCGTGCCGTCATCGAATTCGGCGACCAGTTCCGCGATCGGCCGGGCCTTGTTCGCGCTGGTGTCGAACCAGGCGTTGTAGATCTGCAGGAAGATCCACTGCGTCCACTTGTAGAAGTCGACGTCGGTGGTGGAGAAGCTGCGCCGGCTGTCGTGACCGAGACCGAGACGCCGCAGCTGCCGGCGGAAGTTCTCGATGTTGGCCTCGGTGCGGATGCGCGGGTGGGTGCCGGTCTGCACCGCGTACTGCTCGGCGGGCAGCCCGAACGCGTCGAAGCCCAGCGCATGCAGCACGTTGTGGCCCGTCATCCGGAAGTAGCGCGCGTAGACGTCGGTGGCGATGTAGCCCAGCGGATGGCCGACATGCAGTCCGTCGCCCGACGGGTAGGGGAACATGTCCTGGACGAACATCTTGTCGGCCGGTATCTCGGAACCGTCCGCCGGCGCCAGCGAGCCGACCGGGTTGGCGACGTTGAAGGTCCCCGCCTGCTCCCAGTGCTGCTGCCAGGCGCCTTCGATGCGCCCGGCCAGCGCCGCGGTGTAGCGATATGCGGGTGCCTGCTCGCTGGATCCCTGGGTGGTCGGGGCTTCGTTCACCTCAACAGGGTAATGGGCGCGGTTTTTCGGCCCGATCGCCACAGCTTGATATCGGTTGCGTTGCAGGCCGATGAGGGCTTCGTTCCAGGTCGGTTGCGGCCCTGGCGGCACCGGGCCGCCGCTGGCTACCGTCGATCCACGGCCGGGGCACCATCGCCCGGCCCGTCCCGGAAGGACCCCTGGAGATGACGAACACGGTTCGCCGCTGGCGGTTACTTGTCGGCTGCGCGGCTGTCACGGCGGCGGCCTTCGGCGGCCCACTGGGAGTGCCGGTCGCCATGGGCGACCCGCTGCTGCCGACGCCTCCCAGCCCCTACGGCCCGGCTAGCCCCTACGGCCCGGCGGCCCAGCCCGCCGCCCAACCGGCCGCCGTGCCGGTGACCTCACCGCTGCCGGCGGCACCCCGGCCGATCGCACCCGGAGCGACGGCGGGCGCACCGTCGGTCGTACCGGGATCGGCGGGAAGCGTCGCGCCGAACGCCCTGGTGCCCGCCACCTCCGGCACGTTGCGCGACTACTTCGCCGCCAAGCAGGTCCAGTTGGAGCCGCAGCAGGCCGCGGGCTTCACCGCGTTCAACATCACCCTGCCGATGCCGGTCGGCTGGACCCACGTCCCCGACCCCAACGTGCCCGACGCGTTCGCCGTCATCGCCGACCGGCGCAGCGGGTCGCTGTACACGCCCAACGCGCAGGTGGTCGTCTATCGGCTGGTCGGGCAGTTCGATCCGAAAGAGGCGATCACCCACGGGTTCGTCGACAGCCAGCAGCTGATGGCCTGGCAGACCACCAACGCCTCGCTGGCCGACTTCAACGGGTTCCCCTCCTCGATCATCGAGGGCACCTACCGCGACGCCGACATGACGCTCAACACCTCCCGGCGCCACGTGATCGTGCCGACGCCCGACTCCGCCTACCTGGTCTCGCTGACGGTGACCACCGGCGCCGGCCGCGCTGTCGGTAACGCTCCGGCGACCGATGCGATCGTCAACGGATTCCGGGTGAGTCCACCCGGGGCCGAGCAGCCCGGCACCGCGCATCTGCCGGCTGCGCCCCACGGCCCGGCGGCACCGGCTGCGGTGCAACCCCGGGCGGGCCACGCCGGCTGATCGGTTCCCTCGTATTCTTGAACCCATGCTGATCATGGGGGTGTTGTGCCTGGCCGCGGCCGTCGTGTCGCTGGTGTTCGGAGTGCGGACGCTGGCCCGCCCGCTCACCGGCGACCCCGAACAACTGGTGCTGCGCGCGGTGGCGCCCGCCCAGGTCGCCGTCGGGGTGATCCTGGCGGTGGGCGGCGCACTGGTGCTGGCCGGCCCGCCCGCGGTGGCGCTGCTGGCGTTGATCATCTCGATCACCGGTGCGCTGGTCATTCTGGCCGCCGGCGCCTGGCAGGGCGCCCGCTACGCGGCGCGCCAGTCCGCGGCGGCTGGTGCGGCCGGTGGCTGCGGCTCGGGCTGCGGCTGCGGTGATGCCGCGCCGGTCGAGGACGTCGGTTGTGGCGCCGGCTGCGGTTGCAGCGCACCGCCGGAGCCGGCGTCGGGCTGCGGCAGCGGTTGCGGCTGCTCGTAACCGGCGGTGCCGCGCTCAGTTGCGGCTGATGTCGACCGGGTGGGTGGCCAGCAGCGCCGTGGGCCACGGCTGGCGTCGCAGCGCCCGACTCCACACGTCGACCCGGGGCGGGACCAGCACGTCTGAGGGCAACGCCGACAGCACGATCCAGTCGTCACGCTCGATCTCGCCTTCGAGCTGGCCGATGGTCCAGCCGGCGTAGCCGGCGAAGATCCGCACCCCCTCGACGTGGGGGGCGATGGACTCCGGTTCGGCGTCGAGGTCGACCATCACCAACCGGCCGTCGATATGGCGCACGCCCGGCACATCGTTGGGATCCGCGCCGACCTTCAACAGTCCGACGCACAATGCCGCGTCGCGTTTCACCGGGCCGCCGATGAACATCGTCTTCGGCTTGGCGGCCAGCTCGGACCACTGCGGCAACACGTTGTAGACGGCGGTCTCGCTGGGTCTGTTGAGCACCACGCCCAGCGTGCCGCCGTCGTTGTGCTCGACCACGTAGATCACGGTGCGGCGAAAGGTGGGTTCGAGCAGGTCGGTGTTGGCCAGGAGCAACGTCCCGGCCCGTACCCGATGCGCGGCGGGCGCGACGTAGTCCTCTGGGTCTTCGGGTTGCGCCACCCTCCCATCATGGCACCCGAACCCGGCGATCGGGGGCGACCTGTACCGAACGTCGAGCGACCGCCAAGATTTGTACTCTGGTCTGGGGCCGGTGCCGCGCCGCCGCCCGCGTCCGGAAGTAGGTCTTTTGGTGGACACCCGCGCACCCGCATCGCTGTGGCGATCGGCGCGCAGCCTGCCGGAGTTCTGGCGCCTGTTAGAGCTGCGTGCCGCAAGCCAGTTCGGCGACGGCTTGTTTCAGGCCGGCCTGGCCGGCGCCTTGCTGTTCAATCCCGATCGGGCCGCGGCGCCGTGGGCGATCGCGGGCGCGTTCGCCGTGCTGTTCCTGCCCTATTCGGTGCTGGGGCCGTTCGCCGGGGCACTGCTGGACCGCTGGGATCGGCGCCTGGTGCTGGTGGTGGCCAACATCGCCCGCCTGGTGCTGGTACTGGGCATCGCCGCACTGTTGGCCGTGGGCGCCGGAGATCTGCCGGTGCTGTGCGCGGCCCTGATCGCCAACGGGTTCACCCGTTTCATCGCCTCCGGGTTGTCGGCGGCGCTGCCCCACGTGGTGCCGCGCGAGCAGGTCGTCACGATGAACGCGCTGGCGATCGCCACCGGTGCGGTGGCGGCCTTCCTGGGCGCGAACTTCATGCTGGTGCCGCGCTGGCTGGTGGGCGCCAACGATCGTGGCGCGGCGTCGATCATCGCGGCGGTGGCGATCCCGGTCGCGATCGCGCTGCTGCTCTCGCTGCGTTTCGGCCGCCACGTGCTCGGCCCCGATGACACCAAGCGCGCCATCCACGGCTCGGTGCTCTACGCGGTGACGACGGGCTGGCTGCACGGGATTCGGACGGTGCGGGACCGGCCCACCGTCGCGGCGACGCTGTCGGGGCTGGCCGGCCACCGGATGGCGTTCGGCATCAACACCCTGCTGGTGCTGGTGATGGTGCGCCACGTCGGCGAGCACACGGTTTCGGGGCTGGGCACCACCGCCTTGTTCGTCGCCGCGGCCGGTGCGGGATCGTTCCTGGCCACCCTGCTCACCCCGCCGGCGGTCCACCGCTGGGGCCGGTACGCCACCGCCAACGGGGCACTGGCGGCGGCGGCGGTGATCCAGTTCGCCGGGATCGGCCTGTACCTGCCGGTGCTGGTGTTGTGCGGATTCCTGCTCGGGGTGGCCGGGCAGGTGGTCAAGCTGTGCGCGGACACCGCCATGCAGATCGACGTCGACGACGCGCTGCGCGGACACGTGTTCGCGGTGCAGGATTCACTGTTCTGGGCGTCGTTCATCCTGGCCGTGTCCGCCACCGCGGCGGTGATTCCCCCCGACGGGCAGGCGCCGTGGCTGATCGTGGCCGGAACGTTGTTGTACCTGGCCGGCCTGGCGGGGCACAGCCTGATCGGGCGGCCCCGGGATCCGGTGAGCGGCATACAGTACGGGCATGGCTGAAACCCAATCGATCGTCGCCGATCTGAGTGCCGAGAGCGACGACCTCGACACGCTGGTTGCCCCACTCACCGACAGTCAGTGGGGTACGCCCACCCCGGCGGTGGGCTGGTCCATCGCCCATCAGATCGCGCATCTGCTGTGGACGGACCGGGTCGCGTTGCTGGCCATCACCGACGAAGCCGGCTTCGGCGACCAACTCGCGGCGGCGATGGGCGATCCGACCGGCTTCGTCGACGCCGGCGCGGCCGAGTTGGCCACCGCGGCGCCGGCTGATCTGCTGGCGGACTGGCGCTCGACGCGCGCGCAGCTGCACCAAGCCCTGCTGGGTGTCCCCGACGGCCGCAAGCTGCCGTGGTTCGGCCCGCCGATGAGCGCGGCGTCCATGGCCACCGCGCGACTGATGGAGACCTGGGCGCACGGCCTGGACGTCGCCGACGCGCTCGGGGTGCGACGGGCCGCGACCGCGCGGCTGCGGTCCATCGCGCATCTGGGGGTGCGAACCCGCGACTACGCGTTCACCGTCCACAACCTGACCCCGCCCGCCGAACCGTTTCACGTGGAACTACACGCACCCGGTGGCGGGGTGTGGACATGGGGCCCGGTGAATGCCGAGCAGCGGGTGACCGGTTCGGCTGAGCATTTCTGTTTCCTGGTCACGCAGCGCCGGCCGCTGGGCGACCTCGACGTCGCCGCGCTCGGCGCGGATGCCCAGCGCTGGCTGGAGATCGCCCAGGCTTTCGCGGGACCTCCCGGCTCCGGGCGATGAGCGCGCCAGCGCGAAGCGAGCCGGAGCCCACCCAACACAGCTCCGGGCGATGAGCGCGCCAGCGCGAAGCGAGCCGGAATTCGGCGACGAGTCGCGTCGTCAGATTTCGACTCGGCTAGCGCCGTCGGGGCGCAGACTCCGCTAGCGCCGTCGGGGCGGAGACTCAGCAGAGCCGCCCGTGCCGCCAGCGGCTCAGAACCAGGCGATGATCCCGCCCAGGATCATGTCGAACGAGTTCAGCAACGCCTGGAACATGTTCACGTTGGCGGTGTCGATCATGTGGTACGTCGTGTTCCCGATCACCTCGTCGGTCGCGGAGCCGATCTCCTCCGGCGACAAGCCCAGGTATGCCAGGTGGTCGCTGAACATGCCGCCCATTTGCTGGCCGTTGTCCCAGTTCGCGAAGCCGTCGCTGGACAGCGAGTAAACGTCGGTGGTGTAGAGCTCACTGGGAGTCACCAGGCCGATGACCGAGTCGATGTGCATCATCTCGGCGAACTGATAGACCATGTTGGTCACGTCGTCATGCCAGGACTCCGGAAAGTAGCTGAGCAACGTCGGCAGGAACCCGCTGAGGAATCCACCCTCGGCTGCACTGTCCCCCACCATGACGAAATGCAGTGCGTCTAAGGGGATTCCCTGCTCGAACAGTTGCTCCTGCGCCAACCCCGCCGCCACGTTGGACTGCGAATACCCAAAAACGTAGAGCGGGTCGTTGCCGCTGAAGTCGCCCGCCTCCCACCGCGTCATGATCGCGTCGACCAGGATCTTGGTGGCGCCGCTGATACTCGCGTTGAGGTCGTTCGTCTCGGGCACCTGCAGGAAGCTCGCGTCGCCGTCTTCGGGGAATCCGTTGGGCACCAGGTACAGCGATTTGCTCAGATCGAGCCAGTTCTGATTCATCGCCGGAATCATGACCAGGGCCTCGGCGGCCAGCGCGTAGTCCAGAATCTGGCGATCGATGCGATCTGGCTGACCCACCGCGCCGATCGCCGCCGGCGCAACAATCACGGGCGCTGCCAACAGCGCGCCCACCGTCATCTTGCTCACGAGCCCTCCCCCCGCGTTCTAGCCTTAAGTGCGCTTACCGCCACCCGAACTTGTGGGAAAGCGTCCTGTTCGGATTTCGGCGTTCACTTAATCATCTTCGGCCGATCGAGTCCACCCGGGTGATCCTAACCGCTGCAGCCTCCGGTTACACCTCCGAAAAAGTGGGGGAGAGTCTCGAACAGACATTCGGAGATTTGCCCCTTGGGGGGCCGGGCGAGCTACCGCCGGACGGCGTTTCCACCCGGTGCCGGGGACGCGCCTTAACTTCGGCCGCTCACAGCGGCGTGGCCCCGTCGGCGGCCCCGTCGCCGTCGGAGTCGGTCAGTTTGATGTCCCACCGCCCATCGCCGTCGGTGTCCACGTAGGCCGCCCGGTAGCCACCCGATCCATCGCCGATCAGCACCCGATCGGCGCGGCCGTCGCCGTCGGAGTCGAGCAGCCGGTCGTTGATGCGGCCGTCGCCGTCGAAATCCACCAGTGGACCGCCGAGATGTTCGGCGTCGTCGAGTCCCGACCACCGCAACCCGCCCGATCGGTCCGCCGAGCCCGCCGCCACGCCATGCCCCCACGTGCCGGATCCGTCGTCGGTGAAAGAGGCCTCTGGTGCGCCGTCGTCGTCGAGGTCCAGCATCAGGTGGTCGGCCACTCCGTCACCGTCGAGGTCGACCAGCGCGTCGTCATGCAGCCCGTCGCCGTCGAAATCGAGTCCGATCGCATCGGCCACACCGTCGCCGTCGAGGTCGAGATCGGGCGGCCCGGTCCACATCGTCGCCGCACCGTCACCGTCGCCCAGGCAGTAATCCATACCCGGATCAGACGTGCCTGCGCCGCTAGCGGTTCCGCTGGGTCTGCCACCAGGCCAGTAGTTCGGCCGTCGCCTCGTCCCGCGACAACGGTCCCCGCTCCAAGCGCAACTCCTTGAGGAAGTTCCACGCCCGTCCCACCTGGGGCCCGGCCGGGATGTCGAGCAGCGCCATGATCTCGTTGCCGTCCAGGTCCGGCCGCACCCGCTGCAGGTCCTCCTGCTCGGCCAGCGCGGTGATGCGTGCTTCGAGCTGGTCGTAGTTGGCCTGCAGGCGTGCTGCCCGCCGCTTGTTTCGGGTGGTGCAGTCCGCGCGAACCAGCTTGTGCAGCCGGTCCAGCAGCGGTCCGGCATCGGTGACGTAGCGGCGCACCGCCGAATCGGTCCACTTTCCGTCGCCGTAGCCGTGGAAGCGCAGGTGCAGATACACCAGCTGCGAGACATCGTCGACCATCTGCTTGGAGTACCGCAGCGCGCGCATGCGCTTGCGCGCCATCTTCGCCCCCACCACCTCGTGGTGGTGAAAGCTCACCCCGCCGTCGGGCTCGTGGCGGCGGGTGGCGGGCTTGCCGATGTCATGCAGCAGCGCCGCCCAGCGCAGCACCAGATCAGGACCGCCCCGAGGGTCCTCGAGCTCGATCGCCTGCCGCAGCACGGTCAGGGAATGCTGGTAGACGTCCTTGTGCTGGTGGTGCTCGTCGATCGCCATCCGCATGGCGCCGACCTCGGGCAACACCACCTCGCCCATCCCGCTGGCCACCATCAGGTCGATGCCGGCTGGGGGGTCGGCGCCCATCAGCAGCTTGTCCAGTTCGGCGGCCACCCGCTCGGGGGTGATGCGGGAAAGCTGCTCGGCCATCTCCTCGATCGCGGCGCGCACCCGCGGCGCCACCGTGAAGCCGAGTTGCGAAACGAACCGGGCGGCGCGCAGCATCCGCAGCGGATCGTCGCCGAAGGAGTCCTGCGGCGCCGTCGGTGTGTCCAGCACCCCGGCCCGTAACGCCGCCAGGCCGCCCAGCGGGTCGAGGAACTCCCCCGGACCGGCTCCGGTGATACGGACCGCCATCGCATTGGCGGTGAAATCCCGGCGCACCAGGTCCTCGTGCAGCGAATCCCCGAAGCGCACTTCGGGATTACGCGACACCCGATCATATTTGTCGGCCCGGAACGTGGTGATCTCCACGCGGTACCCGCCCAGGCCGGCACCGATGGTGCCGAATTCGATCCCGGTGTCCCACAGCGCCTCGGCGCGACCCCGCAGCAGCTGCTGCACCTGCTCGGGGCGGGCGTCGGTGGTGAAGTCCAGGTCGGGGCTGGACCGGCCCAGCAGGGCGTCGCGGACCGATCCGCCCACCAGGTACAGCTGGTGGCCGGCCGCGTCGAACATGGCGCCGAGGTCGCGCAGCAGCTCGGCGTGCCGGTTCAGGGCGACCGCCGCCGCTGTCAGCAGGTCGGCATCCTGGTGGGCTTCGGGCACGTTCGATGAGCTTAGACGGTGGGGCACGCCGGGCCCTCATTCCCGGCCGCCGGCGAGCGGGTGTGCGATTCGGTCGGTTTCGCGCCCTCGGCGAGCCGGATACCGACGGGCTGGGCCGGCGATGCGGGCCGCCGCCACCGAGGCCGACCCGGCGAGGGACGCCGGTGGGCTCGCCCGTGCCAGCTACTATCACATGGGTGTCGGCCGACGGCGAAGAAGCCAATTCGGGACGGCGCCGCAGGCGGCGCCGCGGTCGACGCACTTCAGGTCCGAAAACCGGCCACACCGAGGCCGCGGCCACCGACAGCAGCGCGGCCGCGCCGACCGGCCGCTCAGCGCAGCGTCGGCCCCGCACCGCACGTCACGGGCCGGCGCGGCTACGCACCGTGCACGAGACCTCGGCCGGTGGCCTGGTCGTCGACGGCATCGACGGGCCGCGTGAGGACCAGGTCGCGGCGCTGATCGGCCGCATCGACCGCCGCGGCAGGATGTTGTGGTCGCTGCCCAAGGGTCACATCGAGGTCGGTGAGACCGCCGAGCAGACCGCGATCCGGGAGGTCGCCGAGGAAACCGGCGTTCAGGGCGACGTGCTGGCCGCTCTGGGCAGCATCGACTACTGGTTCGTCACCGAGGGCCGCCGCGTACACAAGACCGTGCACCACTACCTGCTGCGGTTCTCCGGCGGAGAACTGTGCGACGACGACGTGGAGGTCAGCGAAGTGGCGTGGGTGCCGGTCCGGGAACTGCCGTCCCGGTTGGCCTACGCCGACGAACGCCGGCTGGCGGTGGTCGCCGACGAACTGATCGACCGGCTGCAGGCCGACGGCCCGGCCGCGCTGCCGCCGCTGCCGGTGACCGCGCCGTGGCGGCGGCCGCAGACGCATTCGCGCACCCGCCACTCTCGCCCCGACGGCCGCGCACCGGACCGGAAGAACGGTCGCGGGCTGGACCCGTGATCCGCACCCGACGTAGCGGTGGGGGCAGGCTGCCCGCCTTGTCAGTGCCCCGCACGGCCGCTCGGGCGGTCGTGGCCGCCTTCCTGATGGCCCTGGGCATGGCGCTCGGCTCGGCCGCCGCCCCGCATGCCATCGCCGGCGAGCCCGGCGGAATGTCATTCGTGCAGATCCGTGTCGATCAGGTCACCCCTGAGCTCATCACCACCTCCAGCGTCCCGGTCGTCACCGTCTCCGGCACGGTGAGCAATGTCGGCGACCGGCCGGTCCGCGACGTGATGGTGCGCCTCGAGCAGGCCGGCGCCGTCGCCTCATCGGCCGGCTTGCGCACCAACCTCAGCGGCAGCAATGACCAATACCGGCCGGTGGGCCCGTTCAGCACGGTGGCGGCCGAACTGCAACGCGGCCAGGAGGTCCGCTTCACGTTGTCGGCGCCGCTGCGCTCGGCGAGCCAACCGGCGTTGAGCATCGACCGTCCGGGTATCTATCCGCTGCTGGTCAACGTCAACGGCACGCCCGACTACGGCGAGCCGGCCCGCCTCGACGACGCGCGCTTTCTGCTTCCGGTGACCGGCCTGCCCAAAACCGAGGCGGACTCCGATCCGCTCTCCGGCGTCGTCGCGCCCGACACCTCCCGGCCGGTGCGGCTGACCATGTTGTGGCCGCTGGCCGACCGGCCCCGACTCACCCCCGGGGCGCCCGGCGGCACCCTTCCGGTTCGGCTCACCGACGACGAGCTGGCGAGGTCGCTGGCCCCCGGTGGCCGGCTCGACGCCCTGCTGTCGGCCGCCGAGTTCGCCACCAGCCCGACCGTCGACGGCGGCGGCGTTGTCAATCAGGCGCTGTGCCTGGCGATCGACCCCGACCTGTTGGTCACGGTCAACGCGATGACCCAGGGCTACCTGGTCGCCGACTCCCCCGAGGGCGCCGCGTCCCACCCGGGCACCGGCCAGGCGGCCGCCACGAGCTGGCTGGAGCGGCTGCGCCGGCTGGCACACCGCAGCTGTGTCACCGCGACGCCGTACGCGCAGGCCGACCTCGACGCCCTGGCCCGGGTCGGCGACGCCGGACTCGACGCGATCGCGGTGAGCCGGCCCTCCGACATCGTCGACCGGATCCTCCGGGTGACGTCGACCCGGGGCGCGGTCGTGCTCGGCGACGGCAAACTCACAGCCGGCGCCGCCGACCTGATCAGCGCCGAGAGCTCCGAGGGCGAAGCGGTGGTGATCACCGCCGGTGACTGTTCGGCCCAGGACTCCGCCACCGGCGCGTCGGCCACCGCCGACGTCACCCCGCGGCGGCTGTCCCCGCAACTGGTAGTCGCACCGTATGACCCTGCCGTCGGCGCGGCATTGGCCGGCCTGGGCACCGATCCGGTGGCCCCGACCTACCTCGACAGCTCGCTGACGGTCCGGTTGCACCATGACTCCGCGCTGGCCCGCCGGCAGGACGCTCTCGGAGCGATGCTGTGGCGGGGGCTGGAAGCCCCCGATGGCCCCGACGAGCCGCGCGACCAGATTCTGATGCCCCCGGCGTACTGGAAGCCGCGGGTCGACGACGCCCAGGCCGTGCTGACCACGGTCGGCACCGCACTGCGGTCCGGGCTGGCGGTCCCGCGGCCGCTGACCGCGGTGATCGCCGAAGCGCAGGGCGTCACCGCCGCACCGGCGCATCCGCCACCGGCCGAGCAGGCGCTGGGCGGTTTCGGCCCGGATGTCATCGGCGCGGTCACCGACCACATCGGCCGGCTGTGGGCATTGACGGCGGCGCTGACCACCGACGTTCGCACCGGCCTGACCGGCGAGGCCTACACCGCGCCGCTCGCCGAGGACATGCTGCGCGCGTTGAGCCAGTCCGAGCCGCTCGACGTGCGCGGCGGCCTGGCAGCGCAGCGGCTGTCGGTCGTCGGCGACACCGTCGCGGATCTGATCGGCGCGGTCACCATCGTCAACCCGGCCGGGTCCTACACGCTGGCCACCGAGCACAGCCCGCTGCCGCTGGCGCTGCGCAACGATCTGGCGGTGCCCATCCGGGTACGGCTGCACGTCGACGCGCCGCCCGGGATGACGGTGGCCGACATGGGCGATCTGGAGCTGCCCCCGGGTTACCTGCCACTGCGGGTCCCGGTGGAGGTGCGGGTCAACCAGCACTTCGTCGTCGACGTGGCGCTGCAGACCCCGGCCGGGCTGCCGTTGGGCGAGTCAGCGCGGCTGTCGGTGCACTCGAACGCCTACGGCATGGTGCTGTTCTTTTTCACCATGACGGCGGCGGCGGCGCTCACCGTGCTGACCGGTCGCCGGCTGTGGCACCGCTTCCGCGGCCAGCCCGACCGCGCCGACTTGGATCGTCCCAGCCCACCCGACCCGAACCGCCCGCGTTCACCGGCGGCGACCGCGGGCCGCAGCAGCCGGGATGTGGACCGGTGACCGCACCGGCGCCGCAGCCCGCACGGCCGGAGCTGACCGACGCCGCCGTGGTGTCGCGGTCATGGGGAATGGCACTGGCCACCCTGGTCAGCCGGATCACCGGCTTCATCCGGATCGTGCTGCTGGCCGCCATCCTCGGCGCGGCGCTCTCGAGCGCCTTCTCGGTCGCCAACCAGTTGCCGAACCAGATCGCCGCGCTGGTGTTGGAGGCGACCTTCACCGCGATCTTCGTGCCGGTGCTGGCCCGCGCCGAACGCGACGACCCCGATGGCGGGGCCGCGTTCGTGCGGCGCCTCGTGACACTGGCCACCGCACTGCTGCTGGCGACCACCGTCATCTCGGTGGCCGCTGCGCCGCTGCTCGTCCGATTGATGCTGGGCGGCGACCCCCAGGTCAACGAACCGCTGACGACCGCGTTCGCCTATCTGCTGCTCCCCCAGGTGATCTGCTACGGGCTGTCGTCGGTGTTCATGGCAATCCTGAACACCCGCAACATCTTCGGGGTGCCGGCCTGGGCGCCGGTGGTCAACAACGTCGTCGCAATCGCCACGTTGGTGGTCTACCTGCTGGTGCCCGGCGAACTGTCGGTCGACCCGGTGCGGATGGGCAACGCCAAGCTGCTGGTGCTGGGCCTGGGCACCACGGCAGGTGTCGTGGCCCAGACCGCGGTCCTGCTGGTCGCGATCCGGCGGGAGCGGATCAGCCTGCGGCCGTTATGGGGCATCGACGACCGGCTCAAGCGCTTCGGCGCGATGGCCGCCGCGATGGTGCTCTACGTGTTGATCAGCCAGATCGGCCTGGTGGTCACCAACCAGATCGCGGCCACCTCGGCGGCGTCCGGTCCGGCGATCTACTACTACGCCTGGCTGCTGTTGCAGCTGCCGTTCGGCATGATCGGGGTGACCGTGCTGACGGTGGTGATGCCGCGGCTGAGCCGTAACGCCGCCGCCGGCGACGATCCCGCGGTGCTCGCCGATCTGTCGCTGGCCACCCGGCTGATGATGATCACGCTGATCCCGATCGTGGCGCTGATGACCGTCGGCGGTCCGGCCATCGGCAGCGCGCTGTTCGCCTACGGCAACTTCGGTGACGTCGATGCCGGATACCTGGGTGCCGCGATCGCCATGTCGGCGTTCACCTTGATCCCCTACGCCATGGTGCTGCTGCAATTGCGGGTGTTCTACGCCCGGGAGCAACCCTGGATCCCCATCGCGATGATCGTGATCATCACCGCGGTCAAGATCGCCGCATCGGTGATGGCCCCGCACCTGACCGACAATCCCGACCTGGTGGCCGCCTACCTGGGCTTCGCCAACGGCCTGGGGTTCCTCGCCGGCGCGGCCGTCGGGCACATCCTGTTGCGGCGCGCGCTGCGGCCGGTCAGCGGCCACCTGCTGGGCCCGAACGTGGTCCGCACCATTCTGGTCACGGTGACGGCGTCACTGCTGGCGGGCCTGGTCGCCGAGGTGCTCGACCGGGTGCTCGGCCTGCGAACGCTGACCGACCACGGCGCGGCCGGATCCATGCTGCGCCTACTGGTGCTGGCGCTGGTGATGCTGCCGATCATCGGGGCGGTCCTGGTGGGCGCACAGGTGCCCGAAGCCGCCGCGGCGCTGGCCGCCGTGCGCCGCCGACTCGGCACCCGCCGTGCGCATATCGGCATGGCCAACCCACCGTCTCCCGAACCGGCCGTCCCGTACGCTGAGCACAACCGTTTGCCCACGCCGGGCGGGGACGCCACCAACGATCCCGGCCGGCACTCGCCCCCGGACCACATCGCCGGTGGCTGGACACCGAAAGGCACGGAGGTGGCCAACAAACCCTCGGAGGGTGCCGGGGCTGGCGCGGCGTCGCGATCGGTTGCTCCGCCGCAACCCCAGCGGCCTGTCGCCGGCTCCGCCGCCAACCCCGAGCCGGCCGACGAGGGCCAGCTGACCCCCGGTCTGAGCATCGCCGGCGGTCGCTACCGGCTGCTGGTGCGCCACGGCGGCACCCCGCTGCTGCAGTTCTGGCAGGCCCTCGACACCGCATTGGACCGGCAGGTGGCGCTGACGTTCGTCGATCCCGACCAGACCATGCCCGAAGAGCAGCTCACCGGCATCCTGTCGCGTACCCAGCGGCTCAGCCAGATCGACCTGCCCGGCATCGCCCGCGTCCTGGACGTGGTGCGTATCGGCGCCGGCGGGCTCGTGGTGTCCGAATGGGTTCGCGGCGCCTCGCTGCAGGAGGTCGCCGGCACCGCACCGTCGCCGATCGGCGCGGCCCGCGCGATGCGGTCGCTGGCCACCGCCGCCGAGGCCGCCCACCGCGCCGGCGCGACGCTGTCGATCGACCACCCGGGCCGGGTCCGGGTCAGCATCGACGGCGACGTCACCCTCGCCTTCCCCGCGACGCTGCCCGACACCAAGCCCGAGGACGATATCCGCGGGATCGGCGCCACCCTGTACGCGCTGCTGGTCAACCGGTGGCCGCTGGAGGGCGCGACCGGCGGTGGCCTGGCCCCGGCCGACCTCGACGCCACCGGCAATCCGGTCAAACCCGACTCGGTCAACCCCGAGATCCCGTTCCAGATCTCCGCCGCGGCCAGTCACGCGATCCAGTCCGACGGCGGCATACGCGGCGCATCGACGTTGTCGAACCTGCTGCAGCAGGCCACCGCGTTGCACGAGCAGACCGAGCTGCTGGGCCCGCTCAGCGATGAGCCGCCCGCGCCGCGTCCGGCGCCGCCGGTGGATGCCGAGATGCGCGCCGAGCGGCGACGCCGGGTGCTGATCGGCGCCGGTATCGGCGGTGCCGTCATCCTGGTCGCGCTGCTGGTGCTGGCATCCGTGCTCAACCGGATCTTCGGTGACGTCAACGGGCTGGACAAAACGGAGCTGGGCCTGAGCAGTCCGTCGGCGTCGTCGTCACAGCAGGGCTCGAGCACACCGGGGAGTACGGTGAAACCCGTTCAGGCGACGGTGTTCTCGCCCGGCGGGGAGGCCGACCGTCCCCAGGATGCCGGGCTGGCGATCGACGGGAATCCCGCGACCTTCTGGTCGACGGACACCTACTCCGATCCGGTGCCCTTCCCGAATTTCAAGAGCGGCGTCGGGCTGATGCTGCAACTGCCCAAGCCGACGGTGATCGGCAGCGTCGGGATCAACGTCTCCAGCACCGGAACCCGGGTGGAGTTGCGGTCGTCGACGACGCCGCGGCCGACCCGCCTCGAGGACACCACGCTGCTGGCGCCCGCCAAGGCGCTGCAGCCCGGTGCCAACAAGATCTCGGCCGACTCGTCGGCGCCGACGTCGAACCTGCTGGTGTGGATATCGACGATGGGCAACACCGGCGGCGAGAGCCGCACCCAGATCTCCGAGATCACCGTGCAGGCGGCGTCCTAGGCGCCACGACGCGCGAACGGTACGGCCGCCTGTGCACAACTGAAGTGCCGTCGGGCCGCCGGCTGGTTAGTGTCCGCCCATGGGTCAGCCGGAGCGCAGCGACGCCGAACTGCTGGCCGCGCACGTCGCCGGCGACCGCCACGCATTCCAGGAGCTCTACGGCCGCCACCAGCGCCGGCTCCGCCGGCTGGCCCGGGTCATCACCGGCTGCCCCGAAGACGCCGAGGACGCCCTGCAGGAGGCGATGCTCTCGGCGCATCGCAGCGCCGCATCGTTTCGTTACAACGCCGCCGTCGGCAGCTGGCTGCACCGCATCGTGGTCAATGCCTGCCGGGATCGACTGCGGCGCAACCGGCTTCACCCGTCGGTGCCGCTCGCAGAGTCTCCGGCCGTCGCCGATCGCACCGCCGAGGTGGAGACCGCACTGGAAGTGCGCGCAGCGCTGCGCCGGTTGCCGACCGAACAGCGCGCCGCAGTGGTGACCGTGGACATGCACGGCTACTCCATCGCCGATGCCGCCCGCGCACTCGGTGTGGCGCAGGGCACGGTCAAGAGCCGCTGCGCCCGCGGCCGGGCCCGGCTCGCGGTACTGCTGGGCGGGGACCACACCGGGCCCGCCGCTCCGGTCCGCCCGGCTGCCCAGCGG
Source organism: Mycobacterium sp. pW045 (assembly GCF_041287085.1). Classification (NCBI taxonomy): domain Bacteria; kingdom Bacillati; phylum Actinomycetota; class Actinomycetes; order Mycobacteriales; family Mycobacteriaceae; genus Mycobacterium; species Mycobacterium sp. pW045. The sequence goes on along the minus strand of NZ_JBGGKU010000004.1, from coordinate 341,178 downwards.
ATAGCCTTGGCGGCTGACGGTGTCCTGCACGGCCGGGTCGACGACTGTGCCTAGCCACGAAGCGAGCGGGAGCGGCACTGCGATGGACGCAGCTGATCGAGAAGGCCGGGAACGGCGCCCGGCGCATTCGAGCCGGCCGCTGCCCCGGCTCAACCGGATCGCCGCGATCGCCGGGGCGGCGGCCGCGGCGCTCGCGGTCGGATTGGGCACTGCCGCGCTGATCCGGTTTCCCGGTGACACCCCCAGCGGGCCCCGCTCGTTCGACGCCATCACGGTGGCCTCCGAACCGACACCGGTAATGCCGCTGACCGAAGCGGAGCTCCTCGAGCTGCTCGACCGACGCCCCGAGTACGGCGCGCTGGCCGATCCCGGACGACGGGCCGGCTGCCTGGCCGCCCTGGGTTATCCGGCGTCTACCCGCGTGCTGGGCGCACGCGAGCTCGCGGTCAACGGTCATCCCGGCGTCGTGCTGCTGCTGCCCGGCGCCTCTCCCGGCACCCTCGTCGCGCTGGCGGTCGCCCCCAACTGCAGTTCCGCCGACACCGGGCTGCTGGCCGACACCACCGTCCGCCGCCCCTAGCCGGTGCCTCAGAACCCGTCCGTATCGGGGCCGGGAACATCGCCCCCTACGCTGACGTTGGTAGCCCCTGTAACGGTCCGAGCGGAAAGGCCCTCGATGTCTGAGACACCGACCATCCACGATGTGATCATCATCGGTTCCGGCCCGGCCGGGTACACCGCGGCGATCTATGCTGCTCGGGCGCAGCTGGCGCCGCTGGTGTTCGAGGGGACCTCGTTCGGCGGGGCGCTGATGACCACCACCGAGGTGGAGAACTTCCCCGGCTTCCGCAACGGCATCATGGGCCCGGAACTCATGGACGAGATGCGCGAGCAGGCGCTGCGCTTCGGCGCCGACCTGCGCATGGAAGACGTCGAGTCGGTGGCCCTCGACGGCTCGGTCAAGTCCGTCGTCACCGCCGAGGGCGAAACCCATCGGGCACGCGCGGTCATCCTGGCCATGGGTGCCGCCGCCCGCTACCTCAACATCCCCGGCGAGCAGGAACTTCTGGGCCGCGGCGTCAGCTCGTGCGCCACCTGCGACGGCTTCTTCTTCCGCGACCAGGACATCGCGGTGATCGGCGGCGGCGACTCGGCGATGGAGGAAGCCACCTTCTTGACCCGGTTCGCCCGCAGCGTGACCGTGGTCCACCGCCGGGAGGAGTTCCGCGCGTCGAAGATCATGCTCAATCGGGCTCGCGAGAACGACAAGATCCGGTTCCTCACCAATGCGGTGCCGGTCGCCGTCGATGGCGCGGACACCGTGACCGGGCTGCAGGTGCGCGACACCGTGACCGGCGTGGAAACCACCCTGCCGGTGACCGGGGTGTTCGTCGCGATCGGCCACGATCCTCGCTCGGAGATGGTGCGGGACGCGGTGCAGGTCGACGCGGACGGCTACGTGCTGGTGCAGCAGCCGAGCTCGCGCACCTCGTTGCCCGGGGTGTTCGCCGCCGGTGACCTGGTGGACCGTACCTACCGGCAGGCGATCACCGCGGCCGGAACCGGCTGTGTCGCCGCCATCGACGCCGAGCGCTGGCTGGCCGAGGCAGCCGACGCCGCCGACCTGCAGGACCCCGCCACCGAAACCTTGATGGGAGCACCACAGTGACCGACAACCACCACACGGTGACCGTCTCCGACGCCACCTTCGCCACCGACGTGCTGGCCAGCGGAAAGCCGGTGCTGGTCGACTTCTGGGCGACCTGGTGCGGACCTTGCAAGATGGTCGCCCCGGTCCTCGAGGAGATCGCCGCCGAGCAGGCCGATCAGCTCACCGTCGCCAAGCTCGACGTCGACGCGAATCCGGAAACGGCACGGGAATTCAGTGTGGTGTCGATTCCCACGCTGATCCTGTTCAAAGACGGTCAGCCGGTCAAGCGGATCGTCGGCGCCAAGGGCAAGGCCGCCCTGCTGCGCGAGCTCGCAGACATCGGCTGACCCCGATCTGAGCCGTCGGGGATCCCGCCCGGATCCCGCACCTTTCTGGCCTCGCCGTTTTCAATAAATCGGCCAGCATCTGAGACAATGCTGCCTAACCTGCTGGCAACCGTCAGCGACGTTTCCGCTGCCAACAGCGACGACTGGAGGGCTCAGTAATGTCGGGTCGGCATCGCAGCGCAGCCGACGCGCTGCGCCGGGGCGACCGCAGCGGCGCTGTCGTCGAGATCCGCGCAACACTGGCCGCATTGGGCCTGGTGGACAGCCCCGACGCGGACCTGACCACCGGCAAACACGTCGCGCTGGACGTGTTCGACGACGACCTCGACCAGGCGGTACGCGCCTTCCAGCAGCAGCGCGGACTGCTGGTCGACGGCATCATCGGCGAGGCCACCTATCGGGCACTCAAAGAGGCGTCCTACCGGCTGGGTGCACGAATCCTCAATCACCAGTTCGGGGCGCCGATGTACGGCGACGACGTGGCCACGCTGCAGGCCCGCCTGCAGGATCTGGGTTTCTACACCGGCATGGTCGACGGCTACTTCGGTATCCAGACCCACAATGCGCTGATGTCCTATCAGCGCGAATACGGCCTGTACGCAGACGGCATCTGCGGCCCGGAAACGTTGCGCTCCTTGAACTTTTTGGCCTCTCGGGTGACTGGCGGTTCACCGCACGCGATCCGCGAGGAAGAGTTGGTGCGGCGCTCGGGGCCGCGGCTGTCCGGCAAGCGAATCGTCATCGACCCGGGCCGCGGCGGCAGCGACCACGGACTAATCACCCAGACGCCGACGGGTCCGATCAGTGAAGCGGATATCTTGTGGGACTTGGCAAGTCGCTTGGAAGGTCGGATGACCGCCATCGGGATGGAGACGTTCCTGTCCCGTCCCAACGGCCGCAGTCCGTCGGATGCCGAACGGGCAGCCACCGCGAACGCCGTCGGCGCCGACCTGATGATCAGTCTGCGCTGCGCCACCCACGTCAGTCCGGCGGCCAACGGTGTGGCCTCCTTCCACTTCGGCAACTCCCACGGGTCGGTGTCCACCATCGGCCGTAGCCTCGCGGACTTCATTCAGCGAGAAATCGTGGCGCGCACCGGTTTACAGGACTGCCGGGCGCACGGCCGGACGTGGGACCTGCTGCGGCTGACCCGGATGCCCACCGTCGAGGTCGACGTCGGCTACATCACCAGCCCGCGTGACCGCGGGGTGCTGGTCTCGCCCGCGACGCGCGACGCCATCGCCGAGGGGATGCTGGCCGCGGTCAAACGGCTGTACCTGCTGGGCAAGAACGACCGGCCCACCGGCACGTTCACGTTCGCCGAATTACTGGCCCATGAGCTGTCGGTCGAGCGGACCGGCCGGCTCGGCGGCGGTTAGCGGGACCCGACCGCAGCAGAGGCGAGGCTGGGCCGCCGGTTCAACCGCGGCACCTGACCTGGCTGGACACCGATCCCGCCGGGGCGCTGGCCCCGACCGGCGCCTGCAGCTGCGCGGTTTCCAGCAGCCGCTCCAGCGCCGCCTCCACCTCCGCCTTCCAGCCCAGCCCCTTGTCGAGCTCCAGCCGCAGCCGGGGGAAGTACCGGTGCGGCGCCACCACGGTGAACCCGACATCGGTCAAGAAGTCGGCTTCGATGATGCAGTGCTCCACCGTGCAGTCACCGACGGCCTCGAGCACCGGTGCGACATCCGGCGGCACATTGCGTGGATCCAGCAAGTCGCGGACAGCTGCCGTGCGGCCGAATGCCTCCAGGGCGCGGACGCCCCGGCGGATCAGTTCCTCGACCGCTCCGGCGATCAGTTCCCGCGGCAGGCCGTCGGCCATCGGCGCCGGCTCGACCCCGATGGACGTCAACAGCACCGCGTCGGCTGACACCGGTGCCGTCGGGAACCGGTGCGCCCGCGGCACCGCGCGTGGCGGGGCGTACAGCACATAGCCCAGGCACGGCGAATCGTCTGCTCCCCCGGCCGGAGCCGAGGGCGTGGCGACCTGCCCGCAGCATCCCCACTCCAGCATCACCATCGACAGCCAGGCTTCCTTCTCGAACTCCGGATCCGAGAGGTGGTCGTCGCGGCCGAGGGTGGCCGGATCCACTTCCCAGAACACACACCGGCGTGCGTGCTTGGGAAGCTGCTCGAAGCCCTCGAGCCTCAGCGGTGCGATTCGGACAGACACTGAACTCCCGGTCTCAACCCGTGCTGCCACCGACGGCAACCCCTTAAGGATAGGAGCGTTGAGCCGCCGGATGCCACCATCGGCGCCAACCGGCCCCGCGGTACCCCGAAAATACGAAAGTCCTTGCCGTTCAGCATAATTCGTCCGCCACCTTGCCGCCGCACCGCCTTACCGTCACAGTGACGTAATTGCCGTGTGCCATCGGACCTGGCCCGCCACCGGGTTCAATCGGCCGAGGAGCTCATCAGCGCGACGATGCGCTGCAAGTCGTCGACGGACCCGAATTCCACCACGATCTTGCCTTTGCGCTTGCCGAGGCTGACCGTCACGCGGGTGTCGAAGGCGCTCGACAGCCGTTCGGCGACGTCCTGGAGACCGGGCATGTGGATCGGCTTACGGCGCGGCGCCACCGGTGTGGAGGTGTCGCCGCGGTTGGCCAGCGTGACTGCCTCCTCGGTCGCCCGCACCGACAGCCCCTCGGCGACGATCCGGGCCGCCAGCTGCTCCTGCGCCTCCGAACCGCCCTCCAGCGACAACAGGGCACGGGCGTGGCCGGCCGACAACACCCCGGCGGCCACCCTGCGCTGGACGGCGATCGGCAGCCGCAGCAGCCGGATCATGTTGGTCACCAACGGCCGCGACCGGCCGAGGCGGGCCGCGAGTTCATCGTGGGTTACCCCGAACTCGTCGAGCAGCTGTTGGTAGGCCGCCGCCTCTTCCAGCGGATTCAGCTGCACCCGGTGGATGTTCTCCAGCAGGGCGTCGCGCAGCAGATTGTCGTCGTCGGTCTCTCGCACGATCGCCGGGATCGCGTCCAGGCCGGCCTGCTGGGAAGCACGCCAGCGCCGCTCCCCCATCACCAACTGGTAGCGCGCCGCGCCGGGTGCCGCCCCCGGTAGTGCCCGCACCACGATCGGCTGCATCAGCCCGAACTCGCGGATCGAGTGCACCAGTTCGGCCAGCGCCTCGTCGTCGAAGACCTGCCGCGGCTGGCGGGGGTTGGGCTCGATGTCGGCCGGACTGATCTCGCGGTAGACCGCGCCCACTTCAGCGGCCTTCGCCGGGGCGGCCCCGCCTAGGACCACGTCCGCCGCGGCGTCACCCATCCGGGGCCCCATACCGGCGCCGGCGCCCCGGTCGGCCGCGGCGTCCGCCCCGTCAGCGGGGCCGGTGGGGATGAGCGATGCCAGGCCGCGGCCCAAGCCGCCCTTCTTACGCGACGGTCCGGTCATTTGCGTTGTTCCTTCTTGCTGAAAGTGGTTCCTTCTTGCCGACGACGGTCATCAACGCCGTCCCTCGGGGCCATCGGCCAGATCGCGTTCGACGAGTTCCCGGCTGGCGTCCAGATAGCTCATCGCGCCGCGCGAGCCGGGGTCGTAATCGATGATCGTCATGCTGTAGCCGGGTGCTTCCGACACCTTGACGCTGCGGGGGATCACCGTCCGGAGCACCCGGTCGCCGAAGTACCGTCGGACCTCATCCGCGACCTGGTCCGCGAGCTTGGTGCGCCCGTCGTACATCGTCAGCAGCACGGTCGTCACCTCCAGCCGCGGATTGAGATGCGCCTTGACCATCTCGATATTGCGCATCAGCTGGGACACACCCTCCAGGGCGTAGTACTCGCACTGGATCGGGATCATCACCTCCGGCGCCGCGACCAACGCATTCACGGTGAGCAAGCCCAGCGACGGGGGGCAGTCGATGAAGACGTAGTCGAAGTCGGAGTCTTCCAGTTCGCGCAACGCGTTCCGCAGCCGGTTCTCCCGCGCCACCATGCTCACCAGTTCGATCTCGGCGCCGGCCAAGTCGATGGTGGCCGGGATGCAGAACAGTCGCTCGTTGTGGGGACTCTGGCGCAGCGCGGCGTGCACCGGCATCTCCCCGATCAGGACTTCGTATGACGACGGGGTGCCCGATTGGCGGTCGGCGATGCCCAGCGCGGTGCTGGCGTTGCCCTGGGGGTCGAGGTCGATCACCAGGGTCTTGATTCCCTGGACGGCCAGCGCGGCCGCGAGGTTCACGGCGGTCGTCGTCTTGCCGACCCCGCCCTTCTGGTTGGCGACAGTGAACACCCGGCGGCGCTTGGGGCGGGGCAGGCGGTTGTGGGTGTGCAGTACCTGCATGGCGCGTTCGGCGGCAGCGCCGATCGGGGTGTCGTAATCCGGTGATGTTTCACGTGAAACCGGACCGCGCGATGTTTCACGTGAAACCGCGCCGCGCGAGGGACCGGCGTCCCGGGCCGCCGGGCGGCCGGCCGGTGTGCTCATGTTGCTCTCCTGGTGGTCCGTCGCGTCGGTCCCCCCCGGGCTCGGCCGGGCTCCACCCGCCGCGCCGTCACCACGGTCGCGGGCGGAGTTAAATAGTTCACGCCACATCTCACCACCCTTATGTCGTTCGCGCCTAGTCCGATCATCACACGGCGGTGCTCGTCGACCTCGGCCTGCGCGCGCTCGCCCTTCATCGCCAGCATTCGCCCGCCGTTGCGAAGCAGCGGCAGGCTCCACCGGCTGATCTTGTCGAGGCTGGCGACCGCCCGCGAGACGACCGCGTCACGCTCCCCAACGGACTCACGCACCATCCGATCTTCGGCACGGCCCCGCACCACGTCCACGTTCTCCAGGCGCAGTTCGTCGACCACCTCGCGGAGAAAGTCGCTGCGGCGGAGCAACGGCTCCACGAGTACCAGCTGCAGATCCGGCCGGACGATAGCCAAGACGATCCCCGGCAGGCCGGCGCCGCTGCCGATGTCGGCGACCCGCTCGCCCGGCTCGAGCAACTCGGCCACCGCCGCACAGTTGAGCAGGTGGCGCTCCCAGATTCGATCGACTTCCCGCGGACCCAGCAGGCCCCACTCCACACCGGGCCCCGCCAGCAACTCGGCGTAGCGCCTGGCCGTCGGGAACCCCTCGCCGAAGACGTCGGCCGCCGCTGGCGGAGCCGCGGGCGCCGGCGCTCCCCCGACATGTTTCACGTGAAACATTCCTCCGGCTTCCCGGGCGCGCGTGAAGAATTACTCGGATGTAATTCCCGGCGGTACCTACCCGCTAGTCCCGCCGAACGACGACCCGGCGTGACGGCTCCACACCCTGGCTCTCGCTGTGTACGCCTGCGACGGCAGCCACCGCATCGTGGACGATCTTACGTTCGAACGGGCTCATCGGGGCCAGTTCCTCGTCGTCGCCGCTTTCCAGCACCCGCCGAGCGACCTCGTCGCCCAACGCGGTCAGGTCATCGCGGCGCCGCCGGCGCCAGCCGGCGATATCAAGCATCAGCCGGCTGCGCTCGCCGGTCTTCTGGTGCACCGCCAGCCGGGTCAGCTCCTGCAGCGCGTCGAGCACCTCGCCCTTGCGGCCCACCAGCTTGGTGAGGTCGGTCCCGCCGTCGATACTCACGATCGCCCGGCGGCCCTCCACGTCGAGATCGATGTCGCCATCGAAGTCCAACAGGTCCAGCAATTCCTCCAGGTAATCGCCGGCGATCTCTCCCTCGGCCACCAACCGGTCTTCGAGATCAACGGCGGGCGTCGCCGGGGCCGCCCCGCCGTCCTCGGTCTCCGGCTCGCCCGCAGCCTCCACAGCGTTCTGCCCCGTGGTTTCCGCGTCGTTCGTGTCGGTCATGTCAGTCATGTCGTCTCCCTCTGTGCCCGGCTGCTCACGCGCCGGTTGGCTCGGTGGCGGTGCGGTCACCGCTTGCGTTTCTTCGGCTTCGCGCCGGCGCCCGGGCGGCTACCGCGCGCGGCGGGCCGGGCCGGGTTTCGTTTGACCGCATCGGCTTTGGTGGGCTCACCGCCGGCGGCCTCGGTCACGGCATCGGCGGCCGTCGGCTGCTCGGATTCGGTAGCACTGTCGGCATCCGCGGCCGCGGTGCGACCGGCTCGCTTGGGCTTGGCCCCGGGTGCCGGCGCGTTCGCAGCGCGTCGCCGCAGCGCTTCCTCCTTCTTCTGCTCCTCCTCCTTGGCGATCAAGCCGAACACGTAATGCTGCTGGGCGAACGTCCAGATGTTGTTGGAGAACCAGTACAAGATGATGGCCAGCGGCAAGAACGGCCCGCCGACCACCACGCCGAGCGGGAACACGTACAGCGCGAGTTTGTTCATCATCGCGGTCTGCGGGTTCGCGGCCGCTTCCGGGGTCTGTCGTGCGACCGACGCCCGGCTGTTGAAGTAGGTCGCGATGCCGGCCGCGATCATGATCGGCGCGCCCACCGCGATCACCGAGACACGGTTGAACTCGGCGAAGGCGTCCAACCCGGTGCGCTGGATCATCGTCGCACCCAGCGGCGCTCCGAACAGGTTCGCGTCCAGGAAGTTGCCCACGTCGGCGGCGCTGAAGAAGTAGTTGCCCAGCTGCCGGTTCAGGTCCGGTGACAGGCCCAGCTGGCCGATCCCGGAGCTGGTGCGGTTGAACGAGCGCAACACATGGAACAGGCCCAGGAACACCGGCAGCTGCGCCAGCATCGGCAGACAGCCCAAGATCGGGTTGAAGCCGTGCTCCCGCTGCAGCTTCTGCATCTCCATCGCCATCTTCTGGCGATCTTTGCCGTACTTCTTCTGCAACGCCTTGATCTGCGGCTGCAGCTCCTGCATCTGCCGCGTGGTGCGGATCTGCTTGACGAACGGCTTGTAGAGCAGCGCCCGCAACGTGAAGACCAGGAACGTCACCGACAGTGCCCAGGTGAAGAAGTTCGCCGGACCGAGCACCAGGCCAAAAGCCTTGTACCACAACCACATAATCCCCGACACCGGGTAGTACACGTAGTCCATACTCTGGGGATCAAAGGACACTGCGTTCACTCTCCGCTCGGTTGTCCGAGGCGTTCCCGAACGGGCAGCCGCAGCCGGCGCCATCCTGGGACCGCTCCGGTATCGGATCCCAGCCACCTTGATGCCACGGACCACACTTTGCCAGGCGCACCGCTGCCAACCAGCTGCCCCGGATCAGCCCATACTCTCCCAAGGCGTCCACTGCGTACTGGCTGCACGTCGGCATGAAGCGACAACTCGGTAGCCGCAACGGGGAGATCAAGTGCCGGTAGAGCTGGATGACGAAGATCAGTCCGCGGACCGGAGCCGCTGCGACACCGTGCTTCACCGTGCCCCACCCCCCGACCGGTGCACCGCCTGCAACCCGGCACGCAATTGCGTACGGAGTGCCGTCGATTTCGCCCCGCTGCTGGAGGGCAACGCCCGGATCACCAGCCGTTCGCCCGGGTGCAGCTCGCCCAGCATCTCGCGGGCCACATGACGCAACCGGCGGGCCACCCGGTGTCGATCGACGGCGGAGCCCACCGACTTGGCGATGATCAACCCGACCTGCGGGGACGCCTCGGCCACGTCGGGGGTGTCGATCTGCCGGTCGTCGGCCACTCGGCTGTAGACGATGACATCCGGCTGCACCGCTCTGCGGCCCTGCTTGACGGTCGTACCGAAATCAGCCGACCGTCTCATCCGGTAGTGAGACGGGAGCACCGCCGCGCTACCCGTCTCAAGCAGTCAGCGAGCGCCGGCCCTTGCGACGCCGACCCGTGACGATCGCGCGGCCGGCGCGCGTCCGCATCCGCAGGCGAAACCCGTGCACCCGGGCCCGGCGTCGGTTGTTCGGCTGGAAGGTCCGCTTGCCCTTGGCCACGGCACATTCTCCTTGTTGCGTCTTGCGCCGCATCGGCCCGACACACCGGAAGCCCGTTGTGCCTGCCGCACGCGACGCACTCGGTAAGCTCGGTGAACTTCTGCGTCTTGCTGGTAACCGGCGCGGTCTCCGGCCAAGAGCCGGTCGCTGCCGTATCGCCGACGTTCGGGCGACTGTTCGAGGGTACTGACGCAGGTTCGCCGGGTCAAACCCGCCACCGCCTCCCTCCGCAGCGGGCCGCCCAGCCCGTGGCGAGCGGATGAACTGAAGCCCATTATTAACAGTGGTCACACCCGCCACGGACGTCGTGGGTGGGCTCGTTTTCCGCCCGTTCATCTCGCAGAAACGAGTGGTCACCAGCCCGGAAACCTGTTAGCTTGCTTGCCAGCACCGTTTCGCAACTGAAGCGGTCTCGGCCGTAATCGAAGAGCACCAACCGGCCGGCGCTTCAGGTGTCGCCTGACAATCTGGGGTGGCCGTTGCCGAGCAACTGGCCTGGAGGGCTTCAACGGGGTATGCGCATCTCATCCACACCTGTGGATAACTGTGTGGATAGCATGTCACCGCACGGGATCCGTGCACCACGACTTCGAGCCAGGGGGATGGGGCATTGACCGATGACCCCGGGACGGCGTTCCTCACCCTGTGGGACGAGGTCGTTGCGGAACTCAACGGTGAAGCCAACGCGCCCGACGGTGCAGCGCCGCTGCTGACACCCCAGCAGAAGGCCTGGCTCAACCTCGTCCACCCGTTGGCGATCGTCGAGGGCTTCGCGCTGCTCGCGGTGCCCAGCAGCTTCGTCCAGAACGAGATCGAACGACACCTGCGCACCCAGATCACCGCCGCCTTGAGCCGTCGTCTCGGCCACGACATCGAACTCGGCGTCCGCATCGCCCCTGCCCCGGCCGACGACACCACCGCCTCGTCGGGCCCAGATGGTGCTGTCCCATCTCGCGTCAGCGACGATGACGAAGACGACGACACCACCGACGTCGAATACGACTGGCCGAACTACTTCACCGAGCGCCCCAGTGATGATTCGGCCACCGCCGACGGTGCCAGCCTCAACCGGCGCTACACCTTCGACACGTTCGTCATCGGTACCTCCAACCGGTTCGCGCACGCCGCTGCCCTGGCCATCGCCGAGGCGCCCGCGCGTGCCTACAACCCGTTGTTCATCTGGGGTGAGTCCGGTCTGGGCAAGACCCACCTGCTGCACGCGGCCGGCAACTACACCCAGCGGCTGTTTCCCGGGATGCGCGTCAAGTACGTCTCGACCGAAGAGTTCACCAACGACTTCATCAACTCGCTGCGCGACGATCGCAAGGTCGCGTTCAAGCGCAGCTACCGCGACATCGACGTCCTGCTCGTGGACGACATCCAATTCATCGAGGGCAAAGAAGGTATCCAGGAGGAGTTCTTCCATACCTTCAACACGCTGCACAACGCCAACAAGCAGATCGTGATCACCTCCGACCGCGCGCCCAAACAGCTTGCCACCCTGGAAGATCGGCTGCGCACCCGGTTCGAGTGGGGGCTGATCACCGATGTCCAGCCACCCGACCTGGAGACCCGGATCGCGATTCTGCGCAAGAAGGCGCAGATGGAGCGGCTGGACGTTCCCGGAGACGTGCTGGAGCTGATCGCCACCAGCATCGAACGCAACATCCGCGAACTTGAGGGGGCGCTGATCCGCGTCACCGCATTCGCCTCACTGAACAAGACGCCGATCGACCGGGCGCTGGCCGAGATCGTGCTGCGTGACCTGATCGCCGATGCCAGCACCATGCAGATCAGTGCCGCGATCATCATGGCGGTGATCGCCGAGTACTTCGACACCAGCATCGAGGAGCTGCGCGGCCCCGGCAAGACCCGCCCGCTGGCCCAGTCTCGGCAGATCGCCATGTATCTGTGCCGAGAGCTCACCGACCTGTCGCTGCCCAAGATCGGTCAGGCCTTCGGCCGCGACCACACCACCGTGATGTACGCCGAACGCAAGATCCGCGGCGAGATGGCCGAGCGTCGCGAGGTCTTCGATCAGGTCAAGGAGCTGACCACCCGCATCCGGCAGCGCGCCAAGCGCTGAAATCCCCGGGCCGGCCCCCGACTTCCCGGGACTTCTTGCAAAAAACTTCCGACCCATTCGCACCACCCGTTACGGCCGCTGGCTGTGGATACCGCTGCGGACAACCTGTCCACCATCCGGTGACGAACCGGCCGAGGATGCACAGCCGCTGTTCCATCCACAGCCGGCCCGCTGCCGCTCGGCGTGTTACTCACCGTTGGTCCCCAGCCCGATCGCCCTGTTCAGCAGCGACGATGCCGGGTTGTACCCAGCATGCACAGGCCTTACTACTAATACTCAGTTCTCTTCATCGGTTTCCTTTCAAAAACAGCTGTTGGGGATTCGCGCCCAGGCGGCCTGTTCACAACCAGCCACCACCCACCCCGACCGGAACGCCGGGGCAACCACGGGTGTCCTCGATTAACTTTCACGAAGGGCTTCTAGGCTCTACGGTTGGTGACCTACCGCCCTTGCGCTTTTGTCGAGGGCGTTGCACGGCCGCAGGTGGGATGTTCACCGGTCGCCGCGGGGTAGAGCTCGATAACGGGGTGACGAGAGGACGCTATGGACGCGGCGACCACAAACGCGGGTCTGACCGACTTGAGATTCCGCCTGGACCGGGATGACTTCGCGGATGCGGTGGCGTGGGTGGCGAAATCCCTGCCGGCCCGGCCCACCGTGCCGTTGTTGGCCGGCGTGCTGCTGACCGGGTCGGACAACGGTTTGACGGTTTCCGGGTTCGATTACGAGGTCTCCGCAGAGGTCCAACTTGCGGCCGAGATCGCTTCGCCGGGAAGCGTTTTGGTATCCGGACGGCTGCTGTCGGATATCACCAGGGCGCTGCCGGCCAAGCCGGTCGAGGTGCAGGTCGAAGCGACCCGGGTGTCGTTGAGGTGCGGCAACGCCCGGTTCTCGCTGCCGACCATGACCGTCGAGGATTACCCCACGCTGCCGACGTTGCCCGAGGAGACCGGGACGTTGCCCGCGGACCTGTTCGCCGAGGCGATCGGCCAGGTGGCGGTGGCGGCCGGGCGGGATGACACGCTGCCGATGTTGACCGGTATCCGTGTCGAGATTTCGGGAAACACAGTGGTTTTGGCCGCCACGGACCGGTTCCGTCTGGCGGTCCGCGAACTGACCTGGTCGGCGCCACCCGGTACCGAAGCGGCGGTGCTGGTCCCGGCCAAGACGCTCGCCGAAGCGGCCAAGGCCAGCGGTGACGGCACCGAGGTGCATCTGGCCCTGGGTGCGGGCCCGTCGGTGGGCAGCGAGGGTCTGCTGGGCATCAGCAGTGCCGGCAAGCGCAGCACCACCCGCTTGCTGGACGCCGAATTCCCGAAATTCCGCCAGCTGCTGCCCAGCGAACACCTTGCGGTCGCCACCATCGGGGTGGCGGAGCTGACCGAGGCGATCAAGCGTGTCGCCCTGGTCGCCGACCGCGGAGCGCAGGTCCGCATGGAGTTGTCCGAGGGAACGCTGCGGTTGTCCGCCGGCGCGGACGATGTCGGGCGCGCCGAGGAGGACCTGCCGGTCGACTTCGCCGGCGAGCCGCTGACCATCGCCTTCAACCCGACCTATCTGACCGATGGGCTGGGCTCGCTGCACAGTGCGAAGGTCTCGATGGGATTCACCGATCCCAAGAAGCCGGCCGTGCTGCGACCGGCCGGTGACGACGAACCTGCGCTGAGCGGCGCGGGTCCGTTCCCGGCGGTACCGTCGGACTACGTCTACCTGTTGATGCCGGTTCGCCTGCCGGGCTGACCGGCGCGGCCGCCACGACTGGAGGGGTGGTTTCGCGGTGTATGTCCGCCACCTGGGCCTGCGAGATTTCCGGTCCTGGGCGCACGTCGACCTCGAACTGGAGCCGGGCGCGACGGTACTGGTCGGCGCGAACGGGTATGGCAAAACCAATCTTGTTGAAGCGCTGTGGTATTCGGCGACCCTCGGGTCACATCGGGTGGCCACCGACGCCCCACTGATCAGATCCGGCGCCGAGCGCGCAGTGGTGTCGACCATCGTCGTCAACGAAGGTCGCGAGCTGGCGGTGGATCTGGAGATCGCCGCCGGGCGTGCCAACAAGGTCCGGCTCAACCGGGCCCCGGTGCGCCACCCCCGCGAGGTCGTCGGCGTGCTGCGAGCGGTGTTGTTCGCCCCGGAAGACCTGGCGCTGGTGCGAGGGGATCCCGGTGAGCGACGCCGCTACCTCGACGAACTGGCCAGTGTGCGCCGGCCGCGGATCGCCGCGGTGCGTGCCGACTATGACAAGGCGCTGCGTCAGCGCACCGCGCTGCTCAAGAGCGCCTCGGGTGCGCTGCACCGCGGTGACCGGTCGGTGCTGGACACCCTCGACGCCTGGGATGCTCAGTTGGCAGCGCACGGCGCAGAGCTGATGGCCGCCCGGATCGAGCTGGTCGACCAGTTGGCTCCGGAAGTCGAAAAGGCCTATCAACTGCTTGCCCCGGGGACCAGGACCGCAGCGGTTGCCTATCGCCCCAAATTGGAGGTTCCCCCCGAGGCAGCGAGTGCAGGCCCGGCCGAGCTACAAGAGCTGCTGCTGGCGGAACTGGCGCAGCGGCGCCGTGCGGAATTGGAACGCGGTGTGTGTCTGGTCGGTCCCCACCGCGACGAGCTGGAACTGCGACTGGGCGACCGGCCCGTGAAAGGCTTTGCCAGCCACGGGGAATCGTGGTCGATGGCGCTGTCGCTGCGGTTGGCGGCTTATCAACTGCTGCGCAGCGAAGGGGCCGAGCCGGTGTTGCTGCTCGACGACGTGTTCGCTGAGCTGGACACGGCTCGCCGCCGCGCACTCGCCGACGTCGCCGCCGCCGCCGAACAGGTGCTGATCACCGCCGCCGTGGCCGACGACGTGCCGGCGGGCTGGCAGGCCCGCCAGATCCGGATCGCGGTGGCCGAGGACGATACCGGCAGGGTGTCGGAACTGATCGGGGCTGAGTCATGAATGATTCCGAGTTGCCGGAGCTGCAACCACCGGCGCATCTGGCCGGGCTCACCGGCATGGATCTGGTCCGGCGGACATTGGCCGAAGCGCGCGAAGCGGCGCGCAGCCAGGGCAAGGATGTCGGACAGGGGCGCCGGGCGCCGTTACGCCGGCGTGCACCGGGCGGTGGCGGTGGCCGCCGCCGGTGGTCGGGGCCGGGACCGGATGCCCGCGACCCGCAGACCTTGGGCGCTGCCACCCGCGATCTCGCGCAGTCACGCGGCTGGTCGGCGCAGGTCGCCGAGGGTACGGTCCTGGGTCGATGGCGCTCGGTGGTCGGCGAGGACATCGCTTCACACGCGACGCCGACCAGGCTGTCGCAGGGGGTGCTGAGCGTGTCGGCCGAATCGACTGCCTGGGCGACGCAGCTGCGGCTGGTACAGCGTCAGCTGTTGGCCAAGATCGCCGCCGCCGTCGGTGAAGGGGTGGTGACAACGCTGAAGATCACCGGCCCCACCGCGCCCTCGTGGCGTAAGGGACCGCTGCACATTTCGGGCCGCGGGCCGCGCGACACCTACGGATAACCCGGGCCGGCCGATACCCGCCCGGGCCGCGTCTCAGAAGCCCTACGAGCACAAAAATCGCTCTGGCCACCGGCCGGACACATGGTCGACCGCGATATCGGCGCCACGGCGCAACCAGATGGGTGGAAACGCCCTGAGAAAATACCCGCCGCGGCCGCTTCACGGTAGACTGTCCGGGTATCCCCCCGCGCATCCGGTGATGTGGTGCGCCGAATGCTTGCTCTAGACCTTGAGGAGAGCTCCCCGACCGTGGCTGCCCAAAACAAATATGGTGCCGATTCGATCAAGGTTCTCGAAGGCCTCGAAGCCGTCCGCAAACGACCCGGTATGTACATCGGCTCCACGGGTGAACGCGGCCTGCATCACCTGATCTGGGAGGTCGTCGACAACGCCGTCGATGAGGCGATGGCCGGCTACGCCAGCAAGGTCGCGGTGCGCATCCTCGAAGACGGTGGCGTCGAGGTCACCGATGACGGCCGCGGCATCCCGGTGGCCATGCACGCGACCGGAATTCCGACCGTCGACGTCGTGATGACCGTCCTGCACGCCGGCGGGAAGTTCGAAGAGGGCGCCTACAGCGTCTCCGGTGGGCTGCACGGCGTCGGCGTCTCGGTGGTCAACGCGCTGTCGACCCGGCTGGAAGCCGATATCTGCGTCGACGGTCACGAGTGGTTCCAGACCTATGACAAGTCGCTCCCCGGAACGCTGAAGAAGGGCGACAAGACCACGAAGTCCGGCACCACCATCCGGTTCTGGGCGGACCCGGACGTCTTCGAGACCACAAACTACGACTTCGAGACCGTAGCGCGGCGGTTGCAGGAGATGGCGTTCCTCAACAAGGGCCTGACCATCGAGCTCACCGATGAGCGGGTGCGGACCGAAGAAGTCGTCGACGAGGTCGTCAGCGACACCGCCGAAGCGCCGAAGTCCGCCGAGGACAAGGCCGCCGAAGCCGAGGCGCCGCACAAGGTCAAGCACCGCGTCTTCCACTATCCCGGTGGCCTGCGTGACTTCGTCGCGCACATCAACCGCACCAAGACCGCCATCCACCCGACCATCATCGACTTCGACGGCAAGGGAACCGGACACGAAGTCGAGATTGCCATGCAGTGGAACGGCGGCTACTCCGAATCGGTGCATACCTTCGCCAACACCATCAACACCGCCGAGGGTGGCACCCACGAAGAGGGGTTCCGCTCGGCACTGACCAGCGTGGTCAACAAATACGCCAAAGACAAGAAGCTGCTCAAGGACAAGGATCCCAACCTCACCGGGGAGGACATCCGCGAAGGCCTGGCAGCGGTCATCTCGGTCAAGGTGTCCCAGCCGCAGTTCGAGGGCCAGACCAAGACGAAACTGGGCAACACCGAGGTGAAGTCGTTCGTCCAGAAGGTCTGCAATGAGGAGCTCAGCCACTGGTTCGAGGCCAACCCGGCCGAAGCCAAGGTGGTCATCAACAAAGCGGTGTCCTCGGCTCAGGCGCGCGAGGCCGCGCGCAAAGCCCGGGCGTTGGTGCGCCGCAAGAGCGCCACGGATCTGGGCGGGTTGCCCGGCAAGCTGGCCGACTGCCGATCGAACGACCCCACCAAGTGCGAACTGTATGTGGTGGAAGGGGATTCGGCGGGCGGCTCGGCCAAGAGCGGCCGCGACTCGATGTTCCAGGCGATTCTGCCGTTGCGCGGCAAGATCATCAACGTCGAGAAGGCCCGAATCGACCGGGTGCTCAAGAACAACGAAGTCCAGGCGATCATCACCGCGCTGGGCACCGGTATCCACGACGAGTTCGACATCTCCAAACTGCGCTACCACAAGATCGTGCTGATGGCCGACGCCGACGTCGACGGCCAGCACATCGCGACCCTGCTGTTGACGCTGCTGTTCCGGTTCATGCGGCCGCTCATCGAGAACGGCCACGTCTTCTTGGCACAGCCGCCGCTGTACAAACTCAAGTGGCAGCGCGGCTCCGAGCCCGAATTCGCTTACTCCGACCGGGAACGCGACGGCCTGCTCGAGGCGGGCAAGGCCGCCGGCAAGAAGATCAACACCGAAGACGGCATTCAGCGGTACAAGGGCCTGGGTGAGATGGACGCCAAGGAGTTGTGGGAGACCACGATGGATCCGACGGTGCGGGTGCTGCGCCAGGTCACCCTCGACGACGCCGCCGCGGCCGACGAACTCTTCTCGATCCTGATGGGCGAGGACGTCGAGGCTCGGCGCAGCTTTATCACACGCAACGCCAAAGACGTTCGCTTCCTGGACGTTTAGGGATGTGTCGCGATGCCGGCGCCATCCGACCTGCCTGACCGCTGACTGAACGAGGAACAGATGACAGACACCACGCTGCCACCCGGGGACGACTCGGTGGAGCGGATCGAACCGGTCGACATCCAGCAGGAGATGCAGCGCAGCTACATCGACTACGCGATGAGCGTGATCGTGGGCCGTGCGCTGCCCGAGGTCCGCGATGGCCTCAAGCCGGTGCACCGGCGGGTGCTCTACGCGATGTTCGACTCCGGGTTCCGGCCGGATCGCGGCCACGCCAAGTCGGCGCGCTCGGTCGCCGAGACGATGGGTAACTACCACCCGCACGGTGACTCGTCGATCTACGACACCCTGGTGCGGATGGCCCAGCCGTGGTCGCTGCGCTACCCGCTGGTCGACGGCCAGGGCAACTTCGGCTCGCCGGGCAACGACCCGCCGGCCGCGATGCGTTACTGCGTCACCGCGGATGCTGTGGTGCGGTTGCCTTTTGGGCAGGCCGTACGGATCGGTGATGTCGTCGGTGACGCCCGACCCAACTCCGACAACGTCGTTGAGTTGAAGGTCGTGGACCGGCACGGCAACCCGGTGGTCGCCGACCGACTGTTTCACTCCGGTGAGCATCAGACCTACACGGTGCGGACCGCCGAGGGTTACGAAGTAACCGGTACGGCGAACCACCCGTTGTTGTGCCTGGTGGACGTCGCGGGCGTTCCGACCCTGCTGTGGAAGTTGGTCGAGGAAATACGGCCGGGTGATCGCGTTGCGCTGCAACGGACCCCGCCGGCCGAGTTCGGGTCCGCCGACTGGCAGCCGACTATGGAAGCGCTGCTGGCCGGCGCCTTCCTCAGCGAGGGCGTCGTCTCCGAGGGCCGTGCCGGCTTGAACAACCTCGACGCTGATTACTTCGAGATGGTGGTGACGGCCTACGACGCGGTCGTGGGCGGCCCGCGGTATGTATCGCATCGCCCGATCAAGTCGGGGTCGCTGCTGCATGAACTCGATGTCCACGATCTTTCCGACTTGAAGGAGTCACGGCTGGCAGAACTCGTCGGGCAGCGGTCGGCGGGGAAGTCGATACCGGAATGGATCTGGCGTTCGCCGGCGGCTGTCAAGCGGGTGTTCCTGCGGGCGCTATTCGAAGGAGACGGTTCCTGCTCGTCCCTACCGCGTAACGGGATCCAGGTGTCGTACTCCACCCGCAGCCAACCCCTTGCCAAGGACGTGCAGCAGATGCTGCTCGAGTTGGGGGTGATCTCCAAGCGGTACCGGCACGCCAGCGGCGAACACAAGGTTGTCATTACCAACCGCGGGCAGGCTGAGTTGTTCGCGAGCCAGGTCGGCTTCGGCGGCGCCAAACAGCAGAAGCTGGTCGGCATGCTGTCGTCGCTGCCGCCATGCGCCGGTATGGACGATGATCACGTTCCGGGCCTGGGTGCATTCATCCGCACGCAAGGCGGTGGCCGCTGGGTCGACAAGGACTGGCTGAACCGCCACAACATCGACCGGCTCGCTCGATGGCGGCGCGATAGCGCCGAGATCCTTTCGCGTATCGCCGACCCGGACGTCCGCGCGATCGCTTCCGAGCTCACCGACGGGCGGTTCTACTACGCCGAGGTCGCCTCGGTCACCGATGCCGGCGTCCAGCCCGTCTACAGCCTGCGGGTGGACACCGAGGACCACGCCTTCATCACCAACGGGTTCGTCAGCCACAACACCGAGGCTCGCCTGACCCCGCTGGCCATGGAGATGCTGCGCGAAATTGACGAGGAGACAGTCAATTTCGTCCCGAACTACGACGGTCGGGTGCAAGAGCCGACCGTGCTGCCCAGCCGGTTCCCGAACCTGCTGGCCAACGGGTCCGGCGGCATCGCGGTCGGCATGGCGACCAACATCCCGCCGCACAACCTGCGTGAACTGGCCGAAGCGGTGTTCTGGTGCCTGGACAACCACGACGCCGACGAAGAGACCACCCTGGAAGCGGTGATGGAGCGGGTCAAGGGCCCGGACTTCCCCACCTCGGGGCTGATCGTCGGATCGCAAGGCATCGGCGACGCCTACCGGACCGGGCGCGGATCCATCCGGATGCGCGGGGTGGTCGAGATCGAGGAGGATGCCCGCGGGCGGGCACTGCTGGTCATCACCGAACTGCCCTACCAGGTGAACCACGACAACTTCATCACGTCGATCGCCGACCAGGTGCGCGACGGGAAACTCGTCGGTATCGCCAACATCGAGGACCAGAGCAGCGACCGGGTGGGGCTGCGCATCGTCGTCGAGGTCAAGCGCGACGCCGTGGCCAAGGTGGTGCTGAACAACCTCTACAAGCACACCCAGCTGCAGACGAGCTTCGGCGCCAACATGCTCTCGATCGTCGACGGGGTGCCGCGCACGCTGCGACTGGATCAGATGATCCGCCACTACGTCGCCCACCAACTCGACGTGATCGTGCGCCGCACCACCTACCGGCTGCGCAAGGCCAACGAACGCGCGCACATCCTGCGCGGCCTGGTCAAGGCGCTCGACGCCCTCGACGAGGTGATCGCACTGATCCGGGCGTCCGAGACCGTCGACGTGGCACGTCAGGGCCTGATCAGCCTCCTCGACATCGATGAGATCCAGGCGCAAGCGATCCTGGACATGCAGCTGCGGCGGCTGGCCGCGCTGGAGCGCCAGAAGATCATCGACGACCTGGCCAAGATCGAGGCCGAGATCGCCGACCTGGAAGACATCCTCGCCAAGCCCGAACGGCAGCGCGCGATCGTGCAGCAGGAACTCGGCGAGCTCGTCGAAAAGTACGGTGACGACCGTCGTACCCGGATCATCGCCGCCGACGGCGATGTCGCCGACGAGGATCTGATCGCCCGCGAGGACGTCGTCGTCACGATCACCGAAACCGGCTACGCCAAGCGCACCAAGACCGACCTTTACCGCAGCCAGAAGCGCGGCGGCAAGGGCGTGCAGGGCGCCGGGCTCAAGCAGGACGACATCGTGGCGCACTTCTTCGTCTGCTCGACCCACGACTGGATCCTGTTCTTCACCACGCAGGGCCGGGTGTACCGCGCCAAGGCCTACGACCTGCCGGAGGCGCTGCGCACCGCTCGCGGCCAGCACGTCGCCAACCTGTTGGCCTTCCAGCCCGAGGAGCGCATCGCCCAGGTCATCCAGATCAAGAGCTACGAGGACGCGCCGTACCTGGTGCTGGCCACCCGCAACGGCCTGGTCAAGAAGTCCAAGTTGACCGACTTCGATTCGAACCGGTCCGGCGGGATCGTCGCGATCAACCTGCGCGAGGGCGACGAGCTGGTCGGCGCGGTGTTGTGCTCCGCCGAGGATGATCTGCTGCTGGTCTCGGCCAATGGGCAGTCCATCCGGTTCTCGGCGACCGACGAGGCGCTGCGCCCGATGGGCCGAGCCACCTCCGGCGTGCAGGGCATGCGGTTCAACGCCGATGACCGGCTGCTGTCGCTCAATGTGGTCCGCGATGACACCTACCTGCTGGTGGCCACCGCCGGCGGCTACGCCAAGCGAACCGCGATCGAGGAGTACACCGCCCAGGGTCGCGGCGGCAAGGGCATCCTGACCATTCAGTACGATCCCAAGCGGGGCCGGCTGGTCGGGGCGTTGATTGTCGACGATGACAGTGAGCTTTACGCAATCACCTCCGGGGGCGGGGTGATCCGGACCGCGGCGCGGCAGGTTCGCAAGGCCGGGCGCCAGACCAAGGGCGTTCGGTTGATGAACCTGGGTGAGGGCGACACACTGATAGCGATCGCACGAAACGCCGACATAGAAGCGGTCGACGAGGACTCGGATAGCTGAACGACAAAATCCGGACCGCGGGGCGGCTCGGGGAGGTAAGGAGCGTCAGTGAGCGCACCGAATGAGCCGGGGCACCCGGGCAGCGGTCCGGGCCAAGCGGAAGCCGCCGGCAGCGGGCCGGCCGACGCCGCGGGTCAGCGGCCGGTGAGTCGGCCCGGCCGGATCGCCGATACCGGCGAGCCGCCACCGTGGCAGCGCGGCGGGCAGAACCGGCCGCCGGCGGCTGTCAGACCGGCTGATCCGGCCCGACCGGCCGAGCCGGCCCGATCGGCCGAGCCGAACGCGGCGGGCCACTCCCCCGGTGTAGACGAGCGGCTGCGCCGGTTCGTTTCCGGCACCGCAGCCCCGGGTGCGCCGCAGCCGGCCAAACCGGCCAAACCGGCCAAGCCCGCCAAGCAGACCGCCAAGCCGATCCAGCCGCCGGCGGCGCCGGCCGCGCACGCCGCTACCGACGACGCCTACGGCAGCGAGCTGCCGGATCTGTCCGAACCGGCTCAGCGTCGACCCCCCGCCCGGCGCACGCAGGTGTCGGCCGGGCCGCGCGGTCCGGTTCGGGCCAGCATGCAGATCCGGCGGATCGACCCGTGGAGCGCGCTCAAGGTGTCGCTGCTGTTGTCCACGGCGCTGTTCTTCGTCTGGATGATCGCCGTCGCGGTGCTCTACGTCATGCTGGGAGCGATGGGCGTCTGGAGCAAGCTGAACAGCAACGTAGGCGATCTGTTGACGAACAACAGTGCCGCAGAACTGGTTTCGGGTAGTTCGATCTTCGGCGGTGCCGCCTTGATCGGACTGGTCAACGTGGTCGTGCTGACCGCGATGGCCACCCTGGGTGTGGTGATCTACAACTTGAGCACCGACGTCGTCGGCGGCGTCGAGGTGACGCTGGCCGATCGGGACTGACCGGCATTTTGGCCGGGGGGCGTCGGGTGCGGTAATCTCGGCGCTCGGTCGTAGTCGACTACGGGCCTATAGCTCAGGCGGTTAGAGCGCTTCGCTGATAACGAAGAGGTCGGAGGTTCGAGTCCTCCTAGGCCCACGAGTCCCATCCGGGGCCTTAGCTCAGTTGGTAGAGCGCTGCCTTTGCAAGGCAGATGTCAGGAGTTCGAATCTCCTAGGCTCCACAGCGCCGCTTTCAACGGCATCCAGTCACCCGGCAGACGGCGGTGGCCGGGCTGTGCCCGCCGAACACCTACACCTTGGGGTGCGCGTCCACGCTCGGTGGGCGCGGCGAGGGTTCCTCTGGCCGGCTCGAACGGCTGATCGCAACCGCCACAGCACCGCCCACCAGTAGCGCTGCGCCGACCGCCCCGGTGATCACCCAGGACCGGCGGAGCCGGCGTCGGGGCGACCGGCCCTCGAGCACGTCGGGCAGCCCGGAGACCACCTCCTGGGCGGCCGCCAACTCCCGCGCGGCGGCATCGGCGGCGTCGGCCACGTGGTCGGCCAACCGGCTGTCCCGGTAGCGCTGGCGCAGTTGCACCGCGCCACGGTGAACGGCGGCCCCGCCGAGGCCGACAGCGCCGCGTGCCACGTCGACGGGCCCGCCCGCAGTGTGCGCCAGGCCCCGGGTCAGGCGCTCTCGGTGGGTCAGCTGGGTCTCCTTGGACAGACGCATGATCCAACGCTACCCGTGACGCAGCCCACGCCGCCGGGAATGGCACACTGTGATGCCATGACCACCAGCCCTATCGCCACCGCAACCGCCACGATGCACACCAACCGCGGCGACATCAAGATCGCGCTGTTCGGCAACCACGCCCCCAAGACCGTCGCCAACTTCGTCGGCCTGGCGCAGGGGACCAAGGAGTACTCCACCACCAACGCCTCCGGCGGCTCGTCGGGCCCGTTCTACGACGGCGCGGTGTTCCACCGGGTGATCGGCGGCTTCATGATCCAGGGCGGAGACCCGACCGGCACCGGCCGCGGCGGACCCGGGTACAAGTTCGAGGACGAGTTCCACCCCGAGCTGGTGTTCGACAGGCCTTATCTGCTGGCGATGGCCAACGCCGGTCCCGGCACCAACGGCTCGCAGTTCTTCATCACCGTGGGCCAGACCCCGCACCTGAACCGCAAGCACACCATCTTCGGCGAGGTCGTCGATCCGGACTCGCGCGGCGTCGTCGACGCCATCGCCAACACGGCGACCGACCGGGGCGACCGGCCCACCGAGCCGGTGGTGATCGAGTCGGTCACGGTCTCCTAGCGCGGTTGTTCGGACGCTGTCAGGGGCCGGTGTAGCCGGCCGCCGACAGGACAGCGAACACGTCGCGGGGATCGGTGCCCAGATCCCAGCGGGACAGGATGAGCAGATCGTCGTCAGCCGTCTCGATCTCCAGCAGGTGTTGCGTCCGCCCGATCCGCTGGAAGTCGGTGACGCGGACCCGGGTGAGGTCGCCGGGGGTCAGCAGCCGGGTGCGCCACCAGCCGCGCAGGGCCAATCCCTGACCGGTTAGCGCCAGCCGTGGCCGCGACCGCCAGGAGAAACCGGCAAACACCAGCATTCCGATTCCGGCGAGGCCGGCCAGCAGCCGCCCCGGCAAGTCTGTGGCGAGCGTCACAGCACTGATAGCTAACACCGCGCCGGCAAGCGCGCAACCAGCGATTCCGCGGGCGGGCGGCGCCCACTGGGTTTGCTGGCGGCGTTCGTCAGTCAATGCGACCTGCGGTTTTGAGGTTATCTACAGGGGTTGTCCACAATGGGGATGAATCACATCGTTGTGATTGGGCAACCGCTTGGTTACCCAGCTGGCATCGCCGACGACATGACATAACCGAAATCCCAGGCCGGATCGGCTCAACGCCACCGCATGGTGAGCAACAGCCCGGTGATCATGAAAGCAAACGCGATCGCGTAATTCCACGGGCCCAGCTCGGCCATCCAGTTCAGCGCCGCCGGGGTGTCCAACCCGGTGGCGGCCAACTGATACACCATCAGCCACACCAGCCCGAAGAGCATCAGCCCTAGAAACAGCGCGACGAACCAGACGCTCGACGGCCCGCCCTTGACCTTGACCGGGGTGCGGCTCACCGACGAGGGGGTGAAGCTGGTCTTCTTGCGAACCTTCGACTTGGGCATCGGTACCTCGGGACAGTGCGGCGGTGAAGCTGCGAGTATGGGTCGCGTACGAGATTAACCCAGCCGGGCACCCACCCGAGAATTGGAGAGCCGATGAACGGCGCGTCCCCGGGCCGCAGTTCCGCATGGCGGATCGGCGTCCCGCTGGTGTGTCTGTCGGCCGGACTGCTGTTGGCCGCCACCCACGGGGTCTCGGGGGGCAAGGAGATCCGCCGCGGTGACGCGCCCCGCCTGGTCGATTTGGTCCGTGCCACCCAGTCCACGGTCGAAGAGCTCACCGACAACCGGGACACGCTGGCCGAGGCCGTGGGCTCGGTGCACGGCCGGGGCGCCGGTGCGGCGCTGTCAGCGATGCGCAACCGGACCGATCAACTGGCCGAGGCCGCCGGGTTGGGGGCCGTCTACGGGCCCGGCCTGGTGGTGACACTCACCGATGCCCAGCGCGACGCCAACGGTCGCTTCCCCCGAGACGCCTCCCCCGACGACCTCGTGGTCCACCAACAGGACATCTCGGCCGTGCTCAACGCGATGT
This sequence comes from Mycobacterium sp. pW045, assembly GCF_041287085.1. Taxonomy (NCBI): domain Bacteria; kingdom Bacillati; phylum Actinomycetota; class Actinomycetes; order Mycobacteriales; family Mycobacteriaceae; genus Mycobacterium; species Mycobacterium sp. pW045. Next base: position 316,102 of record NZ_JBGGKU010000004.1, on the reverse strand, counting down.
GGAGCGCCGGCGCGGAAGCCATCCAGATGCAGGATCAGCGGATCACCGCGGAGTCGGCGCCGCGGTGCGTCGGCAACACCCTGCTGCTGGGCGGCCGGACCTACAGCCCGCCCTATGTGATGACGGCGATCGGCGACCCCGACGCGATGCAGGCCGCGTTGGCCGCCGCTCCCCTGGTCACGCTCTACAAGCAGTACGTGATCCGGTTCGGCCTGGGCTACAGCGAGCAGGTCAGCACGGATCTGCAGGTGGTCGAGACGCCGAGACCCGCCCGGATGCGCTACGCCGTCCCGGCCGGCCCGATCGACTACTGAGCCCTGCGGGCCGGCAACGCGACGGTAGCCTGTCAGCGTGCGGATCCTGGTCGTCGACAACTACGACAGCTTTGTGTTCAACCTGGTGCAGTACCTGGGCCAGTTGGGTGTGCAGGCTGCCGTCTGGCGCAACGACGACGCCCGGCTGGCCGGCCCGGCCGCGCGGGACCAGGTGGTGGCCGACTTCGACGGCGTATTGCTGAGCCCCGGACCGGGCACCCCGGAGCGCGCCGGGGCGTCGATCCCGGTGGTCGAGGCGTGCGCCGCGGCCCGGATCCCGGTGCTGGGGGTCTGTCTGGGCCATCAGGCGATCGGTGTCGCGTTCGGCGCCACGGTGGGGCGTGCGCCGGAATTGTTGCACGGCAAGACCAGTACCGTCTTCCACTCCGACACCGGGGTGCTCAAGGGTCTGCCGGACCCGTTCACCGCCACCCGTTACCACTCATTGACGATCCTCCCCGAGACGTTGCCCGCCGCGCTGGAGGTCACCGCCCGCACCCGCGGCGGGGTGATCATGGGGGTGCGGCACACCGGGCTGCCCATCCACGGCGTGCAGTTCCACCCGGAGTCCATCCTCACCGAGGGCGGTCACCGGATGCTGGCCAACTGGCTGGAGGCCTGCGGCTATCCGTGCGACGAGGCGTTGGTGCAGCGGCTGGAGGACGAGGTCGCCGCCACCGTGCAGAGCGCCCGCAGCCCCGCCGGTGGGGCGCAGCCGATCGCAAGCGCGACGTAGTCGGGCGCAGCGGGTCGGCTATTGGCCGAAGCGCAGCGTGATGTTGCCGTCGGTGTTGACGCCCTGGCCGGCCGCGGGACTCTGGTAGACCACCCGGTTGTGGCCGGAGCCGCCGGCGTCGACGTCGGCGCCCTTGATCAACATCCCGGTCCAGCCCAGCGCCCGTAGCTGCGGTTCGGCATCGGTCCAGAACATCCCGGCCAGATCCGGCATGACGAACTGGTTGCCGCGCGACACCTGCAGCTCGATCACGCCGTCGACGGGTGCGGTCTCACCGCTCGGCGGGCTGGTGCCGATCACCACACCGGCCGGGCGCGGACTGTCCACCGCCACCTCGGTGATCTTGGTGAAGCCATAGACGGTCAGGTTCTTCTGCGCGAGCTCCACCGTCTGGCCGGTGACGTCCGGGACGGGTTTGGTGGCCGGGCCGGAGCCCATCACGATCACGATCTCATTGGTGATCGCGGTCGTCTGGTTGGCCGGCGGGTTGGTGCCGACGACCTTGTCCTTGAGTTCGGGTGTGGAAGGCGAGTCGACCTGCTTGAACTTGCCGAAGCCGGCGGCGGTGAGCTTCTTGACCGCGTCGGCGTAGCTCAGCGAGGCCACGTCGGGCACCTGCCGCTGCTCGGGGCCGTAGGACACGTTGACGGTGATCTTGTCGCCCTTGTTCGCCGGGGCGCCGGCGGGCGGCTCGGTGCTGATCACGTGATCGGGCGGCACGTCGGAGTCGGCGCGCTGCTCGGTGCGGGTCTTGAAGCCCTTGTTCTGTAGTTCGGCGATCGCGTCGACCGACGCCCGGCCGCTGACGTCGGGCACCTGAATCTGGTGGGTGCGGCCGCCGAAACTGTTGATCGACACCGTGACGATGACCGTCAGCACCGCCAGCACGATCGCCGCTATCAGCCACCGGCCCACCGAACCCGGCCGCTCCTGGCCGAAGTCGAGTTCCTGGCGCGGCAGCGGATCGGTGTGAGCCCCGGAGCCGGCCCCCGCCCGGGAGGCCAGCATGGAGGCGCGATCGGCCTCGGTGAGCACCCGCGGAGCTTCCGGCTTCTCCCCGTTGTGCACCCGCACCAGGTCGGCGCGCATCTCGGCGGCCGTCTGGTAGCGGTTGTCGGGATTCTTCGCCAGCGCCTTGAGCACCACCGCATCCAGGTCGGCCGATAACCCTGGCTGCCGCTGCGACGGCGGCACCGGATCTTCGCGGACGTGCTGATAGGCGACCGCCACCGGTGAATCACCGATGAAAGGTGCGTCGCCGGTGAGGATTTCGTACAGCACGCAGCCCAGCGAGTACACGTCCGAGCGAGCGTCGACGGGTTCACCGCGGGCCTGCTCGGGCGACAGGTACTGGGCGGTGCCGATCACCGCCGCCGTCTGGGTGACGCTGTTGCCGGCGTCGGCGATCGCGCGGGCGATGCCGAAGTCCATCACCTTCACCGCGTTGTGCTTGTCGATCATGATGTTGGCCGGCTTGACGTCGCGGTGGATGATGCCGTGCTGGTGGCTGAAGTTCAGCGCCTGGCAGGCGTCGGCGATCACCTCGATGGCGCGGATGGGCGGCATCGGGCCGTCGTTCTGCACGATGTCGCGCAGCGTCACACCTTCGACGAGTTCCATCACGATGTAGGGCAGCGGACCGGCCGGGGTGTCGGCTTCCCCGGTGTCGTAGACGGCGACGATCGCCGGGTGGTTCAGCGCGGCGGCATTCTGCGCCTCGCGGCGGAACCGCAGATAAAAGCTCGGGTCGCGGGCCAGGTCGGCACGCAATACTTTGACCGCCACATCGCGGTGCAGCCGGGTGTCGACCGCGCGGTGCACCTCCGACATGCCGCCGAAGCCGAGGATCTCACCGAGTTCATAGCGGTCGGAGAGCCGCTGCGGGGTGGTCATCGTGCAACCTTCGACCAGGTCCAGCCCGAGGAATGCGCGGGCGGAGCCGCCGGTTGCGACTCGACGTTGGACGACTCGACCGGCGGACCGCCGGTGTCGGTGACGGTCGCCGGGGCCAGCGAGCCGCCCGGACTCTTGGCGTTGACCACGATCAGCACCGCGATGATGATCGCCAGCGTGCCCAGCACTCCGGCCGCCCACAGCAGGGCGCGCTGCCCGGCGGTGAAGGTGCGCCGGGGCGCCGGCGGACGGTGGTTACCGGTACCGGTGCGGGCCCGCCGCGCCGCGGTGGCGCGCGCCGACACCGGTGGGGCGACCCGGGTTGCCGCCGTCGACGGGATCGCCGAGGGCGCGGCACGTCCGGCGGGCAGGGATTGGCTCGGCCGCGGCGGCCGCCGGCCGGACCGCACCGCGGCGACCGCATCGGCGAACGGGCCGCCGCTGCGGTAGCGCATGGCGGGGTTCTTGGCCAGCGTGATCTCGATGAGCTCCCGCACGTTGGGTGGCAGTTCGGCCGGCAGCGGCGGGGGCGGCTCCTTGATGTGTTTCATGGCCACGGTCAGCGCGCCGTCGCCGGTGAAGGGGCGGCGCCCGCACAGCACTTCGTAGCCGACGACACCGAGGGAGTACACGTCGCTGGCCGCGGTGGCGTCCTGCCCGAGCGCCTGTTCCGGCGCGATGTATTGGGCGGTGCCCATCACCATGCCGGTCTGGGTGACCGGGGCGGCGTCGACGGCCTTGGCGATACCGAAGTCGGTGATCTTCACCTGGCCGGTGGGCGTGATCATGATGTTGCCGGGCTTGACGTCGCGGTGCACCAGCCCGGAGCTGTGCGCGACCTGTAGTGCCCGACCGGTCTGCTCGAGCATGTCCAGCGCGTGCCGCAGCGACAGCCGCCCGGTGCGCTTGAGCACCGAATTAAGCGGCTCGCCGTTGACCAGCTCCATCACCAAAAACGCGGTGCGGCCTTCGCCGTCCAGGTCGGTCTCGCCGTAGTCGTGCACGCTGGCGATGCCGGGATGGTTGAGCATGGCGGTGTTGCGCGCCTCGGCGCGGAACCGCTCGATGAACTCCGGGTCGGAGGAGAACTCGGGTTTGAGGACCTTGACCGCGACGCGTCGGCCCAGTCGGTTGTCCACGGCTTCCCACACCTGGCCCATGCCGCCGGTGGCGATGAGCCGCTGCAACCGGTAGCGCCCGGCCAGCGCCGCCCCGACCGCCGGACTCATGATCGCCCCTGTAGTGCGGCTTCGATGACGGCGCGCCCGATCGGCGCGGCCACCGCCCCGCCGGTGGCGGCCAAGCGGTCGCCGCCGTCCTCCACGACAACGGCGACGGCCACCTTGGGGGCGCTGGCCGGGGCGAAAGCGATGTACCACGCGTGCGGCGGAGTGTTCCGCGGATCGGTGCCGTGCTCGGCTGTTCCGGTCTTCGACGCGATCTGTACGCCCGGGATGGCCCCCTCCTGCTGGGTCACTTTCTCGGCGTCGATCATCAGTTCAGTTAGCTTAGCCGCGACCTGCGAAGACACCGCACGGCGTTGTTCGCGCGGTTGCGTCGTCGCGATGCCGGCCAGATCCGGCCCTTCCAACCCCGCGACCAGGTAGGGCTGCATCGTCAACCCGCCGTTGGCGATGGTCGCGGCGATCACCGCGTTCTTCAGCGGCGTCACCGCGACATCCTTCTGGCCGATGCTGGTCATCCCCAGCGCGGCGGCGTCGCGGATCGGCCCGATAGTGGACTCGGCCACCTGCAGCGGGATGGGTTCGGGCGTGATGTCGAACCCGAACCCCTGGGCGGTGTTCCGCAGGGCGTCGGAGCCGGTGCGGATACCCAACTGGACGAAGGCGGTGTTGCAGGATCGGGCGAACGCCACCCGCAGCGGCACGGTCTGTTCATTGCCCTCGCAGGTGTTGCCGCCGAAGTTCTCCAGCTTGACGGTGCTGTCGGGCAGGGCGATGCGCGCGGCGTTGGTCAGCTGCTCGTTCTCGCTGATGCCGGCCTGCAGCGCGGCCGCGGTGGTGATCACCTTGAACGTCGACCCGGGTGGGTAGGTCTCGCTGATGGCGCGGTTGGTCAGCGGCGAGTCGGGGTTGTCGCGCAGCCGCTGCCAGGCCTGGCCCTGCTGAACCGAGTCATGCGAGGACAACAGGTTGGGGTCGTAGGACGGTGTGGACACCAGCGCCAGGATCTTGCCGGTGGACGGCTCCAGCGCCACCACGGCTCCTCGGCAGCCGCCGTCGCAGCCGCTGCGCATCGCTTCCCAGCCCGCCTGCTGCACCCGCGGGCGGATGGTGGTCTCGACGGTGCCGCCGCGGGGGCTGCGGCCGGTGAAGAAGTCCGCCAACCGCAGCCCGAACAGCCGCGGGTCTGATCCGTTGAGCACGGTGTCCTCGGCGCGTTCGAGCCCGCTGCTGGAGTAGCGCAGCGAATAGAACCCGGTGATCGGCGCGTACACCTCCGGGTCGGGGTAGACGCGCTGGTATTTGATCCGGCCGCCGGTGGCGATCGAGTAGGCCAGCAGTTGCCCGGAGGCGGTGATCTGGCCCCGCTGGCGGGAGTATTCGTCGAGCAGCACCCGCTGATTTCGCGGGTCGGTGCGCAACCCGTCGGCGGCGAAGACCTGGGTCAGGGTGGCGTTGCCCAACAGCAGCACTATCAGCGCCATCAGGGTCATCGTGACGCGGCGCAGCGAGGTGTTCATACGCGCTCGATCACCGCCGTGCCGGTATCGCCGATCGGGGTGGTGCGCTGCGGCTGGGTGCTCAGCGGGCGACGCGCGGCGTGCGAGACGCGCAGCAGGATCGCCAGTAGCACGTAGTTGGCCAGCAACGACGACCCGCCGTAGGACAGCCACGGCGTGGTCAGCCCGGTCAGCGGAATCAGTTTGGTCACTCCCCCGACCACGATGAACAGCTGGATGCCCAAGGTGGCGGCCAGGCCGGCGGCCAGCAGCTTGCCGAAGCTGTCTCGGACGGCGATTGCGGTCCGCATGCCGCGCACGATCACGATCGTGTACAGGATCAGCACACCGGCGAGCCCGACCAGACCCAGTTCCTCACCGAACGCGGCGATGATGAAGTCCGTCGACGCCGCGGGCACGTATCCGGGCTGACCGTTGCCCAGTCCGGTGCCGAAGATGCCGCCGGTGGCGAAGCTGAACAACGACTGCACCATCTGATAGCCGGCGCCCTCGGGGTCGGCAAAGGGGTCCATCCAGGTCTGTACCCGCACCCGGACATGGCTGAACAGGAAGTACGCCGCGACGCTGCCGGCAGCGAACAACAGCAGCCCGATCACCATCCAGCTGAACCGTCGGGTGGCCAGGTACACCACCACCAGAAACGACGCGTACAACAGCAGCGAGGTGCCGAGGTCCTTTTCGAAAGCCATCACGGCCACGGAGATCACCCAGGCGGCCAGCAGCGGCGCCAGGTCGCGCGGCCGCGGCAGGTTCATGCCCAGGACGTGTTTGCCGGCGCTGGTGAACAGCCGGCGCTTGGAGACCAGCACCGCGGCGAAGAAGATCAGCAGCAAGATCTTGGAGAACTCGGCGGGCTGAATAGAGAAGCCGGGCAAGCGGATCCAGATCTTGGCGCCTTGTCGCTCCGACAGCGAGGCCGGCAACAGGGCGGGGATCACCAGCAGCACCAGGCCGACCACGCCGCAGATGTAGCCGTTGCCGGCGAGCAGGCGGTGGTCTTTGAGCAGCTCGAGCACCAGGGCGAAGACGATGACGGCGACCAGCGTCCACAGCATCTGGGCGCCGGCGCCCGGGCGGCCGTCAGCGGCGTCGGCCCCGACGCCGAGATCGATGCGGTGGATCATCACCAGTCCGAGCCCGTTGAGCAGGGCCACCACCGGCAGCAGCAGCGGATCGGCGTAACGTGCCGAGCGCCGAATGACCAGGTGCGCGAAGCTGAACAGCACCAGAAACGCCGTCCCGTAGCCGACCAGATCCCAGCGCAGCCCCTGTTCGTGGCCGGCCTCGACGATCAGCATCGCCACCGCGATGATCACGGTCGCGAAGCACAGCAGCAGGAATTCGGCGTTGCGTCGATCCGGCAGCGCCGGGATCAGCGTCACCGCGGGCTGCGGCTCTGTGCTTGATGCGCGCCCCCCCTTCTCATCGCTGGGTGCCCCTTGCCGCTGCGCGCCGGGGGGTGCCCCCACGGGATCGTCGCCGGCGCGGCTCATGAGGCCGCCCGGCAGTCGGTCCCCGGTTCTGGCGGGGCCGGCGGCAGGTTGGTCAGCGTCGGCAGGTGCGGCACCCCCGAGGTCGGCGTGCGTTGCGCGGGGCCGGGCCGCGGACCGGTCGGCGCCGGGCCGGGATCCGGTGCGCGCGAGGGCGCCGAACCACCGTCGCCGGTCTTCCCGGTGGCGCTCCGCGACGGACACGGCGGCAACAGCGAGTCCCGGGCCAGGTTGCGCAGCTGGGTGATCGCGTCGTCGAGCGTGCCGGCCGGCAGGCCGTTGCTGACCTGCTGGCGCGCCGGCGGACGCAGATCCTGCAACGTCATCAGCCGGCAGGACAGCTTGTCACCGGATTGGCTGAAGCTGATCTGCACCAGGTCCCCGCGGCTATCGAGGCAACCCAGCAGGTAGGGCTCCTGCAACGGCAGACCGAGAATCGAACCCTGCACACCGCGCATGATCGCCACGGTGTTGCCGTAGGCGGTGACGTAATAGTTGGTGCGGACGATCGCCCGCCCGATCATCAGGGCAGCGGCCAGCAGGATCAGCAGCAGCATCGCGATGACGAATTTGCGGCGCCGGGAGCGTGGCGGCCGCGACAGGGTTTCGATCCGCGGCAGCACCCGTTTGGCGACGGTCTTGCGCGGGGAGATCGCCGATGCCCGGCCGGCGGCGGTGTTGAGGGCGGTCAGGTGATCATCGTCGCTGTCGGAGACCGCCCCGGCCAAGATCGGCTGGGTCTGGCCGTAGTCGACGTCGACGACGTCGGCCACCACCACGGTCACGTTGTCGGGCCCACCGCCGCGCAGCGCCAGCTCGATCAGCCGCAGCGCGCTCTCATTGACGTCGGGGATCTCCAGCGCCTCGTGGATGGTCTCGGTGCTCACCGGATCGCTCAATCCGTCCGAGCACAGCAGGTAGCGGTCGCCGGCCTTGGCCTCGCGCATGGTCAGCGTCGGCTCCACCTCGTGGCCGGTCAACGCCCGCATGATCAGGGAACGCTGCGGATGGCTGTGGGCTTCTTCTGCGGTGATGCGGCCCTCGTCGACCAGGGTCTGAACGAAGGTGTCGTCCTTGGTGATCTGGGTGAGTTCGCCGTCGCGCAGCAGATACCCGCGCGAGTCGCCGATATGGGCCAGCCCCAGCCGGGGGGCCGCGAACAGGATCGCGGTCAAGGTGGTGCCCATGCCCTCGAGCTCGGGATGTTCCTCGACGTATGCCGCGATCGCCGAGTTCCCCTCCTGCACCGCAGCTTCCAGTTTCGCCAGCAGGTCGCCACCCGGCTCGTCGTCGTCGAGGTGGGCCAGCGCGGCGATAACGAGCTGGGAAGCGACCTCACCGGCCGCGTGCCCGCCCATGCCGTCGGCCAGCGCCAGCAGCCGGGCACCGGCGTACACCGAATCCTCGTTGTTGGAGCGCACCAGGCCGCGGTCACTGCGGGCGGCGTAGCGCAGCACCAGGCTCACCGGCGGAGCTCGATCGCGGTCTTGCCGATTCGTATCGGCGTCCCGACGGGAACCCGTACCGCTGTGGTGACCTTCACCCTGTCAAGGTAGGTGCCGTTGGTCGAGCCGAGGTCTTCGACATACCATTCCGATCCTCGTTGAGACAGGCGGGCGTGCCGCGCGGAGGCGTAGTCGTCGTTGATCACCAGGGTGGAGTCGTCGGCGCGGCCGACCAGAACCGGCTGGTCGCTCAGCGCGATCCGGGCCCCGGTGAGGGGCCCCTCCGTCACCACCAGGTGGCGTGCGCCGGCGCGATGCTGCCGCGAGGGCAGCAGCACGCCCCGGATCGACAGGCCGCGGCGAACCATCACCGCACCGGTCGGCGCGTAGATGTCGGTCCGCAATATGCGCAGCACCGACCAGATGAACAGCCACAGCAACGTCAAAAAACCGGCTCGCGTCAGCTGCAGCACCAGTCCCTGCATCCGGCGTCCTCTCCGTCCTTGCGCCGTCCATGTCGTGCTCCCATGGCGGAGCACTTCGGCAAAGTCACGATACTTGGACGTCAGTGACCGTAGGGCAAAGCGGCAGGGCTTTGCCCGTTCCGGGCCGGTTCGGCGTGGCCCTCGGTCGCCGCTAGTGGACCCGAACGATGATTTCGGAGTGACCCAGCCTGATCACGTCGCCGTCGGCCAGCTGCCACTCCTGGACCGGAGCGTTGTTCACTGTGGTGCCGTTGGTGGAGTTCAGGTCAGACAGCAGCGCCACCCGGCCATCCCAGCGAATCTCCAGGTGACGCCGCGACACCCCGGTGTCCGGGAGCCGGAACTGGGCGTCTTGGCCGCGGCCGACCACGTTGGTGCCCTCGTGCAGCTGGTAGGTCCGGCCGCTGCCGTCGTCGAGATGCAGCGTGACCGTGGCCGGAGCCGAGTAGGCGCGCTGGCCGTAGCCGCTGCCCGGAGCGTCGTAGCCACCCGCGGGCTGCTGGCCGTAGTCCTGGCCATAGTCGTAGCCGCCGCCCTGCGCGTCGCCGTAGCCGCCGGGAGCCTGCTGGCCGTAGTCGGGACCGTAGTCATAGCCGCTCGGGGCGCCCTGGGACTCGCCGTAGCGGTAGTCGGGCTGGCCGTATTCCTGGCGGCCGTAGGACGGCGAACCCTGGTCGGGGTAGCCGGGGCCGCCCTGGTCGGGGTAGCCGGGCCGTTGGTCGGGCTGCGCCTCGGGGTATCCGCCGAGCTGGGAGTAGTCGTCGTGGCGGGCCGGGGGGCGCTCGTAGTCGCCGTACCCGGGCTGTCCTCCCCCGCCCGGGTAGCCCGGCGCCGGTGGCTGCTGGTGCTGCGGGTAGCCCGGCTCGTAGCCGGCGGGGGCGCCGTAGCCGCTCGGCGGCCGCTGCTCGTAGGACTGGGGCTCGTAGGACTGCGGGTAGCCAGCCTGGCCGCCGGCGTAGCCGCCCTGCTCCGGGTAGCCGCCCTGCTCGGGGTAGCCGCCCTGCTCGGGGTAGCCACCGTGCTCGGGGTAGCCGCTGTGCTCGGGCCGGCGGGGCGGGGCATAGCCGCCCGGACCGCCCTGGCCGCCCGGACCCTGGTCGGGGTAGCCGCCACCGCGTTGGTCCGGCTGGTACGGCTCGGGTCCCGAGGCATGCTGGCCGCGGGGCTCTTGGCCGCCGCGGGGGTCATCGGCGGGCCGACTGTAGCGCGGGTCGTAATAGTCGTCGCCGGGACGGTCCTGCTGCCCATGGGCGCCGCGGTAGCTCGGGTTATCGGTCATCGGTGGCACTCCTGATTCTGCGAAAAACGCATGATCTGATTGTGGCGGGCGGGGTTTATTGACCGTGTGGCTGGGGCGGGCATCCGGATTGACAGCGCCCCGCGTGCGGACCTGGCCGGTACGCAGACTCGGCGACTGCTCGAACCGGACAACCACATCACCATACGTTTGCCACCCCTGTTCGCCGATGTATCCCGCTAAATGCCGGGCGAAGGCCTTCGACGTCCAATCCTGGTCGGCGCCCACATTCTCGTAGTCGTCCACACCGAGGGTAATGACGTATTCGTTGGGTGCCAAAAGCTGGTTTCCGGCCAATGCCCGCACCCCCGCGGCGGCCTCGCGGCGCAACGCCGCCTCGACCTCCTCGGGGACGACCTCCCCGCCGAAGACCCTGGCCATCGCATCCTCCACGGCGGATTCGAGCTTGCGCTCGATGCGCTGAACCAGCCCGCGCTGGCTGTTCATCCGCTGCCCGCCTCACCCGCCGCCGCCAATTCGTCGCCTATTCAGCCGGGGACGCGTCGCCGCGGCGTGTCGCTGCGCTGCATCCGCCTGGACATGGTATCGACCCGGAGTGTCACCGCGGCACCCTTGTACGGCGGAGAATCGGATAAGAGCAGGTCACGGTGGGGTCACGAGGGTCTGCGCTACGGTGGTCTGCGGGCGCCGAACCGTGTCGAAAGCGCCCTTCGGCAACCGTGATAGGCTCCCTCGGTCGCTCGGGCGAGTGGCGGAATGGCAGACGCGCTGGCTTCAGGTGCCAGTGTCCTTCGGGACGTGGGGGTTCAAGTCCCCCTTCGCCCACACTGTTGATGAGTCGCGTCATAGGTGACACCTGAGTCGCGTCATCGGGTACAGATTGCCCCGGCCTCGGCCGGGGTTTTTCTGTACTCCACACGTGTGGCTGCGCCGGAAGCGTCCCGGCCGTGCCGGTCGAGACCGCCGCCGAAGGGGCGCGGGTCCGATTCGCCGGTTACGACGCCGGCGTCACGCCATCACCCGAACCCTTGATCGAGGCCTTCGCCCGCGGCTCGGCGCGCACCGCCCGCTTGCCGCGCACGAACCCGGTCGCCGAGACCGACGCGGAGAACAGCGCCTCCTCACCCTTGACGAACGGGTGGAATCCGACGCCGGCGCCGCCGCGCTTCTTGACCGGAATATCGGCGGCTTCGGTCACTTTCCAGCCCTTTTCGGACCTCGACAGGATGGCTTCGCCGTTTCCGCAGCTGAGCGGCAGCGCGGCGATGACTTCATCGCCCTCGCCGGCGAGCTTGACCCCGGCCACCCCGTTGCCCGCCGCGCCCTGCGGATTCACCGTGGCCGGGTCGATGCGCAGCACCTTTCCGAGACGGGTCACCAAGGCCAGGTGGTGACCGTCAGCCAGCACACCCGAGCACAGCAGCCCGGTGATGTCCGGCGCGACGGGGATGTCGCGGATCTTGTACGGCAGCCCGGCGCCGGTGGTGAATTTGATCCGCCCGTCAGTCCACACCGCCCACCCCAGGCCTGCGGTGAGCAGTTCGCCGTGGCTGTCGGAGAACACGCCGCGCTCATCGAGGCGCCAGGCGGCGTTGACCTTCCGCTCGCGCGGCCCATCCTCGTCGACGCTGGGCGTCACGGGTGTGGCCTCGGGGTCCAGCACGGTGCGACGGTCGAACTCGGGGCCTTTGAACAGTTTCGCGGTCTCGACCAGCTCCCGGTCGATCACCTTGCGGCGGGCCTCGGGGTTGGCCACCAGCTCGGTCAGCTCGGCGAACTCGGCGTCCAACTTTTCGGCTTCGGCCCGCAGCTCGATGACGTCGAGCTTGGTCAGCCGGCGAAGCTGCAGCGCCAGGACGTAATCGGCCTGCTCGGCATCGATCTCGAACCGCTGCTGTAGCCCCTGGCGGGCCTCGTCGACGGTGTCGGACCCACGGATCACCGCGACCGCGGCGTCGATGTCCAGGTGGATGACCATCAGACCGGCCACCAGGTGGCGGCGCGCGGCGACCTTCTCCAGCCGGTACTCGCTGCGGTGCAGCACCACTGAATCGCGCAGCGATAAGAACGCGCGGATCAGCTCGCGCACCGACCACCAGCGCGGCACCCGGTTCTCGTCGAGTGCCACCAGGCTGGCGGCGAACGTCGACTCCAGCGGGGTCAGGGCCAACAGTTGGTCGCGGATCTGTTCGGCACTGTGTCCGCGTTTGGCGGTGACCACGATCCGAAGCCCGTTGCGCCGGTCGGTCAGATCCGACATGTCGGAGACGCCGGACAGCTCCCCGGACTCGATCAACGACCGAATCCGTTCCTGCACGGTGTTACTCGCCACTCCGGGCGGCAACTCGGTGACGATCACGTCCTTGCCCTCGACCGAAACCGTGCCCCGCACCGTGAACGCGCCGCGGCCGGTGGTCAGGTATTCACGGAGACCGGCCGTGCCGACCACCGTGGCGCCGCACCCCCAGTCCGGCCCGGGGATGAGCTTGACCAGCCTGTCGTCGGTCATATTCGGCGTGGCCAGCAGCGCCCGGCAGGCGGCCATGATCTCGCGCGGGTTGTGGGCGGGGACCTTGGTCGCCCAGCCTTCGGCGATGCCGACAGCACCGTTGCAGAGCAGCACCGGCCACCGTGCCGGCAGCACCGTGGGTTCGGTCCACTCGCCGTCGAACGTGGACATCATCGGCACCGCGTGATCGTCGAGTTCGGCGGTCAGCGCTGCGCCCGGTGCCGACAGCCGCATCTCGGTGTAGCGGTCGGCGGCGGGGATGTCGCCCTGAATGCGCGGGAAGGCACCGTGGCCGTCAATGACTTTCACCCGCTGGAAGTCCGCCGCCAGCAGTGCCGCGGCCCCGTACATCGAGGCGCCACCGTGCGGGTGCAGGTTGCCGGTGACGGCCGAGCAGACCTTCGAGGACTTCTGCGGCTTATTGCCGGGCAGCAGTTTCGAATCGTGCATCTGATAGAGCAGCCGCCGCTGGCCGGGCTTGAGACCGTCGAACGCGGACGGGATGGCGCGGTCGCTGACACTGTAGAGCGCGAACGTCAGCTGGTAGTGGTTCCAGTAGTCATCGGCACTCTGGTCGAGTACCAGGTCGGGGTTCTGCTCGGGAATATCGAGGGTGGCGGTCACGGTGTCTCTCCTAGCGGTCCGCTACGTCAGGTCCAGCGCGGCGGTGTCGACCCGGGCGGCGACATCGGCCATCCAGGTGCGCCGGCCCTCGGGCGGTCCGCCGAACAGCGTGTGGTGCAGCCGGCTCTCACCGTCATCGAGGTGTACCCGAATGACGGTGCGCCGCTGTGGATCCAGCACGGTGTTCCAGAAGTCATCGGCGTCCATCTCGCCGAGGCCCTTGTTGCGCTGCACTTCGATCTTGCGTTTCGAGGAGGCTTTGAGCTGTGCCACCGCGGCGTCGCGTTCGGACTCGTCCTGGCAGTAGATCCGCTGCGTGCCGTCCTTGACGACGAACAGCGGCGGCAGGGTGACGTAGACCATCCCGGCCTCGACGAGCGGGCGATAGAAGTCGAGGAACATCGAGATCAGGCTGGAGTTGATGTTCCCGCCGTCGGGGTCGGCGTCGGAGGCGAACAGGATCCGGTCGTAGCGGCACAGTTCCGGGTCACAGTGGTCGCGCACCCCGCAGCCCAGAATGCGTTCGATCGAATCGAACTCGTCCTTGGCCCGCGCCTTGCTCAAGGCGAAGCCGTAGACGTTGGGCGGCTTGCCCTTGAGCGGGAAGGCAGCCTGGAACGTGGCATCGCGGGCTGCTTTGATCGTGCCGAGCGCCGAATCGCCTTCACACAGGAACAGTTCGGCACCCGATCCGCGGCCGGTTTCCTTGCTGGGCAGCAGTTTCGGTGGCAGCGACAGGTTGGTTCCCAGGCCTTTGGCCTTGGACGCCGCGCGGGATCGGGCCTTGGCGCCCTCGGCGCTGCGCCGGGCCCGGGCCGACTCCAGTGCCAGCTTCGTCCACAGCGTCACGGTGTCGGCGTTGGCGGGGTTGGCCGCCCAGATGGTGACGCTGCGCGCCACATCGGGGGCCATCGCCAGGTTCAGCGACCGCGACGACACCGCGGTCTTGGCTTGGGAGTCCCAGGCCACGTCCGGCGCGCGGGTGTCGACGGCCAGCGCCGTGACGGCGGCGAAATCCTGTGGCTCCGGGCCTTCTTCGCCCTTGGCCAGCCCCAGGTCGCGGATCCGGGAGGCGCGGTCGGCCAGCGCTTCGGTTAGCCCTTTGACCGCGGCGGTCAGGTGCGATCCGCCGCCGGGGGTGCGCACGGTATTGCAGAACGCGGCCACTGTCGCCGGCTCGGCCGGGCCCGCGGTCAACGACCAGCGGAACGGGGTCGGGCCCCGGCCGGTGGTGTACTCGCCGCGGCCCTCCACGACGGCGCGGACCTCGGGGCTGGGAGTGCCCGCGGCGGTGCACATCAGGTCCAGCAGGGTGTCGGTACCCCAGGGGCCGCTGAACGGTGCGGTCAATGCCGGGGGAATCTCCTCGCCGGGCCAGCCTTCGTCGACGACGACCAGGTGCACACCGGGCGACATCCGAGACGAGGCGTGGGCCCGCAGCAGCACCTCGCCGATATCCACGGTCGAATCGGGCACCACGGCCGGGTCGAACAGGATGCGAACGGTGGTGCCGTGTGCGTTGGGCTTGCGGTTGGCAGTGCCGCGCAGCTTCTGGGTGTCGGCGCGGGTGAACGGGGCGTCCGGGTCGAAATCGTCGCCCTCGAACACCCCGGGGTAGCCGCGGCCGAAACTCTGCAGGTAGGTCTTGCCGGCTCGGCGCACCGTGACATCGGTACGTGCGGAGATGAAGACCGCTGCGGCGGCGCCGATTCCGTTCAGACCGGCGCCGGTGCTAGCAGCGTCGGCGTGGACCGAGAATTTGCCGCCGGCCCGCGCGGTGCCCAGGGTTTTGACGATGCCGTTCTTGCCGTTCACCGGGTCGGAGTCGATGGGCAGGCCCCGGCCGTCGTCGGCGACGCTGACCGACCCGTCGGCGTGCAAGGTGATCGTCACGCAGGAGCCGCCGTGGCTGGGATCAGCCACCTCTTCGATGGCGTTGTCCACCAGCTCCCGCATAGCGGTGTTGAGCACGTCCAGGCCGAGGTTGACCGCCGGTCGCAGGCGGGTGTGCTGGACATCGTCGAGCTCGGTGATGTCGGCCGCGGTGTAGCTCACTGCTCGTGTTCTCCATCAGTGCCGGGTGAGGTGCCGCAGGAATGGTAGACGGCGCAGCTGACATCTCAGTGGATTCCGGTCGGCGATTGCAGCAGGCGCTGACCGGCGCTGTGGCCGACCTGGCCGGCTCAGATACCGAGCACGGCTCGCGCCCGAATCATATGGTCGGGGTCGGCGGTCGTCGGGATGAGCCGGAGTTCGTCGAGACCGGCGTCGCGCGCGCCGTTCACGGCGGCCAGCAGCCCGGCTACCTCGCAGTTCAGCGTCCGCGCGGCCGGGGCGCCTAGCGGTTGTCCCGTCCAGCGGGCACCCCAGGCCGGCCCGGCCGCTGACCACGGCGTCCGTTAGACCGCTGAACCCCCGCCGTCGACGTACAGCGTCGATCCGGTCACATAACTGGCGCGCGGCGAGGCCAGAAACAACACCGCCTCGGCGATCTCGGCCGGGTGGGCGGTGCGCTGCAGCGGCAGGGCCGCCGCGACGTCATCGATGAACTCCCCCATTGCCGCGGTGCCCGGTGTTCGCGTGGGTCCGGGCGAAACACTGTTGACGCGGACACCGTTGGCGCCGAACTCCGCTGCCCAGGTGCGTGTCAGCGCTGCCAGCGCAGCTTTGGTGGCGCTGTAGACCGACGTGCCCGGGAATCCCTTGTCGGCGGCGGTGGAGGTGATGTTGATGATGCTGCCCCGACCGCGTTCGACCATGCCCCTTGCCACTTCGGCCACCAGGAAATAGCTGCCGCGCACATTCGTGTCGAACATCTGCTGAAACGAACCGAGGTCTTGCTCGAGTGTCGGCGCGACCGGGAACACCGCGGCGTTGTTGACCAAGATGTCGACCTCGCCGGCCTGCCCGACCAACCGCGTCACTGCGGCCAGATCGCTCAGATCGGCCTGTACGAAGGTCGCCTTGCCGCCGATCTCGGCGACCGCCTGCGCGCCGCGCTCGGCATCGCGACCCGAGATCACCACCGTGGCACCTTCGGCCGCCAGCAGACGTGCTGATTCGAGACCGATGCCGGCAGTGCCGCCGGTGACCACGGCGACCTGATCGAGTAGTTCCATGCATCGGTGCAACGCCCCGGCGAGGAGATTAATCCCGCGTCCCACGATCCGTATTAGTCGACCGCGCAGCTTCGGCTCGGTGACAGCTGCAGTGCGGGCAGCACGTAGCGCCGTAGATGTCGCCGCAGTGAGGCGGGGTCATCGGGATCGATGTGGCTGCCCGGCACGCTGCCCAGGCTGATCATCACCCGGGCGATCCACTCGCTGGCCTCGCCGATGTCGGTGTCGGGATGGATGTCCCCGGCCGCGGCGGCGGCCTCGACGAAGGGGTGCCAGAACGCCGCAAGGTCCGGGACCAGGCCGCGGACGCCCGCCCCGGCGCAGGCGGTGAACTCGTCGGGTTCGGAGGTACGCAGCCGCATCAACAGCGTGCCCGGGTCGTCGTAGGCCCGCCGGCCGATCTGCACCCCGGCCACCAGCTGGTCTTCGAAGCTGGACAGCGTCGACAGCTCGGCGCGGGTTCGCGCCCAGCTGGTCTCGACCAGCCGGATGATCGCCGTGCCCACCAGCGTCGGCTTGTCCGGAAAATTCCGGTACAGCCAGGCCCGCGACACCCCGGCGCGCTCGGCGACGTCGATCATCGTGGTGGCGCGGATGCCCTTGTCGGCCAGCAGCTGCTCGGTCGCGTCCAGCAGCCGGTCGGTTGTCGACGACGCGACTGCCGGCTTTGCGTTCACGGACCACCTCCTGGCCGGCAAGCCTAACAAGACGGTAGACAGATTCGAAGATCTGTGTACTATTGCGACTCATTGCGTAGACACTCCCGCCAAACCTGTCTACTCCCCCGACGCCGGAGGTTCACCCATGCCCGCACCCCGCACCGCGATCATCGGGGCCGGCATCAGCGGGCTGACGGCCGGAAAAATGTTGTCCGACTACGCGGTCGACTACACCTGCTTCGAATCCTCCGACCGGATCGGCGGCAACTGGGCCTTCGGCAACCCCAACGGGCACTCCAGCGCCTACCGGTCGCTGCACATCGACACCTCGAAACATCAGTTGTCCTTCAAGGACTTCCCGATGCCGGCCCACTACCCCGACTTCTTGCACCACACGTTGGTCAAGGAGTACCTGGAGGCCTACGTGGCCGCCTTCGAACTCAGGCGCAACATCGAGTTCGAGACCGAGGTCGTCCACGCGCAGCGGCTGCCCGGCGGCGGCTGGGAGTTGCAGTTGGCCGGGGGTGCGCGCCGCCGCTTCGACCTGCTGGTGGTCGGCAACGGCCACCATTGGGACCCGCGCTACCCGGACTTTCCGGGTGAGTTCAGCGGCGAGACGCTGCACGCGCATCACTACATCGACCCGAAGACGCCGCTGGAGTTCAGCGGCAAGCGCATCCTGGTCGTCGGCCTGGGCAACAGCGCCGCCGACATCGCCGTCGAACTGTCGTCGAAGGCCCTGGACAACGAGCTGACGTTGTCGACGCGCTCCGGCGCCTGGATCGTGCCGAAGTACCTGGCCGGCAAGCCCGCCGACAAGTACTACCGGACCAGCCCGTATCTGCCGTTCTCCTGGCAACGCAAGTTTCTGCAGTGGACCCAGCCGCTGATCGCCGGGCAGCCCGAGGATGTCGGGCTGCCGACGCCCAACCACAAGTTCTTCGAGGCGCACCCCACCCAGTCGGTGGAACTGCCGCTGCGACTCGGCTCCGGTGACGTCATCCCCAAGCCCAATATCAGCCGATTCGACGGCGCCACCGTGCATTTCACCGACGGCACCAGCAGCGACTTCGACATCATCATCTACGCCACCGGCTACAACATCACATTCCCGTTCTTCGATCCGGAGTTCATCAGCGCACCGGACAACCGGATCGACCTGTACAAGCGGATGTTCTATCCCGGCATCGACGACCTGGTGTTCGCCGGCTTCGCCCAGCCCACCCCCACGCTGTTCCCGTTCGTCGAGGCGCAGGCCCGGCTGATCGGCGCCTATGCGGTCGGGCGCTACCGGCCGCCGTCGGTGGCCGAGATGCGCCGGGTGATCGACGCCGACATGCGCAAGTTCACCGGCCATATGCTCGACACCCCGCGCCACACCCAGCAGCTCGACTACTTCCTCTACGAGCACGACCTGCGCACCGCCGAGATCCCGTGCGGCGCAAGGCGGGCCGCCGAACTCGGTGCCCCCCGTTGGGCCGGGGTGACGGCGGGCGAGGAAGGGGTCTCGGCGTGAACCGGATCCGGTTCGACAGTGACGGCACCAGCTGCGTCGGGCAGTTTTTTCCCGCCGCCGGCGACGACGACAGCGCACCGGTCGTGGTCCTCGGGCACGGGTTCGGCGGCACCGTCGACTCCGGTCTGGTTCCCTTCGCGCAGCGGTTGAGTGCGGCCGGATTCGCCGCGCTAGCCTTCGACTACCGCTACTTCGGGGAGTCCGGTGGCCAACCACGGCAACGGATTTCGGTCAAGGAGCAGGTGGCCGACTTCCGCGCCGCGTGTCGGGCCGCGGCACGTCAACCCGGCGTCGATCCGCGGCGGGTCGTGGTGTGGGGCGTCTCGCTGGCCGGTGGCCATGTCTTCGAGGTGGCCGCCACCACGCCCGGTGTGGCCGCCGCCGTCGCGTTGACCCCGTTGGTCAGTGGACCGGCGGCCGCGGTGGCGGCGTTGCCGCACCACCGTCCGGCGACGCTGTTGCGCTCCACGGTGACCGGCTGGCGCAGTGCGCTGGCCCAGCGCCTGGGCCGCGAACCCGCGACGATCCCGCTGGTGGGCCGGCCCGGAGAGCTGGCCACGCTGACCGCCGACGGCTACTACGATGCCTACACCGCGATGGCGGGACCGACCTGGCGCAACGAGGTCGACGCGCAGGTCGGCCTCCAATTGGGCAGCTACCGGCCGGCAGCCAAACACGCCGCGGCGATCACCTGCCCGATGCTGGTGCAGATAGCCGACTTCGACCGGGGCACTCCCCCGCAGGCCGCGGCCAAGGCGGCGTTCACCGCACGCGCCGAAGTGCGCCACTACCCGTGCGACCACTTCGACGTCTTCTCCGGCGGCAACTGGTTCGATCACGTTGTCGAGCACCAGATCGCGTTCTTGACCCGGCACCTGACCGCGCCGACCGCTACCGTCACGGATTAGGAGGGCGGATGGCCGAGACGATGCAACAACTGCTTGCCGAACGCGCGGACGCCGACGGGCCGGCAGTGCTCTACCACGATGCCCATGGGCGGCAGACCCGCTGGAGCTGGCGGCAGTATCTGGATCGGGCGGCCCGCCATGGCGCCGCGGTACTCGCGCGCGCCGACACCGGCCGCCCGATGCACGTCGGCGCCCTATTGGGCAACACCCCCGCGATGCTCACCGCGATCGCCGGCGCCGGGCTCGGCGGCTACGTGCTCTGCGGTGTCAACGACACCCGGCGGGGATCGGCCCTGGCCGGTGACCTTCGCACCGCCGACGTGCAGATCCTGCTCGTCGACGCCGCGCACCGCGGCTTGTTGAACGGGGTGGACCTGACCGGCGTCACCGTCATCGACGTCGACGATCCGGCCTGGGAGCAACAGTGCGCCGGTGCCGGTGAACTGCAACCGCACCGGCAGGCCGAGCCGTTGGACCCGTTCATGCTGATCTTCACCTCCGGCACCAGCGGCGACCCGAAAGCCGTTCTGGTCAGCCACTTCATGGTGCTGGTCGCCGGGCAGCGCCTGACCGAACAGTTCGACCTGGGCGCCGACGACGTCGTCTACCTGTCGATGCCGCTGTTCCACTCGAACGCGATCGCCGCCGGCTTCGGGCCCGCGGTCGCTGCCGGGGCGGCGATGGCACCGGCGAAGTTCTCAGCGTCGCGGTTCCTGGCCGACATCCGCGGCTACGGCGCCACGTATATGAACTACGTCGGCAAGCCGTTCGCCTATCTGCTGGCCCATCCCGAACAGTCCGATGACGCCGACAACCCGCTGCGCGTCGCGTTCGGCAACGAGGCCTCCGAACGCGACATCGCCGAATTCGCCCGCCGGTTCGGCGCCCATGTGGTCGATGCGTTCGGGTCCACCGAGAACGCCGTCACCATCACCCGTGACGAAGGCACCCCGCCCGGGTCGGTGGGCCGCGGCTTTCCCGGCGTGGCCATCTACAAAAGCGATTCGGTGACCGAATGCCCGGCCGCGGTGTTCGACGAGCACGGTGCGCTGACCAACGCCGAGGAGGCGATCGGTGAGCTGGTCAACACCGCCGGTTCGGGGTTCTTCACCGGCTACTACAACAACGCCGAAGCCACCTCCGAGCGGCTGCGTGACGGCATCTACTGGTCGGGCGACTTGGCCTACAAGGATGCCGACGGCTGGATCTACCTGGCCGGGCGCACCGCCGACTGGATGCGGGTCGACGGCGAGAACCTGGCCGCCGCCCCGATCGAGCGCATCCTGATGCGCCACCCCAAGATCAACCAGGCTGCGGTGTACGCGGTGCCCGACGGCAACGTCGGCGACCAGGTGATGGCCGCACTGGTGCTGCGCGATGACACCGATTTGAACCGGGACGAATTCACCGAATTCCTCGCCGCCCAAGAGGACTTGTCGCCCAAGGCGTGGCCGCGCTACGTCCGGATCATGGCGCAACTGCCCGCGACGGCCACCAATAAGGTCCTCAAACGCGTGCTGGTGGCCGAGGGCTGCGATGTCGGCGCGGACCCGTTGTGGGTGCGGCCGGAACGTGAAAACCACTACGGCACAACGGCGGGAGCACACCGATGACACAAGCTGTGGCGCTGATCGTCGGCGGTGCTTCCGGCATCGGGCTGGCCACCGCGCATGTGCTGGCCGGCCGCGGCGACCACGTGGTGATCGCCGATATCAACACCGAGGCGGCGCAGCAGCGGGCCGCCGAACTCGGCGCCGGGGCCAGCGCGGTGACCGCCGACGTGACCGATGAGGACAGCATCGCCGCGGCATTCGCGACCGCGGCACAGCGCGGACCGGTGCGCAGCGTGGTCAGCTGCGCCGGGCTGTCGGTGATCGGCGCCATCCCCGACATCGACCTGGCCGGCTGGCAGACCACCATCGACGTCTGCCTGACCGGCACCATGTTGGTGATCAAGCACGCGGCCCGCACTCTTGCGGACGGCGGCAGCATCGTTGCGGTGTCGTCGCTGAACGGCCGCCAGCCCGGGACCGCGATGGCCGCCTACTGCAGTGCCAAAGCCGGTGTGCTGATGCTGATCCAGGTGGCCGCCTTGGAGTTGGCCGCCCGCGGCATCCGGGTCAACGCCGTCTCCCCCGGCCTGGTCGACACGCCCCTGGTGGCCGGGCTGACCATGGTGCCCGGCCTCACCGACGAATACATCGAGAACACTCCGCTGGGCCGGGCCGGCACCCCGAACGACATCGCCGACGCCGTGGAGTTCTTGACCTCGCAGCGCGCCTCGTGGATCACCGGGTCCGCCTTCGACATCAACGGCGGCGCCCACATGATGCGCTACCCCGACCTGCTCGGCAAGATCCAAGCCCTACAAGAAGGATGACCAGATGCGCAGTGTCGTAATCGATGCCCCCGGATCGGTCCGTGTCGACACCTGCCCCGATCCCGGCCTGCCCGGCGCCGACGGTGCCGTGGTCGCGGTGACGGCGGCCGCGATCTGCGGCTCGGATATGCACATTTATGAGGGCGACTTCCCCGTCGTCGAACCGGTGGCCGTCGGACACGAGGCGATCGGCACCGTCGTCGAGGTCGGCCCCGAGGTGACCTCGGTCAAGGCCGGCGACCGGGTGATGGTGTCCTCGGTCGCCGGGTGCGGGCGTTGCGCCGGCTGCGCCACCCGCGACCCGATCCGATGCCACTCGGGCCCGCTGATCTTCGGGTCGGGCGCACTGGGCGGGGCCCAGTCGGAACTGCTCGCCGTGCCCGGCGCGGACTTTCAGCTCGCCCCCATCCCCGACGGGCTCTGTGATGAGGAAGCCCTGCTGCTCACCGACAACCTCGCCACCGGCTGGGCGGCCGCGTTGCGCGCCGACATCCCGGTGGGCGGCACCGTAGCCGTGATCGGACTGGGAGCGGTGGGCCTGTGTGCGGCACAAAGCGCGCTGTTTCTCGGCGCGGCAACGGTTCTCGGCATCGACCCGGTTCCGCAGCGGCGAGAGCGTGCGGCAGCGATGGGCGCGACACCCGCACCGCCGTCGGCGACGGTCGCGGCGATGGAACACACCGGCGGGCGCGGCGTCGACGCGGTGATCGACGCCGTCGGCTCGGACACCACGCTGGCCGACGCCCTGACCGCGGTGCGAGCCGGAGGCACGGTGTCGGTGGTCGGCGTGCATGACCTGCAGCCCTTTCCCTTCCCCGCGCTGGCCGCCCTGGTGCGCAGCATCACGCTGCGCATGACGACCGCGCCGGTACAGCAGACCTGGCCGCAACTGGTGCCGTTGCTGCAATCCGGCCGGCTGTCGGTGGCCGGCATCTTCACCACCGAGATGCCGTTGGACGCCGCGCCCGACGCCTACCGCGCGGTCGCCGCGCGATCCGGGGATGTGGTGAAAGTGCTGCTCACGCCGTAGCCGATCTACCGGTACCATAAGACTTGCTTGCGGCAATAGCTTCAGGAAGTGAACCCGGCAGCCTTCCGGACGGTGGGCGGGCCGGGTTTCGCGCATTCAGACCCTGACGACATCGATGACCGCCGGTCTAATTCGCTCCCTCCAAAGGCCACCGCGTGCCCAGCACCAAGCGATCGCGTCAGGAATGCTGAGGACGAGGTCGGCGCTGGCCCGGCGATGCGTGTAGGTCACGGTATGCTCGCGGCCGGCGGACCGAAGTACGTTGTAGAGGAACCTCTTATCCCAGCGAATGATGGAATCGTCTTGCTCGATGACGAGCAGTGCCTGCTGATTGGCCGGAAGGCCACGGACGATGCTCAGCAGGCATTCCGCGCGAGCATCTAGATCGTCCGAATAGCGCCTTCCGGCGTCGTAAACAACGGCAGCAACGTTCGACTGGCAGATCAGGTCGGCGATCTTCCTGCGACGGCGATCGCTTTCCTTTGCCATATGTATCCTGCTTTGTCCCGGCAGAACATAGTCGCCGCGGAGCATCTTGCGGATCGCGGCGGCGGCCTCCGGCGTGCAAAAGCTGGCAACGATGACATATCCGCGTTCTTTCGTTTCGTCGACGTGGATGTGAGTAGTGGTCATGCCCCCGGATGTCCTGCGGCCGGCTTAGCCACGGCCGGCCCGGCGGGACCGCAGCCGCACCGGCGGCAGCGGCGGCGCAGGCAGTCGCTCCAGCCGGCCCCGGTAGCCGCTGACCGCACCGAACCGATCGTCGCCGTCCTGCCACCGCCGCCGGTACTCGACCACCTCGTCGTGGCTACGGCCGATGAAGTTCCACCACAGCACCAGCTCCTCGCCGAACGGCACCCCGCCCAGCAGCAGCACCCGGGCGGGGGAGTCGCCGGTGTTGGTCAGCGCCAGTACCGGGCGGCCCGGGCCTTGGTAACCCAGCTCCCCGATCCCCAGCGCCGTCCCGGCCAGCGCAACCGCGCCCCGATCACAGAGCACGCCGTGCTCGAACGCCGGATTGACCTCCAGCGCAAGTTCGCTTCGCGGGTGCAGATCGACTTGGGCGCCCAGCAGCGGAGTGAAGGACGGAACGGGGGAGCGGTGACCGGCCAGTTCCCCGAGGAACACCAGCGCGGTGGCGCCGGGCAGCGCCGTCGGCTCGGGTGCGAAGTGGTGGAAGGCTCGGGTGGTGTGGCGGGCAAAGTCCGGCAGCGCCACCCACAGCTGCACGCCGTGCAGCATCGGCGCGGCGGCGGAGTCCACCGAGACCTCCGAGTGGCAGATACCGGCGCCCGCGGTCATCAGGTTCAACTCGCCCGGGCGCACCAGGGCATGCACGCCGCCGCTGTCGCGGTGCTCGACGCGGCCGTGAAATAGCCACGTCGCGGTCTGCAGTCCGGTGTGCGGATGTGGCGGGACGTCCATGCCCCCGTCGCGGCCGATGTCATGCGGCCCGTAGTGGTCGACGAAGCACCACGCGCCGATCAGCGAGCGTGCCCGCTGCGGCAGGGTGCGGCGAACCAGCATGGCGCGCGGCCCGCCCAGCGGAACCTCCCGCGGCTGTAGCACCTCAATGCCGTCGGCTGGTGCTGCGGCACAGGCGAACTCAGCTGATGTGGTCTCCAGGTTGCTCAACCGCCCACCTCCGTGCCGTGCGCCGAGCCGCGCCGGTGACACTACCGGTCACGCTGCTGAAGGGGAACCGACCCGGTCGCTGGGCAGGTGAAAAACCGTCACGGCCACCGGCAGCTGCCGCCGTTCGTGGTTGGCCAGCAACACCTGGTTATCGGGTAGCTCGCGGGAATTGATGTTGCCGGCGGCGATCTCGCGCAGCACCGCGTGGGCTTGCGCGAGCTCGGCGCGTTTGCGGTACTGACCGCCAGGCAGCTTGACCCCGGCCCACACGCCGTACTCCTCGCCGCGCTCCACCGCCAGCGCGGCGCAGCGACGCTGCTGCGCCAGCGGGCAGCGGCGCAGGCATAGCAGCCGCGCCTCGGTGGCGGACTGCTCATAGGCCCGAGCCTTGGCGGCACCGTCGGTTCCGTCGGCGTCGGGGTAACCGAACCACAGTTCGGGGTTGGCGGAGCAGGGGGGTGCCATCGGGACCTCCTCTTGAAAGCGGATCAGATAACGTAGATAGAAACGTATACAAACGAATAGCGCGGGCGCAAGAGAAGTGGATAAAAACATATATGTAAGTCGTGAAGGCCGAGGCTGTGTACTATCCGGTCATGGTCGGGGCGCAACGGTGAGCCGCGAGTCGGCGGGCGCGGCCATCAGGGCCCTGCGCGAGGCGCGAGACTGGTCGCTGGCGGAACTGGCCGCAGTCACCGGAGTAAGCATCATGGGCTTGAGCTACTTGGAGCGCGGCGCCCGCAAACCACACAAAAGCACAGTTCAGAAGGTGGAGAACGGCCTCGGCCTACCGCCGGGAACCTACTCCCGGCTGCTGGTCGCCGACGATCCCGACGCCGAGCTGGCGCAGTTGCTGGCCGTGCCGCGTACGTCGCCCGCGCGGCCGGCCGGGGCCGTCGTCGTCGACCGTCACAGCGATACCGAAGTCTTGGAGGGATACGCCGAGGCGCAGCTCGAGGCGCTGCGTTCGGTGATCGCGCGGCTTCCGGCGGAAGCATCAGACGAATACGAGACATATATTCTTTCCGTGATCACGCAGTGCGTGAAGGCGGAGATGCTGGCCGCCAACTCCTGGCGGGTGGCGGTCAACGCCGGCGCGGAGCACGCCGCCAACCTCATGGCGCATCTGCGGTCCCTGGAGGCGATTCGGAGCGACCTGCTGCAACGCATGCCCAGCAGCCTTCCCGCCCGGTTCGACGATGCATGCGCACGGTCGGCGCTGCCCGAGCCGGTGATCGCAGCGTTGCTCGGTGTCAGCGCGGATGAGATGTGGGATATCCGCAACAGGGGAGTGATCCCACCGGGCGCGCTGGCCCGGGTCCGCGCATTCGCCGACGGCGCCGCGGATAGGCCCGAGCGAGCCGACGAAGGAGACAAACCGTGAGCGATGGTGATCTGGAACTGCTGAACCGCGCCCACCGACTGTTCGCGGGACGCCCGCAGCCGGTGTCACTGGACGCCCGGCTGGAACGCTATATCGACTTGCTCGAACAAACCGCCGCCCTATCGACCGGCCCCGGGCACGGTCGTTACCGGCAGGCCGTGCTCGCCCAACGGGAGATGCTGTCGCGGAACGCCCGTACCGATGCCGCCGCCACCGCCGTACTCGCCGCCGCGGTTGCCGACCACGCCCGGGCGGGGCAGCAGACCAACGGCGTGGTCGCGGCTGCCCGCACCGACGCGGCCGTCGTCCCCGACACCCCACTGGCACAGCGAGAGGCGATGCGCCGACGAGCGGCGCGATTGCGGGCCCAGCGCGCCCACGTCATGACGGCCCGGCACCGCGCGCAGGCACATCGGCGGCGGCTGCGGCGATTGCGCTATCGCGGCGCGCGCCGCCGGACAGCCGGTCTTGATCGGTTGCGGCTTCCCAACACTCGCGCCGGAGCGGCGGTCCGTGCCGCGTTGTCCAGGCTCGGTAAGCCCTACGTCTGGGGCGCCACCGGCCCGGACCGATTCGACTGTTCGGGGCTGACGCAGTGGGCCTACACCCAGGCCGGAGTGCCACTGTCTCGCACCACCTACACCCAGATCCACGACGGGATTCCGGTGCCGCGCTCCCAGGTCCGGCCCGGCGATCTGGTGTTCCCCAGCAGCGGCCACGTCCAGCTGGCGATCGGCAACAATATGGTGGTCGAGGCGCCACACGCCGGGGCAACGGTCCAGATCAGCCCGCTCGGCGCCAACATCGCGATCCGGCGCCCGGTGCCATGACCGGGCTGTCCCCACCGGGCCGGCAGGTGAATTGTCGGCGCCGCGCGCCATCGGTACAGTCACCGGCCATGGAGCGGTCAGCGGACGAACGCCGGACCGGCGCAACGATGTTGGGCTGAAGGAATGGCGACCCGCGACGAGGTGCTGGATGCGATCCGACGTATCGAAAAGACCGGTGGTGCGGGCGAAGCGACCCGCGCCGCGCAGGCGGCACTGACCCTTCCGCTGCCCCCGGACGGCTATGACCGGGTGCTGCACCGGCTGGCGCCGGCCGATGCAGAGCAGGGCCGCGCCGTGCAGGCCATGAGGATCGCTGAATCGGCGCTGGCGCAACAGTTGTCGGCGACGGCGGAATTCGACCGACAGATCATCGCCGCACTGCGGCACGCGCACAAGACCACCCTGGAGGGCCGTCGGCGCCTCGACAACGTGCAGACCGAGATCGTCGGCGCCGCACAGCACTGGGATCTGAGCTCCGCCGCCGGCGCGCGGGAGTTCCAGCGATTCCTGATCATCAAACTCGGCGAGATCATCGGCGTCGTCGAAGAGGCCAACGACGACGACGCCTCCAAGCAGGAACTGACCGCCGCGTTGACCGCGCTATATTCGGCACCCCCAGCGCAGCGCGAGGATCCCCCACCGGTCGAACGGCATCCGGAACCCGACGGCGGTCCGTCCCCGACACCCGCTGCTCCGAACCCTGCCCAGGCAGCCCCCAGCGTTGCCGAGGACGATTATCTCGATGCGCTGCCGGACGAGGAACCGGAGGACGATTACCGGATCTCCGCTCAGCGGCCGTTAGCGGCACCATCAATGCCGGCGTTCCCAGGTCTCGGGGGCGAGGGCCCCGGATTCGGTGCGATGCCTTCCGCCACGCCGGCCGGGCTGCCGTCGCCCGGAGCGCTGTCGGTGCCCGGCGACGGCGCCGAACCCGTCGCCGACGACGGCCTTCCGGATATGGGGTCACCGGCCGACGACGACACCGACCCGGCCGGGGACGACCGCGACGCTGACCGCGATGACGCCGCAGCGAAGCCCCCGCCCGACGGTCCCGTCACCGTGACACTGCCCGACGGTGCGACCACCACCGTCGCTGATCCCCGGTTGGCCGCCGCAATGCAGGCGGCCGCGCAGGGAACGCCCGTGGCAGAGGCGTTCCGCCGCCAGGGGATTGATATCCCGCCCCCCGGAACACCGGTGCTGTCACCGGTCGACCAGGCACAGCTGCGGCCCGGCGACATCGGGGTGCTCACCGACCGCCATGCCCTGTCGGTCGGGAACGGCAAAGCGCTGCTCGACGGGCAACTCCACCTCGCCGCCAACCTGCGCGGGCCGGGCTTCCTGGGCTGGCAGCATCCGCCGGTGCGCATCGCGGCGCCCACCACGGCCGGCGAACCGGCCCCCACCAGGCCCGCGATGTCGGTTCGGGGCCCGTGAGCTTGAAAATCCGCGTTCCAACCGTCATCGTCGACTAGCCAGGGAGGTACCAGATGCCAGAGAACATCCACGTCGATCAGGGCGTTCTGACCAACGCCGCCGGGAACCACCGGGAAGCGTCGGACTACCTCGCCACCGTCCCGGCATCTCACGAGGGGATCCGGACCACCCTGAGTGCACTCGGGCCGATCTACGGCGACTTCCGTCAGGCGGCCGGCGCCTTGCTCGACGCCCGGAAGAGCTGTTACGACGACCAGTCGAACGAACATGGCGAGATGTCGGACAACCTGAACCGGGCCGTGACAACGTGGAACCAGCATGAAGACGACGCCGCCACGTCCTTCCGGCATCTCACTGACGGGCGCTGATGACTGAGCCGAACCCCGCGTTCGACACCACCCACCCCAGCGGTGATGTGCTGTTCCGGTCTTGCCGCGGCGGCTATCTGCACAGTGTGGCGCTCAGCGAGGCGGCCATGACAGCCGATGCCGACCGGCTGGCGGAGGCCATCGTGCTGGCCGCGGACGTGTCGTATCTCAAGGCCGCGTTGGAGATCCGCGGCGAGATCGTCAGCACGGGCCACTCCCCGTCGGCGGCGGTGCCGACCACCGAGGATCTTCGGGTGGCCACCGAGCGGCTGCTGAACCACCGATTGCACGCCGGCCACCGGGCCGAGGACGGCACCGGACGTTAAACCACCCAGCGGCCGGCGGCGTCGGTCCGCGGCGCGATGTCGGCTGGCGGATCAACGACCATGTCGCCGAAGAGGTTTCGTGCTCGCTCGAGCAGCGCGAGCACTTCGCGGAGCTGCGCTGCACACCCCGTTGCGGGGGACCCGGCGTCGGCCATGGTTTGCACGCTACCGACCTGCTGTGGGGCTGACAATTCACGACGCAACGAGGTTGTTGATGAGCGCCGCGCGGTGTTGCGCGGCGGGTTCGACGCGCGCCAAATTCCGGCAGGGCGGTTGGGCGGGCAACGGTAGGCTTGCGCGGTGGCTATCTTCGGTCGGCGGTCGGCGCGTCAGCGCCTCCGGAACGCGGCTCGGGAAGCACTGGCGATCCCGGCCTTCAGCGCTCCGGTCGACTGTAGTGCTTGGGTACTCGGGGGGCTGTGGCCGGCCGAATTGGCGACGATCACCCCGGAGACGGCCCCGCTCGCCGATTACCTGAGCGCGGATCTGCAGCGCATCGCGAATTCGGCGAACGAGAAACTGCACGCGATCGGTCGATCCGACCTTGTCGGGCAGGCACGACAGACCGCGGAGGCCAGGGTCATCAACGTCGCCCGGGCGTTCGCGGTCCTTCGGGTGGAGTCGACCGTTCGGCAACTTCACAAGGAAGCCCTGGAGTTCGGCACTGAGTACGTCAGCCTGAACGCGGCACCGGTGGCCGCCGAGGCGCCCGAGCGGGTTCCGGCGAAGCCCGAGCAGTCCCGCTCCGCCGAGCCGCCCCGCTCCGCCGAGCCGCCCCGCGACATCGCGGGCAAACGCGGCGGACGGGCACGCCATCGAATGCCCGAGCCGGTCGTCGTGGACGCGCCGACCGACGTGACACCGCCGACCCCGGAAGTGCTGCCGCCCGCACCGCCGCCACCGCCTCCAACTCCACCTCCACCATCGCCGTCAGTTCCCGAGTCCGCTGGGGTGTTCGACACGGTCGAGCCGGAGCGGCCCGCAACTTCGTTTCGGCCCGCTGCGCTGGGCGTCGGCGGTGGCGAGCAGGAATCGTCGAGCATCACCGGGTTCGCGGCGGAACCGGCTGTCCCGGCTGAGCCTGTCGTCGTCTCGCCGGTTGAACCCGGCGTCGTACCGCTGGCCGAGGTGGACGCCGTGACCGCCGCCGTTCCTGCGGCCCCCGAACCGGCCACTGCGGCGCCGTCTCCGGAACCCGTCCCCGCCGAACCCATTCCGGCGACACCCGCTCCGCCGGCGGTAACCGAGTCCAGCGAGCAGCGGTTGCAGCGCCTGCTGGCCTTCGTCGCCCGTCAGGAACCCGGCCTGCGCTGGGCCATCGGCACCTTCGCCGACGGAAGAACGCTTCTGGTCACCGATGTCGCCAACGGCTGGATCCCGTCCGGGATCGAGGTACCGGCCGGGGTGCACCTGCTGGAGCCCGGCCGCCGGAGCGGGACCGCCACCGCGATGCTGGGCGCCCCGGCGGAGTCGGCCTCCTATAGCCCCGGCGACCGACTGGGCTGGGCCAGCGACTTCGGTGCGACGGACGCTTCGGTACAGCCTCGCGAGTTGGAGCCCATCGACGACCTCGGCTGGCAGCTCAGCGAGGCCACGCACTGGCGTGACGGGCTGCCGCGGATGGCCAACACCCTGGCCAAGGCCGGATCCGCCGGAACCGGCGTGCTCGACGCCGAGGTAGACCTGCTCCGGGTTCATCTGGACACGTTGCGTTACCAGTTGCTGGCGCAGTACCCCGACACCGACCTCACGTTGGTGCTGAACTGCATGCTGTTGGCTGCCACCGAAGGCGTCGCGACCGGCGACACGGTATCGGCCAACTACCACTACAGCTGGTTCCGGGCGCTCAGCGCGCCGCCGGCCAGCCAATGGGATCCGCAGGCCTAACGGGCGATGATGAATTGACGCTGCTCACACCGGCTCGACATACTTAGCCAATGTCGGGGCCGGATAGCCGCGCGGAACTCAGCGACAAGGACCTCGTTGAGTCCGTCCTGCGGGATCTGCGTGAGGCCGCCGAGAAATGGGAAGCGCTGGTCGCCGAGGCCGAGAACACCACCTACAGCGTCGATCTCGGAGACGTCCGGGCCGTCGCGAATTCGGACGGCCGACTGCTCGAGCTGACATTGCATCCGTGCGTGGTCAGCGACTACACCTACAGCGAACTGTCGGAGCGGCTCAACGTCGTCTTCACCGCGCTGCGCGAAGAGGCCGAGTCCGACTTCGAGGCCAGATACGGCAGCAGTCACCGCTGAGGCGACCTACCAGCTGATGGCGGCCATCTCGCGCTTGGTGTCGCACACCGCACGCACCGCGGCGTCGATGTCGACGGCGGTGATGGTCTTTAGGTCGTCGATCGTCACCGGGTGACCGGCGCGCTTCTGGGCAGCCACCCGGGTGTCGCGGGCCAATTCGGCTTCCTCGATCACGTTCCGCGCGAACCGGCCGTTGTGCATGATGTTGATGCCGTGCTCGCCGCGCGGACTGAAATAGTTTCTGATGGCGGTCGCCATCTCTAGGAAGCGTTGCCGCGCTTCAGGGTTCAGCTCGGTGGCGCGGCTGGAGCCGTAGCGCTCACCGATCTCGACGATCTCTTCCGGCGAGTAGGACTCGAACCGGATCTTGCGGTTGAAACGGCTCGCCAGGCCGGGGTTGACGGTGAGGAACTCATCGACCTGGTCCTCGTAACCGGCGGCGAGGAAACAGAAGTCGAAGCGGTGTTTCTCCAGCGCGATCAGCAGCTGGTTGACGGCCTCCATGCCGATCATGTCGGGTGTCCCGTCCTGGTGGCGTTCCACGAGTGAATAGAACTCGTCCATGAACAGAATTCCGCCCAAGGCCTTTTCGATCAGCTCATTGGTTTTCGGCCCGGACGAACCGATGTGTTCACCGCAGAAGTCAGAACGCCGCACCTCGGTGATCTCCGGATTGCGGACGATGCCCATTCCCGCGTAGATCTTTCCCAGCGCCTCGGCGGTGGTGGTCTTACCGGTGCCGGGCGGACCGACCAGCAGCATGTGGTTGGTCTGTCCCTCCACCGGCAAGCCGTGCTCCAGCCGCATGGCCCGGATCTCGAGCTGATCCTCCAGGGCCTTGACCGCACGTTTCACCTCGGCCAGCCCGACCTGTCTCTCCAACTCGGCACGGCCCTGCTCCAGCAACTCCGCGCGGCGGTCGGCCGCGTTGTACTCGTCGAGTTCGGCACGGCTCTTCGCCGATTCGGCGTCCCAGCGGTCGGTGCGGCTCTCGATGATCTGTTCCTCGGTGACCACCAAACGCAGATTCGGTTCGGCCAGTGCAGCTTTCGCCGGCTCGGTCAGCACGCCGTTGATGGCCGCCTTGGACAGCCACACCTGCGCCTTGTCCTCCTCGCCGAGCTGGCGGTGCACCATGCCGCGCACGTAGGCCAAATCCGCGGCCAGTAGCGGGATCTCGCTCGGGTTGATCGACGCGGTCAACACGCCTGCCTGAAACCGTTCCGAGGACCGGGCCTGCCCGGCGATGTCGACGCGATCCAGCCAGTCCAGCGCCACCCGGCCCTGGCCCAGATGCGCGGCCGCGTAGGCGGCGAGCGCACAGACCGAAGCGGTCACCGCGGGCATGACGATCGCCCGGTCGGGCAGCTCCTCGGCGGCGACGGTCAGCAGATCCGGCCACCGCTGAGTGACGAACATCAGGTAGGCGCGTGCCAGTTGGTGCCACTGGTGGTTGATCCAGCTGTCCAACAGCCCGTTGTCGGCGAGCAGGGCGTCGGCGCGCTCGTACTCACCGGCCACGGTCAGCGCCGACGCCAGCGCCAACCCCACGTGGGAGGCGTCGGTGACCGTGATCGACAGGTACGGGCCCAGCGGGATCTGGGCCGCCAACTGCCGGCCCAGCCGGGTGGTCTCCTTGTGCAGCCAGTCACTGTTGGCGTAGAGCCGCTTGAGTGTGTCGAGGGTGGTGTCGCCGCAGGCGACACGACCCAGCCAAGCGTCGGCCATGGAGGGGTCGGCTTCGGTCGCCGCCTGGAATTCGGCCCTCGCTTCCGGGGAGCCGTACCGGCCGTCCATGCTCACCATGGCCCGGTCGAAGTGCCGACGGGCCGCCAGCAAGTCACTCAATGTCCGTCGTCCTCTGTCGCAGGTACGGGTTGTCCAGCTGCGTCTCGATCCGGCGGCGGCGTCATCGCGTGGACATCGGCGCCAGCGCCTCCGGGCTGCAGTACCGGTTCTCCGCCCGGAACAACTCCACCGTAGCCAGCCACGATTTTCCGCCGGCGGTGACCCGCACCGCGGTCCGGTCGATCTGGGAGATGCTCACCTCGACGGTGTCCGGCGGCGGCGGAGGCGTACCGGGCGGTGCCACGGTGATGACGGTGGCCGGCCGTGGCGAGGGGGCGATCGGGCCGTCCACCACGCTGACCGTCGAACGCGGCGTGGGCCTCGACTCGCCGACTATCGACACTTCCGGCATCCGGACGCTGGCCCAGCGGGCCTTGTCGCGGGTGTGCACACATACCCGCTCCCCGGCCCCGGCGGCACGGATGATGATCCGCTTCGCGATCAGGTCCTCGGCGGCGATGAACACCCGGCTCAGCTCACCGGAGTCGGTCAGCGGAACCATCAGCCGGTCACCGTTGGCCAGCTTTCCGATCAGCACGCCCGATGGGCCGATCTCGACGGACAGGGTGGCCGGCAGGCGCCCGGGCCGCAGTCCCCGCAGTCGCGGCCGGGGAGCGCACATGTTGGCCGCTACGGCGGCGGCCTGCTCCCCGTTGAGCCGTTGTAAGACCACTGCCGGCGGAGTGGGTGCGGGTTGCGGAGTCTGCAGTGTGACGGTGGCCGTGCACGTGCCGTCCGGGAACACGGTGATGTTCTGGACCACCTCGTCGACGGGCAGGGTCCACACCTGGGCCAGCAGTTGCGCGTTGATGGCGCGGGCCGGATAGGCGTAGGTCGTCACCCAGCCGCCCTCGGTTCGCAGCGTCTTCCAGCGTTCGGCGCCGGCCAGCAGCAGGGCGCCACCGAGTCGCCGGTCCAGTTCGACCAGGTCGCTGGCAGTGGCGACCCGGGCGCGCAGCCCTTCGCAGCGCAGCAAGCCCGCGATCTGCTGGGCGACGGCGACCGCGGTGGCGCCCAGGGTGGTGCGCCAGCGCAACGCGGCGGTGTTGTCGATGACGCGCAACCGCAGCAGCAGCCAGGTCTCGCGTTGGCCGGCGTAGGGCGGGGTGCCGATCTCGGTGTCGTAGACCCGGGGATAGTCGCCGGTGGTGGCGCGGCGCGCGCCGATGCTGATCACACTCATCGACTCCAGCACCAGCCCGAGCGCATGCCGCAGCATCGGCAGTAGGGCGCTGACGTCGATGACGTTGTCGGTCTCGACGTTGACCGATCCGGTGGCGACGGTGGCGGCGTGCGCCCTGCCCAGCAGGTGCACCGCCACGACGGCCACACCGTCCTGGATACGCACGCCGCCCCCGGCGCGGTTGTTGGCCACCGTGATCGGCTCGGCCCAGTCGGTCGCCTTCCGCCGCCGCAATCGCAGCAGCGCCCACGACCACGCCGGTTGGCCCCACCACGGCACCAGCACCAGCAGCACCGCGAGCGACAACGCCACGGCGAGCCCGATCAGACCGCCCAACGCCCAGCCGGCCAGACCGACCAGCGCCACGGTCACGGCGGATAACAGCCGCCGGTTACTGGAGGCGCTGAACCCGGTCAGGTGGACCGAACTCACTTGACCGACCTCCGAATCCGCGCGGTGATGGCGGCCACCAGCACCGCCGCGGCGATCGCGCCGAGGAATGCGAGGGCTACGGTCCGAGCCCGATGGTCAGGCGGCGGTGGCGGCGCCGCCGGGGTGATGACGCGGGCCTGCGAGCCGGGCGCCACCGGCTCGCCCGGGGGCACGTTGAACGTCAGTGCCGCAACCGGGTCGACCAACCCGTAACCCACCCGGTTGTCCACGCCGGCGGGCGGATTGTGCGCCGTCTGCACGATCCGGTTGATCACCTGGTGTGCGGTGAGCTGGGGATATTTCGCCCGAACCAGGGCCGCGACGCCACTGACATAGGCCGCCGAGAAACTGGTTCCCCAGAACGGCATGTTCTTCTCACCGACCCGGACCGGCGGGTAGGCGTTGACCGGACCGCCGCCCTGCGGGGACAAGCCCATGACGTGGGTGGCCGGCGCGGCGACCCTCACCCAGGGCCCGGACATGCTCTTGTCGATCGGTGCACCGGTGGCGTCCACCCCGCCGACGGACAAGACGTAGTCGGAGAACCACGACGGGCTGGAGATCACCTTGACCTGGTTCCAGTCCCGGGGGTCGTTGGGGTTCAGCGGGTCATACATCGGATTGTTGGCGCAGCCGGCCTCGCCGACGTTGCCGGCGGCCGTGACGATCACCGCGTCCTTGACGATCGATGCGTACCACAGCGCCGCCCCCAGCGCGCGCTGATCGAGCGCGGCCGCCACCTGAACACACGAGGTCACCGAGATGTTGATCACCTTGGCGCCCATGTCGGCGGCATGGACGACGGCGCGGGCCAGCGTGGCCAGGGTGCCGGCTTTGATCCGCTCGTCGTCGAAGCCGAACCGTTGCGGGTTGACCGGCTCGAAGGCCCGGGACGACTGGCGGATCGCGATGATCGTGGCGTGCGGGGCCACGCCGACGACGCCGTCCGGGGCGCCCGGCGGGGGCGGCGGGACGGCCGGTTCGTCCTCGGACTGTGGATCCGGGGGACCCGAGGCCGGTGCCATACCGCCCTCTTCCGGCGGGGGCGGAGGCGGGGGCGGCGGGGGCGGCGCGGGCTGGGTGATCGTCACCGGAGCCGGTGGCGGGGGAGGAGCGGGCGGGCCGGGAATGTCAGCGGGCGGCGGTGGTGCGCCGAAGCTGGGCGGCGGGCCGGCCGGTAGCGGGAAGGCGGGAACCTCTGGCATCGGGCGGGGCATCGGCAGCACGCCGAGCGGGGCCGCGGCGATGATCGACGCGGCGATCGTGCCGTGAGCGTCGCAGTCCTGCAGCCCGCCCAGGCCCTCGGCTCCGCCCATGATGTAGTCGCCGCCGGCGACCGCCGGCAGTCGTGGATTCGGCGTGACCCCGGTGTCGATGACCGCCACCGGAACCCCGTTGCCGGTGGAGTACTGCCAGGCGGTGGCGATGCCGAGCATGTCGAACCCGGGCGCGAGCTGCGCCACGTCGGGATTGCTGACCGTGATCGGGACACTGCAGGAGTTCGAGCGGCGCATCGGCTGATCCGGGCCGGGCGGCCCGTCGGCCGGCGCCAGCGCGGGGTCCACCGAGGGCGGTTCGATCGCCCGGGCCATCGGCGGGATGTCCGCCAGGCCCGCCAGCAGCACCACGCCCGCCAGCGCGACGGCTCGGGTGCGCAGCCGCCTCAGTTGCGCACCCACACGAAAAGTCCTCCCAGCCAGGCGCCGAGCACTCCCACCACGATGAACGCCAGCACCTCCAACCATTCGACGGCCAGCCGGATCCAGGGCACGAACTTCGTCGCCGGGACCAGCAGCCCGGCGGCCAGGCCGAGTCCGGCGAAGACCGCGACTGCCGCGGCCGGCCAGAGGAAGCCGCCGGCGGTGTAGCCGGGCGCCGCCAAGGCGTACTTGGTGATCCCGACCAGCACCGCGGCGCACGCACCGCCGACCAGGGCGATGGCCTGCACCCGGCCGGCGAACCCGCGGCCCTGGGTGATGAACAGTCCCGCCACCAGCCCGCACAATGCCACCGCGCCGCGCTGCCGGGCCGAACCCGGCGCCAGCACCATCCACACCGCGATCGGCAGCGCGGCCGCGATTGCCACGCACATGCCGACCTGTACCGCGTTGATCAGCCGCGCGGACGCCGCGATCGCCGCCCCCCGCGCCGAGATGTCGACCAGGTCGTCCTCGTCGTCCTCGCTGTCGTCGGGGGCTACCGGCGAGACGGTGTCGATCGGCATGTTGGCGCGGCGGGCGAACAGATCGCGCCCGGTGATCGACCCGAAGTACGGCGGCCGAACCCGCGCCACCCACAGCGCGATCGTCGGCGACATGCGCACCAGCATCAGCAGGCCCAACAGCATGCAGATGCCGATCACCTGGGGGGAGACCGGATGCCACATCCGCACGGCCGCCACCGTCCCGCCGATTCCGCTTGCGGTGACCACCGCGGTGGCGACCGCGGTCTGCGACCGCAGCAGGACACTGAGCGCGATCGCCCCCATCGCGAAGACCGTCACGCCGATCAGCAGGTGCGGGGCGCCCAACGGCCCGGGGGCCGCACACAGCGCCGCGCCGGAAAGCGCGATCACCGCCAGCCAACCGAATCCGCTGAACAAGTCGGCACGGGCGGGCCAGTTGCGCCGGATCACCGCGGCGCCGACCGTCAGCAGCCCGCCGAGACCGGCCAGAACCACTGCGGGCGGCCAACTGTCGCTGAACGTGCGGGCACGTATCGCCAGCGCGGAGATCACCAAGACGCCCATCGCCAGCAGGCCTATCGCGGTGTGCGCCGCGGTCACCGCCGTGACCGGTGCGAACATCCGATCAACTTTGACATTGAGTAACCGGGTGACGGTCTGCTCGTCGGCCTTGTGCCCGCACTCGGAGCACTGAATCTCGGGTTGGGTACCGAGCCGGCGGGCCGTTGCGGCCAGCGCACTCGAAAGCGACTCGTATTGCGGTTCGAACGAGTCACCGCCGACCACCGGCACCAGCACCAGAGTGTCGCCGTCTTGCACGCCGAGGTCATCGAGGCTGCGGGTGATGTCCAGTCGCACTCCGTTGACTTTATGGAGTTCGTAACTGCCGGGTGGAAGTGCGACGCCGTCGAAACCGTGGTGCTTCAAATCCTCGTCGAGTAGTTCGACCATTCCCTCAAAGAATTCCTCGACCGGAATTCCGGCCGGGAAGACTTGCGACACGAGGTGTTTATCGTAGGCGAGGCTCACCGCGCAACGTGCTGGAAATGCAACTTTAGCCGGTGTCGTAGGGGTAGTCACTGCGACTACCTTTCAGTGTCCGGCACGAATTTATCGGCCAAACCGGCGGTTATTTCAAATAGCCGCAGCCGCGTCTTTTTCTTGACTTCATGGTGGACATCGATGATGCCGCCCTTGGCCAGGTGGGCGTCGTAGGGCATTACCTCCACGGTGGCGCCGGTTTTGCTGAACCGCTCGGTCAGGTAGGCGACCGCGGCGCCGTCCTCGACCGGAGAGGAGTGGTTCAGGATCACCGTCGCTCGCGACACCAGCTCGTGATAGCCCTGGGCGGCCAGATAATCGACCGCTCGCAGCACCGGCCGGGACTTATCGGCGGTGATGCCGGAGACGAAGACCAGCGTGTCGGTGTTCTCCAACACCGGCTTCATCACCGGGTGCTCCAAGTCGGCCGCGGTGTCAACGATGATCACGTTGTGGGTTCGGCGGAGCCGTGACAACACGCCACTGAACATGGCAGGGACGAGCGGGCGGAGCTGGTCCGAAGTGCGGTTACCGGCCAGCACGTCCAAGCCGACGGCGTTTTGCCCGAGGTGTTCGCGGATGTCGGAATAACCCTGTACATCGGTGTCACTCAGAACCGCCGAGTAGTCACCGGGCGGGTGCTCATCGATGCGATCCGACAGCGTCCCGAAGCCCGGAACGGCGTCAATGGCGATCACATTTTCCGGCCGGCATTCCCGGAAGACGCTGCCGATGGACGCGGCCATGGTGGTCACACCGGTGCCGCCTTTTCCGGACACCAGTGTGATCACGTACTGCCGGCGGATGTGGCGCCGAATTCTGTTCCGCAAATCGCGGTAATGACGCTCGCGCGGGGATTCGCCCGGATTGATCACCTTCGCCGACACTAAATACACCAGTTTGCGCCAACCCGAACCGGGCGGAATCTTGCGCGGTGTCGCCAGGTCGGAAATACGCATCGAGTCCGACACGGAATCCCGGTAGCGGTGACCGGATGCCGGATCCCGCCGCCCGGACGCGCCGTCGTCAGGCATATTGTGGCTATTCCATGGGCTCGTCACGTGCGTGATGTTAACACGGTTGCAGATACCTCGTTTACAGCGTTTCTAACGACGGGTGCTAATAGGTGATAATGGTGTCCAGGTGAATTCACCGCTACACAACCCGCCGGTGTGAATGCCAGTCCGCGCCGGCAGGTAGCCGACGGATGAGCCGCAGGATCGCATTGGCGACGTCGGCGCGTGACCCGGGGGAGACGATCTGATAGCGGCGACCGCCGTTGTCGATGTTCTCCACGCAGACGCGGCCGGCCGGGGTATCGGAGATCAGTACCGAGGTGTCGCCGATGGCCATTCGGGCCAGTTCGTCGGGTCCGGCACCAGGCTGCAGCGCCACGATGTTGGCCTGCCCTGACACCTCCGGGTCGGAGGCCATCAGCAGCGTCTGCTGCTGGTCGATGTCGAGCCGTTGAGCTGCCAGGTAGTTGCGGAGGCCGTCCCGGTCCCGCACCTGTTCGAGCAGTTCCTTGGTGTCCAGGGTGACCGGGCGCAGCGGGGCGGCCTCGGTGACACCGCACAGCCGTTCGATCTGGCCGACGACCAGGTCTGCGGCGGCCGCCTGGTCGGTGGCGGTGCCGGCCGGATAGAGCCGGATCTCCTGGTCGTGCCGTTCCAGCACCACCCACCAGGAGGCGAACCGGTTGATCGACACTCGCGTCATGTGTTGCGGGTCGCCGTACGGTCGGCCGGGAAAGTTCAGTTGCAGCAGCAGCGCGACGTCGCGGCGCATGATCACGGTCAGCCATTCGCGGATCATCGGATCCGCCTCGCCCTGGCCGTCGAGTGCACCGATCTCGGTCAGTTCCTCGGCGATCGGGTGCTGCACGGCGCGTTCGGCGGTGTCCAGCCGGGGCAGCAGCGGGCGCAGACCCAGTTCGGGGCAGAGTGTTTCGATACCGGTCACCGCCTGCAGCACCCACAGCCCGTCGAGGGTTGTCGTCAACATGTCACTGCCGCCTCACCCGTGAGTCCTCAGTCTGAAACAAGCCCAGACGGGAAGCGGGGCATCTGCGCCTGTCGCGCGCAGACACCCCACTTCTCATCGCTGCTCGGTCACCGCCCCGCGATGGGCACCGTGGTCGTGGGCGCCCCCGGTGGTGGTCAGAAAAGGCTGCTGATCGTCTGGTCGGTCTGAATGGCCCCCTCCAGCACGGAGCCGATGGTCGAGCCGTGCTGGCCGATGGTCTCGATCAGGCCCTGCAGGCCGGAGAGCATCTGCGCCTGGGCTTCGAAGAAGCCGGTGGCACCGTGACCGGCGAAGTACTCGGTCAGCATCTGGGTGAGCTGGTGGGCGTCGGCGTGGATCTGGTCGAGCGTGCCGGCGCTGGTGATCACGCTGTGGGCTTGATCGGCCACAGGGCCGGGGTTGTAGGTAATGCCGTCAGCCATTGGGATCGGTGTCCTTTCGAGTACGGGGTGGGAGGTTAGGCGGATTGTCCGCCGAAGAGCGAATGGAAGGCGTGCTCGGAGTGGGACTCGTGGGACTCCATCAAGGCAGCGGCCTGGTTGAGGCCCTCGGTCAGGCGGGTGCCGCCGATGAGGACTTTCTGCATGTCTTCGTGAATCTGGCCGGCCGTGACGAACGACGCCTTGGACCCCGCGCCGTCCCAGGTGCCGGCACCCAAGATGTTCTCGTGGTCAGCGAGGTACTGGTTGGCGATCGCCTGGGCGTGTTCGATGTGCTGTGCCAGCTTCGATGCGGTGTTCCGCATCAACTCGGGCGTGACGACAATGGCTGCCATCGTTTCCTCCTCGGTTGTAGAGCAACCCCCCGGGTTCGGCGGGATGTACCTTGCGGTAGTGTAAAAGCTCTTTTTCGATGTGTCGATTCACCCTGCGCACAGCGAATGCCCAGCTCACAGCCGGTCATCAACCACTCGCACCGTGTTGGCCCGGTCGGAGGGCCGTCCGCTTTGGCCTCGACCGGCCGCGCTGGCGGCGTGCCCGATCGGCATACCGCCCATCCCAGCGCCGCTGGTGGTCGTCACCCGCTGCTGCGACTCGACCGAGCCCAGCGCACCGCTGGGGCGAAGCCCGACGGGCCGGCCACCCCCTGATTCGAACGCGCTGACCGGCCGGGTGAACGCCGATACCGGCGCACCGGCGCCCCCGACCCCGCCACCGCCGACGCCCCCGCCCGGGGTTGCTGTCGCGTTGGCCAGCATCGCGGTGGCCGGAGCACCCCCGGCCCCCGCGGCATTGAGCGCGCCGCCGAACATGCTCGGATTCATGAACATGCCCATCATCGACTGCATCGGGCTCATCATCGACTGCGGCATCTGCATCAGTGATTGCGGCGCCTGCATCAGCGACGACCCGATCGACTGCACCGGGCCGAGCAGCGAACTCATCTCGCCCCCCATGCCCTGGGCTGCGGAGGCGCCCTGCCCGGCGGTGTTGCTCGCCGCGGAAGTCCCGGTGTAGGCGGCCCGCATCGCGCCGCCCGCCGCGGTCTGCGCGGCCGCGTCACCGACGGCGCTGGCCGCCGCCGCTGGAGCGGCAGGTGAGGCGCCCATTCCTGCCACCGGCGCCGGAACGGTCAGGCTAGAGGTGAGGGCGGTCAGCGTCGCCCCGTAGGAGGCACCGACCGCGGCATTGTTGGGCCAGAACATGCCGAAGTACTCGTATTCGAGGGAGGTGATCCGCGGCCACAAGGCCCCCAGCACGATCGGGTTGATCCCGTAGTCGGTGGCGGTCTCGATCCGGTTCGCTTCGCACTCCTGGGTGGTGCGCATACTCCCGTAGGCCAACTGGTAGGCCTCGACCGCCGCGGCGACGATCGGCGCCTTCATATCCACCCAGCCGGCCAGGCCGTGCAGGGCGACGTTGAGCAGGGTTGCGTTGAGCGCCGAACTGGCCGATCCCGCGCCGATCCAGCCGACGGAGGTCAACGCGGTATTGACAGCCGAGGCGATTCCCGAGGCGTGGTGTGCCGCGCCCAGTGTCGTCCAGGCGGTGCCGTTGGCCAGCATGGTGGCCACGCCCATGCCGGACTTGATCAACGTGTCATTGACCTCCGGCGGGCGTGCGGCCCATCCCGGATCGGCCATCTGCTAGCCGCTGAGCGCGGCGGTGGCGGCCCGCAACGCCTCGGTGGCGCTGTAGACGCCGGCCGCGGTCGACTGCGCGCCGGAGTACAGCCCCCGCTGGGCCGAATGCTCGGCGACGATGCCGAGGTATTCGCTCCCGGAGGCCAGCAAGGCCGCTTGGAAGGCGATGGAGTCGGGGTCATTGCCCATCGGCAGCACACCGAGCAGGGCCGGGCTGGCCGAGGACGCGGCCGCCGCGGTCTCGGCGGTGATCGCGGCTTCAACGCCGGACGATGCCAGGACAGCTTCCGGTTCCACAGAGAACATGTTTTCCTCCCGATGCCTCATCGCAGGTATGCCGACGGTGGCAGGCCGGGGTAAATCCTAAACCGAAGGTGCGGCACGCGTCACTTCACCGACGGAATAAAAGGCTACTGCTGCTCGAAATTGTGGATCATCGACGACGGCACGCCGACCAGCACGCCCTCCACCCGGGAGTCGTCGAGAACCAGCAGACCGCGGCCGGCCGGCAGGGCCTGGGCGCGCACCGTCCGGCTGACCTTGTTCTGCGGGTCGTTGTCCATGAACAGCGTCGGTGCCTTGGCGCTGCGCTGCGTCTTCACCCAGGGATCCATCTCCAGCTGGCCGAAGTTCGACGAGTTCCGGGTGGCGAACACGTGCAGGCCGATCTGGCGCCCGCGCTCCATCAGTTTCCACAGCGCGGCGCCCACCGGTGGCTTGGCCGGGTGGATCTGTGCCGGCCGCAGGTCCTGGACGTCGTCGACGAGGATGAAATGACGCGGGCCCTCCCAGGGCTTGAGCGCCCGCAACTCTTCCTGGCTGAGGCCCTTGGCGGGCAGTCGGGGCAGCAGCACCTGCTGTGCCAGCGTGGTCAGCACCTCGTCGATCTCGTCCTGGTCGTAGGCGTAGGCGTTGACGTAGCCGGGTCCCTGCAGGTCCCGCAGCGGCCCGGTCTTGGGGTCGATGATGGTGATCTGCGCCTGCTCGGGGCTGAATCGCGCCATCACGGCCTCGCCGATCGCGGCCAGGGTTGCGCTCTTTCCACACAACGCACGGCCCAGGATCATCATGCCGGGGTGCTCGCCCAACTCGAGCGGGACCGGCAGCAGGTCGTGCTGCTCGCCGATCATGAACGCGATCGACGGCGCGGTCTGGGCGGGCGGGCGCTGCGCCACGTCGTAGGCCAGCACCTCCGACAGTGCCACTGCCGGGGGCAGTCGCTTGAGGGTGGCGTGCTTGGTCACGCCGGCGACCTCGGCCACCCGGGTCCCCAGGTCGCGGGTGCCGATCCGGCTGCCGTCGCGCGCGGTCAGCTCCGGCATCCCGATGAGCATCTCGTGCAGGGATTCGGTGAGCCCGAAGCCGGGCCGGTTCACGGTTCGTTTGGCGGCGTCGCGCGCGTCGAGCGAGGCGGTGCCCATCTCGTTCTCGCCCGGGTTCTGCAGCCGCAGCTGGATGCGTACGTCGGAGTTCTGCAGCAATGTCTGGCGTTGGCCGTGAATCCAGCCCGACGCGCTGGTCATCAGGTGCACACCGTATTCCGGACCGACGCCGCTGAGCGCGATGATCCGGTCGCCGAGCACGGTGTCGGCGGCGTAGAGGTCGGAGAAGTCATCGATGACCAGGAACACGTCTCCGTATGGATCGCCGGGGTCGGTGCCGCCCAGGCCGTCGCTGCCGGCTCCGAAACGCCGCTCCCGGAACTCGTTGATGTCGATCTTGTCCCGCCGGAAGGTGTCCTGGCGGGCACTGATCAGCGCGGCCATGGTCGCGACGGTGCGTTCCACCCCCTCACGGTCGGCCGGCGAGACGATGTCGGCCACATGCGGCAGGGTCTCCGCGTAGCCGAGGGTGGCGCCGCCGACGCAGAAGAACGTCAGCCGGGCCGGGGTGTACATCAGCGCCGCCGAACACATCAGCGTCATCAGCGCCGTGGTCTTACCGCGGCTCTTGGCGCCGACCACCATCACGTTGCTGCGCAGCACATCGACGCAGTGCACGAGCTGCTGGGCGTCCTCGGGGATGTCCTTAACGGCCAGTGGCCACACCAGACCCGGATTGCGCCCGTAGTCGACGTCCCACGGCTTGCCCCGGTACAGCGCGACCAGCGAGTCGGCCGACTCCGAGACCTCCAGCGGGGGCAACCACGGCAGGTGGGGCGCCTTGCGATCCGCGGAGATCAGCGACTCGCGCAGCACGTCGACGATCTTCTTCTTCTTGAACCCGTCAGCGTGCAACAAGTACTCGTCGGGTTCGGCGTCGGTGGCCGACATGTCCTGCAACGCTTGGGCGTCCGCCTCGTCCAGTGGTTGGTACTGCCAGGTGTAGAGGCGGGGCTTCGTCAGTGTCATGTCGAGGGTCTTGGCCGTCGACGCCTTGCGTTTCGGCACGATGAACGGTGCCGACAGGTAGAAGCAACGGAAGGGGTCCAGATCCCGCGGGCCGACTTTGAGCAGCCCGAAGCCGTTCTCCTTGGACGGCAGGTGGTAGGCGGCGTCCGAGCCGATCACCTCACGGCTGTCGTCACCGGATTCGGCACGCAGTGCGACCCGGAAGGCGATGTTGGACTTGACTTTCTGCAACGACGACAGGTCCAGGCGCTGACCGCCGAGCATGAAGAAGACGTTGGCGCCGCGGCCTTCTTGGCCGATGTGGATGATGAGGTCGATCCACTTGCCGTGGTTGG
The DNA here is from genome assembly GCF_041287085.1 of Mycobacterium sp. pW045. Classification (NCBI taxonomy): domain Bacteria; kingdom Bacillati; phylum Actinomycetota; class Actinomycetes; order Mycobacteriales; family Mycobacteriaceae; genus Mycobacterium; species Mycobacterium sp. pW045. Next base: position 271,314 of record NZ_JBGGKU010000004.1, on the reverse strand, counting down.
CGAAGAGCTCGAGGTATTCGTCGATCACCACCAGCAGGATCGGCACGGGTTCCAGGTCGCGTCCGGCCAGCCGGATCTCCTCGTAGTCGTTGGCGTCGCGCGCCCCGACGGAGTTGAACAGCCGGTAACGCCGGGCGATCTCGCCGTCGATCGCCCGGCGCATTCGCTCGGCGAGGTGCCGGTCGTCCTTACCGAGGTTGGACAGCGCCGCCGAGACGTGCGGGATGCCGAGGATGTCCTGGGCGGCGGACTCGAACTTCATGTCGATGAAGATCACGTTGAAGGTTTCCGGCGAGTGGGTCAGCGCGATCCCGTAGACCAGTGACAGGAAGAACTCCGACTTGCCCGAGCCGCTGGTGCCGATCACCACCGAGTGGAAGCCGAAGCCGCCGAAATCCTTGGCGCGCAGCACGATGTTCTGCAGTTCGCCGTTGGGCTTGGCTCCCACCGGGATCTCGGCCCACCGCTCGTCGCCGCGGCTGCGCCGTTCGGCCCAGAGCCGGTCCACGTTCAGCTCCCGGGCATCGTCGATTCCCAGCGCGCGCAGCAGTTCGAGGGCGCCACTGCCGGAGTCGGTGACGTCCACGCTGGCCGTCGGTGTCCAGCGCGCCATTGCCCGCGCGTAGCGGTAGGCGCGCGGCACCGACAGTTGATCGGCGTGCGCGAAGAACTTGCCGCCCGCCCGCAACATCGGTGGCAGGGACGGATCAGCGCCCCGGCCGTTCCGGCGATGGGTCGACGCCGGGCCGTCGGTGCGGTTGTGTCGGGCGGGGTGGTCGACGACCTCGAAGATCTCGTCGCGCGCGAACCCGACGCCGGTGCCGAGCCGGGAGGCCACCCGCAACACGGTGATGCCCTCCTTCCCGACCCGTCCGACCACGCTCTCCCACGCCTCGGGACTGCCGGTGTTGTCGTCGACGATCACCCAGTGCGGGCCGAGGTCGTGCCCGTCGCTACCGGACTCCAGCGCCGAACCCATGGTCGTCGGACTCGGCGCCGACGGGGGCCGCCATGCGCCGCGCTTGCCCTTCATGTGCAGGTCGGCGCCGAGCGTCGACTCCAGTTCGGTGGGGCTGGTGAAGACCAGCCGGCGCCACCCGCAGGCGTCGAACAACTCGTCGTGCTGGTTGTGCGGCAACCAGACCATCCAGGACCACAGTTCGGGGTGCCGGGTCACCACCATCAGCTTGACGTCGAGCGGGTTGTGGAACACCGCCAGCGCGCTGAGCACCGATCGCAGCAGTGAGCGGACCTTGTCGAGGTCGTCGCCGACGAAGCTGAACCCCGGACGCGAGCGCAGGTTGACCACCTTGGCGATGTCGCGGATCTTGCGTTGTTCGAGGATGAAGTCGCGCAGCGCCTGGCCGGTGACCGGTTCGAGCTCCTCGTCGACCGGGATCTCGGGCCACTGCACCGACAACACCGAGTCGGGGGCGTGTTGCACACCGACGCCCACTCGGACGTCGAGGAAGTCCGCGTCGGAGCGCCGCCGCTCCCACATCTGCGGTCCGCCGATGACCGCGCCGAGCCCCTGCGGGTTGGAGTGCACCGTTTCCTGGGCGCTGCGCTGGGCACAGACCGCCTTCTGGATCTCGTCGCGTTCGCCGTCGAGCGATCGCAGATAGCTGCGCCGGTTTTTCTCCTGCTCGCCCCAGCTGATCTTGCGTGCCCGCCCGAACCGACCGGAGAACATCAGCATTCCCAGGCCGGCCATGCCCATCATCGGGAACATGCCCGACCCCAGGCTGCGCACCCCGGAGACGTACAGCATCACGATCGTGCCGATCAGCGCGACCACCAGCGCGGGAAGCCCGATCATCACCCACAGGTTGCGTGGTTCCCGTTCGGGTAGCGCGTCGGGCGCGCGCGGGGCGACTCGCACCGGCTTGGGTTCGGGAACTTGCAGGCGCACCGGAACGAACGCGCGTTTCGACATCGTCTCAGTGCCCCCCCGGGATGGCCTGCTGATTATTGGGTGCTACCGGCATCACTTCGCCGGTCGACGGCAAGGTGTCGCGGGCCAGCAGAGCGGCATGCCGCGACAGTTCCGGGCCGGCCGCGAAGGTGCGCAGCAGCGGCCACGGTGCCTGCTGCGCCGAGGCCGGGTCCAGGCCGAGGCCGCGCAGCGTTTCGTCCTCGGCGGCGATCCCGAACCGAACGCCGTTGGGGGACACCCAGAACAGCGTCTCGCGCGAGTCGGACTCGAGCAGGGCGCTGGTCGACGTCACGAGATTCGTCGCGCCCGGCAGCACCAGCACCTGGTTGGCCACCACTGATCCGGGCGTGCGGTCGTCGCGCACCAGCCGGACGATCCGATTGTCCATGGCCGGCGATACCGGCAGGCCGCGGCCGTTGAACACGGTGATCCGCGCTTGGCGGTCGGTGGGGGCCTTCTCCCAGCTCACGCAGGTGGTCGGGTCGGCGGCGGTGTCGACGAACTTCAGCCGGCTGTTGGGGTAGTACTCGACCGGGAGGGTGCCCACTTCGGGGATGTTGACCAGTTTGTCGGGGCTGATCACCAGCGGCGCAACGGATCCGAACGAGTTGGCGCTGCGGATCAAGTCGGCGACGAAGCTGGTGATCTTCTGCACCCCGTCGGGCAGCAGCACGTAGAACTGCGAGCCGCCGCCGGCCGTCCGGGTCTCCAGTACCGTGCCCACCTGGGAGCCGGGAACCCACTGCGACGGTGTGCCCGCCAGCGGGATCGCCGGAACGCGCAGCGGTTCGGTGCTGGGCAGGGCGTCGAACAGCGCCCGTGACATCTCCACCGGGACCGTCGTGCCCGGATCGATCCCCAGGCTCAGGGTGATCGCGCGATCCGCCGGGTCCACTTGGGAACGCTTGCCGCCCCAGATGACATAGGTGGCGTCTTGGAACCGGGTCAGCACCGCGGCGTCCGAGGCCAGCGGCGCGGCGCGGCCCGCCGGGCTCAGCGTTCCCGCGATGGCGGTGACGACGGGCGGTTCAACTCGGCGCGGTGAGCCCGCGGTGTCGCAGACCGCCCAGGCCGACGGCGCGCCGGTGTTGGCGATCAGCGAGGCCGGTGCGCCGGGGATCCCGATCATCGGGCCGGTCGGGTATTTAGCGATCTCGGGGGGTTTGACCCAGGTGGGAAGCTCGGCGTTGCCGACCGCGAGACGCGCCGAGGTCATGTTGAGCGCCGGATACAGCCGGCCGTTGATGCGGGCGTAAATCGCGCCGGAGTCGCGGTCACCGACGATCGCCGATGTTCGCACGATTCCGGCGGGGCGCAGGACGTTCAGCAGCAGCATCCAGCCCATGCCGATGAAGATCAACACGACCGACAGCACGATCGCGGCGGTCTGTTTGCGGTCGTCGTGCTTCATTCGCACCGAGAACTTGGTGGTGGCCGCACGCAACCGGCGGTTGTAGAACAGGTGCCCGGAGTTCTGGTCCCGGTTCGACAGACTCAGCGGCATGAGCTGGCTGCTCCTTTGATCGACAACCGCACCCGACGACAATACTGGCGCCGGCCTGCGGGAACCAGTCACCAGCGGTGACGTGATGACGCCGGTGCGCGTAGCTTTTGGGCTATGCCGGAGGTGATGGGGGTATTCGCGAACGCGGCGCGGGCGCGGGAAGCGGAATTGACGCGGCGGTTGGCGACGTCGGTGGAACTCGACCGGTCTTTCCAGGAGATCTTGCGCGGCGCCCACCAGTTCAACGCGCAGTCGCGGCAGCGACTGGATGCGCTTGAAGCCGAGATCCGCCAGGCCGCCGCCGCTTGGCCGGCCCTGAACACCCCGGTCGGCGCGCGACAGTTCCAGGCGTACCTGACCGGCAAGACCCGCGAGATTCACAAGGTCGTCGCCGATGCCGCCGCCGACAGTCAGCAGCGGGCGGCGCAGGTGCAGGCACTGACCGGGCGGTATCCGCTTCGTGGGGACCGAACCATCCAATCAGTCGATTTCCCGCAACAGGGCCCGCCGCCCGTCGACCCGCTTGAACAGATCTTGAAGACATACCAGGTATCGGAGGATCCCGATGGCGAACTCGATTGGGAGCCGCCGTGGCCGCTCAGCTTGGCCACCGACCCAGTACACGTGACCGCGGGCGAGGCGCGCATGCTCGAAGACCTATCACCGTTTGCGCTGCGGGATCTGAACCAAATCAAAGAAGCCGCCGCAACCGAAGCCAAGGTGCGTTTTCCGCCCCAGAATGGTCCCAACGACACAGCCGACAACCACACCGACGCCTTCCGGCACGCATACTGGAATGCCCTTATGACGCAACGATTCGGCGAGAACTGGACCCGCGACTTTGCGACCGCGCACGAACGGCTGCCCAACAACCACGCCACCGCCGAGGCGATGGATCTGTACAACAACGAACTTGGCCGAGAAATCGCAACAGCTAACCCACGCGCCACTCCGGCGCAGCTAGCGGACCTGGTGCAACAGGCCGTCGACAGTGGCGACACCGTCGTGGTCGCGCCCGGCGGCGAGAAGCTGGCCTGGAGCAACAGCATCGCCTGGGGCGAGGCAGGCACGACGACGAATGCGACGCTACCGGGCCAGACGCCAACGCCAACCGGTGCGGGGCCCGGTGGGGTCTACGACCCCGGTCAACCCGGCGGCTACGGAACGTCGGCAGGAGGGTACTGAACGTGGTGAGCAGAGCAGCGCCGATACGCAGTGCGCTTAGTGTCCTATTGCTGTGCATGTTGGTGACGAGCTGCGGGCTAATGAGGCAATCGATGGACATCGACTACAACGATCAACGACTCAACGAGGGCTTGGCAAACCTTCTGCATCAAGGCAAGTCGGGCAGACTGAGTGACTTCACCTCGTGGCCCTGGGATGAGGTGCATCTGTTTCATGAATACACCGAGCGGGAGTTCATCGAGAAAACCGTCGGCGCGCCGGTGATCCGGTCGAATTTCTTTGAATCCAAAGCCAGTCTGTTGGTCTTCGAGGACCACGGGAAGCCCGTCAAGGCCGTCGGTATTGCCGCCGACTACCTACGTGGGCAGGACCATCGCGTGAGTTGGCCCGCCGACGTGATGCTGCAACCGTGTTGTGGCGGGTATCTGCAGCTGACGTTGCCATCGGCGGGAGCGTAGCTCCCCGCAAGGGTTCCAGGCCACGAACTTGGTCACCGCACGGTTCGTCGGTGCGGTGGTGCCGCGCCGGGTGGTCGACGACGTTGGCCAGCGGGAACCAGTCGGTGTGGAATACGTGATGACGCCGGTGCGCGTAGCTTTTGGGCTATGCCGGAGGTGCTGGGGGCGTTCGCCGACGCGGCGCGGGCGCGGGAAGCGGAAAACCTCTGGAGCTACGGCGCCGCGTGGGCATCCGAGGTCAGCGGCGGGAGCGTCGTCACGGCGCCCAACGGGATGTTGATGGGTCTCGGGGGCAAGGTTCAGGACACGTTGAGCTGCCAGGGCGGCACCACCTATGGCGACGTCTTCATGGTCAACATCGATCGATCCGCCGATCCGGCCGAGCAACTTCGCAAAATCGTCCACTCCGGTGTGGCCTGGGGTCCCGACAGCAACGGTGATCCCGTCCAAAACGCGCAACTAGATCTTGATCGGTTGCTTCACCACGAGGAGCGGCATTCTCAGCAATACGCAAAACTCGGGCCAGTTCGCATGGGCGTCGCCTACGGTGAGGAAGCGATCCGGACGCGGATTTTCGGCGGAGACAACTGGTTTGAGAAGAACGCGGGCCTACACGACGGCGGATACGAATGATTCGCCGGCTTGGCGCACTGGGCACGTTGGTCGTAGCCCTGTTGGCCGGATGCCCGGCCAAAGCCCCGTGGGCCCCGTCGCTGCCGCCGGCCTTCGGCGCCCGGGTAACCAACGGAAAGCTACAGATCTGGACGGGCTCACCCTGCGTCGGCGTCACTCGTATTGCGCTCTACTTCGGCCCCGGTACGGCCGAGTTGACACTGACCTCGCCGGAAGGCGTCGATATCGAGCGCCTCACGCGCGGCGGACCGTACCCGGTGGGCATGACCGAGTCCCAGCCCTTGCCCGCCGACTTTGAATGGCGCAACGAGAAGACCATGGGCTTCTCCACCTACGGCGGATCTAGCCGCTGGGGCACGAGCACGGATCTGACCGAAGTCATCGAGGGATCCGGGACCCACCCCGAGGACACCTTTTGGTTCCAGGATGTCGGCTGGCTCAACCCCGCGCAGGTGGCTGCGCAGGACGGCAGAACCTTCTTGGCGACGTGTACCGCCGATCCGGCCAAGAAGAGTTGAGGCTCGGTAATCAGCCGATGGCGTCGGCCGCGGGCCAGGCACGCGCGAGCCGCTGGTCGGTGGTGATCAACACCAGGTTCGCGGTGTCGGCGAGTTCCACGTAGAGGGCATCGGTGAGGCGCAGAACATCGTGGCGGGCCCAGGCTCCAGCAAGCAACGGAGAGAGCGCGTGTCGAGTCACCGGTGCCCGCCCAAGCTCATCCAACGCCGCCTCCACCTCCGCAGCGGTGAGGACACCGCCACGATGCATGCGCCCGAGTGCTGACAACACCTCGGCGTCAAAGTGTGCCGGCGTGTGCATCACCGTGCCGATCAGTCGCGCACGCACCGCCGGGAACCGATCGGTGCGGGCAAGTAAGTCCACCATGGCACTGGCGTCGAGGACTACCTGATCGGCCGGTGAAGCGGCGGAGCTCCTCACCCTCCGAACTCATCGCGGGCAGCGTCGAGCGCATCCAGCACGGCGTCGTGGTGAGCGCCGGTGGTCCTGGTCGCCAAGCCGCCAAGCCAGGTATCAGTTGCAGAATTCTCCAACTCGGCGGTGATGGCAGCCTGGGTCAGCGCCGATACGTTCAGCCCGCGCGCCCTGGCTCGCTCCGCCAAGTCGTCCGGGACGTACACGTTCAGCCGAGCCATACACACAAATATACACACATGCGTCCGGGGCGGTGCTACGGCGCTACTTCGACGAGTCGTCCTTGTCCACGATGCGTCTCAGCGGTGTCAGCCCGGTCGGGCCGGTGTCCTTCGTGACGGACTTCGTCACGGGCACGTTCGGCGGGGCTGTGGTGCGGCCCTTGACGGGCTGGCCGTTGGGAACGCCGGGGGCGGCGATCCGCTTCTCGCCGGCCTTGTCGTCCTTGCCGTCCTTGCCGCCGGCACCGGCGCCGCCCGGCATCATCGGCATCATCCCGCCGCCGCCCGCACCGCCGGTGGCGGGCGTGCCACCGCTGGGACCGGCGGCGCCGGTGTTCGCCAGCGAACTGGCGGGAGTCGTCGGTGTCGAGGTGCCCGGCACCGGGGGCGGCCCGAGGTTACTGGCGGGGGTGGTGCCCATACCCAGGCCGCCGCCGCCGGCGCCGCCGGAGCCGAAGTCACTGCCCTCCAAGCCGGAGACGGGATTGATGTCCGAGGCGAGGGTGGCGCCGCCGAGACCCCCCTTGGCCAGGGATTGCGCCGCGCCCATCAGCGGTGACAATGCGCCTTGGCCCGCTTGCATCAGTCCCTGCGGCAGCCTGCTCGCCGCGCCGAGCGCACCGCTGAGTGCTCCGGTGATGCCCTGCATCGCGCCGGTCATGCCCTGCATCGCTCCGCCCATCGCTTCCTGCGATCCCTGCTGCGCCATGGTGGCGTCGCCTTCGCCGGCGACGCCCTCGAACTTCGATACCGCGTCGGCTTCGTGGGTGGCGAACTTGCGCGCGGCGTCGCTAGCACCAGCTTTGCGTTCGGTGGTGTCAGTGGCGATTTGAGTGTTGGTTTCGGGCAGGTCCGTATTAGTCGTGAAACCGAACGCGGCGGCGGTCAAGTCGACCGGGCTTTGTCCACCCAAGTGCGCCGGACCTGTCGGGATCGGTTCAGGGGGCAGGCCACGCAGAATGTCCCAATAGTCCATGGGGTTGACTTCGATTTTGTCGCCCGTCATCGCAGTACACCTCCATGCCGCACCGCCACCGTTTCATGCCACGCCAGGTGATAGCGGGCCAGTTCCTCGCTCCCGTCGATGAGGGCGTCGACGGCGGCCAGCAGCATCCAGTCGGCGACATCTCTGGGGGCGTGCTCGGGATAGGCCGACAGTACCCGCGCAGCGGTGTCGGCGACTACCTGCCGGAACAGGTCGACCTCGTTGTCGGCGACGCCGGATCTACGGGCCATCGCTTGCGCGACGGTCTGCACGATGCGCGGCAACCGGGTACTGGACCCGGCGACATCGATCAAGGTCGGGCCCAGTTCGTCGACATGCTGGCCGTAGCGGGCACGTTCCCCGGTCCCGGGAACCGGCGGATCGTGCGGATCGGCCTCGGTGATGTAGGTATTCGGCTCATGAGTCGCCGCTGCAATCACTGCCCCGAGTAGATCGACCGCGCTCGTGCCACTGCGGCGGTGCGCCGGCTCAAGCAGAGTGACCCCGGGCGGAAGCGTGACGGTGGGGGGAATCCAGCCGCCGGCCAAATCGGTCACCACCACCGTCGTGGTCTCGTCATCACGTAATCCGGCTGCCCACGCGAGGTTCGGTGCCTGGCGGGCGACGGCGTCAACCTTGCGCTGCAGATCCTGGTGTTCGGCCAAACGCTTGGCGGCGGTGCCGGCCCCGGCGCCGGCGGTAGCCCCGGCAGCCATACCGCCGGCCATCGCCGCGCCCGACTGCCCGGCGGGACCGGGAGATGGTCTCCCCGGGGTCGAGCGATCGCTTGAGGAAGCCACCGTCGTTCCACCAGAAGCCGGGGTGGTGGGGCCACCCGGCGGCGGCGACGTCGGCGCCGCCGGCGCACCAGCAGTCGCTGCGGGAACTCCCGGGGCTGTGCCGGTCGCCGGGCGTAGATCCGCTCCGTAGCCGGGCAACGGCCCCGAGGGTGCAGCAGGAGCGGCGCTGATCGGCGCCGATGGCGCCGCGGCCGGCCCGGTGGTCACGGATGGTGGCGCTGGAGTGGGCGTCGCGCCCGTGGTCGGGGCCGTTGGGGCCACTTCTTGGCTTGAGCCGGCCAAGTGACCCAGGTTGCCGAGTAGGCCGCCTGCCATCGGCGTCGACGACGGGGACGGCGGAACTTGCGGAGCAGAGGACTGGGAGAGCCCGGAGCCATCCATCCCGCTGTGTGACAACGGTGATTGCGGTCCGCCCAGCGCGCCCGGCCCAGACGGGCCGCCTGGCATGCCGGAGCCGAAAGGCTGGCTCAGGCCACCGCCTTGGAGTCCGGGCGGCATGGAGCCACCGCTTCCCCCGCCGAGGCCAGGCATGGATGACAGAGCTGACGATCCGCCGCCTCCCCCTGAAGGCGTGGAGGGAACTCCGAAGCCCGTGTTGCTTCCGGCGGTTGTTGCCGCACCGTTGAGCGGCCCACCACCTCCGCCGTTGCTGCCGCCGGCGAGGACGTGGGCTCCGCCGTTTCCGCCACCCCCGACAGTGGCGCCTGAGCCACCGTTAGCACCGCCGCTCGGGCCGCCGTTTCCGCCGCTGCCGACTGTGGCGCCTGAGCCACCGTTAGCGCCGCCGCTCGGGCCGCCGTTACCTCCGCCGTTTCCGCCGCTGCCGACTGTGGCGCCCGGGTCGCCGCTGCCGGTGCTTCCGCCGCTGGCAGTCGCTGTGCCACCGGTTGGGGCGCCTCCGGCGGGTGTAGTGGTGCCACCGGGTGTGGCGCCTGCTGGGCCGACCGTGCCGCCGCCGGGTGCGGTTTTGGAGCCGGCGGGCGTGGCGGCTGCTGGGCCGACTCCGCTGGGTGTGGCGCCTGCTGGGCCGACCGTGCCGCCGCCGGGTGGGGTTTTGGAGCCGGCGGGCGTGGGGGCTGCTGGGCCGACTCCGCTGGGTGTGGCGCCTGCTGGGCCGACCGTGCCGCCGCCGGGTGCGGTTTTGGAGTCGGCGGGTGCGGTGCCGGTCGGGCCGACTCCCCCAGGAGAGCCGGTCTCGCCTGTTCTGTCGCCGGTGGTTCCTGCTGCGCCTGCTCCGCCGTCGGAACCGCCGCCCTTACGCCGTGTCCGGTTCACGTCGTCCGCGCTGATGTGCGGTGTCGGCGGTGTGCCAAAGCTTGCGCCGTGCTTCTCAAGCCACTCCTGGGCGTCTTCGTCGACGTCCATACCGTTGAACATCGCCTGGGTTGCGCTGACGATCGCACCATTGGCGTCAATGCTGGCACTCGTCGCCAAGGCGTTGGCTTCGGCGACCACCCGGTTAATCTCAGGCAGTTTGGATTCCACCGAGCCTTGGCGGGAGAGTATATTATTGATCTCTTGGTTGCCTTGACGGGCAATCTCGGTCAGGCGGTCACGGAGATTATTCACAGCGTCGGCAACTCTGCTGTTGGCGGCGCTTTTGGCGCGGCAGTCGTCACGAACTTTCCTTAGCCGCTTTATGCCCGTCCGCAGCTTGGCAATCATGTCATCAGCGGTATGGCCGCTGTTGTTTTGCCCAAAGAATGTGAGGACTTTGTCTAACTCGCTAGCTTCTTGTTCTTTGACGTCGGCATGGCCGGACCAGAAGCCGATTCCGAACGTCGGTTGAGTCGGCGGCGCGGGCCACGCTGCACCCACCAGCCAGGCTGACCATTTCCCGGGCGGAAGGTCACTCACCGCAGAGCTCTTCCATCTTTCCAACCTTGGCGTTCGTTGCGTCGATAGCGACTTGGTATTTTGCGGGATCCGCCAAGCTTCCCGTAGCTGCCATGTTCTGATAAGCGGCCGCTAAAGCGCGCGCAGCATCGCGATACTCCCCAGCTAGCGCCGGGTCTCGGGCCGCGGTTTCGAGCATGAGTGCCCCGTTGATCATTGAGATTCTTGCCAGTGCAGTGTCGCCGTCCGGCGCAGTCTCGATGTGAGCAGCGCGTGATGCGAGCTTGTAGTTGTCGCACAGTTGTGCCTGGGCAGCGGCTTTCTCAGCAGCCGTATAGTCGGGTCGGGGCGACGGGCGGACGAGCGCAACGATCGCCACAATCAAGGCAGCCAGAGCCAGCAAGCCAGTTACTGCCGCGGGTGTTATCGCGGTCCGACGGTGCGGCTGAACAGGCGGCGGTATTGGCCAGGGCTGTGTCATGGTCACCTTGCGGATGGTAGACCCGTGGGGCAGTTCTTCGCTTACACTGCTGCTTCATCGGCTGAGCTGCGGCAGGCGTGATGCCGCTGGGTCTTGTTCATAACGCCTCCACCATGTCGGGGCCGGTCCGCGCGGATAATCGGATTGCGGGTGTGGAGTGCCGCACCCGGTACTAGGTGCCAGCGGGCGAGCGGCAGGTTCGACGTCAAGATCAGGGAGGTCCATCTGACCGCCGACAAGCTACGGGTAGCCCGTCCCGAGGCCTTTCCGACTCGATCTTGACCCCCAACGCGCCAACGGTTTTCAGAATCCCAGTCGTAGACTGTGTGAGCGGTGGGTTGCCGTCCTAGTGAACAACAAAATCATAGAACCCCACCTGAAGAGCCCGGGCTGAACCGCGCAGGAGCGTTATCGCACGCAGATCTTCCAGCCGTCGCCACGCTCCAGTCGCAGTGTGGGAGCGAGGTTTCCGGACGCTTCGTTCTGCGAATCGAGGGTCACCGTGGCGACGTCACCGTCGATGTCGACCGCGCTGACCGTGGCGCGGGTCAGCCCACCATCGGCTCGGGTCTTCTTCAGCAGGTCCATGACCGGGCCATCGGTGAATTGGTCACGCATCGCCGGACACATCTGCTCTTTGTAGGCATCCCAATTCTGCGTGTTGTAGGCGTCTTGAAACGCCTGCACGGTCTGGCGGATCTGGTCGTCATCGGAGGGCGGTGGAGGCGGTTCCGGAGCCGGTGGGGAAGGCGGTGCGACGGCCGATGGTGCGGGGGAGGCGGAGTGCTCGGTAACAGGGGTTCCCGCGGTCAGCGATGAGCTGCACGACGTCACCAGCACGCTGGTGACCAGCAACGAACCGATGCCCGCATACCAGCGCCTGGATGCGATCACTGGACCTCCTGGTGGTAGTAGCAATTCAGGCTATTCCCGGCGGAGCTATCGGCTGGGCACGCGATCGCCGGTGGCGTTGACCAGCGCGGATACGTCATTGCCGCCGCGCGGAAGGCACTGTCGGATATCGATGAGCACATTGCCGCGCACGTTGATCCCGTGCTGGCAGACCGCGGTGCCGTCGCGCAGCCTGGCGGCCGAGGTGACGGTGCCGGCGAATGTCTGCGATTGGTCGAAGTCCCACGTCTGCGGCCCGCTGCCGGGGGCGGCGACGGTGATCGACTGGCCGGCGCAGCCCTGCCATTGCCGCTGCTGTTGCTGCAGTGATTGCACCGCGGCCATGTGCGTCGGGTAGGACACCACGGCCTGCACCACGCCTTCCTCGGTGGCCTTGCGGTTCATCGCGCGAAGGACCTGCACGGCGACTCCGGTCTGTCCGTGACCGCCCATAGCGCGCTCTTGCACGGGAGCCCAGGTGCCGACGCAGTCCGGGGCAGAGACGGCAGCAGCGTCATCGAGCAGGGTGCTGATGTCTTCTTCGAGAACCAACTCGTGTTCGGTGCTGCGGAGTTGGCCGGCCGGCAACAGAATCGGACGCAACGCTTCCGGTTGCACGTCGTCGGACGCCGCTCCCTGCGGGGCGCCGGGTTCGGCCCCGGCAAGGGGAATTGTGGAGTGCGCCGGTGTATTCGACGTGACGACGGTGGTCGGCTCAGGGGGGCGCTCTCGGCCCGCCATCGTGGCGGCGGCTATCGATCCGGCCACCATCAGGACTGCCGCGGCGCCGCCGGCCAGCACCCACGTACGCCGCCGCGGCGAGGACGGCCGCTCAGGTTGGCGCACCGGAGTCGACTGCGGGGTGGCGTAATGCAACCCGGCCGGCAACTGGTTGGACAGTGCGGCCCGCGCCGCCTGGGCGAGCGCGCTTGCCGAGGGGAACCGAGCAGCAGGGTCCTTGGCCATGGCCGTGGCAATGACGACGTCGAGTGCCGGCGGCAGACTGGGGACAAAATCAGTGGGCCGCGGCGGCGGCTGATGGAGGTGGGCCATCATCACCGCGGCCATCCCGTTGGCCGATGAGAACGGCGCGTAGCCGGTCAGCAGGGAAAACAGCGTGCAGCCCAGCGAGTAGATGTCGGCACGGCCGTCGAGGTGGGTGCCGGACAGGACTTCCGGTGCCGCGTAGGCGATGGTCGCCAGCACGGATCCGGTCGCGGTCAGGCCGACGTCGTCGAGGGCCCGCGCGATACCGAAATCGGCCAGCAGGGCGCGCTCGTCTGCGCCGGGTGTGCCCGTCAACAAGAAGTTGGCGGGCTTGACGTCGCGGTGGATGACGTTGCGGGCGTGGGCGTAGTCGAGGGCTTTGGCGACGTCGCTGACGATGTGCACAGCACGCTGCGGTGTCATGGTGCCGCTTCGTTGGGCCGCGTCGGCGTCGGTGCCGTCGACGAACTGCATGGCGATCCACAACTGGCCGTCCGCGGTCTGCCCGCGGTTGTAGACCGAAACGATGTGGGGATGGTCCAGGCCGGCGGCTACTTCGGCTTCGCGAATGAAGCGGGCGCGGAAGTCAGAATTGCGGGACAGCTCGGCGGAAAGGATCTTCAGCGCCTCGCGGCGGGGAAGTGTCGGATTGGCGGCGAGATACACCGTTCCCATGCCGCCGGTACCGAGTACCCACTCGATGCGGTACCCGTCGACTACCTGCCCGGCGGTAAACATCGGTACCCCCGTCGGTCATCGGCGTCGCCCGTGTACCGCCGCATAGCGGAAAAGGCTACCGAGTCCGTGTCGCCGGCCAGGCGAGATCCCCGCGGTGCCGGACGCTGACCCCTACCGCGCCAGCGGCTTATAGAACACCAGCCCGTTGCCCTTGTTGTCATAGACCACGGCGCGACGCTCGTGTGCGTCGTCGTAGGGGCCCTTGACGATCCCACCGCCACTGGCTTCGATGGCCTTGGCGGCGCCATCGACGTCGTCGGTTTTGATGCCGACGACGACCTGGCCGTGGATGGGATGATCCACCGCGGTGGCCAACGCCAGCGTCACCGACCCGCCGTCGAGCGCGGCGAAGTGGGTGCCGTCGCGAAACTTCAACGGCATGCCCAGCGTCTCGCTGTAGAACTTGATCGATTCATCCAGGTCGTCGGTGGACAAGACGATCATCCGAATGCCGTGGTCGCTCATGGTTACCTCCTGCCGACGGAACGTCCTTGCAGCCTAAGCCGAAGCGGCGCGCCGCCACCGGATCATCACGATCAAACAGCGCGCCAGGCCTCCCGGGCCACCCGGTGGAAGTTGCCGCCGAGTACTGCGGCGATGTCGGCGTCGGACCAGCCGTGTGCGGCAAGGTGCTCGCGCAGACCCAGCCAGGTCTCCGGCGGCATCCACTGGATCGGCCCCCAACGGGTGTAGCTGTCGTCGAACAACTGGGGGTTGGCGGCCATCTCCTGGGTGAGTTCGGTCTGAGCGAACGAGTAATCGGTGCTGTCTCGTGGGCGAGACCATGGTGTCGGCGAAGCGTTGCGTGAATAGCCCGCGTTGACCGAGAGCAATCCTGCCGTTGCGGGCGGCACTAATCTGGCCAGATGGCGATTGACGTACGGCCCGCGAACAAGCCCGACATCGCACCGCTGGCGCACACGTTGGGGCGGGCGTTCTATGACGACCCGGTGTCGATGTGGATGCTGCCCGACGACGCCTCTCGCACCGCGCAGCTGACGGCGTTCTTCGGTACCTCGACCCGGGTGCACCATCTGTCCGGCGGTGGGGTCGAGGTGGCCTATGAAGGTGCAACCGTGGGGGCTGCGGCACTGTGGGATCCGCCCGACCGCTGGAAACAGTCCACGTGGTCACAGCTGCGGATGGTGCCCTCGCTGATCCGGTCCTTCGGCTTCCGTCTCTCGCAGGGCCGGGCGCTGTCGGATCTGTTGGATGCCAACCACCCTGAGGAGCCGCACTGGTATCTGGCGGTGATCGGCAGTGACCCGTCGGTGCGGGGGCGCGGCTTCAGGCAGGCCGTCATGCAGCCGCGGCTGGAGCGCTGCGACGCCGAGTCCTGCCCGGCGTATCTGGAGTCCAGCAAGGAAGAGAACGTGCCGTATTACGAGCGGTTCGGCTTCCGGGTGATCGGGGAGATCAGCTTGCCCAACGGCGGGCCGACGCTGTGGAAGATGTGGCGCGAGCCCCAGAACCCGTAGTAGTCACTCCCCGACCGAGTCGCCGAGCCGCTCGGCGGCCGCGAGGTAGTCCTGCGCGAACTCGAACACCACCTCGCGCGCGGGTTTGACCTTGTTCATCAGGCCGACACCCTGGCCGACGAAATACGTGGCCAGGGCTTGCGCGCCGGGGTGCCCGGCGGCGGCGAGGGCGTCGACGCGGCGAAGCGCGGGCTCGGCCAGCATGGATTGCAGCGGCAGCGGCAGTGTCGGGTGGCCGGCTTCGTTGGGTCGCCAGGCATCGGTCCACTCCGAGACCAGCTGCCGGGCAGGCTTGCCGGTGCGCCCGGTGGAGCGGATGGTGTCGCGCGAGGTCGCCGCGAGCATCTTCTGCTTGGTGTGCGGGGCGGTTTCGGCTTCCTCGGTGGTCAGCCACACCGACCCCGTCCAGGCTCCGGCAGCGCCGAGGGCCACACACGCGGCCATCTGCCGGCCGGTGACGATCCCGCCGGCGGCGAGCACGGGGACGGCGTCGTCGATGGCGTCGATGACTTCGGGCACCAGCACCAACGTGGAGACCTCGCCGCAGTGGCCGCCGGCCTCGGTGCCCTGGGCGACGATGAGGTCGACACCGTGGGTCACCTGCTTGAGGGCGTGTTCCTTGGCACCGACGAGGGCAGCGACCGGGATGCCGTGGTCCTGACCGGACTTGATCATGTAGTCCGGCGGCACGCCGAGTGCGTTGGCCATCAGCCTGATGGGATGAGCGACGGCGACCTCGAGCAGCTGCTCTCCGGCACTGCCGGCGAGCATGGCCGGCCCCAAACGTGGCTTGTCATCGGGTTCGATGTCGTGCTCGGCCAACAGGTTTGCGATGAACGTCTGGTACTCAGCCGGGATCCGGTCAGACAGTTGACGGCCGGACAAGCTTTCGCCCTTACCTTCGAATTTGGCGGGCACGATGATGTCGATGCCGTAAGGCTTGCCCTTCACCTGCTCGTCGATCCAGCTCAACTCCTGATCGAGTTGTTCAGGGGTGTAGGCGGCACCGCCGAGGACGCCGAAACCGCCAGCATTCGTCACGGCGGCCACCACGTCGCGGCAGTGGCTGAAGGCGAACAGCGGGAAGTCGATGCCGTACTGCTCGCAAATGGGAGTCTTCACGGGTCCGCCGCTCGTTCACTGGAATGGGCTTCCAGGACGGTATCGCAGCGAAGGCGGATCAGCCCACCAGTGCGTCGATGTCGACCAGCAGGGGCAGGTCGGCGTCGACAAGGTCGGGGACCGCGACCGTGTGGCCGGCCAACAGCGCCGCCACCGAATCGGAGAACTCGGCGCTGCCCGGCAGCGGCAGCGGTGCGTCCTCCGGCGGGATGACGCCGGCCCCGGTCAGGTAGGCCACCGCTCTGCCCAAGTCCGTCGCGACGTCTGCGACCACACCTCCGACGGTGTTGAGCAGCCACTGGGCGCCCTGAGCCAGCCCGCTGATCAGGAAGATGTCCTGGTCGATGATCGTCTGCAGGAAGTTGCTGATGGGCGGAAGCAGGTAGCTGCCGATGAAGAAACCGGCTCCGCCGGCCAGCGCACGGATGCTCAACATGATGTTGGTGCCGATGTCGGGGTAGCCGTAGCTGTTGATCGCATCGGTGAGGGATTGCTTGAGATCGACCGGCATGATGAAGCCGTTCAGAATCTCCGGGTCGGTTTGCATCGGGACGCCGTCGAAGTCCGAGCGCATCTGGATTCCGAAGGCCTGCAGGATCGTGGGCGTGATGTCGACGGTCTGGTAACTGAGGTTCTGGCCTCCGGCCTGGTCGTCATTTCCGGCCAGCGAGAACATGACGAAACTCGACGTCTCGTTGGGCGTCTGGAAGCCGTGGCCGAGGCTGAAACCCGGCAGGGTCACCGTCTGCTGGTGGCCGTGGTCGGTCACGGCGATGATCGTCCAGCGGTCACCGGTGGCCGCCTCGGCCTGGGCGACCGCCTCCAGGATCTGTTTGAAGTTGGCGCCGACGTTGATGACGGCTTCCTTGTACTCCTCCGACCCGCCGCTGTAGGAGTGTCCGGCGTGGTCGACCTGGGACTGGTAGGAGAACATGAACGTCGAGGTGTCCGGGTTCTCCGTGGTCGCCAGAATCCTGGCGACGGTCTCGTCGGTGACCAGCGCGTCCATCTCCGCCGAGGTGGAACCACCGGTGATGCCGATGATGTTGTCGGCGGGATAGCCGCCCGTGGAGGCCATCTCGGTGAACAGGCCCCGACCGGAGATGACCGTGGTGTCGACCTCCGGCTTGTGGTACTCGATCAGGTTGAACACCGACGGCCAGGTGGTGTAGGGCTCGGGCCGGTAGACGTTGCTGACCACCCCGTGCTTGTCGTCCCAGACCCCGGTGAGGATCGTCGACCACGACGGCGTCGACATCGTTTGATGGCCGGCGATGGTCGTGGCGGCGGTGACGCCCCGATCCATCAGCATCTTGAATCCGCTGTCGTCGTTGTAGGCGTACTCGAGGATCTTGTCGAGGTTGGTGCCATCGGTGCCCAGCAGCAGCACATGTTCGGCGGCAAGCAGCCAATCGGCGGTCACGGTCGACAAGCCCACCTGCGTCCCCACCGCCGCGCCGGCTCCGGCTACCAGGCCGGCGACGGCGGTACCACACAGGATCTGCTTGAGCGTTGTCATGGTGTGTCAGCCCAGCAGCGCGTCGACGTCGAGCAGCAGCGACAGGTCGAGGTCCCCGATGTCGGGGGCGGTAAAGGTGTCGCCGGCCAGCAGCGACTCCAACGATCCGGTGAACTCGGCGGCCCCCGGCAGCGGCAGCGGCGCGTCGGTCGGGGCGATCACGCCCGACCCGAGCAGATACGCGAATCCGTGTGCCACCGTGTTGGTCACGTTCACCGTCAGACCGCCGAAGAACTCGTTGATCTGCTGGGCGACCTCGGCCAGCCCGCTGATCAGGAAGATGTCCTGGTCGACGATCGACTGTAGGAAGGTGTCGATCTCGGTCACAAACTTGTCGAGGAAGTACGGCACGGACCCGATCACCGTCCGGATGGCCAGCGTGATGTCGTTGCCGATGTTCGGGTAGCCGTACATCGCGAGAGCGTCGAGCAGCGACTGCTTGAGATCGGTGGGCTCGACGATGCCGTCCAACACGGCCGGGTCGTTCACAAGCGAGACCCCGTCGAAGTCTGAGCGCAGCGGGATGCCGAACAGCGACAGGATCGTCGGGGTGATGTCCACCGTGGAGTACCCCAAGCTTTGGCTGCCGTCGTTCGCGTCATCGCCGGCCTGGTCGAAGATGACGAACGACGATGTCTCATTGGGCGATTGGAAGCCGTGGCCGATGCTGAGGCCGGGCAGGGTCACCGTCTGCTGATGGCCGTGGTCGGTGGTGAGGATGATCGACCAGTCGTCGCCGGTGATCGACTGCACGTGGGCGATCGCGGCCAGGATCTGTTGGATATTGGCCCCGAGGTTGATGATGGATTGCATGTATTCTTCCGACCCGCCGGCGAACGAGTGTCCCGCGTGGTCGGCCTGCGACTGGTAGGAGAACAGGAAACTCGAGATGTCATCCGGATTGTCCTCCGTGCCCAGGATCTGAGCAATGGTGAGCGCGGTGACCAGCGCGTCAGAGTCGGCCGGGCTGTCCCCCGCCGGGACGAAGATGTTGTTGTCGACCGAGTAGCCGCCCGCGCCGGCCAATTGGTTGAGGTACTCCCAGTTGCTGATGATCGTGGTGTCGACCTCCGGCTTGTTGTACTCGATGAGGTTGAACACCGTCGGCCACTGGTTGTACGGCTCGGGCCGGAACAGGTTGTTGAAGACACCGTGCTTGTCGTCCCACACGCCGGTGAGGACCGTCGACCATGACGGCCCGGATAGCGTCGTGTGATTGGTCAGGCTCGCCGCTCCGGTGATGCCCTGGTCCATCGCCGTCTTGAAGCCGCTGTCGTCGTCGTAGGCGTACTCCAGGACCTTGGAGAGGTTGACGCCGTCGAGGCCGATCAGCAGCACGTGCTCGGCGGCGAGCAGCCAGTCGGCGGTCACCGCGGACAACCCGGCCGGCGCGCCGACGGCCGCTCCGGTCGCGGCGACCATGCCGGCGACGGTTGCACCACACAGGAACTGCTTGATTGTCGTCACGTTCGGTGTCCCTCGTCGAAGTTGCGCAGGTCAGTTGCGCGAGACACTAGCAGAAGCCCAGGAAAAACTCAGATTTCCGGTTCGTTCACTTATTTACCCAGGATGTTACTGAGTATTCTGTGGAGTCGCTGCGGGTTAAAGCGCCGAACCGGCCGTCTGGGACTAGCGAATCTCCTCGCCACTGGCCAACGTCGCCCGGAACTGCATCACCCGGTAGGGCCAGCCCGCCGCGGTGTTCCACTGCGACACCAGCAGGCCCACCCCGCCGGTGCGGTCCACCCGTGAACCCGGTAGGACATAGCCGCCGTAGAGCTGGGCGACCCGGGAGCCGGCGTGGTCCTCGCGGTCCCAGCTGCAACCGATCACCGGCAGTTGCAATGGCACAGAAGCTAATTCGGAGGCGGGGGAGTCCAGCACCCGGTAACCCAGCGCATAGCGCGAGGACACGAACCCGCCGAGCACCCAGGTTCCGGCCGCCAGCCGCCGCAACGACAGCTCGCCCCAGGTCTCGCCGGGCGGGGTGATCGGCACCGGGGTGCTGCCCCAGGCCCGCCGGCCGCCTCGGTATCCCCAGCCGGAGTACTTGGCGGGGTTGCCGATGTCGGCGGGGCGCACCCGCCGCAAGATGACGCCCTTGTTGCGCTGAAACCCGGTTGAGACCACATACACCCAGCCGTCGTCGGGGTCGTAGTCCCAGGACCAGCACTGCGCGTGCCCGCGGTGTCGCCGCGCCGGAAACCGCGTCCCGATGTTGTGCCAGGTGGTCCCGCTGTCGGCGGACTGCCAGATCTCGGTCCAGGCGACGTTGCCGAAGCCGCGGTTGACGATCGCGTGCAAGTAGAGCAGCTGGTCCACCCGCAACAGATCGGAGGGGATCACCGTGCTGATCGAGCTGCGGTCCAGTCGCGAAACCGGCTCGCGGTGCCGGTAGTGCCACAGCTGCCGGGCGTAGTCGCCGTCGGGGCCGCCCGCGCGCCGGTAGCGAATCCGGTGGCCGGCGTCGCCGGTGCCGATAAGGATCACCGGGGAGCGCCAATCACCTCGGCCGACTTTGTCGCCGGCGAAGGTGTCGCCGAACACCGATACCAGCGAGCCGTCGGGTGCCAGCACCGAGGCGCCCAGGTCTGCACACGTCACGCCCCACTGGTCGGTGATGCCCGGACCGGTGACGTCGGCCAGCTTGCCGGGAACGTGGCGTGCTGCGAGGCTCACCGCTCAGGGCTTGCTGCGCCAGCCGCCGACAGCCAGCGCGATCATCCGGAGTTGTTTGACGGCGACTTGTTTGATCTCGGCGAGGGTCTCCTCGTCCGGGGCCTCCTCGATGGCCTCGGCGGTGACGGTCATCGCGTTGACGAACAGCCCCGCCAGGATGTTCAGATCCTCGGTGCTCCACGCGCTCAACGCCGGGAAGCGCGCCAGGTCGGTGGCCAGCTCAGCGGTGATCAAGCGGATCTCGGTGCGGATCGCGTAGCGCAGCACTGTCATGCCGCTGAACCGCTCCCGGTTGATGAACCGCCAGTGCTCGCGGCGCGACGCGACGCTGTCGGCCAGTACCTCCACGGAGGACTCGATGACCCGGTTGGGGTCGACCCCGCCGGTGCGGGCGTCGCGCAGCGTATCGCGCAGCGCCCCGAAGGACTCGTCGATGAGCACCAGCCCCAGCGCGTCCATCGACTCGAAATGGCGGTAGAACGCCGCGGGCACGATGTGGGCCGCCCGGGTCACCTCGCGCAGGCTCAGCGCGCTGAAGCTGCGTTCCTCCAGCAGCGTCAGCGCCGCGCTGATGATGGCGCGGCGGGTGGCCTCTTTGCGCTCCTCGCGTGACACCCGCTCCGGTCGTTCGGGCCGGGCTGGACGCTCGGGACGGGGCGGCCGCGGTGGCCTGGTTCGTCCCGAGCGTGAATTGGGCGTACGACTGTTCACTGGATGTGAAGCGTAACACAGCCGGTCGATAGCACTTGACGCATCGTAAACAAGTGTTCACTGTGTACATATGTTCACTCAAACGTTGACGCGGCGGGTACTGGGCTCCAGCCTGGTCGACCTGCTCACCGGTCCCCACGGGGTCGACCGCTACACCGAACTGGTGTCTCCGACCTGGACCCGCAACGACGCCCGCGCCCGGGTCGTCGCCGTGCGGCGCGCCACCCCACGCAGCGTGACCCTGCTGCTGGAACCCAACGACGCGTTCGGCGGTTTCAAGGCGGGCCAGCACATCAACCTGTCCGTCGAGATCGACGGGCGCCGGCGCACCCGGTGTTACTCGCCGGCCAGCCCCGAAGGGCAGCGGCTCATCGAGCTCACCATCGGGCGCCACGAGGGCGGGCTGGTCTCCGAGTACCTCTACCGCAACGCCCGGCCCGGCATGGTCGTCGGCCTGGACAACGTCGGCGGCGACTTCGTGCTGCCGGCGATCCGCCCGCGGCGCATCCTGTTGGTCTCCGGCGGCAGCGGCATCACGCCGGTGATGTCGATGCTGCGCACCCTGCTCGCCGAACGCTATGCGGGCCGGGTGACGTTCATCCATTACGCGCGCACTCCCGAGGAGGCCTGCTACCGCGACGAACTCGCCCGGATGCCGCGGGTGCAGGTGCTGCACGGCTACACCCGCGCACCGGACGCCGGCGATCTGCGGGGCTACTTCGACGGCGAGCATCTGCGGGCGGCCGGACCGGAGCCGGATGCGGTGTACGTGTGCGGCCCGCCGGCACTCGTGGCCGCGGTGCGCGAGCAGCGGACCGACGCGATCTCGGAGAGCTTCGTGCCGCCGCAATTCACCGCCGACCCGTCCGGTGGCCGGGTCACCTTCCTCGGCAGCACCATCGCGGTGGTCGACGACGGGCGGTCACTGCTGGAGCAGGCCGAATCGGCCGGACTGCAACCGGCCAGCGGATGCCGGATGGGCATCTGTCACAGCTGCACCTGCCGCAAAGCCGGTGGCACGGTGCGAAACCTGATCACCGGGGCGCTCTCGACCGCCGAGAGCGAAGACATCCAGATCTGCGTGTCGGTGCCCGTCGGCGACGTCGAAATCGATCTGTAGGACCAATGACCATCCGTGAGTGGGAATCACACGACGCCACCACCGAGTGTTGCGTCGGGAGATTCCGAGTCGCGGGAAACGACCAGTAAAGGAGCCAACCATGACGCAGTCAGTCCTCGAGCGGCCGCAGACCGAACAGCCGCAGGCCGGCGATCGCCCAGGCCTCCCGGCCAACCTCGACGCCTTCGGCGCCGAACTCGACGCCATCCGCCAGGGTGTGCTCGACGACCTCGGCGAACGCGACGCCGACTACATCCACCAGATCATCAAGGCGCAGCGCACGCTGGAGGTCGGCGGGCGCGCGCTGCTGTTCTTCAGCATCATCCCGCCGGCCTGGCTGGCCGGCACGGTGATGCTGGGGCTGTCGAAGATCCTCGACAACATGGAGATCGGCCACAACGTCATGCACGGCCAGTACGACTGGATGGGTGAACCGGCGTTGTACGGCAAGCACTTCGAGTGGGACACCGCCTGCCCCGCCGACCAGTGGCGGCACTCGCACAACTACATGCACCACACCTACACCAACATCGTCGGGATGGACCGCGACGTCGGCTACGGGATCCTGCGAATGAGCGAGAAGCAGCCTTGGGAGCCCTACTTCCTGGGCAACCCGCTCTACGCCTTCCTGCTGATGGTGCTGTTCCAGTACGGGGTGGCGGTGCATGAGTTGGAGACCGAGCGCATCCGCGCCGGGGAGATCGGATTGGCCGACAAACGCGAAATGCTGCGGGAGACCTGGCAGAAGGTGCGTCGCCAGACCCTCAAGGACTACGTCGCGTTCCCGCTGCTGGCCGGCCCGTTCGCCCCGCTGGTGTTCGCCGGCAACCTGACCGCCAACCTGATGCGCAACGTGTGGGCCTACACCATCATCTTCTGCGGTCACTTCCCCGACGGCACACAGGAATTCACCGTCGAGGAGGCCGAGAACGAGTCACGCGGCATGTGGTACTACCGTCAGATCCTGGGTTCGGCGAACCTGACCGGCGGCAAGTGGTTCCACATCCTGACCGGCAACCTGTCGTTCCAGGTGGAGCACCACCTGTTCCCCGACCTGCCGGCGCACCGCTACGCCGAGATCGCACCGCAGGTGCGCGAGATCTGCGAGCGTTACGGCGTCCCGTACAACACCGGGCCGCTGCTCAAGCAGTTCGGCAGTGTGGTCCGCAAGATCTGCAAACTGGCGCTGCCCTGGACGTGACCGGCTACTCGACGCCGACGGTGACCTCGGTCGACTTGATGAACACCGTCGCCGGCTGACCGACCTTGAGGTCGAGTTCCAGGGCGGCATCGCGGGTGACCGACGAGGTGATCACCTGCTCGCCGCCGTCGAGGCGGATCTTGACCACCGCCATGACCGACCCGACATCCAAGTCGGCGATGGTTCCGGTGAGCTGGTTACGCGTTGAGAGTCGCATGGCGGTCCTCCGGATTCTGCGATGCGCCTGACGGGTCAACGGTAGATCAGCGCCGAGGGCCGAGCAGGGCAATCGACGCATCGACCGCCGGCTCGATGATCGCGCCGATGTCGGAGCCGTCCTCGACGGCCAGCGCGGTCAGCTCTCGCAGCCCGCCCAGCAGGATCACCGCCAGCGCCGGGCTCAACGGCGGCAGGTCCGCACGGCGAAACCCCGGGCTGCCACTGAGCTCGACGAGCAGATTCGACATCAGGTCCAGGCCGCGCCGCTGGGCCGGTCGCGCCACCTCACCCAGCGACGGCAGTTCCCGGATCCAGCTCAACGTGATGGCGGGTCGGGCTTGGATCTGGGCGACGTAGGCGCCCACCGCCTGCCGGATCTGCTCCTGCCAGTCGGCCTGCGGATCGACCGCGGCGCGGATCCGCTGGGCCAGTGCCTCATTGTCGGCGCGCAACAACTCCAGGAAGCACTCCTCCTTGCTGGCGAAGCGGTCATAGAAGGTCCGTTTGGAGGTGCGGGCGGCGCGCACGATATCGGCGACGGTGCTGGCCCGGTAGCCACGCTCGGCGATCGCGTCGGCAAGTCCCTCGAGCAGCCGGCGGCGAAACGGGTCGGCGGTTTCCGTCACTTCGCCCTCGGTTGCCAGCGTCATCATCGCCGCACCTTTCCCGTCAAGCCTTGCCAGTCCTTGGTACTAGAGAGTACCGTGTTCGACAAGCGTTTGGTACGCGTCGGTACCACGGATCGCCTCGGGAGGCATCGCATGACCCAGACGGTTACCAGCCAGACCACGCAGCGACTCGACGCCGCGGATTCACCGGCGATCAAGCTTCCGCCGAAGCCGCGGATTCCCAAGGTGGTGAGCGGCTTGCTGTTCACCCTGGACCGGCGCCGGCTGATGGGCGCCCTGACGCGTCGCTATGGAGCCGCCTTCACCATCGACAGCCCGGTGTTCGGGCCGACGGTCTTCGTGACCGAACCGGATCTGGCCAAGCAGGTGTTCCTGGCCAACCCCGAGGACCTCGGCAACATCCAGCCCAACCTGTCCCGGATCCTCGGGCCCGGCTCGGTGTTCGCGCTCGACGGTGCCGAGCACCGCCGCCGTCGCAATCTGTTGAGCCCGCCGTTCCACGGCAAGAGCATTCGGGCCTACGAGCAGATCGTCGTCGAGGAGACGCTGCGGGAGATCGCCGACTGGCCGATCGGCAAACCCTTCGAAACGCTGTCGCCGATGAACCGGATCACCCTGAACGTGATTCTGCGGGCGATCTTCGGGGCCGAAGGCGCTGAACTGGACCAGTTGCGGGTAGGCCTGCCCAAGTGGGTGACGCTCGGCTCCCGGCTGGTGGCACTGCCCCTGCCGGTCCGCAACTACGGGCGGTTCACCCCGTGGGGCCGATTGGCGGCGTGGCGTGAGCAGTACGAAGCGATTCTGGACAAGCTGATCGCCGACGTGCGCGCCGACCCGGACTTCGAGAACCGCACCGACGTGCTGACCCTGCTCCTGAGCAGCAGCTACGACGACGGTACGGCAATGACCCGCCAGGAGATCGGCGACGAACTGCTGACCTTCCTGGCGGCCGGCCATGAGACCACGGCGTCGACGATGGCCTGGGTGTTCGAGCGGCTGAGCCGCCACCCGCGGCTGCTCGACGAGCTCACCGCCGAGGCCGACACCGACGAGAACAGGTTGCGCCGCGCCACGATCCGCGAGGTCCAGCGGGTGCGCACCGTGATCGACTTCGCCGGCCGGCACGTCTATGCGCCCAGCGTCCAGATCGGCGACTGGGTCATTCCCCGCGGGTACGGGGTGATTGTGGGGATCAACCAGATCCACCAGAATCCCGCCGTGTTCGCCGAGCCGGACCGCTTCGATCCGCGGCGCTACCTCGACGGCAGCCCGTCGGCATTCGAATGGCTGCCCTACGGCGGCGGCAGCCGGCGTTGCCCGGGCTCGGCGTTCGCCAACCTGGAGATGGATCTGGTGCTGCGAACCGTGTTGCGGCACTTCACTATCGAGCCGACCGCGGCGGCTGGGGAGAAGTACCACTCCCGGGGAGTGGCGTTCACACCGAAGAACGGCGGGCGAATCACCGTACGACGCCGCGGCTAAGATGCGCTGATGAGCGACCAGGCCGAGCAACGTGTCGAGATGTTCAACGCCGCGATCGAGCACACCATCCCGGCCGCGCATCGGATGGGGGTGCAGGTCGTCGAGGTCGGCGATGGCTACGCTGCGGCCACCGTCCCGTTCGAGGGCAACGGCAACCACTTCGGGGTGGTCTATGCCGGCGTGCAGTTCACCGTGGCCGAGGTCCTCGGCGGCATCATCGCGTTGAGCAGTTTCGACACCGCCAAATACTTCCCGCTGGTGAAGAACATCGACATCTCGTTCGTCGGGATGGCCCGTTCGCAGCTGCGCGCCGAGGCCCGCCTCGACGCCGGCGAGATCGCCCGGATCGGCGCCGAGGCCGCCGAACGCGGCAAGGCCGACTACACGCTGGAGGCCGTGGTCACCGACGCCGACGGCAACACCGTCGCCACCACCCGCGGGCTGTATCAGCTGCGGACCCACGGCCAGTAGCGGCCGTTAGGACTGGCGCTGCAGCTGCCAGTCCGGCCGGATGTAGTGGCAGGTGTAGCCGCCGGGGAACCGTTCCAGGTAGTCCTGGTGCTCGGGTTCGGCCTCCCAGAAATCACCGGCCGGGCTGACCTCGGTCACCACCTTGCCCGGCCAGCGCCCGGACGCGTCCACCTCGGCGATGGTGTCCAGCGCGGTCTGTCGCTGCTCGTCGTCGAGGTAGAAGATCGCCGAACGGTAGCTGGTTCCGACGTCGTTGCCCTGCCGGTTGCGGGTGGTCGGGTCGTGGATGGCGAAGAAGAACTCCAGCAGGCTGCGGTAGTCGGTCGCCGAAGGGTCGTAGCTGATCTCGATGGCCTCGGCATGGGTGCCGTGGTTGCGGTAGGTGGCGTTCGCTACGTCGCCGCCGGTGTAGCCGACTCGGGTGGCCACCACGCCGGTTTGCTTGCGGATCAGGTCCTGCATGCCCCAGAAGCAGCCGCCGGCCAGGATCGCTCTCTGGTAATCAGTCATGTCCCCGATTATCCCGGCTCAGGCAGCGCCCGCCAGGGGATAGGACCGATAGCTGGTCAACACCGCGCTCGGCTCCCGGCGCGGCGGCGCCTGCGCCGTCAAGTCGGCGAACCGGTCGAACAGCGCGAGCAGTCCCAGGCGGATCTGCATCCGGGCCAGCGGGGCGCCCAGGCAGACGTGCGGGCCGAACCCGAAGCCCAGGTGGCCGGTCTGCGGCCGGGCCAGGTCGAGGCGGTCGGGGTCGGGAAACACGGCCGGATCCCGGTTGGCGGCGGCCAGCCCGAGCAGGACCGGGGCGCCGGGGTCGATGACGGCCCCGCCCTTCCCGCGGCCGAGCTCGATGGGCGCCTCGGCAACCCGGGAGATCATCATGGCCGGGCTGATGAGCCGGACCAGTTCGTCGACGGCGTGCGGGGCGGCCCCGGCGTCGGCCAGCAGGCGCCGTTGCCCGGGATTCTCGATCAGCAACGCGGTCGCCCCGGTGAGTACCGCCGTGGTGGTGTCGTGCCCGGCCGACAACAAGAAGATGGCGTTGTGCAGCAGTTCGTCGTCGGACAGTGGCAGCCCGCTGGCGGCCACCACCGACAGCAGGTCGTGGCCCGGGTCGGCGCGGCGCAGCGCCAGCAGGTCGGCGAGCAGGTCCTTCATCCCGGCCGCGGCGTCGTCGGCGGCGGTGAACACCGACCGGGGTGCCGCCGGTTCCAGCGCCGCGATCAACGCCATCGACCAGTCCTGCAGGTTGTCCAGTTCGCTGTCGGGCACCCCCAGCAGGGTGGCGATGGCCCCCAGCGGTAACGGCTTGGCGAACTCGGCCACCAGGTCGAAGCCGGCCGGGTCGAGCGCGGCCGCCAACGACCGGGCGCGGGCGGCGACCTCGGATTCGAAGGAGGCCAGTGCGCGCGGGGTGAACGCCCGCGACAGCGGTGCCCGCAGCCGGCGGTGGTCGTCGCCGGACCGGTAGAACAGGTTGTGCTCGACGTGGGTCAGATAGGGCCGGCCGGGATCGAGCTTGCTGCGGTACAGGTTTCGCCGGTCGGTGCCGGCGCGTTCATCGCGCAGTATCGCCAGCACGTCGGCATGACGAGTCAGTACCCACAGCCCCTGGCTGTTGCGGTGTACCGGGTCGGCATCGGCGAACCGCCGCTGATACGTCAGCGGGTCGGCATGCAGGTCCGGGTCGCGGAAATCGAAGTCGAGCGCGGCCATCAGGTTCGTTCGGCGATCCAGGACGCCACCAGATCGGCGCAGACCGTTCGGCTGTCGGTGGGCTGCTCGAAGTAGTGGTCGCCGGCGATGAGATGCAGTTGCTTGTCGGTGCTGGCCAACGAGTCGTGGATGTGGTGGGCGTCGCTGGGGAAGACACCGGTGTCCGCGGTGCCCTGAATCACCAAGGCGGGCAACGTGATCCGTCCCAGGTGCGGGGCGCCCTGACAGAACGAGGTCTGTAGGCTCCACATCGACAGCCAGGTCCGCAGCGTGCAGTGCGCGGCGATGTTGTACGGCGCCCGGTTGGCGCGCCGCGGATCGCCCAGGTAGCACCGGTTCAGTGGACGGTCCGACGGGTCGATCGAGGCATCCAGGTAGCGCGGGTCGGCCCACACTCGATGCACCGAGAACGAGCGATCGTAGGTTCCGGCGGCGTTGAGTCGCTGCAACTCCGCCTGCGCCCACGAGGTGATCCGGTCGTTGCGGTCCCGCTGCGCCTGGCGGTAGCGGGCGAGGAACTCCGGTGTGTACGGCGGCGCGTTCTGCTCGGCGTACATGTCCAGGGCCGGGTCGCACGACAGCGGGTCGGACTCGTCGGTCACCGACGGGTCCATCCAGGCCGTCAGCACCTCCGGACGGCCGGCGTGGGCCTGGGTGGAGACGTACAGGTCGCCGGGCGGCAGACTGTTGACCGCATCGGGTACCGGACCGCCGCCGACCGCCGTGATGTGCGGGTCGACGGCTTGCGACTGGTAGGCGGCCATCAACGACCCGCCCCCGGAGTTGCCGAGCAACACCACCACCTCGACGCCGGCTTGCTCGCGCAGCCACTGCACCCCGGCCGCGATGTCCAGCAGCGCGTGTTCGAGCAGGAAGATCGATTCACCGCTGCGGAACCGGGTGTTCCAGCCCAGGAAGCCGTAACCGCGTTCGGCGATCAGCGGCGCCAGGTAGTGCTCGGCGAAGTCCACGTTGTAGTGGCTGGCGATCACGGCCACCTTCGGCTTGGCCCCGGCCGGAGTCCAGTACAGCCCCTGGGCGGGGTGATACCCGGCCGGGTTCACCGCCCCGGTTGCCGATGTCAGCGAAACGAATTCGCGCGTTACCGCCACTGCACCACTCCTTATTGTCATGAACCTTGTTCGCGCCAGCTCACCGAGCGATACCAGGTGTCGGTGAGCGTTTTGATCGCCGCTTCGTCGTCGAGCTCGCGGCCCGCCACGTCACCGCCGGCCACCAGCCAGACATAGGTGAAGTGGTTGAGCATGGCGACGATGGCCGAGCCGACCAGCTCCGGGTCCGCGTCGGTCCCGTAGCCCTTGCGCTGGGCCATCCGCACCGTCTGCGCCACCCAGTCGATCGCGTCGGCGCACATGTCCCGCCAGCGCTGGGCGAACTCGTCGTTGATCATCGCCAGCTGGAACACCCCGACCATCACCCCGAGGTGGTCGCGGTAGGTCTCCCAGTGCGCGCGCACCGATTCCTCGATGATGTCCCGCAGATCCTGGCCGGGGTGCAACGCCTGCACCGCACGGCTTTTGGCCAAGGCCCGGAAGTCCTCGGCCAGCGATGCCAGCAGGTCTTCCTTGGATTCGAAGTAGTGGTAGAACGACGCCGGCGAGCGCTTGGCGGCCGAGGTGATGTCGGTGATGGTCGTCTTGAAGAAACCCTTGCGGGCGATCACCTCGCGGGCGGCCTGTTCCAGCCGTGCTTGGGTGTCGCGGCCCCGGACGGTGGGACGGCTGTCGGCGGGCGCCCCGGCCCGGGCCGTCACGTCGGTTCCGTCGCGTCGAGGCCGGCCACCAGCTCGGCCAGCCGGCGTTCACCGGCCGGGGTCTGGCCGCCGGCGGCCAGGAATCGCTGCATCTTGGCCAGCGCCTCGCCTCGGCCGAGCACCTCGGCGAACGCCGAACGCTCCACCGCCAGACCGGTGTGGATGTCCGGAGCGGCCAGGGTGGCCTTGATGGCGGCGATGTCGGCCAGCGGCACCGTGGCGATGCGCCCCACCAGCCGGTCGACGAACGCCGCGGCGCCGCCCGCATCCAGCGCCCGGTTGACCAGCCCGTAGCGTTCGGCGAGTTCGGCGTCGAGGTCGTCATGGGCCAGCATCACCTCCAACGCCCGGCCCCGCCCCAGCAGCCGGTGCAGGTGTTGCGGGCCCGAGCCGGCGGGGATGACCCCGATCCCGGTCTCGATCTGGTTGAACACCGCCCGGCCGGTGACCGCGAACCGCAGATCCAGGTTGACCAGCAGTTCCATTCCGCCGCCGGCCACCCGCCCGGCGACCACCCCGACGGTGACCTGGTCGAGCGCCCGAAACGCGCCGACCAGGTCCTGGAACGAGCCGACCGCGGCCTCGGGATCGTCGGCCGAGGCCTGCAGCAGCGCCAGGTCGACGTGAGCGATGAAGAAATCGGGGTTGGCGCTTTGCAGCACCACCACCCGCACGTCGCTGCCGGCCGCGCTGCGCAACCAGTTCACCAGCCGCCACAGGTCGCCCATCATCGCGGCGTCCATCAGATTGAGCTCGCCGTGGTCGATGAGTACCCGGGCCACCGGCCCATCGTGGGCGACGGCGAGCGTCGTCAGCGAGTCGAGACCCATGCGAGCCGGTTCAACCGAGCCGGGTGGTGTTCGAGCGGGACGTGACCACCTTGGGGTCGGCCGCCCGTTCGGTGCTGGTCAGCAGCGCATGCGCCTGCTCCGGGTCGCGCTCGAAACCCGGTGTGTCCCGGCATAACTCGACCATGATGCCGTTGGGGTCCAGGTAGTACAACGAGTGGCACCAGCCGTGGTCGACGTCCATCAGCGCTTTGATGCCGGCGGCGTCCATCCGGGCGCGGACTTCGTTCTGCTTCTCCTCGGTGGCCCGGAACGCCACGTGATTCACCCACACCGGCAAGCCGTTCGGGCGCGACAACGAACTCGACCAGTCGGGTTTCTCACCGACGCCATGCAGGTCGAAGAACGCGATGCACGAGCCGTCGCCGAGGTCGTAGAACACGTGCCGGAAGAAGCCGTCCTGCAGTTGCTCGACCTCGGTGTGGACCAGCGGAAACCCCAGCAGGTCTTGGTAGAAGCGGTGCGTCGCCTCCAAGTCGGCGCAGGCGTAGGCCGCGTGATGCAGCCCGACGGCCGGTTTGCTGGACGTCACGGCGATCTCCTTCTGACCGGTGGGTCGACGACGTCACCGTAACACCGATCCGAATATAAACCCAGATTCGAATCCGCCCGCTCTCGACAACTCCGATAGAACGTGTTCTAGTTCTTCGCATGACGAATCCGCAGTTCAGCCGCGCCGAGCTCGCGGCCGCGTTCGAGATCTTCGAGCAGACCGTCGCCCGCGCCGCCGAGACCAAGGACTGGGACGCCTGGGTGAGCCACTACACCCCCGACGTCGAGTACGTCGAGCACGCGATGGGCACCATGCACGGCCGCGACGAGGTGCGGCCCTGGATCCGCCAGACGATGTCGACGTTCCCGGGCAGCTACATGACCGAGTTCCCGGCGCTGTGGTCGGTCATCGACGAGGCCGGCGGGCGGATCATCTGCGAACTGGATAACCCGATGCGTGATCCCGGCGACGGCACCATCATCAGCGCCACCAACATCTCGATCATCACCTACGCCGGCGACGGCCTGTGGCGCCGTCAGGAGGACATCTACAACCCGCTGCGCTTCGTCGCCGCGACCATGAAGTGGTGCCGCAAGGCCCAAGAGCTCGGCACCCTGGACGACGAGGCGGCGGCCTGGATGAAGCAATTCGGAGGGAATGCGTGAAGGCCCACCCCAAGCTGGTCATCGGCGCCAACGGCTTCCTCGGCTCGCACGTCACCCGCCAACTCGTCGATGCCGGGGAAGACGTCCGGGTCATGGTGCGCCCGAGCGCCAACACCATCGGAATCGACGACCTCGACGTCACCCGGTACCACGGCGATGTGTTCGACACCGCCACGCTGCGCGAGGCGATGACCGGCTGCGACGACATCTACTACTGCGTCGTCGACACCCGCGCCTGGCTGCGCGATCCGGCCCCGCTGTTCCGCACCAACGTCGAAGGACTGCGCAACGTCCTCGACGTGGCGGTCGAGGAGCCGATCGCGGCCGGCCTGCGCCGGTTCGTGTTCACCAGCAGCTACGTCACCGTCGGCCGCCGGCGCGGGCACCTCGCCACCGAGACCGACCAGATCGACCGCCGCCGGCTGACCCCCTACGTGCAGTCCCGGGTGCAGGCCGAAGACCTGGTGCTGCGTTACGCGGCCGACGCCGGGCTGCCGGCGGTGGCGATGTGCGTGTCGAGCACCTACGGCGACGGCGACTGGGGCCGCACCCCGCACGGCGCGTTCATCGCCGGCGCCGTCTACGGCAAGCTGCCGTTCGTGATGGACGGCATCCGGCTGGAGGCCGTCGGGGTCGACGACGCCGCGCGGGCGCTGATCCTGGCCGCCGAGCACGGCCGCAACGGGGAGCGGTACCTGATCTCCGAGCGCATGATCACCAACGCCGAGATCATCGCGATCGCGGCCGACGAGGCCGGGGTGCCGCCGCCGGCGCGGTCGATCTCGGTGCCGATGCTCTATGCCCTGGGGGCGCTGGGCGCGCTGAAGGCCCGGCTGGGCGGCAAGGACGCCGAGTTGTCACTGAAATCGGTCCGGATGATGCGCGCGGAGTCCGAGGTCGACCACTCCAAGGCGGTGCGCGAGCTGGGCTGGCAGCCCCGGCCGGTGGAGGAATCGATCCGCGAGGCTGCGCGTTTCTGGATGAAACTGCGTGATGCCAAGAAGCGAGGGACCGCCGCATGACCCAGCACGACTCGGGCAGCCGACCTGTCCACATCCCGACCGCCGAGTACCCGATCACCGTGACCCCGACCGGCCGGCACGTCACGGTGCGTATCGGCGGCGAAGTCGTCGCCGACACCGACGACGCGTTGACGCTGCAGGAATCGACCCGCCCTGCGGTGCAGTACATTCCGCTGGCCGACGTCAATGGTGAGCTGTTGAGCCGCACCACGACGTCCAGCTACTGCCCGTTCAAGGGCGACGCGGCCTACTACACCGTGACCACCGCGGCCGGCCAGACCGTCGCCGATGCGATCTGGACCTACGAACAACCGTTTCCCGCGGTCGCCGCGATCGCCGGGCATGTCGCCTTCTATCCGGACAAGGCCGACATCAGCGTCGGCCAGGACTAGATCGGCCTAGATTCCCAGCACCTCCCCGGCGAACCGGGTCTCGGTGTACTCGCGCACCGACACGATCTGGCCGTCGTGGCAGTCGACGATGAACACCAGCGGGCTGTCGTAGTGGCCGCCGTCGGCGGTGACACAGTCGCCGTGCGCCTCGATCACCACGGTCTCGCCCTCGTTGATGCAGCGGGTCAGATGCAGCGTGATCTGCAGGCCGTGGCGGCGCTCCTCCACCTGCTGGCGCAGGGCGCTCGCGTCGATCGCCTGGCGGGTCAGGATGCTCCAGTAGCTGAAGTCGTCGCTGACCAGGGTGAAGATCTCGTCCAGGTCGTCATCGCCACAGATGCCCTGCAGGAACATCCACGCCAATTCCGCCTGCGGATCGTCGAACGGGGTGGCCACGTCTTCATCGTGGCGTGGCGACGCGAAGCGGTCAACGTGGAAACGGCGTCCCTATGATGACGTCATCTACAGTTCGCTTCGCCGTACCGTCACCTTTCCCGGGCCCGCGAGTCCCGCGCTGACGCTGTCCCCGCTGCGCCGGGGCCCCGGCGACCCCTGCTTGCAGATCATCGACGGCGCCATCTGGCGGACGAGCCTGCTCGCCAGTGGCCCGGTGTCGGCGCGGATCACCCGGGCGGCACCCGAGTCGGTGGACTGCACAGCGTGGGGCGACGGCGCCGCGGAGTTCCTCGACGGACTGCCGGGACTGCTGGGCGCCGACGACGACGCATCGGACTTCGCGCCGACCGAGCCGACGGTGGCCGCCGCACACCGTCGGCTGCCGCACCTTCGGCTGGGCCGCACCGGACGGGTGCTTGAAGCGCTCATCCCGGCGATACTCGAACAGCGGGTGCCCGGCGCCGATGCGTTTCGGGCCTGGCGGGTGCTGGTCACCGAGTTCGGCGGCCCGGCACCCGGACCGGCGCCGCCGCGGATGCGGGTGCCCCCGCCGGCCGAGGTGTGGCGGAGCATCCCGTCGTGGAAGTTTCACCGCGCCAATGTCGACGGCGGCCGAGCCCGCACCGTGGTCGGCTGCGCGCAGCGGGCGGCATCGCTGGAGCGGCTGGTGGGCAGGCCCGCCGCGGCGGCTCAGGTGGCCCTGATGTCGCTGCCCGGTGTCGGGGTGTGGACCGCGGCCGAGACCGCCCAGCGTGCCTTCGGCGACGCCGATGCGCTGTCGGTCGGCGACTATCACATCGCGAAGATGATCGGCTGGACGCTACTCGGCCGTCCGATCGACGACGACACCATGATCGACCTGCTGGCGCCGATGCGACCGCACCGCCACCGGGTGGTGCGATTGCTGATCGAGAGCGGGCTGGCCGTCGAACCGCGGCGCGGGCCACGGCTGCCGGTGCAGCGCATCAGTTCGCTGTGAAGGGCTGCCCGGGGGTTTCGGCGGCCGCGGCGCTGGCGAATCGTCCCGAGTCCAGTGCGTCGAGCAACTGGGCGGCGATCCAGGCGATCGCGGCACTGTCGCGGGGCAGTAGCGCCTGCTCGTAACCGATCAGCATGTACATCCCCCAGCTGGCGAACAAGTGCGCCTGACGTTCGTCGTGCAGGACCTCCAGCGCCGACTCATACATGATGTCGAAGCGCTGCCGATCCACCTGGGTCTGCACGGCACGCACCTGCGGATCCGCCGAACTCCAGGAGCGGATCGCGGCCTCCGCGCCGTGCGGCAGCGACAAGCCGATCTGGATCAGGCTGTCGAGACGCTCGCGTGGGTCGGGCAGGGCCCGCGCGAACTCCACGTGCTGGACGGTGCGGTCGTCCAGCCAGTGCTGAACCAGGTCGCGGGTGTAGACCGGCCAGCTGGTGAAGTAGTGGTAGAACGAGCCCGTCGTCACCCCGAGGCGGTTGCAGACTTCGGCCAGCTTGAGGCCGCCGTAGCCCAATTCCGACAGTACTTCGAGACCCGTCTCGAAGTACGCCTGTCGGGAGAGCACCGCGGCCATAAGTTGACTTTAGTTCGCCGGAGGCGCTGGCGGGACGCATCCGGGGATGCAGAAGTGAATGATCGTAATGCGGAATTTACCGACGGGTCACGGTGGCGGTGCCAGAATTCATCTCATGCAGGAAGTTGCGTTCCACCGGCTCGGGCGTCCCCGCGGCGCACGGTCCAGCCTGACCCGGGAACGCATCGTTGTCGCTGCCAGCGGCGTGTTCGGCGAGTTCGGCTACCACGCGACGACGTTTCAGGCCATCGCCGCCCGCGCGCATCTGACGCGGCCGGCGATCAACCACTACTTCTCGAACAAGCAACTGCTCTACCAGGCGGTGCTCAACCGCAACGAATCGATTCTCGACAACGCCGTCGAACGGGCGCGCGCCGAGAACGGCCTGATCGCACGGCTGTCGTCGGTCATCTACGCGTTCGCCCAGCTCGGGGAGGCGGACCGCACGGCCGCGGCGTTCGCGGTCACCGCGGTGCTGGACGCCCAGCGGGACCCGGAACTGCGGGCACTGGTCGGGGATCTGCAGGGGCCGACCCGGCGGTTCCTCACCGACGCGCTCACCGATGCCATCGATCGGGGCGAGCTGGTCACCGCGACCTCGGTCGGCGACCTGACCGAGACGTTGCTGGCCGTGCTGTGGGGGATCGGGTTCTACATCGCCGCGCTCGGCGACCACGACGAGTCGGCCGCGGTGATCGCCAGCGTGCAGGCGATGCTGGCGAACCGGCTCTGGCAGCTGCGGCAGCCGGCCGCGCCGGCCGCCGAAAGCAGTGAATAGCTCGCCTAACTTCTTTCGGTAGCATGGCTTGCGACACCGATGGCAAGCGAGCGAGGTAACCGATGAGCACACTGCGCACCCATGACGACAGCTGGGACATCGCCACCAGCGTCGGCTCGACGGCGGTGATGGTGGCCGCTGCCCGCGCGGTCGAGACCGACAGTTCCGATCCGCTGATCTCCGATCCCTACGCCAAACTGCTGGTCGCCAACGCCGGCACCGGGGTGTGGGAGACGCTGCTCAACGAGTCACTGATCGACAAGCTGGAGTCCGTCGACCCCGAGATCGCCGCGGTGTATCACCACATGCGCAGCTACCAGGCGGTCCGGACCCACTTCTTCGACGCCTACTTCGCCGAGGCGGTCGAGTCGGGGATCCGCCAGGTGGTGATCCTGGCCTCCGGGCTGGACTCGCGGGCCTACCGGCTGGACTGGCCGGCCGGGACCGCGGTCTACGAGATCGATCAGCCGAAGGTGCTGGGCTACAAGGAGACCACACTGGCGGCCCACGACGTGAGGGCGCCGGTGCAGCACCGCGCGGTGGCCATCGATCTGCGGCAGGACTGGCCGGCCGCGTTGACCGCCGTCGGCTTCGACCCGGCGGCCCCGACGGCGTGGCTGGCCGAGGGCCTGTTGATGTATCTGCCCGCCGACGCCCAGGACCGGCTGTTCGAGCAGATCACGGCGCTCAGCGCCCCCGGGAGCCGGATCGCGGTCGAGACCGCGGCCAGCCACGCCGATCAGCGGCGCGAGGAGATGTCGGAACGCTTCAAGAAGGTCGCCGAGCAGATCGGCCTGGAGCAGACGGTGGACATCCAGGACCTGATCTACCACGACGAGGACCGCGCGGCGGTGCCGGACTGGCTCAACGGGCATGGCTGGCGGGCTACCGCGCAGCACTCCACCGACGAGATGCGCCGGCTGGGTCGCTGGGTGGACGTGCCGATGGGCGACGACACCGACGCGTTTTCGGAATTCGTCACCGCGGTGCGCGACTGACCGGTTCAGCGGCGGCCCTTGTTGCGCCGATCGTGCGGCATCACCGGCCGCGCAGCGGTAGGAAGGGATCATGACCACCACTACCGATGTCGGCGATGTCGTCGCCGCCCTGCGCGGCACCTTCGCGACCGGGCGGACGCGCGATGTGCGCTGGCGGCGCACCCAGCTACGCCGTCTCGAGCAGATGATGAACGAGAACGAGGCACAGATCGCCGAGGCGCTCGCGGCCGACCTCGACCGCAAGCCGTTCGAGGCGTGGCTGGCCGATATCGCCGGCACCGCCGCCGAGGCCCGGTATGCGGCCAAGCACGTCAAGAAGTGGATGCGGCGCAGGCACCGGCTGCTCGAGTTGGCCCAGCTGCCCGGCCGCGGCTGGGTGGAGTACGAGCCCTATGGCACGGTGCTGATCATCGGTGCCTGGAACTTCCCGTTCTATTTGACACTGGGACCGCTGGTGGGCGCGATCGCGGCGGGAAACACCGTGGTGCTCAAGCCATCCGAGATAGCCCCCGCATCGTCGCGGCTGATGGCCGAGTTGGTGCCGCGCTACCTGGACACCGACGCGATCGTGGTGGTCGAGGGCGACGGCGCGGTCAGTCAGGCGTTGATCGCCCAGGGCTTCGACCGGGTGATGTTCACCGGCGGTACCGAGATCGGCCGCAAGATCATGGCGGGTGCGGCCGAACATCTGACACCGGTAACGCTGGAACTGGGCGGCAAGAGCCCGTGCATCGTGGCCGCCGACGCCGACATCGACGTCGCGGCCAAGCGGATCGCCTGGACGAAACTGCTGAACTCCGGCCAGACCTGCGTCGCCCCGGACTATGTGTTGGCCGACACCGCTATCCGCGACGAGCTGGTCGCCAGGATCGGCGCGGCCATCACCGACTTCCGTGGGCAAGAGACGCACGGCATGCGTATCGTCAACGAACGCCAATTTAACCGCCTCACAAAGTATTTGGCCGACACTCGCGGCAGCGTGGCGCTCGGTGGCGGCTCGGATCCCGCGACCCTGCGGATCGAACCGACCGTGGTCGTCGACCCCGATCCCGCCGAGCCGTTGATGACCAACGAGATCTTCGGGCCCATCCTGCCGGTGATCTCCGTCGATTCGGTCGACGACGCGATCGACTTCGTCAATGCCCGGCCCAAGCCGCTGGCGGCCTACCTGTTCACCAAGACCCGCGCGGTGCGCGAGAAGGTGATCAGCCGGGTGCCCGCGGGCGGCATGCTGGTCAACCACCTGGTGTTCCAGGTGTCCACCGCCAAGCTGCCCTTCGGCGGCGTCGGCCCGTCCGGGATGGGGGCCTACCACGGCCGGTGGGGCTTCGAGGAGTTCAGCCACCGCAAGACGGTGCTGACCAAGCCGACCCGACCCGATGTCAGCGCGATGATCTACCCGCCGTATACAGAGAAGGCCTGGAAGTTGGCGCGTCGGCTGTTCTAGCGTGACGATCGAATCGAGGAAGGAAGCTCATGCCCGGAGTGCAGGATCGTGTTGTCGTGGTCACCGGAGCCGGTGGCGGGCTTGGCCGTGAATACGCCCTGACCCTGGCCCGCGAGGGTGCCGCAGTGGTGGTCAACGATCTCGGCGGTGCTCGCGACGGCACTGGAGCCGGCCACAACATGGCCGATCAGGTGGTCGCCGAGATCAAAGAGGCCGGTGGGCGGGCCGCCGCCAACTACGACAGCGTCGCCGACCCCGATGGCGCGGCCAACATCATCAAGACCGCGATCGACGAGTTCGGCAAGGTCGACGGCGTGGTCAGCAATGCCGGCATCCTGCGGGACGGCACCTTCCACAAGATGACCTTCGACAACTGGGATGCCGTGCTGCAGGTGCACCTCTACGGCGGGTACAACGTGGTGCGCGCCGCCTGGACGCACTTCCGCGAGCAGGGCTACGGCCGGGTGGTGGTGGCCACCTCCACCAGCGGACTGTTCGGCAACTTCGGGCAGGCCAACTACGGGGCCGCCAAGCTCGGCCTGGTCGGCATGATCAACACGCTGGCCATCGAGGGCGCCAAGTACAACATCAAGGCCAACGCGATCGCCCCGATCGCCGCCACCCGCATGACCGAGGACATCCTGCCGCCGGAGGTGCTGGCCAAGCTCAAGCCCGAGTACGTCGCACCGGTGGTCGCCTACCTGTGCACCGAAGAGCTCGCCGAGACGGGCTCGGTGTTCATCGCCGGCGGCGGCAAGGTGCAGCGGGCGGCGCTGTTCGAGAACGCCGGCGCCAACTTCGAGAATCCGCCGTCGGTCGATGACGTCGCGGCGCAGTGGTCCACAATCGCCGACATGTCGGCGGCCAAGGCGGCCAGCTTCTCGCTGCAGTAGCGCGGTCGGCCCGGGGGCGTCGCGGCCGCACGGTGTCAGTCGACCAGTGCGGCGCGCAGCCCGTCCCGGTCGGCGTCGGTGACCCCGGAGGCGTGCAGGAACGCGTCCAGCGAGCCGAAGTTCTGCTCGATCGAGCGGTGGGCGGCCTCCAGGTAGTCCGCGCGCACGCCGAGCACCTCGTCGGAGAGCCGGGCCTCGCTGAAGGTCAGCACCTCGGGGGTGATCTCGTCCTCGGGCCGGGACCGGATCATGTCCATGATCCGGTCCCGCAATACCGGCACCGCGGTGTTGCTGCGCAGGTAGTCCGCCATCACCGCATCCCGGTCGACGCCGGCCGCCTGCAGCACCACCGCAACGACGAACCCGGTGCGGTCCTTGCCGGCGAAGCAGTGCGCCAGCACCGGGCGGCCCGCCGCCAGCAGCGACACCACCCGCTGCACCGCCCGGCGGGAGCCGCCCAGGGTCGGGAAGCGTTGATACTCCTCGAGCATGTAGCGGGCCGCGACGTCGGCGGCGGTGTCCGCATCGGGCTTCTCGGCCATCATCTTGCGGAACGCGTCCTCGTGCGGCGAGGAGCTCTCGGGTGCCTGGTCGGCGGCCAGATCCGGGAAGGGCAGCAGATGGATGTCGACACCGTCGGGCACCAGGCCCGGCCCGCGCCGCGTCACCTCCCGCGGGGACCGCAGGTCGGCGACGTCGGCCACCCCGATACGCAGCAGCTGTTCGCGGCCCCGGTCATCGAGGCGACTCAGTTCACTGGACCGGAACAGCCGGCCCGGGCGCAGCGCGCCGGTCGTCGCTGATACGTCGCGAAAATTCCACGCCCCGGGCAGATCCGGCTGGGAGGTCACCTCGCCACGATAGGACACCGCGTGGACAGCTCCGTTGCGGTAGTCCCCGGTAAGCGGGTGGGCTCCCGGCAAAAAGCCCCCGATCCGGTGATGGATCGGGGGCCGTGACGCCTGCTCGCCGGGATTAGATCGGCGGGTAGTTCTGCGGCGGGTAGCCGCCGCCGCCGTCGACGCCGCGCAGGCCCCAGGTCAGGTACTTGAAGAAGAACTCGGCCTCGTCGCTCATGTCGTAATCCGGATTCGGATCGTAACCGTAACCAGGACCCATGTCATCAACCCCTCAGCTTGGATTCCCCAAGTTTAGTCGGCCCGTCAACAGTGCGGTGCCGGACTGCATAGAATCCTTCCAACCAGTTGATTGACCGGGTGATGCCGGCGGCCGAATAGTGAGTGCACATGCCCAACGACAAGGGGAGCTCCGCCCAGGGGCCCTCCCGCCGCGAGGAGCTGCTCGCGGTCGCCACCAAGTTGTTCGCCGCCCGCGGCTACCACGGCACCCGCATGGACGACGTCGCCGATGTGGTCGGCCTGAACAAGGCGACCGTCTACCACTATTACGCAAGCAAGTCGCTGATCCTCTACGACATCTACCAGCAGGCCGCCGAACGGACGCTGGCCGCCGTGCACGATGACCCGACCTGGACCGCGCGCGAGGCGCTGTACCAGTACACGGTGCGGCTGCTCGACCAGATCGCCGTCAACCCGGAGGGGGCGGCGGTCTACTTCCAGGAGCAGCCCTACATCACCGAGTGGTTCACAGAGGAACAGGTCGCCGAGGTCCGGGAGAAGGAAGCCCAGGTCTACGAGCACGTGCACGGCCTGATCGACCGGGGTATCGCCAGCGGCGAGTTCTACGAGTGCGATTCGCACGTGCTGGCGCTCGGCTACATCGGCATGACGCTGGGGGCCTATCGCTGGTTGCGGCCCAGCGGTCGGCGCAGCGCCAAGGAGATCGCCGCCGAGTTCAGCACCGCCCTGCTGCGCGGTCTGATCCGCGACGAGACGGTCCGCGTCGAGTCACCGCTGGGCGTGTAGCAGGCCCCCGCTACGGGGGAGGCCTCTCGAGTTGGGCCAGATTGAGGGCGCGTTCGGTGTTGATGCATCGGAGGCGGTCTTGGGCGCGGGTGGTTCTTCTGGTGGGCATCATGAGGTCGCGCTGGTGGCCGACCGGTGGTGTGGTGGCCGGTGGTGTGGCGGTGGGCAGCCTGAGGCGGGGGAACAGCAGGCGGCTGGCCGGCCGGGTGGTGTAGGTGTGGCCTGTGGGGGAGGTCCAGTCGATGCTGCCGTCGGGGTGCTGACGGTCGCTCCAGCCGCCGGGACCAATCCAGAAAGTCTTGAGCAAGTGGTGCTTTCGGCATAGACAGCGCAGGTTGCCCGGGTGGGTCGGACCCCAGGGGTGGGGGACGGCGTGGTCGATGTCGCAGGCTGTCGCGGGCCGGTCGCAGCCAGGGAATCGGCAAGTCATGTCGCGGGCGCGGACGAATGCGGCCAGGGCGGGTGAAGGCCGGTAGCCGGTTTCGGTGGTCAGCTCGGCCGGGGGCCGTAGCTTCTTCACGGTGGCGCCGCTGGCGATGAGTTGCGCCAGCAGGCCCGAGGGCACGCTGCCGCCGCCGACGATGCGTGCCGAGGGCGGGCGGGATTGAGCCGGCGCCGGGTTCGGCCGGGATGGTGCGGGCTCGGGTTCGCCGGACAGTTGCGGGTCGGGGGCGGCGTCGGCGGTGGCGGGTTCGGCGAGCACGTGGACGACGACGTTGGCGGCGCGGGCGTCGGTACCGGTGGCGGCGGGACAGTCGGGGTGGCCGCAGGCACACGCCAGGGTTTCGGCGCCGGCGGCCAGGGCGCCGAGCGCGTCGGCCCGGCGCTGGGCCACGGTGCGGGGGTCGTCGTCGCAGACGCTGTGTGCCAGTTGCATCAGGCGTTGATCCAGGGCGGCGGCATCCACGGCGAACAACCGGCCCCACAGCCCGGTAGTTCCGGCTTCGGAGTGAGTCGTGTCGATGACCAGTTCGCGGCCGCGGGCCTGGTCGCGCAGGCGGCGTACCGCGGCGGGATCGTGACGTTCGATCAGGGCGTCGATGGCTTCGGCGGCTTTGGTGACCGACAGCGGTCCCAGGGTGGTGGCTATGTCAGCCAGCTCACCGTCGACGAGTGTCAGTACGCCGGGGTCGGTGATCAAGGTGGTGTGCCAGGCGATCGCCGAGGCCAGCCGGGCGCTGATCCGGCCGGAGCGTAGCAGGGCGGCCACCTGCGGGATGCGGTACCGCAGGGCGCCGGCCAAGTACATCTGCGAGGAGGCCATGCGGTGGCTGATGTGTTCGGCGGCGGCCACCTCGGCGGCGGCGGCGTCCCAGTTGTCGCAGGTCCAGCGGGACCGGTCGAAACCGTCGCCGCTGATGCGCCGGGCCACCAACTCGCCGATGGCGGCCAGCCGGTGGGCGGCGGCAGCCGCTTCCACCCGCGCCCAGCCCGCGATCGTCGCGATCAGGGCGCCGTCATCGGCGGCATCCAGCTCTTCCGGCTGCGCCAACGACGTGTCGAACATATGTTCGATAATACACGAGTTCACCGGCGCGCGCCGCCGCCCGTTCGGGCGGGCGGCTCAGGCTCCGGCCGTCTTGAGATTGCGGTCCAGGAACTCCAGTTGATCGGCGATGACCCGTTCGAAGGCGTCGCCGACGTAGATGTCGAAATGACCCTCGGGATATCTCTTGACGGTGCCGAGGGGCGCCTTCGCCGCGTAGCGCAGCGTCGGTCCCGCCGGGGCGACCGAGTCGGTGTCGCAGACGCAGAACAGGATCGGGCAGCGCACCTTGGCCGCCGCCCGGCCCGGGCGGTAGCCGAGGATCTTCATCCCGATCCGCGCCGCGACCTCGTTGCGGATGGTCTGCCCCTCCGGGACGAGCTTCAGGTAGCCCGGGTAGGCATCGGGCGTGCTCATCAGCGCGACCTCGCCGGGCCGGCCGGCCGTGGCCACCATCACCGGCGGGTTTCCGAGCCGGGCCGCGGCCAGATCACGCATTGCCAACAGGCTGACCCGGGCGATCGTCGCCGGTGGGATGGTGCGCGCCGAGGCGATCCCGTCGGTGAACGGGCACTGCGCCACTACCGCCGCGACCGGAAGCCGTGCCGCGGTGGCGATCACGTGGCCGCCGGCGAACGAGGTGCCCCACAACCCGATCCGGGCCGGGTCGACACCGGCCAGGGTGTGGGCGAAGTCCACCGCGGCCGCCCAGTCCGCCAACTGCATCTTCACATCGAGCAGCTGCCGCGGCGCGCCGCCGCTCTCCCCGAAGTTGCGGTAGTCGAACACCAGGCAGGCGTAGCCGGCTGCGGCGAACCGCTCGGCATAGGCATCCAGGCGCATGGTGCGCACCGCGCCCAGCCCGTGCGCCATGACCAGCAACGGTGCGCCGTCCGGACCGGTGTCGTCGGGCCGGTAGAGCCAGGCGCTGATTCGGTCGGTGCCGGATCGGAAGGAGACGTCTTCGCGGGCAGGCATGGTGAGAACGGTAGCGCGCCATGTGGTAAACCGGGGCGGTGACAGCGAGCCTGCTGCAGAGCCTGGCCGATGTGGTGGGTCCCGCCCACGTCACCGACGACCCGGATGTGCTGGCCGGTCACAGTGTCGACTACACCGGCCGCTACCGGGGCCGGGCCAGTGCACTGGTGCGGCCGGGTTCGGCCGAGGAGGTCGCCGCGGTGCTGCGGGCCTGCCGGGACGGCGGCGCATACGTCACCGTCCAGGGCGGCCGCACCTCGCTGGTGGCCGGCACCGTGCCGGAACATGACGACGTGCTGCTGTCCACCGAGCGGCTGAACACCGTCGGTGAGGTGGACGCGAAAGAACGCCGGGTCAGGGTGGGCGCCGGCGTCACCCTCGCGGCGGTGCAACGCGCCGCCGCAACGGCCGGCCTGGTGTTCGGTGTCGACCTGACCGCCCGGGACACCGCGACCGTCGGCGGGATGGCCTCGACCAACGCCGGCGGACTGTGCACCGTGCACTACGGCAACATGGGCGAGCAGGTGCTTGGCATGGCGGTCGCGCTGCCCGACGGATCGCTGCTGAGCCGGCACAGCGCGGTGCGCGCCGACAACACCGGCTACAACCTGCCGGCGCTGTTCGTCGGCGCCGAGGGCACACTCGGCGTCATCACCGGCCTGGAGCTGCGGCTGCGGCCGGCGCCGGCGCATCGGGTCACCGCGATCTGCGGCTTCGCCGACCTCGACGCCCTGATCGGCGCCGCCCGGGTGTTCCGCGATCTCGACGGCATCGCCACGCTGGAATTGATCGACGCCCGTGTCGCAGCCCTGACCGGAGAGCGGCTCGGGGTCGCCGCGCCGGTGCGGGGCGACTGGCTGCTGCTGGTGGAGCTGGCCGGTGACACCGACCAAACCGATCGGCTGTTCGGCCTGCTGCAGCGGTTGTCGTGCAGCGACGAGCCGGCGGTCGGTGTCGACACCGCCACCCGGCAGCGGCTCTGGCGGGTGCGCGAGGCGGTCGCCGACGTGCTGGGCGTTTTCGGTCCGCCGTTGAAGTTCGACGTCTCGCTGCCGCTGGCCGCCGTGCCCGGTTTCGCTGCCGCGGCCGGCGCGGCGATCCGCACCCACGCACCGGACGCCGTGCCAGTGCTGTTCGGCCATATCGGCGAGGGCAACCTGCACTTGAACGTGCTGCGCTGCTCGGCAGCCGCCGAACCCGGGCTGTACGCGGCCATGATGGCGCTCATCGCCGACTGCGGCGGCAATGTCAGTTCCGAGCACGGGGTGGGCAGTCGCAAGCGCGCCTACCTGCCGATGTCTCGCGGGCCGGACGATATCGCCGCGATGCGGACGGTCAAGGCCGCCTTCGATCCGACCGGTTACCTCAACGCCGCGGTGCTGTTCGACTGACCGCCGCATGAACCCGGCGGTTCAGCGAGGC
This sequence comes from Mycobacterium sp. pW045, assembly GCF_041287085.1. Classification (NCBI taxonomy): domain Bacteria; kingdom Bacillati; phylum Actinomycetota; class Actinomycetes; order Mycobacteriales; family Mycobacteriaceae; genus Mycobacterium; species Mycobacterium sp. pW045. The sequence continues at coordinate 226,342 of NZ_JBGGKU010000004.1, read as the reverse complement.
TCGACGAAGGAGAGCCGAGGCTGGGACCGCCGCATGAACCCGGCGGCTCGGCTAGTCGCGGTGGCGGATGCCCACCGCCTGGCGAAGCTGGGCGAGAAACTGGTCGGAGTCGTCGCTGCGGATGATGTAGTGCGAGATCGCGATCCGGATCGCCGCCGCGGCCTTCACCGCTGCGTCCGGGCCGGACAGCATCCGTTGCAGCCCTTCGCGCATCGGGACGATGATCCGGGAGAAATCGCCGAGTACGTGCTTGGGTTCGATGTCGATCATCCGCACGCCGGTCGACGAGTGCTGGTAGTCGACGATGAAACGCAATGCGGCGTCGAGCTTTTCGGTCCCCTTGAGGCCCTCGGTGGCGGCATGGAGTCCGCTGTCGAAGATATGCCGCTCATAGCGGGAGAACGCCGAGACCAACTCCTCCTTCGAGGCGAACCACCGGTACAGCGTCGGGCGTGACACCCCGGCCTGCGAGGCGACCTCGGACAGGCTGAGCTTGGTCAGCCCGTTGCGGCCGAGCACCTCGGCGGTCGCAGCGAGAATCCGCTGCCGCGTCGAGCTATCGGGGCCGTCCACCGTGCTCCGGGTCATATCGGAGACTTTACAAAAAATAGCGTCAGTGTCACGCTGGTTCGGTGCTTGGCCATCGTTCCTCACGGTCGCGGGACCACTGGACGGGGTCGGTAGGGCAATTATCGTGATCGAAGCACCACAAGTCACGTACGAGGATCGCGCGCACCCGCCGCGAGCCGTCATGATCATCACCGAGGCCTTCGGGATCGCGCAGACCGCCGCGGCGCAGCTTGCGGCGCACGGTCACCTGGTGCTGATCGGAAGCCGACAACCCGACCGCGCCGAACGGTTCGCGGCGCAACTGCGGCAGGGCGGAAGGAGTGCGTTCGCCGCCCGGCTGGATTTCGCAGACCCTCAGACGATCGACCGCTTCCTGACCACCGCGGAGTACCTCATCGGCACACCGGACGTGCTCATCACCGATTTCGGGTTGTCGGCCGAGCGAACCTGGGTGGGGGCGCAAATCCTTGCCACACAGGTGATCCCGGCGATGATAGCCAACGGCCCCGGCGATGTGGTGTTGGTCAGTCCGGAGTTGGTCGGGCCCGGCGATGCCGTGCGCCGGCGGGAGTTCGACGCCTGGGCGGCGGCCTTGGATGCGGAGTTCGTCGGCACCCAGGTGCGGGCATCGACCGTCCGATCGGCACCGGCCGGCGGCGTCACGTGCGCTGAAGACGCCGGGCGGCTGGTCGCGTCGATGATCACCGGGCCGCGGTTACGCCTTGTCGAGCTGCTCTCGCCGGCGCTACCGGCCTGATCAACGTCGCCGCACCAGCACCGATTGCTGGATGCCGGCCACCGCACCCTGCTCGTCGAAGAGCGTCCCGAGGGTGGTTCCGATGCCGTCCGGGCCGTAGTTGGTCTCGGCGCGGATCCCGATCCACTCGCCGCAGGGGATCCGGTGCAGGTGCACCACCAGGTCGGTATTCAGGAAAGTCCACTTCCTGATGTCGAGTTTCGTGCCGACCCCGTTCGCGTCGTCGGCCACCGCGAACAGCCGCTGCAATGGCGTCATCGGCTCGCCGGCCACCAGGTCCACGATCGGGCGGATCCAGGACTCGCCGGCGCCGGGAGCCAGCGGCTTGGTCAGCCACCGCCAGTCCAGGCTGTGCACGTAGTTGCGGTCCCAGTTCGCCTGCATATCCGTGCAGCGCGCCTCATCGACCGGCCGCAGCGGGGGAGCCGACGCGTTCGCCACCTCGGTGGTGTCCAGCATCTGCAACCGCCATCCGGTGGCGCGGGCGACCGCACGCGGATGCTGGTCGGGGCCGGGGGCCAGCATCTCGGCGCTGACGAGTTCGATCTGCTTGCCGGCCCGCTCGATCTGTGCGCGCACCCACAACGCACCCTCGGCGGGCACCGGACCGAGCAGGTCGACGGCGACCCGGCTCAGTCGGGTGTCGTCGCGGGCGGCCTGGCGCTCCAGCGCCCGCACCAGCAGCGCCGAAACCGGTGCGGCGTGCTGAATCTGCGCCGACCACGTGCCGCGCACCAGGTCCGTGGCAGCGAATTTCTCGCCCCGGGGGTCGTCCGCGTCGAGCAGTTCGTAGTAGAAGTCGGCCTTTTCCAGGGTCTCTTCCACGGTCTTTTCCACGGTCTTCTCCATGTTCGGACGAATCCCTTTCAGGGCAGCCCGGCGCCGGGGATCTCCACGGTCACCGTGTCCACGCGGGACTCACGGGTACCGACCAGTCGCTTGGGGTAGGCGTCGGTGCTGGACAGCAGGAACAGGGTGCGGCGCTTCGGCCCGCCCAGCATGCAGGCGATCGCGGCCCGTTCGCCGACGTCGATGCGCTGAGTGACGGTGCCGCCCCGCGTGATGCGCTCGAACTGGTGAGCCAGCGTCATCGAGGTCCACACCCCACCGGCCGCGTCGAGGGTGATGCCGTCGGGCGGACCGTCGAGGCCGTCGGCAAAGACCCGGCGGTCACCGAGGCCGCCGTCGGCGCCGATGGTGAATGCGGTGAGGCGCCGGCCGATGGACTCGGCGACGATCAGCGTGCCGCCGTCGGGGGTGATCACCATCCCGTTGGGAAAGTCGAGGTCGGTGGCGACGGTGTGCACGCCGGCGTCGGGATCAACCCGCACGATGACCCCGCCGGAGTACGCCTGCGAGCCGATGTAGCAGCGCCCGGCCGTGTCGATCACCATGTCGCCGAGGTCGGCCGGCGCGAGGTCGCTCAGGTCGGCGACGGTGCTGATCGCGTCGCCGTCGTAGCAGAGCACCTGACGGTCGTGGGCGGATGCGATCAGTAGCGAGCCGTCCGGCCGGAAGCCCAGGCCGCTCGGGGTATGGCCGGGCAGGGCCACCGTGGTCATCGAGCCGTGCAGGTCGACCGTATGGACCGCTTCGCCGAGCATGTCGGAGAACCACAGCAGGCCCTCGAACCAACGTGGGCCCTCGCCGAAGCAGAAGCCACCGGCCAGCCGGGTGGGCGTCAGGCCGGCTGCCGGGGCGTCGGGGTCGAGACTCGTTTCGGCGATGCTCAACAGGGTCGTCCTCCTGGCCTGCGTTCATGGGCGCGACCCGCCCACTTTACAAAACGTGACTGAAATGTCACGCTCGCGGAATGGCGCAGTCTCCTGAGTCCACCGAGATCTCCTCGCCGGCCACGCCCTGGTCAGTCACCGGGCTGCTCGACCTGTTCGAGGTGACGGCGGACGGCCCGGACCGGTTCACCGGCGCGACCGGTTTGGCCGGCGACGACGAACGACAGGTCGTGGAAGGCACCCAGCTGCTGTCGCAGGCAATCGTCGGCGTCGCAAAACGCTTCGGCGACAAGTCGATCCGTTCGGTGCACGCGGTGTTCGCCCGCGCTGTGCTGGTGGGCCCGCCGGTCGAATACGCCATCGATGTGGTCAACGAGGGCCGTTCCACGGCCACCGCGGTCGTCTCGGTGCTGCAGAACGGCAAGCGCTGCGCGACCATGACGGTGCTCGCCGACGTCCCGTCGGCCGACGTCATCCGCCACCACCTGCCGCGCCCGGACGTGGCGCCGCCCGCGCAGGCCAATCCCTGCGCAATGCCGATGACCGGCCGGCAAGTGCGCCTCGTCGATGTCGTCGACGTCAACAGTCCAGACGAGGTGGGACCGCCGGAGATCCACGCCTGGTTGCACTATGACCCCATCCCCGCCCGCGACGACCTCGCCAAGGCGCTGATCGCCTATTTCACCGGCCATCTGGGCATTTCGACGACGATGCGCGCCCACGCCGGGATCGGCACCAGCCAGTCGCATCTGACCGTGTCCACCGCGCCGATGACGGTCACGGTGAGCTTCCACGAACCGGTGCGGTGGGACGGCTGGCTGCTCTATGGCCATGAGAGCACCCAGGTGGGTGCGGGTATGTCTTACGTCCGCGGCACGGTGCACACCGAGGAGGGGGATCTCATCGCCTCCTTCGCCCAGGACGGGCTGATCCGACCGCTGCGCACCAGCGACAACAAGATCGCCGAGCAGGCCCGGATCTAGCGCTCCGGCGCGGCCGCGGGTTCCGGCAGGTCGGCGAACCCGCCGACACGTTCCATGTCGAAGCTGAAAAACCCTGCGATGGGCAGGCTTTCGGGCGGCGGGTCCGGGTAGCTCCAGGCCACGTCCGCGATGACCGTGTCGCCGACCACCGCCGACCAATACGTCGCGTAACCCTTGTAGTTGCAGTAGGTCGAGGTCTCCGACGGCTGCAGCAGGTCGGTGCGCACGCGGCCGGGGGCGACGTAGAGCCGCGGCTGCAGGGCGGTCTCGAACACGATCACCGTGTCGTCGGTGTCCACCAGGGCCGCGCCGGCGACCCCGACGCGCAGCGTCCGCCGCGTCGGTCGGCAATCGATCCGGTGATAGGGGTTGGGCGGGTAGTGCACCAGTTCGCGGCCCTCCTCGAACCAGGTGTCCACGGCATCCCACGGGACCTGCACGAACCCCGGGGCTTCCGGCACCGGCCGATGCGGCAGATCGCCGACGACGTCAACCGGGAAGGCGTAGGACAGCGGCTGGCCCTGGCGATGCACCAGCAGGGCGCGTTCGGTGTCGAGCACCGGGTGATCGGCACTGACCGCCTGTACCCGGCGCGGGTGCGGCTCGACATAGACCAGGCTGGTGGCGATCTCGGGCGAGAACCAACCGGCGCGCTCGGTGCTGAGCGGGCCGTGTCCGGCGACCAGGCTCACGTCGTGTCACCCCTCCCCATGTTCAGATCGTGACTTTACAATTTATGCCTCAACTGTAATATCTTCCAGAGTTGCGCCACCTCCTCGGACAAGCCCTGCCCGGCCGGTGGCGTCGCCTGAGATCCTCACGACGAGCTGGGATGATGCGATGACAAGCACCGCTGCGAGGCTGGACTTGCCGTTCGAGGATCCGCAACTGCGCTACCACCTGGATGTCATTGCGCTCGACGTCACCGCGCTGGTGCAGGCCGCCGGCGGCTGGCTGTATCACCGGGTGGCGACCGGATGGGACGTCAACGTGATGGTGCCGGCGCAGCAGGACCTGCGCCCGCTGCAGATTCTCGGGGTGCGGACAGCCGACCTGGAGACCGAGCTGTCGGCAACCAGCGGCGAGACGGCCAGGCAGGGCCTCGCCGTCGTCACCGATGCGTTCGCCAGGGATCCCCGGATCCGTCAGCGGGTGCAGTCCGCGCTGCGGCGCAGCGTGACCGAGGTCGTGCTGTGGGGCGAAAGCTGGCCGGTGGCCGTCAACCAGCGACTCGACGCGGTGCGCCATGTGCTCACCGTGGCGGGACGGGCCTTCAAGAGGCAAGCCCTGTTGGCCGCCGACACTCGGGCCGACCTCCGAGTGGACTCCACCGAGATGTTCCGCAGCGATCAGAAGCGTTGCCTGCCGGTCGATTCCGATCTGGTGTCGGTCGACTGATGCGTAAGTACTACGACCACACGCTGCTGTATCTGCATGAGACGATCGACCTCGGCCGGGGCACGACCGGCGAGTTCACCGGGAAGTTCACCGGCATCTACCAGCCGATGATGACCGAACTGGGCGCCCGGTTGTTCGCGCTGTGGGAGACCAGCCGCTACAACGGCCACTGGCCGCAGGTCACCATCATCTGGGAGATCGACGCGTTCGCCGACTACGCCCGCATCGGACGGGCGCAGGCCCGCGGCGGCAGCCACGCGAAGCCCGCTGCCGAGTGGTCGGCCTATCTCGCCGGCATCGGGGCCGCCGGGGAGGGCCGCATCATGTATCCCGCCCCGCAGAACAAGACCTTGGCGCAACTCGGCGACGCCGGCTTCGACGCGACGTTGGTGATCCAGGAGATCATGCAGACCAAACCCGGCCGCCAGGACGACTACATCCGGGAGTTGGAGCGCCTGTACGTGCCGTGGTCGGAACGTACCGGAAAACGCTGGCTCGGTTCGTTCACCACCACCTTCCGCTTCAACGAGGTCATCCACTACTGGGCGCTCGACGGCGACTGGGACTGCTTCGCGCAGCACTACCCGTCCTGGAAGGGTCAGCCACCGGCCGAGATCGTGACCTGGATGAGTGTGGCGCCGGCGCTGCGGGACGGCTGGGAGGACTCCATCCTGCAGGCGCTGCCGCCCGCCCCGCTCCAGCGAGGTGCCGAGTGACAGCGGTTGCGGACCGGGCCTTCTCGTACGACCCGTTCGACCCGGCCGTGATGGCCGACCCACTGCCGTACTATCGCGTGCTGCGCGATCACCACCCGGTGTACTACGTGCCCAAGTGGGATCTGTTCGCGCTCTCGCGATTCGACGACATCTGGGATGTGCTGGCGGTCAGTGACGGTACCTTCGTCGCCTCCGAGGGAACGCTGCCGGCAGCCAGCGTGCTGGCACAGCACAACAGCGGACCCGTCCCCGATCCGCCGCTGCACCCGCTGCCGTTTCACGCCGTCTTCGACAAGCCGATCTACGACGACATCCGCCGGCTGCAGTCACCGGCGTTTCGGCCCAGGTCGGTAGCCGACTGGACCGAGCGGATCCGCGTGCTGGCCAATCAGCGGCTCGACGAGCTGCTGCCGCAGGGCCGGTTCGACCTGACCTGTGACTACGGCGGAATCGTGGTGGCCCAAGTGGTCTGCGAGCTGCTGGGCGTCCCGCTCGAGCTGGCCGGCGAGGTGCTCGCGGCGGTGAACGCCGGCAGCCTCGCGCAGGCCGGCGCCGGGGTGGATACGGCTGCGGCCCGACCCAACTACCTGGAGTACCTGATCCCGGCCGTGCAGCGCCGGCGTGCCGAGCAGGGTGCGGGCGGGCTGCCGATCGTCGACGGCATGCTGGCCTACCGGCTGCCGGACGGGCGCGCACTTGACGACGTCGAAGCGGCGACCCAACTGCTGTGCATCTTCATCGGCGGTACCGAGACGGTGCCCAAGATCGTCGCGCACGGGCTGTGGGAGCTGGTCCGCCGGCCCGACCAGCTCGCCGCCGTGCGCGCCGACCCGGCGGCGGTGGAGCTCGCCCGCGAGGAGATGATCCGCTATTGCGCGCCGGCGCAATGGTTCGCGAGGACCGCCCGGAAGCCGTTCACCGTGCACGACACCACCATCGCGCCGGGGCAGCGCATCATCACGCTGCTGGCCTCGGCCAGCCGCGACGAGCGACAATACCCCGATCCCGACGAATTCCGGTGGGACCGGCCCATCAAACGCTCGCTGGCGTTCGGCCGCGGACAGCACTTCTGCATCGGCTACCACCTGGCCCGCCTCGAGGTGACCGTCCTGGTGCAGGAGTGGCTGCGCCGGGTGCCGGAGTTCCGCATCGTCGAGGACGGTGCGACCAGGCTGCCGTCGAGTTTCCAGTGGGGCTGGAACACCATTCCGGTGGAGGTCTGACGCATGTGGGTCCACCGGCTGGTCGCGCCGTACGAATTCGAGCGTATCGAGGTCCCCGACCTCACCGAGCAACAGCTCGGCGACGGACAGGTGCTGCTGTCCTTCGTCGCCGCCGGGGTGTGCGGCAGCGACCTGCCCGCCTTCCGCGGCGCGCAGGGCAGGCTGCCCGGTGACAGCGGCGCCAGCGCGGCGGAGAAGAACGGCTTCCCGATCCACGAGATCGTCGGGGACGTCCTCGCCAGCCGGCACCCGCGGCACCGCCCCGGCGACCGTGTCGTCGGGTGGGCCTCCGGCTTCGACGGCCTGATGCAGCGGGTGATCAGTGACGGCGACGGACTCGCCGGTTTCGACCCGACGCTGACGCCGGCCGAAGCGGTGGGCCTGCAGCCGTTGGCGTGCGTGCTCTACGCCATTGAAGCCGTTGCGCAGCGCACCGAGCTGGCCGGCCGCCATGTGGCGGTGCTCGGCCAGGGGTCGATCGGCCTGCTGTTCAGCGCGGTCGCCAAGGCGGCCGGCGCCCGGCGGGTCACCGGTGTGGACCCGGTCGACCGGCGAGCGGTCGCCGCCGGCTTCGGCGTCGACACCGCCGTGCAGGCCACCAGTGACCGCTGGGTGCACCATCTGGACCCCGCGGACCGGCCGGAGATCGTGATCGAGGCGGTCGGCCACCAGGTCGCCACCTTGAGCCACGCCATCGAGGCCGTCGCGCCCGGCGGCACCGTTTTCTACTTTGGTGTGCCTGACGACGACAGTTACCCGATCAACATGCGCACCATGCTGCGCAACAACCTGACGTTGATCTCCGGCGTGACGCGCGACCGCGGGCGGATGCTGGAGGCTGCAGGCAAGTTCGCTGCCGAGCATCCCGAGCTGCTGAAGAACTACCTCACCCATGTGTTCGGCTGCGATGACGCGCAGGCCGCCTTCGAGTTGGCGATCCGGCCGGTGCCGGACCGGGTCAAGATCGCGATCGTCGCATGACCTCGGCGCTGCGCACCGCGCTGGACCACCGGGCACCGCTGTGGGGCGGCTGGATCACCGGGCCGACGGTGCTGGGCCCGGAGGAATTCGCCCGGGCGGGCTACGACTATGTGGGGTTCGACGCCCAGCACAGCTACCTCGATGATGCGGAGATCGCAGGCATGCTGCGGCACACCGAGCACTTGCCGATCGCCACCGCGGTGCGGTTGCCGAACGCGGACGCCGCGCCGATCGGCCGGGTGCTCGATGCCGGCGCCGACGCGGTCATCATCGCGATGATCGAGACCGCCGAGCAGGCGGCGGCCGCGGTGGCTGCCGCGCAGTATCCACCGACCGGCGTCCGCAGCTTCGGTCCGCTGCGGTCGGGACTGGGACGTGACCTGACTGCCCTGGTGTCTCGGGCGGACGTATTCGCGATGATCGAAACCGCCGCCGCGCTGGCCGACGTGGAGCGGATCTGCGCGGTACCCGGGCTGGCCGGCATCTACGTCGGGCCCGCCGACCTGGCGATCTCGCTGGGCGTGGACGTGGCCCGGGCCACCACCGACCCCGGCATGCGGGAAGCGATGACACAGATTCAGCACGCGGCGTCGGCCGCCGGTGTGATCGCCGCCGTTCACGGCGGATCCGGTGTGGCGGGACGTCGGCTGGCCGCGCTGGGCTATCAGATGATCACCCTGGCAGCCGAATCCCAGGCGTTACGGTGCGGAGCGCTCGAGCACCTCAACGAGGCCAGGGGCAGCCACTGATGAAACGAGCACCCGTTGCCCTGGTCACCGGCGCCGCCCGCGGGCAGGGCCGGGCGATCGTGGAACGACTGCGCGCCGACGGGTTCGCCGTCGCCGCCTGTGACATCGACGGAGCCGGGCTGGACGCGGTGGTCACCGCGCTGGGTAACGACGCGGTGATCGGCATTCCGCTGGACGTGACCTCCCGGTCGCAGTGGGACGTCGCGGTGGCGACCACCGTGCAGCGGTTCGGGTCGCTGACCGCACTGATCAACAACGCGGGCGTACTGCACCGGGCGGCGATCGCCGACGAAACGCAGGACGGCTTCGAAAACGCCTGGCGGGTGAACTGTCTCGGTCCCTTTCTCGGAATCCAGGCGGCGCTGGAGCAGCTGCGCCGGGCCGACGGCGCCGCCGTGGTGAACACCTGCAGCACCGGCGCGATCCGGCCCTTCCCACAACACAGCGCCTACGGAGCGTCGAAGTGGGCGCTGCGTGGGCTCACCCAGACCGCGGCCGCCGAACTCGCAACGGCCGGAATCCGGGTCAACGCGGTCTTCCCCGGACCGATCGCCACCCCGATGCTCGACGACACCACCCAGCAGCGGCTGGCCGCGGTCTCGGCGACCGGCCGACTCGGTGAGCCGGGTGAGGTGGCCGACGCGGTGGCGTTCCTGGTCTCCGACGCGGCGTCGTTCATCACCGGCGCCGAACTCGTGGTGGACGGCGGCCAATGCCTACAGATCCGATGAGCAGACCGCGGCCGCTGTCGGTCGGCATCATCGGCGCCGGACCCGGCGGGCTGGCGCTGGGAATCCTGCTGCGGCGGGCGGGTTTCACCGATTTCACCATCTTCGACCGTGAGGACGGCGTCGGCGGCACCTGGCGGATCAACACCTATCCGGGCCTGGCCTGCGACGTCAAATCCCACCTGTACTCCTACTCCTTCGAGCTGAACCCGCACTGGTCGCGGCAGTGGTCCAAGCAACCGGAGATCCTGGCCTACTTCGAACGCTGCGCCGCCGACCACGGTCTCGGGCCGCACCTGAAGCTGCGGACCGAGATCCGCTCCGCGGCCTGGGAGGCCGACCGTCGGCAGTGGCGCCTGACCACCGCCGACGGCACCGAGCACCGCTACGACATCGTGGTCTCGGCGGTCGGCCTGTTCACCCAGCCGGTGCTGCCCGATCTCACCGAAGAGCAGCCGTTCACCGGCACCGTGATGCACTCGGCGCGCTGGGATCACTCGGTGCGACTCGCCGGCTCTCGGATCGCCGTGCTCGGAACCGGTTCCACCGCGGCACAGTTGGTGCCGGAATTGGCCGACGTCGCCGCGAAGGTCTATTCGGTGCAGCGGTCGCCGACCTGGATCCTGCCCAAACCCGATCGCAGCTACACCCCGCGGGAGCACTGGGTGTTCACCCGCATCCCGTTGGCCAAGCGGCTGTATCGAATGCGCCTGTGGCTGCGCAGCGAGGCGAACATCTCGGTGATCGAGAACGGCAGCGACAAGACGGCTGAGTTCACCGCCACCGCGCGGCGACTATTGGAGACCAACGTCACCGATCAGCGGTTGCGAGCCGCGCTGACCCCCGATCACCCGCTGGGCTGCAAACGGCTGGTCTTCTCCTCGGACTACCTGCCCGCGTTGGGCCGGCCCAACGTCGAGGTGGTGACCAGCCCGGCCAAGGCGCTGCGGTCGCACTCTTTGGTCACCGAGGACGGCACCGAGTGCGAGGTGGACGTGGTGGTCTGCGCCACCGGATATGCCGCCGCGGACTATCTCGGTCAGATCGAGGTGACCGGCGAGGACGGCGTGACGCTGCAGCAGGCGTGGCGCGACGGGCCGCGCGCCTACCTGGGCATGGCGATGCCCGGTTTCCCCAACTTCTTCATGCTGTATGGACCCAATACCAACGTCGGCTCCAACAGCGTCATCTTCGTGCTGGAAGCCCAGGCGCGCTACGTCGTCCGGGTGCTCAAGCACCTGCGGCGCACCGGCAAGACCTACGTCGCGGTGCGGCCCGCCGCGCTGGCCGCCTTCATCGCCAAGATCGACCGATGGATGCAGGGCACGGTGTGGACGACGCGATGCAGCAACTATTTCCGGGCCGCCAACGGCCGGGTGGTCACCCAGTGGCCGCGTAGCGCCGGCGCCTTCTGGGCGATGACCCGCCGCTTCCGGGCCCGCGACTTCACTTTTGGACCCAGGGTCAGTCGAACGTGATGACCTGGCGCACCGCGCCGCCGTCGGCCAACCGGTCCATCGCCTCGTTGATGTCGTCGAGGGCGATGGTAGACGACACCAGTTGTTGCACCGGGAGCTTGCCGGCGCGCCACAGTGCGACGAACCTCGGGATGTCACGGGCCGGCACCGTCGAGCCGAGATAGCTGCCGATCAGCGACCGGCCCTCGGCGACCAGGCCCAACGGGGACACGCTGATCCGGGCATCCGGCGGGGGCAGGCCGACGGTGATGGTGCGTCCGCCCGGGGCGGTCAGTTCGATCGCGGTCTGCAGGGCGGCAGGATGGCCGACCGCCTCGATCACCATCGGCGCCCGCACGCCGGCGTCGAGCGCCTGCTGTGGTGTGTAGGTGCGCTGCACCCCCAGCCCGCTGGCCGCGGCGAGCTTTTCCGGGAGCTGGTCGATGGCGATCACATCGACACCGTCGTGCGCCAGCACGGTCAGCACCGCCGCCATGCCGACGCCGCCGAGCCCGACCACCACCACGGTCTGGCCGGCCGCCGGACGGGCCACGTTGATCACCGCGCCGCCGCCGGTCAGCACCGCGCACCCCAGCAGCGCCGCCACCGATGGCGGCACATCGTCAGGCACCGGCACGGCACTGGTCGCGCTGACCACCGCGTGGGTGGCGAAACCGGAGACCCCGAGGTGGTGGTGGACCGGCTGACCGGCGCGGCGCAATCGGATGTCGCCGCCGAGCAGGGTGCCGGCGCCGTTGGCCGCGCTGCCGGGCTCACACGGGGTCAGCCCGCCGGTGGCGCACGCCGGGCACTGCCCGCAGCGCGGCAGAAACGTCAGCACCACCCGCTGCCCGACCGCGATGCCGCCGATGGCGGGGCCCGCGCCGACCGCCTCGACGATTCCGGCCGCTTCGTGGCCGAGCAGCATCGGCACCGGGCGCACCCGGTTGCCGTCGACCACCGACAGGTCGGAGTGACAGACCCCGGCGGCCTCCACCCGGACCAGCAGTTCGCCGGGGCCGGGCGGAGCCAGGTCCAGCCCGGACACCGCGAGCGGCCGTGACCGGGCGTAGGGCCGTGGCGCCCCGATCCGCTCCAGCACCGCGCCGCGGATGGCAACCATGTTGAAATACAACCATGAGTTCCGCGGTACCGCCCGCCCCGGAAGGGTTGACCAGCCGGGACTTTCCGGTGCATTGGCCGGTGCTGACCCGCTGGGCCGACAACGACATGTTCGGCCACCTCAACAACGCGGTGTACTACCAATTCTTCGACACCGCGATCAACGGCTGGATCGCGGCCAACGTGGCAGATCTCGACCCGGTCGCCATGCCGGAACTCGGTGTGGTGGCCGAGTCGGGCTGCCGCTTCCTAAGCGAGCTGGGCTTCCCGGACCGGCTCGCGGTCGGGCTGGCGGTCACCCGGCTGGGGCGCAGCAGCGTCACCTACCGGCTCGCGGTGTTCCGCGTCGACGATGACGCAGGCCCCGGGCCGCTCGCCGCGCTGGGGCACTGGGTGCATGTCTACGTCGACCGCGTCAGCCGACGGCCGGTGCCGATCCCCGATGGCATCCGCGCACTGCTGGCCACCGCGCAGGTGTAGCGGCACGCTATTCGGGGCTGGTTATGCTCGGCGGATGCCGCTCGTGAGCAAGACCGTCGAAGTCGCCGCCGACGCCGCCACGATCATGGGGATCGTCGCCGACTTCGAGGCGTACCCGCAGTGGAACGACGAGGTCAAAGGGATCTGGGTGCTGGCCCGCTACGACGACGGCCGGCCCAGCCAGCTACGGCTGGACGCGTCGTACTCCGGTTTCGACGGCACCTTCATCCAGGCCGTGTACTACCCGAGTGGCACGCAGATCCAGACCGTGCTCCAGCAGGGCGACCTGTTCAGCAAGCAGGAGCAGTTGTTCTCGGTGGTCGAGATCGGGCCCACCACGTTGCTCACCGTCGACATGGACATCGAGACGGAGATGTCGGTGCCCAAGCCGATGCTCAAGAAGGCCTTCAACAACGCCCTGGATTACTTGGCCGACAATCTCAAACGCCGCGCCGAGCAACTGGCTGCGGGTTAGTCTCAGCGTCAATCGCAGCGGGTCGGCGCCGCTGGTCCGGTGTCGGACGCAGCGGGTCGACGCAGCGTCGTCGTCACGAAGCGGGAGAGCCGATTGACCCATCCAACAACCGATCCCGCCGAACAGCCCTACCGCGCCCGACGGGCGAACTGGGTCAACCAGCTGGAACGGCATGCGCTGATGCAACCGGACGCCCCGGCGCTGCGGTTCCTGGGCCAGACCACCACGTGGGCGCAGTTGCGGAAAAGGGTCACCGCACTGGCCGACGCGCTGAGCCGCCGCGGCGTCGGCTTCGGCGACCGGGTCATGATCCTGATGCTCAACCGGACCGAGTTCGTCGAGGCGGTGCTGGCCGCCAACATGCTGGGCGCGATCGCCGTCCCGGTGAACTTCCGGCTAACCCCGCCGGAGCTCGCCTTCCTGGTCACCGACTGCGAGGCGCGGGTGCTGATCACCGAGACGGCGCTGGTGCCGGTGGCGGTCGGTGTGCGCGGGTTGACCGATCTGCTGGACGCCCCGGACGCCATAGTCGTGGCCGGACCGCCGCAGGGGCCCGGCGAGGACGGCCGGAGCGCACCCGGTCTGATCGCCTACGACGACCTGATCGCCGAGACCGGCACACCGCATCAACCGGTGGATGTCGAAAACGACTCGCCGGCCCTGATCATGTACACCTCGGGAACCACCGGCCACCCCAAGGGCGCGGTGCTCACCCACACCAACCTGGTCGGCCAGACCATGACCGCACTGCACACCGCGGGCACCGGCACGAACGACGTGGCCTTCATCGGGGTGCCGTTCTTCCACATCGCCGGTGTCGGCAACCTGCTGCCCGGCATGTGGCTGGGCATCCCGACCGTGATCAACCCGCTCGGCGCCTTCGACGCCGGCCAACTGCTCGACGTGCTGGCCGCCGAGCAGGTCACCGGCATCTTCCTGGTGCCCGCGCAATGGCAGGCCGTCTGCGCCGAGCAGCAGGCCAACCCGCGCGATATCCGGTTGCGGACCATGTCATGGGGGGCGGCGCCGGCCTCGGATGCGCTGCTGCGACAGATGGCCGAGACCTTCCCCGGCACCAAGATCCTGGCGGCATTCGGGCAGACCGAGATGTCGCCGGTGACGTGCATCTTGCTCGGCGAGGACGCCGTGCGGAAGCTCGGGTCGGTCGGCACCGTGATCCCGACCGTCACCGCCCGCGTCGTCGACGAGGACATGAACGACGTCCCCGTCGGTGAGGTCGGTGAGATCGTCTACCGGGCACCGACCCTGATGAGCGGTTACTGGAACAATCCCGAAGCCACCGCCGAGGCCTTCGCGGGCGGATGGTTCCACTCCGGGGATCTGGTCCGGATGGACGCCGAGGGCTACGTCTGGGTGGTCGACCGCAAGAAGGACATGATCATCTCCGGCGGCGAGAACGTGTACTGCGCCGAAGTGGAGAACGTCCTGGCCGGTCACCCCGACATCGCCGAGGTCGCCGTGATCGGCCGCGCGCACGAGCAGTGGGGCGAGGTGCCGATCGCGGTCGCCGCCGTCAACCGGGCCGATCTGCTGCTGGCCGACCTCGACGGCTACCTCACCGAGCGACTGGCGCGCTATAAGCACCCCAAAGGGTTGGAGATCGTCGACGCGCTGCCGCGTAACCCGGCAGGCAAGGTGCTCAAGACCGAACTGCGGAGCCGCTACGGCGCGGCCCGGGAATCCGAGTCGGTCACCGCCGCAACCGATACCGCACAGAACGCCGACGCTTGAGGTGGCGGCACATTACTGTCCGGTAGGAAACTGCCGACGTTGGAACGAATCGATCTCCTTCTCACGCAGTCATCAGGTATGGTCCGATGGTCGCCAACGGCACGTTGGGGCGCTATGGTGACGCGGGTCTCGGAGAGAACTTGGACGGATGGAGAGAGCCTGTGCGACGCGATCCCCTGCTGCGTCGTGACGCGGAGGCTCCGGTGAGGGGGGTGTTGTGACGGCTCCGGCGCGTCCCCGCCTGGTCGATTTCGCCCGTGATCGGGTGATGCCGCCGCTGGTGATGGTCGGCGGGTTTTTCCGGATGTGCGCGCTGACCGCGCGGGCACTGTTCATGCCGCCGTTCCAGTGGCGCGAGACCCTCCAGCAGGGCTGGTTCATCACCAGCGTCGCCCTCGTGCCGACCGTTGCCGTCGCGATCCCGCTGACGGTGCTGCTGGTCTTCACCCTCAATATCCTGTTGGCCCAGTTCGGAGCCGCCGACGTCTCGGGTGCCGGCGCCGGCATCGCAGCGGTCACCCAGCTGGGCCCGCTGGTCACCGTGCTGGTGGTCGCCGGCGCGGGTTCGACCGCGATCTGCGCCGACCTGGGCGCGCGCACCATCCGCGAGGAGATCGACGCGATGGAGGTGCTCGGTATCGACCCGATCCATCGCCTGGTGGTGCCGCGGGTGATCGCCGCGACCGTCGTCGCCCTGCTGCTCAACGCCCTGGTCATCGTCATCGGCCTGGCGGGCGGTTTCCTGTTCGGCGTGTACCTGCAGAATGTCTCCGGCGGTGCCTACCTGTCGACGCTGACATTGCTGACCGGGCTACCCGAGGTGATCATCTCCACGGTCAAGGCCAGCGTCTTCGGACTTATCGCAGGCTTGGTTGGTTGTTATCGGGGTCTTACTGTTCGCGGTGGTTCCAAAGGGTTGGGGACGGCCGTGAACGAGACGGTGGTGCTGTGCGTGATCGCGTTGTTCGCGGTGAACGTCGTGCTGACCACCATCGGCGTGAAGTTCGGAACGGGGACCTGAGATGTCGACATCAGCAGTGGTGCGCGCCCGGTTTCCCGGGCTGATCGCGAACTATCACCGTTACGTCGGAGCGGCGGGGCGTTCGCTCGACAAGAGCGGCCAGATGGGCTGGTTCTTCCTGACCGCCATTCGGCAGATCCCGTGGGCGCTGCGTCGATACCGCCGGGAGTCGCTGCGGCTGATCGCCGAGCTGGGGATGGGCACCGGCGCCATGGCCGTCATCGGCGGCACCGTGGCGATCATCGGCTTCGTGATGCTGGCCGGTGGCTCGCTGATCGCGATCCAGGGGTTCACCTCGCTCGGCAATATCGGGGTGGAGACCTACACCGGTTTCGCCGCGGCGCTGGTCAACGTCCGCGTGGTCGGCCCGGTCAACGCCGGCATCGCCCTGGCCGCGACCGTGGGCGCCGGAGCCACCGCCGAACTCGGCGCGATGCGGATCAGCGAAGAGATCGACGCGCTGGAGGTGATGGGGATCAACTCCATCTCCTACCTGGTGTCCACCCGCGTGGTGGCCGGCTTCACGGTGATCATCCCGCTGTACGCGCTGGCGCTGATCATGGCGTTCGCCTCGCCGCAGATCGTCACCACGCTGTTCTTCGGACAGTCATCGGGAACCTACGACCACTACTTCCGGACCTTCCTACGGGCCGACGACGTGTTCTGGTCGTTCATGGAGACCATCCTGATCGCGGTGATCGTCATGATCACCCACTGTTACTACGGCTTCAATGCCAGTGGTGGCCCGGTCGGTGTCGGCGAGGCGGTCGGCCGATCGATGCGACTGTCGCTGATCTCGGTCCCGACGGTCGTGTTGTTCGCCGCGTTGGCGCTCTACGGCGTCGACCCCAACTTCAACCTGACGATGTGATGACGATGGCAACCGGGAGAGAGAACAAGTCGCAGACCCCGCCCTACCGGGTCGCGGGTGTGGTGACCCTGGCGGTCCTGCTGCTCATCACCGGATTGGTCTACGGCCAGTTCCGCGGGGCGTTCATCAAGACGACGTCGCTGACCATGGTGGCGCCGCGTGCCGGCCTGGTGATGGACCCGGGCGGTCCGGTGACCTACAACGGCGTGCAGATCGGACGGGTGTCGGCCATCGCGCCGACGGAGTTCGAAGAGAAGCCGGCGGCCAAGTTCACCCTCGACGTGGACCCGAAATACATCAAGCTGATCCCGTCCAACGTCGAGGCCAACATCATGGCGACCACGTTGTTCGGCAACAAGTACGTGTCGCTGACCGCGCCGGACAACCCGACGACGGAGCGCATCAGCACCAAGCACATCATCGCGACGTCGGTGACCACCGAACTCAACACGCTGTTCGAGACGGTGACCAAGCTCTCCGAGAGCGTCGACCCGGTCAAACTGAACCTCACGCTGCACGCCGCCGCGGAGGCATTGACCGGCCTCGGGGACAAGTTCGGCGAATCCCTGGTCAACGGGAACGCGATCCTCGACGACGTCAACGCGCGGATGCCCTACTTCCGGCGCGACCTCAAGGGCTTCGCGACGCTCGGGGACGTCTACGCCGCCGGTGCGCCGGACCTGGTCGGCTTCCTGGAGCACTCGCCCACCACGGTGAAGACGATCACCACCCAGCAGAAACAACTGGACGCCGCGCTGCTGGCCGCGGCCGGCGTGGGCAACCTCGGCGCGGACATCACCGACCGGTTCGGTCCGTACCTGCGGGCGCAGTTCTCCGACCTGGTTCCGGTGTCGGCGCTGCTCGACGAGTACAGCCCGGAACTGTTCTGCGCCATCCGCAACCTCGCCGAGGGCGCGCCCAAGGTGTACAACTTCCTCGGCGGTGGCGACGGTTACGCGCTGGACACCGTCAGTGAGCTGGTCAGCCCGGCCAACCCCTACATCTACCCGGACAACCTGCCGCGCTACAACGCCCGCGGCGGACCCGGTGGGGCGCCCGGCTGTTGGCAGGAGATCACCCACGATTTCTGGCCGGCGCCGTACCTGGTGGCCGACACCGGAGTCAGCCAAGCACCCTACAACCATTTCGAGGTCGGATCGCCCTGGGCAATCGATTACGTCTGGGGCCGCCAAGTCGGGGATAACACGATCAACCCATGAACATCACCAGGACTGCAGTCAAACTCGGCGTCGTCGGATCGGTGCTGCTGCTCTTCACGATCGGGCTGGTCGTGGTATTCGGGCAGATCCGGTTCGACCGGACGTCGCGCTACTCCGCGGAGTTCACCAACGCCAGCGGCCTGCGCCAGGGCCAGTTCGTCCGTGCCTCCGGGGTGGAGATCGGCAAGGTCAAAAACGTGCACCTGGTCGACGGCGGCCGCCGCGTGGTGGTCGACTTCGACGTCGACCGCTCGCTGCCGCTGTACCAGTCGACCACCGCGCAGATCCGTTACGACGACCTCATCGGCAACCGGTACCTGGAGCTCAAGCGGGGCGACGGCGAGGGCGCCGACCAGCGCCTGCCCGCCGGCGGGTTCATCCCGGCCTCCCGCACCGAGCCGGCCCTTGACCTCGATGCGCTGATCGGTGGATTCAAACCGGTGTTCCGGGCGCTCGACCCGGACAAGATCAACACCATCGCCTCGTCGATCGTCACGGTGTTCCAGGGCCAGGGCGGCACCATCAACGACATCCTGCAGCAGACCGCGCAGCTGACCGCGCACATCGCCGACCGGGACGCCGCGATCGGCGAGGTGGTCAAGAACCTCAACACCGTGCTGGACACCGCGGTTCGGCACCGCCAGACGTTCGACGAGACCGTCGACAACTTCGACAAGCTGGTCAAGGGCCTCAACGACCACCGCACCGGTCTGGCCTTCGGCACCGCCGAATTCGGCAACGCCGCCGGCAACCTGGCCGACCTGCTGGCCGACAACCGTCCGCAGCTGCACAGCATCTTCCCGGTCGCGGGCCCCGAGCCACCGGACCGCATGGCCGACGTCGAGGGACTGTTGGAGCGGATCCCGCAGGCGCTCAAGCTCATCGGGCGGACTGGCGTCTACGGCGACTTCTTCAACTTCTACATCTGTGACGCCACTATCAAGCTTCCGGGCCTGCAGCCCGGCGGACCGGTTCGCAACGTCCGGCTCTGGCAGCAGCCGACCGGGAGGTGCACACCGCAGTGAGGACTCTGGAACCGCCCAACCGGGCACGGATCGGCGTGATCGGCATCATCACGGTCGCATTGGTGACCTTGGTGGGGCAGACCTTCACCACGGTGCCGATGCTGTTCGCCGAGCCGAGCTACTTCGGCGAGCTCTCCGACACCGGTGGGCTCACCGCCGGGGACAAGGTCCGCATCTCGGGCGTGGATGTCGGCAAGGTCCAGGACCTGTCCATCGACGGCGATCACGTCCTGGTCCGGTTCTCCGTCGGCGCCAACCCGATCGGGACGGACAGCCTCATCGGGGTGAAGACCGACACCATCCTGGGCCGCAAGGTATTGGCCATCGACCCCAAGGGCGAAAAGAAGTTGTCGCCGCAGGGAGTGCTGCCGCTGGGGCAGAGCACCACGCCCTATCAGCTCTACGACGCGGTCTTCGACGTCACCAAGGCCGCGGCCGGCTGGGACATCGACACCGTCAAGCGGTCCCTGAAGGTGCTCTCGGAGACGGTCAGCGAGACCGCCCCCGATCTGAGTGCGGCGTTGGACGGCGTTGCCAAGTTCTCCGACACCATCGGCAAGCGCGACGACGAGATCACCCATCTGCTGGCCCAGGCCAACAAGATCGCCGCGGTGATGGGCGACCGCAGCGGCCAGATCGACGCGGTGCTGCGCAACACCCAGACCCTGCTGGGCGCGTTCAACCAGCGCAGTCAGGCCATCTCGGCGTTGCTGGGCAACATCGCCTACTTCGGCGAACAGGTGCAGGGCCTGGTCAGGGACAACCCGAACCTGGATCTGCGCCACGTGTTCGTCGAGGCCCAGAACATCACCGACATGCTGGTGCGCCGCCAGGACAACCTGCGCGAGATATTCACGATCCTGGGCCGCTACCTGACGATCGTCAACGACGCGATCGCCTCGGGACCGTACTTCAAGGTCTCGGCGCTCAACGTGATCCCGTTCTGGATTCTGCAGCCGTGGGTCGACGCCGCGTTCAAGAAGCGCGGCATCTCGCCGGAGGAGTTCTGGCGCAACGCGGGCCTGCCGGAGTTCCGCTACCCCGACCCCAACGGGACCCGGTTCGCCAACGGCGCACCGCCGCCCGCACCGCAGGTGATCGAGGGCACGCCGGAGCACCCCGGACCGGCCGTGGCACCGGGATCGCCGTGCTCCTACGCGCCGGCAGCCGGCCTGTTCCCGACCCCGGGCAACCCGTTGCCCTGCGCGAACCTGGACCCGAACGCGGGACCGTTCGGTCCGAGCGGACCGTACCCGGGCCCGACCGATGTGCTGGTCTCGCCGCCGAACCCGGACGGGTTGCCGTCGACGCCGGGCATTCCGATCGCCGGCCGGCCCGGCGAGACCCCGCCGGTGGTGCCGGGCACCCCGGTACCGATGCCCGACGCCAATCCGGGAGCGCGCTCCGAGCCGCTGGGCCCGATGCCCGGACCGGCTCCGGCCAACCCGGGTGCGGCGCCCCCGCCGGCGCCCAGGGCACCCGGTCCGGCCGCACCGCCGGGACCGGGCGACCAACTGCCGGCGCCGTTCATCGCTCCCGGTGAAGGCGGAAACAGTCAGCCAGGTGGCGGCGGCGGCTCGCTGGAAGGGAGGTAGCCGGACGTGAGTACCGCTTTCGACATTCGCAACGTGCGTCTGCCCCAGATGTCGCGTGCCACGATCATCGTGGGTTCGGCGCTGCTGGTGCTGGCGTTGGTGGCCGGCTTCGGCGGTCTGCAGCTGTTCCGCAAGCTCAACAGCACCACGGTCGTCGCCTACTTCCCGTCGACCGACGCGCTGTACGCCGGCGACGCCGTCCAGATCATGGGTGTGCGGGTGGGCGCGATCGACAAGATCGAACCGGCCGGCGACAAGATGAAGGTCACGCTGCACTTCAACAACAAGTACAAGGTGCCGGCCGACGCCAAGGCGATCATCTTGAACCCGACCCTGGTGGCATCACGCACCATTCAGCTGGAGCCGCCCTACCGCGGCGGCCCGGTGCTGGCCAACAAGGCAGTCATCCCCGAAGAACGCACCGAGGTGCCGGTCGAGTGGGACACGCTGCGCAACGACGTCACCAACATCATCACCAAGCTGGGCCCGACCAAGGAGCAGCCCAAGGGGCCGATCGGCGAGGCGATCGAGACCTTCGCCGACAGCCTGGCCGGCAAGGGCGAGCAGATCAACACGACGTTCAGCAGCCTCTCGGATGCGCTGACCGCGCTGAACAAGGGCCGCGGCGACTTCTACGCCGTGACGCGCAGCCTCGCGCTGTTCGTGCGGGCGCTCGACCACAACGACCAGCAGTTCGTTCAGCTCAACCGGGACCTGGCCACGTTCAGCAACAACCTGACCACCACCGATCAGGAGCTCGCGAAGGCCTCCGACCAGTTCTACGCCACCATGACGATCGTCCGGGCGTTCCTGAACCAGAACCAGGAACCGCTGGTCAAGACCATCGACAACATGGCCGAGGTGTCGACGGCCCTCACCCAGCCGGACCCGCTCGAAGGCCTGGAGACCGCACTGCACGTGCTGCCGAACGTGTTGGCCGGCGCGGGTGAGATCTACCACCCCGCGCAGGGCGCCGTCACCGGCTTCCCGGTGCTGCCGAACTTCGCCAACCCGATGCAGTTCATCTGTAGCGCGATCCAGGCCGGCAGCCGGCTGGGTTACCAGGACTCGGCCGAACTGTGCGCGGAGTACCTCGCGCCGGTGGCCGACGCCATCAAGTTCAACTACCTGCCGTTCGGTATCAACATCTGGACCAGCGCCTACACCACGCCCAAGCAGATCGCGTACTCCGAGCCGCGGCTGCAGCCGCCACCGGGATACAAGGACACCACCGTGCCCGGCATCTGGGTACCGGACACCCCGCTGTCGCACAAGAACTCGCAGCCGGGCTGGATCACCGCACCCGGAATGCAGGGTGTGGAGCCCGGTCACGACACCGCCCGGCTGTTGACACCCGAATCGCTGGCGCAGTTGATGGGCGGCCCGGACCCGGCGCCGATCGAGTCCCAGTATCAGACCCCGCCCGGCCCGCCGAACGCCTACGACGAGGCGCCCGGTCCGCTGCCGTTCATCGGTCAGCCGCCCGGGGTGGCTCCGATAGCACCGCCCCCGCCCGGACCGAATGTGATCCCGGGCCCGGTGGCACCGCTTCCCCCGCGAGGTGAAGGCTGATGAGACGAAGTAGAGCGATGAAGACCGTCAGCCGGCGCTCCTGGCAGGCCCTGGTGCTGCTGATGGTGGCGTTGACGCTGACCTCGTGTCGGGATTGGCGGGGTATCGCCAACGTTCCGCTGCCGGGCGGGCCCGGCAGCGGCCCCGGCTCCTACACCGTCTATGTGCAGGTGCCGGACACCTTGGCGCTCAACGGCAACAGCCGGGTGCTCGTCGCCGACGTGTTCGTCGGCGCGGTCGACCAGATCGAGTTGAAGAACTGGGTCGCCACGCTGAAGCTCAAGCTCAACAAGGACGTTCACCTGCCGCGCAACGCCACCGCGAAGATCGGCCAGACCAGCCTGCTGGGATCTCAGCACATCGAGCTGGCGGCGCCGCCGGACCCGGTGGGCGAGCTCAAGGACGGCGACACCATCGGGCTGAACAACTCGACGTCGTTCCCGACCATCGAGCGGACCCTCGCCGGTATCTCGCTGCTGTTGCACCGCGGCGGGTTGTCGGACCTGGAGACCATCACCACCGAGTTCGACGCGATCATGGGTGGCCGGGCCGAACAGATCCGGGCGTTCCTGGACAAACTGGACACGTTCATCGGTTCCCTCAACGACCAGCGTGACGACATCACGCACGCCATCGACTCCACCAACCGGCTGCTCGGCTACTTCAGCGAGCACAACGACGCCATCGACCGGGTGCTGACCGACTTCCCGCCGCTGTTCAAGTACTTCAACGCCCAGCAGGCGATCTTCATCAACGCCATCGACGGGCTCGGCCAGATGGGCCGGGCGACCAACGAACAGATCGCGCCGGCCCGGGGCGACCTCAACAAGGTGCTGACGTCGATGCAGTGTCCCGCGCGGGAACTCCGCAAGGCGTCACCGTTCATACCGGACCTGTTGCAGGTCATGATCACCGCGCCGTACCACGTCGACGGTGCCTTCAAGGCGGTGCGCGGCGACTTCATCAACTCCTCGCTGGTCGTGGATCTGACGTTCGCCTCGATCGACAACGCGATCCTGACCGGCACCGGGTTCTCGGGGATGCTGCGCGCGCTCGAGCAGTCCTTCGGCCACGACCCCGAGAAGATGATCCCGGACGTCCGGTACACGCCGAACCCCGCCAGCGCGCCCGGCGGTCCGTATGTGGAAAGGGCTGACCGGAATTGCTGACAGCGCAGATCAAACGGCAGCTGATCATCTTCAGCGTGCTGACCGTCGCCGCCCTGGCGGTGCTGGGCGTGTACTACTTGCGCCTGCCGAGCCTTGCCGGCCTGGGTCAGTACACCCTCAAGGCGAACCTGCCCGAGGCCGGTGGTCTGTACAAGACCGCCAACGTCACCTACCGCGGAACCATCATCGGCCGGGTCACCGGAGTCGAGCCGACCGAGACGGGCGCGCAGGCCACGATGCAGATCTCCGACAAGTACAAGATCCCGGTCGACGCGACCGCGAATGTGCATTCGGTGTCGGCGATCGGTGAGCAGTACCTGGATCTGGTGTCCACGGATAACCCGGACCAGTACCTCAAACGGGGCCAGACGATCACCAAGGGCACCGTGCCGTCGGCGATCGGGCCGGCGCTGGACGCCGCCAACCGCGGCCTGGCCGCGTTGCCGACGGGCAAGATCACCGAGGTGCTCGACGAGACCGCGACCGCTGTCGGCGGTTTGGGGCCCTCGCTGCAGCGACTGGTCGACGCGACGCAGGCGATCGTCGCCGACCTCAAGGAGAACCTCGGCGACGTCGACGACATCATCGAGAAATCGGCGCCGATCATCGAGAGCCAGGTCCAGTCGGGCGACGCGATCCACCAATGGGCGCGCAACCTCAACGTCCTGAGCGCTCAGGCCGCCAGCCGCGACGAAACGGTGAAGCACATCCTGACCGACCTGCCGCCGCTGGTCGAGCAGGTGCACAGCGTGTTCACCCAGTCCAAGGACAGCCTGCCGCAGATGATGGCGAACATGTCGATCCTGACCGAGATGGCCAAGCGCTACAACCGCAACACCGAACAGGTGTTGGTGTTCCTGCCGCAGGCCGGTTCCATCGTCCAGACGGTCAGCTCGACGTTCCCGGGGCGCGCATCAATAGACGTGGCACTCGGGGCCTTCCCGGGCCCGGTTTTCCCGATCCCGATTCCGGGCCTGAGCCTGGGCTACCCGCCGCCGTGTCTGACCGGCTACCTGCCGGCATCGGAGTGGCGGGCGTTCGCCGACACCAGTCCCGCCGACCTCCCCGACGTCTCCTGCCGGATTCCGCAGGACACGCCGTCGAACAACGTGCGCGGCGTCCGCAACATCCCGTGTGTCGACGTGCCGGGCAAGCGGGCCCCGACGCCGAAGGAATGCCGCAGCGACAAGCCCTACATCCCGCTGGGCACCAACCCCTGGTACGGCGACCCGAACCAGATCCGCAACTGCCCGGCACTGGGGGCGCGCTGTGACCAGCCCGTCGAACCCGGCCACGTGATCCCGGCGCCGTCGATCAACACCGGCCTCAACCCGCTACCGGCGGATATGGTGCCCCCGACGCCGCCGCCGCTGAACGACCCGCTGACCCGGCCGGGTACCGGTAGCGTGCAGTGCAACGGGCAGCAACCGAACCCCTGCGTCTACACGCCGGGCGGGGGGCCCGCTGCGATCTACAATCCACAGAGTGGCCAGGCGGTGGGGCCGGACGGCGTCGAATACTCCGTCGAGAACTCGACCAACATAGGAGACGACGCATGGAAGGGGATGCTGGCACCGTTCCAGTGACCACGGACGGGGAGCAGCAGACCGCAGACACCGCCGCTACCACAGATTCCGCAATTGTTGCGGACGAGCCCAGCGCAGCAGACGACGCGACGACGGAATCGATCCAGGCCGACGCAGCGGACGCCGGGTCGGCGCCGTCCCGCCTCGGGCGCCGACACCTGCTCGGTAGCTGTGC
This sequence comes from Mycobacterium sp. pW045, assembly GCF_041287085.1. NCBI lineage: Bacteria > Bacillati > Actinomycetota > Actinomycetes > Mycobacteriales > Mycobacteriaceae > Mycobacterium > Mycobacterium sp. pW045. The sequence goes on along the minus strand of NZ_JBGGKU010000004.1, from coordinate 200,984 downwards.
GTTGTTGGTCGTACTGGCCGCGGGGTTGGTGGCCGCCGGCTACCAGGGTCTGCGCGACCATGCCGCGAGTCAGGTCATGGCCCGCGACAACGCGGAAGCGGTGGAGGCGGCGAAGCACTGCGTCCTGGCCACCCAGGCGCCCGACGGATCCGACGTGGCCTTGGCCCAGCAGCAGATCCTCGACTGCGCCGCCGGCGAGTTCCGGACCCAGGCGGGCCTGTACGGGGAGATCTTCGTTCAGGCATATCGGGCGGCCAAGGTGCGCACCGAGCTCACCGAAATGGGTGCCGCGGTCGAGCGGAACAACGAGGACGGCTCGGTCGACGTCCTGGTCGCTTTCCGGGTCAAGGTCGACAACGTCGAGACCCAGGGCAAAGAGGTGGGCTACCGGCTGCGGGCCCAGATGGTCCGCGAAGACGGCCAGTACCGGATCGGCAGACTCGATCAGGTGGCCCGGTGACCGACGCGGTAACGCAGGCGCCCGAGCCGGCGCGGTGGCGGGCACGGGCGGCCGCGCTGGCGATCGACCTGCTGCCGGGCGCGGTGGTGGCGGCGGCGATGGCGCTGGTGGCACTGGGCTTTCCGGCCGGCGGGCCGTGGTGGTGGGTCACGATGTCGATCGCCGGGCTGGCGATCCTGGCGACCGCGGTCAACCGGACGCTGCTGCCGGTGCTCACCGGGTGGAGCCTGGGCCGCGCATACTCCGGAATCGAGGTGGTGCGCGGTGGCGGCACGACCGAACCGGTCGGTGTTGCGCGGTTGTTGCTGCGCGAGGTGGCGCACCTGCTCGATACCGTGCCGTTCTTGGCGGGCTGGATCTGGTCGCTGCGCGACAAGCGTGGGCGGACCTTCGCCGACATCCTGACCGGCACCGAGGTCCGCCAGGCCGGGACACGCCCGCGGCCGGAGGGAATCCGGGCCAAGACGGGCGCGGCGTTCGTGGCGGCCGCCGCGCTCAGCGTCATCGCCGCAGTGGTCAGCTACCTGCTGGTCTTCCAGCGTGAGCACTCCGCGGAGGTGGCGCGGGGCGAGCTCTCCCGGCAGGGACCCAAGATCGTCGCGGACATGTTGTCGTACGACCCGAAGACCCTGCAGGACGACTTCGCCCGGGCCCAGTCGTTGGCGACCGAGAAATATCGCGAACAGTTGGTGCCGCAACAAGATGCGATCCGCAACGGCGCACCGGTTCCGAACTACTACCGGGTCGCCGACGCCGCCGTCCTCAACGCGACCCCGCGCCGGGGGGCGATGCTGCTGTTCCTGCAGGGGCAGCGCGGCACCGCCGGAAAGGAGCGCCTGATCAGCGCCACCGTGCGGGTCACCTTCGCCAAGGCCGCAGGGGACTGGCGGGTCGATGACCTCACCGTCGTCAGCAAGCCGCTGCCGGCCGAGGGGGAGAGATGAGTCCGCGGCGGCAGCTCGGCGCCGATCACCGGCCGCTGTTCGTCGAGCGGGACGTGCCGCCGGGCCGGGCGCTGACCGCCGTGCTGACGGCCGCACTGCTGCTGGCGGCCGCGGCGATCACGGTGTGCACCCTGGTGTTGGTCTCGCATGCCTCCAACCATCGGGCGGCGATGCGCGATGTCGAGGTCCTCGGCGAAGTGGAGGCCTTCATGACGATGTTCTCCTCGCCGGATCCGTTCAACGCCAACGACTACGTCGCAGACGTGATGGCCCACGCCACCGGCGAATTCGAGCAGGAGTGCCAGGACAAGGCCAATCAGATCCTGCTCGCGGTCGCGCGTAGCGAGCCGACCACCGGAACGGTGGTCGGGACCGGGGTCGAGCGGTGGAACGACGATGGCAGCGTCAACGTGTTGGTGGCCGTCGAGAACAGCGGTAAATCACCCGACGGCAAGCAGGACATCAGCGCCGCATCCCGCTGGCTGCTGACGGCGCAGAAGGAAGGGGACCAGTGGAAGATCAGCAATCTGAACCAGGTGCTGTGACCGAGACGTCCTCCGACGGTGACGACGGTCTGACCGAGGACATCGAGGCCACCACCACCGACGACGACGGTGACGGTGACGGCGAACCCGGAGACGAGACCGACGAAACCCGGGACGGCGACGAAAGCGAAACCGCCGCAACGAAACCCCGTGTCCGCAGGCGGATCAGCCTGCGGGTGGCCGGCGCGCTGGCCAGTGCGCTCTTCATCGCGTCGGCGGCGTTCGCGGCCGGCGCCGCCCAGCCCTACCTCGTCGACCGCGCCGAGGTGGCCACCAAACTCGACATCGCCCGCACCGCGGCCCGGGCGATCCACACACTGTGGAACTACACGCCCGAGAACATGGACACCCTGCCGGATCGGGCGGCGGTCTATCTCAGTGGTGACCTGGAAGCCCAGTACCGCAAGTTCATCGCCGCGATCGCCGAGAGCAACAAGCAGGCCAAGGTCACCGACACCACCGAGATCGTCGGTGCCGCGGTGGAATCCCTGGACGGGCCGGAAGCCACTGTCCTCGTGTACACCAACACCTCGGCCACCAGCGAACTGAACAGGGCCGTTCCGTCGATCAAATACCTGGCCTACCGGCTTTACATGAAACGCGAGCAGAACCGATGGGTGGTCACCAGAATGCCCACCATCACCTCGCTGGACCTCACGCCGCGATTCCAGAGCTGACCCATGCTCGTCACGTCGCCGATCTCACCGCGGCGCACCGTGACCGCCCTGCTGCTGCTGACCTTCGCCACCGGCCTGGTCGACGCGATCAGCGTCCTGGTGCTCGGGCGTGTCTTCGTCGCGAACATGACCGGCAACGCGATCTTTCTGGGCTTCGTGTTCGTCCCGGGTGCGGGATTCGACCTGACCGCGGTGTTGCTGGCGTTCGGCGGCTTCTTGCTCGGGGCGATCTTCGGCGGCCGACTGGTGCGGAGCCTGGGTCACCGGCCCCGGGTGTGGGTGACCGCGGCGTTGAGCATCGAGGTGGTGTTACTGCTCGTGCTGGCCGCGCTGACCGGTGCCGGCGTGTTGCAATACGCCGACGCCACCAGACTGCTCTTGATCGGCGGCCTCGCGGTGGCGTTCGGCGTACAGAACTCGACCGCACGCCAGTTCGGCATCCAGGAGCTCTACACCACCGTCCTCACCTCGACGATCGTGGGCCTCGGGGTGGACAGCCGGCTGGCCGACGGCACCGGCGAGCGCCAGAAGCTGCGGCTGGGAGTGGTGCTGACGATGATCGGCGGTGCCGTCGTCGGCGCCACGCTGGCCCGCGCCGTCGTGGCGCCGGTGATCGCGCTGGCCGCGGCGGTGGTCACGGCGAGCATGCTGCTGTTCCGCTACGCCTGAGACACCGGCCCGCTCTCCGCGAGATTGCAACCATGCAGCATTTTCCGCGGATTCGCCTGCATCAGTTCAATCTCGGCGAAGGATAGCCCGTCAGGCGCCGCCGGGTTCATGCGGCGGTCCCAGTGTCGCCTCTCCTCCGTCGAGGCTCGCTGAACCGCCGAATTCAGGGCGGAGGATCGAACTGAGCGCCGACAGCGGGATGTGCGCTTGGACGTTGCCGCCGTCCATGTACCACTGCATCTGGTTGTACTGGATCGGCGAGTCGTGGCTGACCGGGTAATCGGGCATGTACAGGATCAACTCGTCGGGGGTCAACGCCCATGACCGGTAACCCCCGGAGAACACCTTGTCGGGGGTGAATCGTTCGGGCACGAACGGATAGTCACCGGGGCGGTGCTCCCAGAACGCCCGGTCCAATGCCGCCACGATGTAGGGCTCGCCGAGCTGCGGGATCGTCGCGAACGGATCCACCCCCGGTTTGGTGATGTCGGCCAACTGCAGTTGTTGTCCACGAGCCATGTCGAAGGTGAAGGTGCGGTAGGCGTTGTTGATGTACGGCCCGTCGGAGTGGTAGTCCTCGTGGAAGACCACGCTCAGCGCGTCACCGTGCTGGAAGATCTCGAAATTCTCGTTGCCCCAGCTGTCGGCGACCATCGAGGCGCCCTTGGCGCGCCAGTTGCCGAACAACTTCGACAGGTAGTCACGGATCGGCGGCCCGGCGACCGGGTGGTCGATCAGGTCACCGGGCACCGCCATCCGGATGTAGCGGGTCGCCTGTCGCTCGGAGCGCACATCGGTGCTGCAGTAGTGGCCGTCCCAGGCGCCGCCCAGCCCGCTGCAGAACGACGGCGCCGAGGCGCTCGCCGGCGGTGCCGCGGACACCAACAACGCCGCGGCCGCTACGCCCGTCAGTAGCCGGGTCGCCCACATAGCTTCCCTCCTAGGGCAGTTCGACTTTGCCGGCCAGCCATCGGCCGTCGACCTTCTGCATCGTCATCTTCATCCGGCTGCGATCGACCCGCGGGTCGGGGCGCGCGGTGTTGCTGACCGTCTGATCGACCATCACCAGCACCACCACCTTGTCGGTGGACTCCGACTGGACCGCCGAGTCCACCACCGTGCCGCGCGCCGAGGCCTTGTTGTCGATGAGCAGCTGGCGCAGCTCAACGCTGGCCTTGGTGTAGGTGTCCTTGAAATCACCGGTCGCGCCGTTGAGTACCGTGGCGAAGTCGTCGTCGACCTTGCCGGAGTCGATGCTGGTCAACACCTGGGCGTAGTCCACGGCGGCACGCTGCCCGGCCGCGGCGGCGGCGGCGACCCGGTGTTGTTGCCACAGTTGCCAGCCCAGCCCCGCTGCCAGGCCGAACACCGTCAGGTAGACGGCGGCGATGCCGGCGATCGCCCACCGGTTCGGCGGTGGCGGGCCGGCCGTCTGCGGCGCGGCGGCCGGTTTCTCGGTGACCGTCGATTCCGGTTCGCCCTCGGCGGTTTCCGTCTGCTTGGGGGTATCTTCGGCGGCCGGTTCGTCAGCGGTGCTCACCGCGGCGTCTCCTCGGGTGTCATTCTGGCGGCTCGATCAACATCGGCGGCCCGCCGTACTCGGTGGGAACGGTGTAGCGCCCCTTGGGGGTCGGGTCGGTGGTCGCGGCCAAGTCGGCGCCCGGCGGCGGGCCGGCGGTGTCGTCCCCCGGCGGGCGCGGCGCGTTGTGGGCACCACGCACCAAGACCGACTGGTCGGTGTCACGGCAATAGCCGTACAAGAACGGCTCGGGGTAGTCCGCCGCCGACGGCGGGCGCCGCGGCGTGCCGTAATCGCAGGTGTAGCGCGGGTAGATGTCCACCGTCGCCCACATCCCGTCCTCGTGGATCGCCGAGTCGAGCGCCTCCACCGTCGACCGGCGGTAATCGGGGAACAGCGCGTTGAGCGCCGGAACCCGGACGTAGAGCAGTTGCGCCGTGGTGGCCAGATTGGCCAGTAGGCCGACCATGGTGTCGGAGTTGTCGTCGAAGAGCCCGTCGACCGCCGACAGCATGCCGGGCGCCTGGTCGACGAATCGGCGGTAGCCGCCCATCATCGGGCTGATTCCCTTGAACACCTTGTCGAGGTTCGCCGAGGTCACGGCCATACCGTTGTTGACGTCGCTGAGCATGGTGAGCACCACCCGGCTCGACTTCAGCAAGCTCACCGTCTCCGGCAGCACCGAATCCAGGGTGGACAACAAGAAGGTGCCGCCGTCGACGATGTCGGTGAGCTTCTGGGGGCCCTCGTCGGACAGGCTGAGTTCCTTCTTGATCAGGTCGAGTTTGCGCGGGTCGGTCTGTGCCAGCATGCCATCGGCGTCGGCGAGCAACTGCGACATCGGGATCGGGGTCGTCACACGGTCCTGGGAGACGACGCTGCCGCCCGAGAGGAAGGGCCCGGCGCTGGACGGGGGCTCGAAGTCGATGTACTGCTCACCGGCGGCCGACAGACCCGACACCCGCACCTTGCTGGCGGCCGGAATCTTCACCGTCGAGGAGATGTTGGCGACCGCGTCGACACCGGTGCCGCTGACCCGCAGCGACTCGATCCGGCCCACCGGAACCCCGCGGACCGAGACGTCCTGGTTGGCGAGCAGCCCACCGGAATCGGGCAGCGCGATCGTGATCTGGTAGGTCGAGCGGGTCGGATTGACCCGCAGCGCCCCCACCAACAGGTAGGCGGTCGCCACCACCAGGGTCATCGCCAGCGCGAGCCCCGACAGCAGGTTCTTTCGCCGGTAACCGGCGCGAACCAGCGCGACGATGCGACGGCTGACGGCATCGATCATGGTGTCGGCCCCTGCCCCATCAGGCCCGGGTCGTTGGCAGCGGCCTCAGCCTCGGCCGGTGTCGGGGGGATCGGTGGCCCGACGGCCGTCCACGGCGCCTGACCCATGTCGGAGTCCGGGCCGCGACCCACCACGCGTTCTTGCAGCCGCCAGAGCGCGTACTTGATCGAGCCGGCCAGTTTGGCCCAGTCGTAGCGTTTCGGGCCGTGGAACGCCGGGTCGCCCTTGAACCCGGCGTCGGGCATCGAGCCCCACACCAGTCGGTCGATGCTGGCGTGTACCGCGACACCGGTGCCGGCCGTCGATTTGATCAACGGTGCCATCAGCCGGTTCAGCGCGCGCAGGCTGGTGTTCGGGTCGGTCGCCACATCGTTCCAAGCGCCGGCGATTATGTTGGCGTCCTTGATGAAACTGTGCCCGGAGTCGTCGGTCCCGGCGATCGACGGAAACCGGGCCAGCTGTCGGCTGGTTGCGCCGAGCTCCTCGACGAGGTCGGCGAGCTGACTGGTGTTGTCCACCAGTGTGTCGGTGGCCGGGCCCGCCGCGTTGAGCATCTCGGTCAGCGCCTCGCTGCGGGCGTCGAGCCGGTCGGCGAGCCGGCTGGTCTCACGCAGCGCCGTCTCGATCTCGCCGGAGCGGGCGTTGAGTTTCGCCAGCAGTTCGTTGGACTGGTTGATCAGTTTCCCGAACGCTTCGCCCTGGTCGCCGGTGGCCTTACCGGCGCCGTTGACGAGGTTGGTGAAGTTCTGCACCGCACCGCCGTTCACCAGCAGCGCTGCCGAGCTCAGAACCGACTCCACGGTGGCGGCCGACGCGGTGGCGTCCAACCCGATGACGTCGCCGCCCTTGAGCAGCGGGGCCGACGGGTCGACCCGGGCCGGCGGTTTGATCGCGACGAACACGTCGCCGAGCGGGGTCGCCGACCGCAATTCAGCGGTGCTGCCCACCGGGATCCGGACACCGTCCATGATCCGCAGTTCGGTGACCGCGGTGTAGTTGCGGGCGACCATCGACTCTAGCTGACCGACGTCGGCGCCGGCGAGCTTCACCTTGGCGTGCCCGGGCAGGTTCAGCGCGTTGGCGAACACCGCGGTGATCCGATATCCCCCACTGCCGATGCCGGGCGCCGGCAGCGGCAGGCTGCCCAGGCCATTGGTGCCGCAGCCCGCCGCCGACGAGACCACCATTGCACTGCACAGCAGGGCCAGTGCCGCCCTCGGGGACCCCAGTCGTCGCGTCACGTCTACTGCCCCATCATCGAAAGGCCGTCCAGCACATACGTCAGCCCGAAATCCGGGCCGTAATCCGCCAAGGTTCCGGTGCCACAACCCAACTGGCGAAGGTGCATCATGTTGCACAGCTCCTTGGTGCTTTGGCTGTCGACGAGGATCTTGTCGACCAGGGCGTGCAGCCGGACCGCCCCGTTGTTGGTGTCGACGGCGTTGTAGAGGTTCTCCAACGTCAACGGCAGCAGGTTGAGCAGCTCGGCCAGGTCGCGTTGCTTTTCGACGAGCGTCGTCGCTGCCGTGTCGCCGTTGAGGACGGCTTGCTTGAGGTTGTCCCGGTTGGCCTGCAGCAGCGTGGTCGCCTGCGTGATGATCTCGTTGAACTTGTGACCGGTGCTGCCGGTGCCGAAGTCCTCGTCGGCGAGCATCTGACCCAATTGCCGGGTGGTGGAGCCGAATTGACGCAACTTGGCGTCGTTGCGGGCCGCCGCGTCCATCAGTGAGCTGAGATTGGTGATGATCGTGGTCAATTGATCACCGGTCGCCTCGCCGTTGTCGGAGCTGAGTCGCAGGGCCCGGGACAACTCGCCGAGCGCCGATTTGATCTTCTCGCCGTTGCCGTCGGCGATGTCGGCGCCGGCGTTGATCACATCGGCGATCGGCCCGTTGCCTTTGCCGTCGCCGCCGAGCGATTTGGAGACCTTGTCGAGCATGTCCAGCACGCGGTCGAACGCCACCGGTGTCCGGGTGCGATTCAGTCCGATGGTGGTGCGGTCGGCCAGCACCGGGCCGCCCGCGTAGGCCGGCGTCAACTCGATCTGCCGTGCGGTGAGGATCGAGGTGTTGATGGTCACCGCGTGGACATCGGCGGGCACCTTCACCCCGCGGTCGACGGTGAACTCCGCCTCGACGTATTCGCCCTTCGGGGTGACCTTTTTGACCTTGCCCACCGGCATCCCGAGCACCGCGACCACATTGTCCTCGTACAACCCTGCGGCGCTGTCGAACTGGGCGGTGACGGTGATGTGCCCACCGAACGGTTTGAGGTAGTAGACGGCCACGCCTGCGACGACCAGCGCGCCGGCGATCAGGCTCGTCACGATCGCCCTGAGGCGCCGACGGTCCCGGCCGGAGCCTGCCGAGAGTGCCTGGCGGGTCGACGGACCCGGGTCATCCGGCTCCTCGATCGGGTCATCGGCGGCGATCCTCGGGGGCGCGCTCATTTGCAGTCCTTGAAGTATTCGATCATGCCGAACTGCTTGGCGCGGCCGCTGATGGCGCACATCCAGGAGTCGATCGCGATCCCGTTGCCGGCGAAGAACTCGATGCCCGGGCCGTAACCGGTGGCGTTGGTGATACCCCGCAGCGGCGGCGGCGCGGACTGGATCAGGCTGCGCAGCAGGTCGTCGTGCTGGCCGAGCATGTCCGACAGTGAGCGCACGTTGACCAGCATGTCGTCGAGCATCGCCCGGTCGTTGACCACGATGTTGTTCAGGTTGCCCGTCAGACTGGTCAGCGCCGCCAGCATCGCGTGGAAAGTGTGCTGCCGCAACACCAACTCCCCGATGAGATCCTGGCCCTGATCGACCAGGTTGCCCAAGTTCGTCTGTTGGTTGTGCAGCGTGTTGGCCACCCGCTGGGTGCTGGCCAGCAGTGTGCCGAGCTGGTCGCGCCGGTCGGCGGTGATCTTGGCCAGCGAATGCAGGTTGGCCATCGCCCGCGGGATGATCGGCGGCATCCCCTGGAGTTGCTGGCCGAGCACTGCCAGCGACTGCGCGAACTGGTCGGAGTCGACCTGGTCGAACGTGGTGGTGGCGTCCTCGAGCAGCGACTCCAGGTCGTAGGGCACCTCGGTGTGGGTGAGGCTGATCCGTTTGCCGGGCAACGAACCGGGGCCGTCGGGCTCCAACTTGAGGTAGCGGGAGCCGAGGATCGTCATCACCTGGATCTTGGCCCGGGTGTCCTTGCCCAGCGGGATGTCGTTGCGCACCGTCAGGCCGGCCTCGACGTGGTTGCCGGCGAGTCGCATGCTCGACACCCGGCCCACCTCGATGCCGGCGACCACGATCGGGTTGCCGGGGGACAGGGCGGCGGCCTGGGCGAACTCGGCGGTGTAACGGGTGTAGCCGACGCCGAGCACCTTGACCAACAGCGCCGCGGCGACGAGCACCGCCACCACGGCCAGCGCGCCGAATCCCAACCAGGTGGTGTGGTAGGACTCCAGCGGTCGCTCCCGCCACCGGCGGAGGAATCCGCCGCTCCGCATCGGCATGGCGCTACCCATCGACGGTGTTCCGGCATCGGGGCGAGTGCCACGCCAGGTTCTCCCGGGTGATCGGGCGGGCATTGCCGGGGGTGGCGGCGTTGACGATGATCGTGGTGATGTCGTTGAGGCCGGGGAAGAAGCCGGTGGCGTTCAGGTCGCAGAGGTAGGCGTTGCCGTAGGCGCCCTCCCCGAACGCCCGTCCCAGGCCCTTGAGCAGCAGCGGCAGGTTCGCGCCGGTGAACGCCAGTTGCGGTTCTATCCCCGCCATGTGCTTGGTGAACCCGGGTTCCCGGTTGACCATCTCCTCGAAGGACGGGAAGACCTCGTCGGCGATGTTGGACAGTTGCCGCGTCACCCGGGCCAGCGAGCCGACCGAGGACTGCAATGCCGGGCGGCGCGCATCCAGGTCGGTGACCGCCCGCCGGGCCTGGTTGAGGGCGTGGTCCAACTGATCGTTCTGTCCGGCGATGGTTCCGGTCAGCCGGTTGAGACTGGTGATCAGGTCACCGAGCATCTCGTCGCGCCCGGCCAGCGTGGCGGTCAGCGTCGACGACTGATCCACCAGCGCAGCGATCGACGCCTGGTCGCCCTGCAGCGACTGCAGCACCCCCTTGGTCAGATCGTCGGCTTGCTTGGGATTCAGCAGCGACATCAACGGTTTGAAGCCGTTGAGCAGGGCGCCGACGTCGAAGGACGGTTCGGTGTGTTCCACTCCGATGACGCTGCCGCGGGGCAGCACCCGGTCCTGGTCGGGGGCGCCCGCGCCCGCACCCAGCGACAACCCGAGATAGCGCTGGCCGATGATGTTCTGATACGTCACCGATGCGACCGTATTGCCGTACAGCTTCTGGTCGTTTTGGACGATGAACGAGACCTTCGCCAGCTTCCCGTCCAGCTCGACCTTCTCCACCCGGCCCACCCGCACCCCGGCCATCCGGACGTCGTCGCCTTCGCGCAACCCGTACACGTCGGTGAACACCGCCGCGTACGGCGTGGTGGCCCCGGCGACGTCGCGTCGCAGTGTGGCGTAGACCAGCCAGGTCAGCACCGTCGAGACGACCATGAATATGGAGAGGCCGATCAGTGGGCCGCGGAATGTCACTTGTGATCTCCCGTGCCGGCGGGGACGAATGAAACGGTGGTGCCGCGCGCGACCGGCCCGAGTAGCAACTGGGTCGCCACCGACGCCGGTTCGTGCTGCCCGGTGATCAGGCCGAGCTGGTTGCGTTCGGTCTGGCTGCCGACGGGTCCGACATTCCCGCCGTAAGCGGCGAATCCGACATTGCCGCTGTAGGCGGCGGGCGCGACCGGGGACGGCGGCTGCCACTCCGGCGCGTGGGGCTGGGCCGGGATCGGCGGCTCCGGCGGCGGCGGGGGAGCGGGGTCGAGCGGGTCGGCATTGCTGGGGACGCGCGGGAACGGCCCGGTCCACCACGGCAGCGGCGGGTTGGTGTCCTCGAGGTTGCGATCGGGGTTGATCAGCGGCGGCCCGACGGCGCGGAGGTTCCCGTCCGGGCCGATCTCGGTGCCCGGCGGCGGCTCGAGTCCGGCCGGGAAGCGGTAATTCTGCGGAAGCATGGTCTCGGGCAGTTCGGGCCGTACCGAGATCATCGGCGCGGTGTAGCAGCTCGGCCCCTTCACCTGGCCGTACTGCGGGCAGTCGGCCCGGGTGTAGGTGTGCAACGGGGTGAAGGACAGGTTGGCGCGCATGCTCCGGGTGATCAATTTGGGGTCGTAGAGCTGGTCGAAGAACTTGTCGGAGAGCCGGTTGACCCGGGTGAAGATCGGGACGAATTTGTCGGCGTTGTTGGCCAGCACGCCGACGACGGGCGTGAGGTTGTGGGTGATCTGGATCAGCTGATCGATGTGGTTGTCGAACGCCTCCCGGGAGACGCCCACGGTGTGCTGGCCACCGGCGACCAGCGAGGCCAGTTCGGCGCGTTTCTCGGCGAACACCCGCATCGGCTGGACCGCCTGATGCAGCGCGTCGACCAGATCGGGGGCGGTCGACTGCAGGCCGTGGGTGGCATCGAGCAGGGCCGAGACGGTCGACGGTCCGGGCTCGGTGGCGACGATGCCGTTGAGCTGCTCCAGCAGTCGGGACATGTTCGCGCCGGCGCCGAGCAGTTTGACCCGCCGGTTGTCGGTGGCCGCGCCGACGGCGGCCAGGATTCCCAGGCTGTGGTCTTCGCGGCCGCGGCCGGTGGCGGCCAGGATGTCGCGCAGTTTCGACACCGTGGTCTGGAAGATCACCGTGGACAGCTCACCGTTCTCGGCGATGTGCGTGCCGTCCCGGATCATCGAGTCGCCGGCGGCGCCGTCGCCGGGGTCGACGAGCTGGATGGACGACACCGCGAAGACGTTGGACGGCACCACCCGGGCGGTGACGGAGGCCGGGATGTCCTTGGCGTGGTCGGGTTTGAGGTTGATGTGCACGTAGTTGGGCTTGCCGTAGGCCGCCGGGATGACGTCGGTGACGCTGCCGACCAACAGGCCGCGGTACTTGACGTCGGACTGGGCGGGCAGCCCGTCGCCGACGTTGATCAGGTCGGCCACCACCCGCACGTAACTGTTGAGCATGCCGGTGGACTTGGCCAGCAGGCCCGTGGTGATCACCGCGATCACCGCGAGAACCGCCACCCCGGCGCCGAGGAGTTGGCGATCGGAGGGGCCGCGGCCGTCGAGGTCGAGGGAGTTGCCCACTCAGCCACCGAACCTTGCGCCGGCGTCGATGCTCCACAACGCCATCGTGAGCAGCATGTTGACCATGATCACGATCGTGATGGACGCCCGCATGGCGCGACCGGCGGCTACCCCGACACCTTCCGGGCCGCCGGCGGCGTAGAAGCCGTAGTAGCACTGCACGGTGGAGGCCAACCACACGAACACCACGCACTTGAGCACCGAATAGACGATGTCTTGTCCGGACAGCATCATGGTGAAGTAGTGCAGGTACGGGCCGATGGACCCGCCGCTGATGACGCCGGTGACCACCTGGCAGGTCAGGTAGGTGGTCGCCAGGCAGGCCACATACAGCGGGATGACGGCGATGGTCGCGGCCATCAGCCTGGTGGTGACCAGGTAGGGGATCGGCTTGATGGCGATCGCATCGAGCGCGTCGATCTCCTCGGCGATCCGCATCGCGCCGAGCTGCGCGGTGAAGCGGCAGCCGGCCTGCATGGCGAACGCCAGCGACGCCATGATCGGCGCCAGCTCACGGGTGTTGACCAGCGAGGAGATGATGCCGGTCGCCGGGCCCAGCCCCAGCAGATTCAGGAAATTGTAGCCCTCGATCGCCACCAGCGCACCGGCGGTGAAGCCGAGTACCAGGGCCACCCCGGCGGTGCCGCCCCCGACCACGATGGAGCCGTTGCCCCAGGCGATGTCGGAGAGCAGCCGCAGGAACTCCTTACGGTAGTGGCGCAGCACGGTCGGGACACCGGCTGCGGCGCGGCCGAAAAAGACCAGCATGTGGCCAAGCCGGATGGTCGGTGCCGACATCATGCGGTAGACCCGCAGCATCGGGCGTGCGATTGCCGGGATATACGGAGACGCCGTCATCTCTACAGCCCCGTCCGGGGGTAGAGCACGTTGTAGAGCTCGCTGATGCCGACGTTGACGATCATCAGCACCAAGATCGCCTCGACGACCGAAGCGTTCACCGAATTGGCGACGCCGGCCGGCCCGCCCCTGGTGGACAGGCCCTTCTGGCAGGACACCACCGCGACGATCGCGCCGTAGATCACGGCTTTGATCAGCGCCACGATCATGTCGCCGGTGGTGGCGAACGATGAAAACGTCGCCACGAAGCTACCGGGCGCGCCCTTCTGGAAATAGACGTTGAACAGATAACTGGCCAGAAAGCCGACGAAGCAGGTGATGCCGGTCAGGGCGACGCCGATCATGATGGCCGCGGCGAACCGCGGCACCACCAGTCGGCGGATCACCGAGACCCCCATCACCTCCATGGCGTCGGTCTCCTCGCGCATGGTGCGTGAGCCCAGGTCGGCGGTGATGGCCGAACCGACCGCGGCGGCCATCAGCATCGCCGCCACCAGCGATGCGGCCTGCCGGATCACGGCCAGCCCGGCGGCCGCGCCCGCCAGTGACGTCGCGCCGACCTGGTTGGCCAGCAGCGCGAACTGGATGGACAGGGTCACCCCGATCGGCAGCGCCACCAGAACCGTCGGCAGCACCGCGGTGTTGGCCATGAACGCGCTCTGCCGGACGAACTCGCCTCACTGGAACCGGCCGCTGAACAGGTCGATGAAGAAGTACTGCACGGTGCGCACCGCCAGCACGCACTGCTCGCCGACCGTGGTCAGCGATGCCAGCGGGTGGCGGTTGACGTAGCCGACGGTCCAGTCCCCGATGGCCGCGACCCCGTCGAGGGGGGGTTGATCAGCTAATTGACGCTCGTCCCGGGTGGTCATCGCTTGCCGATCATGAACTTGGGATCACCCGGCGCCGCCGATTCCCCGTTGGGCCGATGATCCATGGCGGACATGGTAGCCACCGTGCTTACTCCGAGGTAGGGTTCGGCGATTCTCGGAACGGCCGGTGGGTGGCGCGGGTCGATGCGGGTCGCGGCGGCGCGAACAGAGCTCATCGGGCCTCGCCGTCACCGTGCATCCGGACATGATGTCGGACGCCATGCCCGCCGAGAGGCGCTTCGGGCAACATGACTCGAGTTATGGGCCAGTTACTCAGCGGTAGCACCGATTTCGCGGATTCAGCGTGCCGAAGATGGCTCGGATGGCGATACTCGAGCCGGATGAACTCCGGGCGGAGAGGGTGGCGATGCAGCGATGGTGGGTGCGGTCCGCCGCCGGGATGGTCGCCGGCCTCACCGCGACGGCCGCCCTGCTGGCACCGGGGCCGGCCCTGGCAGACCCGGATCATCCACCGGTGCTTCCGGTGTTCACGCCGGCGCCCAGCGACTGGTCGCCGCATATGGATTTCTGGCCCTACGACACCTTCACCTATCAGGTCACCCCGGAGATGATCGGCGGCATGTCGGACTCGTGCCAGTGGTTCGACGCGCAGTTCGACCCGCTGCTGAGCCAGATCAACGCCTTCAACCGCGACCTGGCCGGGCGCCGCGACGGCTATACCGGTGTGCAGTCGCAGGCGGACGCGGTGGTGGCCAACATCGACCGGTCGACCGGCTTTCTGGGACCGCGACTGCAGCCGCTGACGATCCGCAACACCCCCGACGACTACGGCCCGTACTCACCGATCTACGGCGGTGAACAGCTGACCGGGGTGCTGTTCCAGCTCTCCCGTATCGCCGACAGCATGCGCAAGAAACAGCCGTCGGGCTTCACCCGTCCGCACATCGATTCCGCGGCCGGGTGGGGGGCCGCGTTGCGGAATTCCGGAGCCTGCACCTGACCGCCCGGTCGCCCCGGGTTCCGGTAGGTTCGGGTGCGTTGCGGCCGAGCAGCTCGGCCCAGGGGAGGCCAGGGAGGGGTGGTGTGAGGTGTCGGACCGTGAGGACATGGCAGCCGAGGCCATCGACGAGCCCGAGGCCACCGACGAGCCCGAGGCCACCGACGAGACCGAGGCCACCGACGAGGCTCTGGACGACGACACCGCCGAGCAAACCCCTGACGAGGCCGGCGACCAGACCGACGCGGCGTCGCGACGAGCGCGGCTGCGCTGGATCGCCGCTGCGGTGTTGGCGGTGGGCCTGATCGTCGCCGGCTACGAGGGCTGGCTACTGTTCGCCCACCATCAGCGTGCCGCGGCCGCCGCGCAGGCACTGGAAACGGCCGAGAAGTACGCCCTGGTGCTGACCGGGGTGGACCCGGCCGCGATCGACAAGAACTTCACCGACGTCCTCGACGGAGCGACCGGCGAGTTCAAGGACATGTACGCCGCCTCCAGCGAGCAACTCCGCCAACTGCTGATCGAGAACAAGGCCGCCGCACACGGCACCGTCATCGACGCGGCGGTCAAGTCCGCCACCAAGAACAAGGTCGAGGTGATGCTGTTCATCGATCAGTCGGTAAGCAACAAGGCCTCCCCCCAACCGAAGATCGATCGCAGTCGCATCGTGATGACCATGGAGAAGGTGAACGGCCGCTGGCTGGCCGCCAAGGTCGACATGCCCTGAGCGATGTCGCGGCCGGCCCGCGGCGGCGGCCCGCTGCTAGTTGAACGCCAACCAGCTGGGCAGCGCCCGTTCGTGGGCGTCGCACAGCACCTGGGCGGTGTCGCACGAACCGCGCGGCACCCCGGCGCCGGTCCACATGCCGCCGGCGTCGCGGCGCAGCACGACCGCCGACGACGAACCGCCGTCGAGCAGGACGGCGTGATCGCTGTTCAGACCCCGGAACAGATCCTGCATATTGTCGGGGGTGTAGTGGCCGCCCTGGAAGATGTACATCTCGTCCTTGGCCGCCGAATAGCCCAGGGCGGTGCGCGCCGCGCTCGGCCCGCCGTCGTTGAGTTGCCCGGTGACGCCGGGCGCCAGCAGCCCCAGCCCGCTCACCGCGACGAACCGCTCCCCGCGTTCCACCAGGGCGGTGATCGTCGGCCCGGCCGCGTCGTAGTCCCCGCCGTCGCGGCCACCGCGCGGCCACAGCACATACGGTGCGCCACGGGTCGGCAGGATCATCGTGGTCAGCGTCGACCAGTGCTCGTTGCCGCCGGACAGTCCCTGCTTGCCGGCGTAGGGGATGGTGCCGGTGACCGCGACGTTGGCCCGCCCCTTGCCGCGGGTGTTGTCGACGTAGGCGCCCAGCGGTGAACTGCAGTTGGTGGTCCGCCAGGATCCGCCGCGCTGGCCGCGGATGTCGAAGAAGTTGGCGTTGACAGCCACCATCGGCCGCCCCAGCGCCTGCCAGGCCTGCAGCGGGGTGTACAGCTCGGAGGCCTGTAGCAGCCCCTCACTGGTGCGGGCCCGCGGATCGCGTTCGCAGCGGCTCTGCACACCGCGGTGACTGTCGACCAGCAGGTGCGGCTCGATGCGCTGCGACGCCGCCTTGAGCACGACCAGGTGACCGCCGCCGGACATCTCGTACCACTCGCCGGCGGCGTTGAGCATCGGGGCGGGATGCCCGCTGCCGAAGTTGTAGACCAGGTAGGAGCCCGGGGTGCGGGCGATTGCGGCGGCCAACTGGTCTTGGGCGGCGGCGCGCGCGGCCGGCAGGCCCGGGCCGATCGCCAGGGTGGCGCAGAGCAGCATCGCGCTGCAGCCGGCCGCCAGCCGGCGCACGAAAGCCATTGGAGTCAACGCTGTTTGCCCCTTCGGCTCCGGACCGACAGACACCAAGTTTCCAGGCTAGCCACAGAAACCGTCGGGGCAGCGTGCCGTGATCGGACTGTGCCGCGTCGGTGGCGAATCGGTTACCCGGCGATCAGCCGCCGAGGCGTGCGTGCATCTCCCAGATCAGGATCTCCGCCGGCGCTTCGGCGCGCACCCGTTGACCGCCGCCACCGGTGACGCGGACCGCGTCACCGGCGGCCAACTCGCCGGCGCCCTCCACATCGACCCGGCCGATCGCGACGAACAGGTGAAGGTAGGCAGCGTCGGGCAATTCGACGCTGCGGCCCGGCTGCAGCCGGCCGGCGTACAGCGTGGCCTCGGCGTTCCCGATGGCGATCGCGGCGTCCGGGTCGCTGCCCGAGGCGACGGCCACCAGCCCGCCGCCCGCCAGGGCGTCGCCGATCTGCTGCTGCTGATAGCCCGGGTTGCGGCCGGGAATGTCCGGCACGATCCACATCTGGATGAAATGCACCGGCTCAGTGGTGGATTCGTTCTGCTCCGAATGCAGGACTCCGGTGCCCGCCGACATCCGCTGCGCCAGCCCGGGACGGATCACCCCGGAGTTGCCGATCGAATCCCGGTGGGTCAGCTCACCGGACAGCACCCAGGTGACGATCTCGGCGTCACGATGCGGGTGGGCGTCGAAGCCGGAAGCCGGCGCCACGATGTCGTCGTTGTTGACCAGCAGCAGCCCGTGGTGGGTGTTGGCAGGGTCGTAGTAGTCGTTGAACGAGAACGAATGGCGCGAATTGAGCCAGGGCGCGCGGGTGACAGCCCGGTCGGCGGCCCGCCGCACGTCGAGCAGACCCGTCATGATGCCCAAGGCTAACGTGCGAAACGGCCGCTGCCG
The DNA here is from genome assembly GCF_041287085.1 of Mycobacterium sp. pW045. NCBI lineage: Bacteria > Bacillati > Actinomycetota > Actinomycetes > Mycobacteriales > Mycobacteriaceae > Mycobacterium > Mycobacterium sp. pW045. The sequence continues at coordinate 183,264 of NZ_JBGGKU010000004.1, read as the reverse complement.
GTAGTCTCACTGCAACCGCCGAGCTGATAGGGAGGGGGCAGGCGATGTTCGTCGAGACCGGCGCGCACGATGACGCCGGTGCCGGCGCGTGAGCCGCCCCACCCTGCAGCACCTGCAGCTCGCCGAGCTCATCGCCCACGCGGGGGGTGACCCCTGGGCGGTCGACGACAGCCTGCAGGCCGGCAGCCCCACCCAGATCGACTTCCTGGCCCAGGCGTTCCACCAGGCCGCCGGATCGGCGACCGCCGCCGAGGAGACCTTCCGCACCGCCCGGCAACACTTCGAGCAGTACCACCGCGAGAGCGGCGAGCAGCCGATCAACCACGGCGCCGAAGTGCAACGCGTCAAAGACGGCCTGCACGCCAGCACCGAGCAACTGGGCCGCATCGCCGCAGATCTGGAGACCATCGCCGGCGCCCTGGCCCAGGCCCGCGCGGCGTCGCAGGCCAATATCACCGCGCTCAACGCCAACCTGGTGGGCCTCGACAACCTCGTCGGCCACTACCTCGACCTGGAAAACGAGGGCCACGACTGCAGCACCGAGATCAACCAGTGTCGCCAGCAGGCCAAGGACGACACCGCCACCGCCCTGCACAACGGCACGGTCATCCGCAACACCTACTCCAAGGCTCTGCAGCAGGCCCTGACCAACCTGCGGGTCAGAGACGGCTACGACCCCGACGCAGCGGTGAGCAGGTTCGATGCGGATGCCCCGTCGCCGCCACCGGGACCGGTGCCTGATGACCCGAAGGCCTTCAACGATTACTGGAACAGCCTCACCCCCGGACAGAAGGACTGGCTTTACAACTCCGACCACAACATCGGCAACCACCCGGGCATGCCATGCGATCCGCCGGACCACCTGGGCTACGACCACTACAACCGGCTGCACCTCGCCGACGAATTGACTCGGGCGCGGGCCGCCGCGACGCAAGCCGACGCGCTGCAGAACGAGCACCCGGACTGGGCGGCCGGCAACAACATTCCCCGGCCCAACGAACCGGGCGCGATCTTCGCCGACCGGGTCGCCTACGAGAACTGGCAACGACGATACGACGCCGCCCGCGACGGCGCCAAGTACCTACCCGATCTGCAGGCCGTCGACGCGGCACTGCAGGTCAGCCCCGATCGCAGACTGATGCTGCTCGACACCGAAAGCGGTACGCAGGCCCGCGCTGCCATCGCCGTCGGCGACCCGGACAAGGCCACCCATGTGTCGGTCACCGCCCCGGGACTCAACACCACGGTCCACGGCGCCATCGGAGGTATGACCGATGAAGCGACGCACGTGCGAGGCGAAGCGCTACGGCAGCTGGGGCTGTCTCCGGGGCACGAGCACGACTCGGTATCGGCTATCGCCTGGATCGGTTATGACCCGCCGCAAGTGCCCGGGTTCGACGATCGGGGCGCATCGCTGGCGGGTATCTGGGGCGTCACCCACGACGACCTGGCCCGGGCCGGTGCTCACGACCTGGCCCGCTTCTACGACGGGATCCAGGCCTCCCATCTGGGTGGTCCGGCCGATCTGACCGCGATCGGGCACTCCTACGGCTCGCTGACGACCGGGCTGGCGTTGCAGGAACCCGGCGATCACGGAGTGTCGCGGGCACTGTTCTACGGATCTCCCGGTATCGAGGCCGCCACGCCCGAACAGTTGCATCTGCGGCCCGGCCAGGTGTTCGCCATGGAAGCCCCCGACGACCCCATCCAATGGGTGTACGACGCAAGGACGTTCGGTCAGGGCATTCCGATTCTGGGTTCCTACCTCAATGACGAATTCGGTGACTTCGGCCCGAATCCGGCGACGAATCCCAACTTCACCCAGTTGGCAACCGGGGCGGCCACCGTGCCCGACGGCCATGGTGGAACGGTCAGCCTGCAAGAAGCGCACGGCCACAGCGACTACCCGCGCTTCCCGGACGGCGGCGGGCTGCGAACGACGAACTACAACATCGCCGCCGTCCTCGCCGGCACGAAACCGATTGAAGGCAAATGAGACACCACACCATCATCAGTGTGAACGGTCGACTCCACCGGCTGCTTTTCGTCGCGGTGGTCGTCGCCGCGTTAACAGGAGGATGCCACGTGAACCAGCCTTACGGGCCCACCCCGCCCACCGAAGCCGCCCAGGCGCTGGAAGAATTGCGATCGCTGCCCTCGTTTGAGGACACCCGAGCGCAGGTGCAGGCCGCGATGAAGGAGATCACCGCGGCCGCAGGCGAACTCATCTCCGGCGTGGTCTGGGAGAACCCGCATGAGGGCTCGGGTGAAGGTTGTCAGCGACGGCCATACGAGCAGGCCAACGCGCGCGGGTACCTCTTACCGGACGAGGTCGCGGTCCGGGTCGCGGTATCCGAGCGGGACTGGGCGGGCATCCAGGAGGCCGCCAGGATCGCGGCGGCAAAGCTCGACGCCACCGAACTCCAGGTGATGCAGGACCAGCCCGGCAACCACGACGTCGGGTTCTACGGCCCCGCCGGGCTGTACATCAAGGTCGGCTACCGGGGCAACCTGGTGGTTTCCGGCTACACCGGCTGCCGGCTGCCGCGCGAGCAGAAGTGACCGCTTACCAATCCGATTCGTCGAAGGTGATGACGCCGCGGATGTTCTTGCCGTCGACCATGTCGGCGTAGCCGGCGTTGATGTCCTCGAGCTTGTAGGTCGTGGTGATCATCTCGTCGATCTTGAGCAGCCCGGACTTGTACAGGCCGACCAGCCGCGGCGTCTCGATGTGTGAGCTACCGCCGCCGAAGATGTTGCCTTTCAAGGTCTTCTGCAACATCGTGAACAGGAACAGGTTCAGCTTGACGTCGGCGTCGGCCATCGACCCCATGCCGGTGACCACGCAGGTGCCGGTCTTGGCGGTCAGCGTCAGCGCCTCTTCGATGTACTCGCCCTTCATGTCGCCGACGGCGATGATCACCTTGTCGGCCATCAGGCCCCAGGTCTCCTCCATGACCGGCATGATCGCCTCGGCCATCGACGAGTAGACACCGGTGGCGCCGAACTTGACGGCCTGATCCCGCTTGAAGGCCACCGGGTCGATCGCGATGACGCGCCGTGCCCCGGACAGCACCGCGCCCTGCAGCGCGCTCATGCCGATGCCGCCGACACCGACGATGATGACGGTCTCGCCGGGCTTGACGTCGGCGACGTTGGTGGCCGAGCCGAACCCGGTGGGCACCGCGCAGCCCATGATCGCCGCGGCCTCGAACGGCACGTCGGAATCGATCTTGACCACCGAATCCTGGTGCACCGTCATGTAGGGCGCGAAGGTGCCCAGCAGGTTCATCGCGGAGACCTCGTGCGAACCGGCGCGGATACGGTGGGTGCCGTCGGCGATCGCCTTGCCGCCCAGCAGGACCGCCCCGCGGTCACACAGCGAGCGGAAGCCCTTCATGCACGGCGGGCAGGAACCGCAAGCCGGGATGAAGGCCATCACGACGTGGTCGCCCTCTGCCAGGCCGGTCACGCCCTTGCCGACCTTGGTGATGACCCCGGCGCCCTCGTGGCCGCCGAGCGCCGGCAGACCGATCGGGGTCGCCCCGGTGGTGACGTGGTAGTCCGAGTGGCACATCCCCGCGGCGTGCATCCGGACCTGAACCTCACCGGCGACGGGGTCGCCCAGCTCGATCTCGTCGACCCGCCACGGCGAGTTCAGCTCCCATAACAGTGCGCCCTTGGTCTTCATGATCGGCCATCATAGAACACGTTATAAAAGATGCCGCGATCAAGCGCTTGAACTGCGCAAACTAGCTTCTAGTCGGTCTTGTGCGGGATGCCTACGGACAAGCCCCCGTCGATCACCAGGTCAGCACCGGTCATGTAGCCCGACTCGTCGGAGGCCAAGAACACCACCGCGGTCGACACCTCAGCCGACTTGGCGGCCCGGCCCAGCGGAATCTGCAGCGAGTCGTCCGGGATGGCGATCGTCATCCGGGTGCGGATCAGCCCCGGCAGCACACTGTTGATCCGGATGTTGTGCGGCGCCAGTTCCAGGGCCGCCGCCTTGGCCAGCCCGCGCACCCCCCACTTGGATGCGACGTAGCCGTACAGGCCCGCGGAGCCGCGGATCCCCTCCACCGAGGAAATGTTGATGATGGACCCGCCGCCGGCCGACTTCATCGGCGCGACCGCCGCGTGCATGCCCAGCATGGTGCCGGTCAGATTGACGTCGATGAGCTGTTGCCATCCGGCGAGGTCGAAGTTCTCGATGGTGTTGAATTTGGCGATTCCGGCGTTGTTCACCAAGACGTCGAGGCTGCCGAACTCCCCGACGGCGAGCTGAACCGCCGCGTCCCACTGCTCGGGCCGGGTGACGTCGAGGTGGGCGAACCGAGCGGTGCCGGCGCCCAGCTCCTCGGCGAGCTTGCCGCCCTCCTCGTCGAGGATGTCGCCGATCACGATCTTCGCGCCCTCGGCGGCCAATGCCCGCGCATGTGTTGCGCCCATGCCCCGCGCGCCGCCGCTGATCAGCGCAACCTTGCCCTCGACTCGTCCCATGGCGCCTCAGGTTACGGGGTGCGATGTTTGCCCGCTACGCTGCCCTGATGGCTGTTACCCGCGCCGAGCGAACCTTCCAAGGTGTCCAGGGAGTGCGGATCGTCTACGACACCTGGACACCGGATACGGCGCCGCGCGCCGTGGTGGTGCTCTCGCACGGCTTCGGTGAACATGCCCGCCGTTACGACCACGTCGCGGCGCGGTTCGGCGAAGCCGGGCTGGTGACCTACGCGCTGGATCACCGCGGGCACGGCCGATCCGGGGGTAAGCGGGTGCTGTGCCGGGACATCTCGGAATACACCGGCGATTTTCACACCCTCGCCGGTATCGGCTCCCGGGAGCACCCCGGGCTGCCGCGCGTGGTGCTCGGGCACAGCATGGGCGGCGCGATCGTGTTCAGCTACGCCGTCGACCGCCCCGACGACTACCAGTTGATGGTGCTGTCCGGGCCGGCGGTGGACATGGCCGGCACCGTCTCGCCGTTGCTGGCGTTCGTCGCCAAAGCGCTCGGCGCGCTGACCCCGGGCCTGCCGGTCGAGAAGCTCGACTCCCACCTGGTCTCACGCGATCCGGCGGTGGTGGCGGCTTACGACGAGGATCCCCTGGTGCACCATGGTCGGGTTCCCGCCGGTGTGGCGCGGGCGTTGATCAAGGTCGGCGAGACCATGCCGTCGCGGGCGCAGGCACTGACGGCGCCACTGCTGGTGGTGCATGGCGCCGACGATGGTCTGGTGCCTGCCGAGGGCAGCAAGCGCCTGGTGGGCTGCGTCGGGTCCGCCGATGTGCGGTTGACCGTTTATCCGGGCCTCTACCACGAGGTGTTCAACGAACCGGAACGCGAACAGGTGCTCGACGACGTGGTGGGCTGGATCGACGCGCGGCTGTGAATCGCCGTCGGCGCGATGTCGCCGGTGTCGGTTAGCGTGGCCGCCATGAGTAGCGCCCTATCCGACGACAAGATGCTGGCGCGTATCGCCGCTCTGCTGCGCCAGGCCGAAGGGACCGACAACGCCCACGAAGCCGACGCGTTCATGGCGGCAGCACAGCGGTTGGCCACCGCCACCTCCATCGATCTGGCGGTGGCCCGGGCGCATGCCACCAAACGGACACCGGCCACCGCCCCGGTGCAGCGCACCATCACCATCGGATCGCCCGGCACCAAGGGCCTACGCACCTACGTGCAACTGTTCGTCGGAATCGCCGCGGCCAACGACGTGCGTTGCGACGTGGCGTCGAACTCCACCTTCGTCTACGCCTACGGCTTCGCCGAGGACATCGACGCCACGCATGCGCTCTACGCCAGCCTGGTCGTCCAGATGGTCCGGGCCGCCGACGCCTACCTCGCCACCGGCGCGCATCGGCCGACGCCGACGATCACCGCCCGGTTGAACTTCCACCTGGCGTTCGGCGCCCGGGTGGGCCAGCGGCTGGCCGAGGCCCGCGATGAAACCCGCAGGGCGGCCGAGAAAGACCGCGATCGGCCACCGGGGACTGCGATCGCGTTGCGCAACAAGGAGCTTGAACTCACCGACTTCTACCGCGGTGCTTCGCGGGCGCGTGGTACCTGGCGCGCGACCAGGGCCTCGGCCGGGTATTCGTCGGCGGCGCGGCGAGCCGGGGACCGGGCCGGCCGGCGGGCGCGCCTGGGTGACGACACCGAGTTGTCGGTGGCGCGCTCGGCGCTGGAGCGGTGAGCGGGCAGTTTGAGCGCGACACGCAACGCGCCAAGGTTTATGCCGCGGAGGTGGTTGTGCGGGCCCTCTTCGACCGGGCGGCTGAAACCGGGGCCCGCGGTGTGGAGTTCTTCGGTACCGGCATAACGCTGCCGCCGGAAGGCCGCTTCGGCTCGGTGGCGGCGGTCGGCCGCTATCTCGACGACGTGCTGGCGCTGCCGGCGGTACGCGACCGGTGGCCGGACACCGCGATGCTGACGGTGCGCGCACGCCGCGGTGTCACGGCGGCGCACTACGAAAAGGTCGGCGAAGCAGGCGTTATCGCCGTACCGGACCAACGTGGCGCGGACTGGGCGTTGCGGGAACTGGTGGTGCTGCACGAGGTCGCGCACCATCTGTGTGATGTCCGGCCGCCGCACGGCCCGGAGTTCGTCGCGACGTTCTGCGAGCTGGCCGAGTCGGTGATGGGCCCGGAGGTGGGTTATGTGCTGCGGGTGGTGTTCGCCAAGGAGGGCGTCCGGTGACGCCTAACGATCACCGTTGGGCGTCACCGGCGCCGCTGCTCCTCAGCTACTGACCGGGACCAGCGCGTCACCGCAGGTGCAGCGGTAGGCCTCGCCGGCTCCCTGACAGTGGCACGGGGACTCGATGCGGACGCGGCATCCGCACCCGTCGTGGCCGCATGTCAAGACGGTTCCCGCTTCGTAGTTCGTCATGTGTCGCACCTTTCTCTTGCACCCGGCTGGGCGCCGGTCTGCCTGACTATATACCCCGTAGGGGTATGGGGTAAAGATATTGGGAGGCGGAGATCATGGTTGCCGTCTAGCCTCGGTGGACGTGACCGAAACACCAACGCCCCGCGACGTCGATAGCCTGCTGGACCGCATCTTCGCCGGCGACGACCCCGACCTGCAGGCAGCGCTGGCCGCCAGCGAAGCGGCCGGGCTGCCGTCGATCGCGGTCTCGGCGCAGCAGGGCAAGTTCTTGAACCTGCTCGCGACGGCGACCGGAGCCACCCGCATCCTCGAGATCGGCACCCTGGGCGGCTACAGCACGATCTGGCTGGCGCGGGCCGTCGGACCCGGCGGCGCGGTGGTCACGCTGGAGTACGAGCCGACGCACGCCGACGTCGCCCGGGCCAATTTGGACCGCGCCGGAGTCGGCGATCGGGTGCAGGTGATCGTCGGCCCGGCGCTTCAGACCCTGCCGAGCCTGACCGGCGAGCCGTTCGATCTGGTGTTCATCGACGCCGACAAGGAGAATAATGTCGGCTATCTGGACTGGGCGGTGCGGCTGTGCCGCCCCGGGTCGGTCATCGTGGTGGACAACGTGATCCGTGAGGGGACGATCCTGCAGCCGACGTCCGGCGACGCGACGGCACGTGGTAGCCGGGATGTCTTGGAGTTGATGGGCGAGCACCCGCGACTGCAGGCCGCCGCTATTCAGACGGTCGGGGCCAAGGGCTGGGACGGCTTCGGGATCGCCGTGGTGGCGTAGTCGGGGCCGCGGCGGCCGTCGGTCACCCCAGCGCGGCGCTGCGCCGGTCCGTCACGATGTCGTCGGCCAGCGGCGCGATCGCCGCGATGATCTCCGCGGTGGTCGCCTCGGGCACTTCGCAAGCGGTGAGCGCGGCCGTGAGATGACCGACCGCCAGGTCGAACTGCAATCGGCCGATGTTGCGATCGCGATGGGCGTCGGCCATCGACAACCCCCGGTAGGGTTCGGGGCCGCCGAGCGCTGCCGCGAAGAACGAGACCTGCCTGCTTTTGAGGCGGGCCATGTCGCTGTTGCGAAAGTAGCCGGCAAGCCGGGCGTCGGCCAATACGCGCTCGTAGAACTCGTCGACGACCGCGGTCAGCGCCGCAGCACCGCCGATTTCGTCGTAGATGCAAGTCATCTGAGGCGTCCTCGAGGTTGCGAACGTTGTCTCAACCAGCACACCGCCGGCTCGTTTCACCGCAGTTAAAGCGGAGTCACGATCGTCGAAAGAACATCTCACGCCGGGTGTCCACCGGCGTCGCGCTATCCGCAGACCGCGCCGATGGCCGCCGAACCGACCAGCTTGCGGTACTTGGCCAGCACGCCGGTGGTGTAGCGCGGTGGCGGGGGAGTGAAACCCTCAGCGCGGGCAGCGAATTCATCCGGGTCGGCCACCACGTCCAAGGTCGCGTTGGCCACGTCGAGGCGGATCTTGTCGCCATCGCGTAGGAATGCCACCGGCCCGCCGTCCACCGCCTCGGGGGCGATGTGGCCGACGCACAATCCCGTCGTCCCGCCGGAGAACCGGCCGTCGGTCAGCAGCAGGACGTCCTTGCCGAGGCCGGCGCCCTTGATCGCACCGGTGATCGCCAGCATCTCGCGCATTCCCGGCCCCCCCTTGGGACCCTCGTAGCGGATCACCACGGCGTCACCCGCGCTGATCGTGCCGTCCTCGAGGGCATCCAGTGCCGCCCGCTCGCCATCGAAAACCCTTGCCGTACCCTCAAACACATCGGTGTCGAAGCCCGCCGACTTGACCACCGCGCCCTCCGGCGCCAGTGACCCGCGCAGGATGGTGATGCCGCCGGTCGGGTGGATGGGGTTGGTCAGCGCGTGCAGCACCTTGCCGTCGACGACCGGCGGGTTGAGCTCGGCGATGTTCTCCGCCATCGTCTTTCCGGTGACGGTCAGGCAGTCGCCGTGCAGCAGGCCGGCTTCCAGCAGGGTCTTCAGCATGACCGGCACCCCGCCGATCTTATCGATGTCGAACATGACGTGCTGGCCGAACGGCTTCACGTCGGCCAGGTGGGGAACCTTCGCGCCCACCCGGGAGAAGTCGGCCAGGGTCAGCTCCACTTCGGCCTCACGGGCGATCGCCAGCAGGTGCAGCACCGCGTTGGTGGAGCCGCCGAACGCCATCACCACCGCGATGGCGTTCTCGAACGCCTCCTTGGTCAGGATGTCGCGGGCGGTGATGCCGCGCCGCAGCAACTCCACCACGGCCGATCCGCTGCGCCGGGCGTAGCCGTCGCGGCGTCGGTCGGCCGACGGCGGGGAGGCGCTGCCCGGCAACGACATACCGAGCGCCTCGGCCGCACTTGCCATGGTGTTGGCGGTGTACATCCCGCCGCAGGCGCCCTCGCCCGGGCAGATGGACCGCTCGATCTCGTCGACGTCCTCACGCGACATCAGTCCGCGCGAGCAGGCGCCGACCGCCTCGAAGGCATCGATGATCGTCACCTCGCGCTCGGTTCCGTCGGAGAGCTGGGCGTAGCCGGGCATGGTGGAGCCCGCGTAGAGGAACACCGCGGCCAGATCCAGCCGGGCTGCGGCCATCAGCATGCCGGGCAGCGACTTGTCGCAGCCGGCCAGCAGCACCGAGCCGTCGAGGCGCTCAGCGCACATCACGGTCTCGACGCTGTCGGCGATCACCTCGCGCGACACCAGCGAAAAGTGCATACCCTCGTGGCCCATCGAGATGCCATCGGAAACCGAGATGGTGCCGAACTCCAGCGGGTAGCCGCCCGCTTCGAAGACGCCTTCCTTGGCGGCCTTGGCCAACCGGTCCAGCGACAGGTTGCACGGGGTGATCTCGTTCCACGAGGACGCCACCCCGATCTGGGACTTGGCGAAGTCGTCGTCGCCCATGCCCACCGCCCGCAGCATCCCGCGGGCGGCGGTCTTCTCCAGGCCGTCGGTGACGTCGCGGCTGCGGGGCTTGATGTCGACGGAGTCAGGCATCCGCTCAGTATGCCGGTCGGCGGTGAGCGGACAAAACGAATAAATACCCCGCGGGGGTATCGGCTAAAATAGCCCCATGAGATCAGCCCTCGCGCTCGTCGTCGCGCTCGTCGTCAGCATCTCCGCGGGCGCCTGTCACCGCTCGGCGCCGGTGCCCGAGCAGCAGGAACCGAGCAGTTCGGCGGCGGCCAACACCGGCAGCCCCGGCGACATCGCCTTCCTGGAGGACATGGTCATCCACCATCAGCAGGCGCTGGAGTTGACGGCCATGGTGCCCGGGCAGAGCACCGATCCGGCGGTGGTGGCGCTCGCCGACCACATCGCCGCCCAGCAGCGTGTCGAACTGCAGGGTTGCCAGGCGCAGTTGCTGCAATGGGAAGCGTCCGACGAGCACGACATGGCCACCGACAAGCGCGACATCCCCGGCATGGTCGATGAGGCCACCATGGACAAACTGCGCGGCCTGCGGGGCTCGGAATTCGACAAGCTGTGGCTGCGGTCGATGATCTCCCACCACCGTGGCGCGATCAAGATGGCACACAACGAGATCGAACACGGTCAGAGCCCGGAGGCGATCAGCATCGCGCAGTCGTTGGCGGTGCGGCAACAGGCCGAGATAGATCAGATGAACCAACAGTTGGGGACGCTATGACCACCGATGCCCCCGGGTACTCCCCGCGGAAGGACAACTACGCCAAACGACTGCGCCGCATCGAGGGCCAGGTGCGCGGAATCGCCAAGATGATCGACGAGGACAAGTACTGCATCGATGTCCTCACCCAGATCAGCGCGGTCAACAGTGCGCTGCGCTCGGTCGCGCTCAACCTGCTCGACGAACATCTGGCACACTGCGTCACCGGGGCCGTCAGCGCCGGTGGGGATGAGGCCGACGCGAAACTGACCGAAGCCTCGGCCGCTATCGCGCGGTTGGTCCGTTCCTGACCCGCGCGCCGTTACCATGTGACCCGGCAGTTCCGGGGGCGGCGACGCGCCACACACCACTGGACGCTGCCGCCACACCATGACTGTCGAAACTGGTAGAACCCGAATCGGTCCGTGGACGCCGCGGATCACGGCGCAGTTGGCGATTCTGGCCGCCGCCGCGTTCATCTACGCCACCGCCGAGATCCTGCCGGTCGGCGCGCTGCCGGCGATCTCGGCCGGCTTGGGCGTCAGCGAAGCGCTGGTCGGCACCCTGCTGGCCTGGTATGCGGTGGTGGCTGCGGTGACGACGATTCCGCTGGTGCGCTGGACGGCGCACTGGCCGCGCCGCCGGGTGCTACTGGTCACCCTGGTCTGCCTGACCACCTCGCAGGTGATCTCGGCGATGGCCCCGAACTTCGCGGTGTTGGCCGGCGGCCGAGCGCTGTGCGCGGTCACCCACGGATTGATGTGGTCGGTGCTGGCGCCGATCGCCACCCGGTTGGTACCGCCCAGTCATTCCGGCCGGGCGACGACGGCGATCTATGTGGGCACCAGCCTGGCGCTGGTGGTGGGCATCCCGCTGACATCGGCGATGAGCCTGCTCTGGGGCTGGCGGCTGGCCGTCGTGGTGATCACCGTGGCCGCGGCGGCCATCACCGTGGCAGCGCGCTTCGCGCTGCCGGCCCTGGTGCTCAGCACCGACCAGCTGGCGCTGGTGGGGCGCCATCACTATCGCAACCGCCGGTTGTTGGGCGTAAGCACGCTGATGCTGATCGCCGTCACGGGCCACTTCGTCTCCTACACGTTCATCGCGGTGATCATCGAGGACGTGGTCGGTGTACCCGGGGCCCGGTTGGCCTGGCTGTTGGCCGCCTTCGGGGCCGCCGGTCTGGTCGCGATGTCGATGCTGGCCCGGCTGCTGGACCACCATCCCAAGGCCGTCACCGGTGGCTGCATGGTCGCGCTGTCCGCGGCGTTCGTGGTATTGGCCGCGCTCTCGATCGGCGGCGAGCACACCACCGGGACCGCGGTGGTCGGCGCCGCGGCGATCGTGCTGTGGGGCGCCATGGCGATGGCGGTGTCGCCGATGCTGCAGTCCGCGGCGATGCGCACCGCGCCCGACGACCCCGACGGGGCCTCGGGGTTGTATGTCACGGCGTTCCAGGTCGGCATCACCGGGGGCTCGCTGGCCGGGGGTCTGCTGTTCGAATGGGCCGGAACGTCGGCGATGCTGAGCGCGTCAGCGCTGCTGGTGGGCGTCACTGCGGTGGGGGTGGCGGCGAGCAAACGCCTCTTCGTTGTTCCCTGACGCGCCGGGCGCGGTAACCTGCGCCACTATACGCACGCCTGAAACCGCAGGTCATTTGTGCGCAGGCCGGCGTTTCGGGGCGTTTTCCACTCGCTGCACGAGTTAGCTGACAGTGGGCCTGTGCCACACTTGAAACCAAGATTTGTGACCGGAGGTACACACATGTCGGGATGGAAGCTCGTGGGTCTCGGAGCCTGGCTGTCCACCGCGGGAATGGCCGCGGTGCTCACCCTGGGCTGCGGAGCGGCGCTGGCCGACCCGCCGCAGCAGCCCGGCGACCCGGCGGCGGTGGATGCCGGCCCGATCGATCCGGCCGCGCCACCCGCCGCGGCGGAATTGCCGCCTCCGCCGGACCCGTTCGCTCCGCCCCCGCCGCCCGCGGACCCGTTCGCGTTCCCGCCTCCGCCGGAGCCCGCCCCGCCGGCGCCGCCGGTGCCGGGTGCCGCTCCGGGTGAGCCGGGTGCCGCCCCGGGTGAGCCGGGTGCCGCACCGGGTGAGCCTGGTGAGCCCGGTGAGCCGGGTGCGGCACAGGCGGGTGCGGTACCGGTTGCGGCCGGGCCGGTGGCCGGGCAGAACCCCGAGCCGTTCACCGGCACCCCGCCGTTCCTGCCGCCGTCGTTCAACCCGCTGGACGGGTCGATGGTGGGCGTCGCCAAGCCGATCATCATCAACTTCCAGCGGCCGATTGCGGACAAGGCGATGGCCGAGCAGGCCATCCACATCTCGTCGAACCCGCCGGTGCCCGGCAAGTTCTACTGGATGACTCCCAGCCAGGTCCGGTGGCGCCCGTTCAACTTCTGGCCCGCCCACACCACCGTCACCATCGACGCGGCCGGCACCAAGTCGAGCTTCCGCACCGGCGACTCGTTGGTGGCCACCGCCGACGACAAGACACATCAGATGACGATCACCCGCAACGGCAAGCTGGAGAAGACATTCCCGATGTCGATGGGTATGTCGACCGGCGGGCACGAGACCCCCAACGGCACCTACTACGTGCTGGAGAAGTTCCCCACCGTGGTGATGGACTCCTCCACCTACGGGGTGCCGATCAACTCCACCTACGGCTACAAGGTGACGGTGCAGGATGCGGTCCGCATCGACAACAGCGGCGGCTTCGTGCACAGCGCCCCGTGGTCGGTCAATGACCAGGGCAAGCGCAATGTCAGCCACGGCTGCATCAACCTGAGCCCGGCCAACGCCAAGTGGTTCTACGACAACTTCGGCAGCGGCGACCCGGTCGTGGTGAAGAACTCCGTCGGCACCTACACCAAGAACGACGGCGCCCAAGACTGGCAGATGTAGCGGTACCCTTCTGCTCGCCGGTAGAACCGGCCCGGGTCAGTTCCAGATGCGGACGCGCTGTTCCGGTTCCAGATACAGCGCGTCGTCGGGCGTGACGCCGAACGCCTCGTAGAACGCGTCCATGTTGCGCACCACCCCGTTGCAGCGGAACTCCGGCGGCGAATGCGGGTCGACCGCCAGCCGCCGGATCGCCTCGGCGTCACGGGATTTGGTGCGCCACACCTGCGCCCAGCCGTAGAAGACGCGCTGCACTCCGGTCAGCCCGTCGATCACCGGCGCCTCGGCGCCGTCCAGCGACAACTGATACGCGAGCAGGGCGATCGAAAGCCCGCCGAGATCCCCGATGTTCTCCCCGACGGTGAACGCACCGTTGACGTGCCGGTCGGCGTCCAGTGCACGCGGCACATATGTCTCGTACTGGTCGATCAACGCCCTTGTGCGGGAAGCGAACTCGCTGCGGTCGGCGTCAGTCCACCAGTCGATCAGGTTTCCGTCGCCGTCGTACTTGGCGCCCTGATCGTCGAACCCGTGCCCGATCTCGTGGCCGATCACCGCGCCGATCCCGCCGTAGTTGGCGGCGTCGTCGGCGTCGGCGTCGAAGAACGGCGGCTGCAGGATCGCGGCCGGGAAGACGATCTCGTTCATTCCCGGGTTGTAGTAGGCGTTGACGGTCTGCGGCGTCATGAACCATTCGTCACGGTCGACCGGGGAGCCCAGCTTCGCCAGTTCACGGTCGTAGTTGACCGCGTAGCCGCGCAGGAAGTTGCCGTACAGGTCGGCGCGATCGGTGACCAGCGCCGAATAGTCGCGCCAGTTGGCGGGGTAGCCGACCTTGGCGGTGAACTTGTCCAGCTTGGCCAGTGCCCGCTCCCGGGTCTGCGGCGTCATCCAGGCCAGCCCAGTGATGCTCACCCGGTAGGCCTCCCGCAGATTGGCGACCAGCGCATCGATGCGGGCCTTGGCGTCCGGTGGGAAATGCTTTGCCACGTAAAGTCGTCCGACGGCGTCACCCATCAGTGATTCCACCAGGGACACGCCGCGCTTCCACCGCTCCCTGATCTGTTCGGTGCCCGACAGTCGTCGACCGTAGAATTCGAAATCCTCGGCGACCAGCTCATCGGTGAGGATCCCGGCGCGGCCGTGAATCAGCCGCCAGCGCGCCCAGTCCTGCCAATCGGCGAGGTCGACCGAGGACCACAGCGCGGCGAACGCCGTCAGATAGTCGGGCTGGCGTACCACCAGTTCGGCCGCGACATCCCCGGCGACACCGAGGGCGCCGACCCAGCCCGCCCAGTCGAACCCGGGTGCCTCCTGCGGCAGCCCGGCGAAGCTGCGCAGGTTGTAGCCCAGCTCCGCGTCGCGGCGCTTCACCACGTCCCAGTGCGCGCCGGCCAATCTGGTCTCCAGCGCGACGATCCGGGCCGCGACCGCGGCGTATTCGCTCGGCTCGCCGCCGTAGACGAGCGCGAACATGGCGGCGATGTGGCCCGGGTAGTCGGCCAGGATCTCGGCGTGCTGGTCGTCGCGGTAGTAGGACTCGTCCGGCAACCCGAGACCCGACTGGGTCAGGTGCAGCAGATAACGGGTGGAGTCCTTGGAGTCGGTGTCCACATACAGGCCGACGCCGCCGCCCACCCCGGTGCGCTGACATACGCCCAGCACCCGCGCGAGGGTGTCACGGTCAGTTGCGCCGTCGATCGCGGAAAGCTCCGCCAGCAGCGGTTCCACCCCCCGCTCGGCCACGGTCTGTTCGTCGAGGAAGCTGGCATACAGATCACCGATCCGGCGCTCATCGGTGCCGGGTGCCGCGTCCGATTCGGCGGCCCGGACGAGCAGATCGCGGACCTGGCGCTCGGCCCGGTCGAACAGGGCGCGGAACGCTCCGTCGGTGGCACGGTCCGGCGGCATCTGGTAGCCGTCGAGCCAGCGGCCGTTGACATGACCGAACAGGTCGTCCTGCACGCGGATGGTGCTGTCGAGGTGGCTGAGGTCAAGGCCGGAACGAAGGGCTGGTGAGGTCATCGGGCCCATCCTTTCACGGCGAACCGTACAGCCGTCCTGTAGCGTCACGGCCATGCCTGACGAGGAGCAGCCCGACACCTCCACCGCAGCGGACGACGAAGTCGTCGAACCCGGCGAGACCACCGTCGACACGCCCCGGGACGACCCGAAATCCGCCACCAAGAAGGGCGCCCCGCCGGCGGCCAAGGCGCCCAAGGGTGGCATCTCTGGTTACGGACTGGCATCGGTGTTCCTCGGCCTGGTCGCGATCGGCGCGCTGGTGTTCGGCCTGATCACCTGGAGCATGCACCGCGACGACGTCGACGAGCGTGCCTATCGCAGCCGGGTGCTGCAGACCGCCGCCAGTTGGACCAGCGTGCTGATCAACCTCAATGCCGAGAACGTCGAGAAGGGGATGGCGCGGCTGCGCGACAAGACTGTCGGCGAACTCAACAGCGAGTTCGACGCCGCGCTGGAGCCCTACCGGGATGTGGTGCAGAAGATCCAGTCCCGTAGCAGTGGCCGGATCGAGGCGGTCGCCATCGAGTTGGAGCGCCAGAACCTCGACGACCCGGCCGCGGGGAACGACGAGCCGCAGAGTCCCGGCCGCACCGACCCGGTGATGGTGATCGCCACCTCGATCGCCGAGAACGTGGGGGGCCGACCGCAGACCGTGCACTGGGCGCTGCACCTCGACGTCACCGACGTGGACGGGCACCTGATGATTTCCCGATTGAGGTCGATCCGATGAGCAAGCTGGGACTCCTGAAGTCGCGAACGCTGTGGCGGGTGCTGACCTTCGACATCGCCGCGCCGCTGGCCGCGATCGGCGGCCTGCTGCTGGTCGGGCTGATGCTCGACTGGCCGCTGTGGTGGGTGTCGGTCTGCTCGGTGCTGGTGCTGCTGATCGTCGAGGGCATGGTGGTGAACTTCCTGCTGCTGCGTCGCGATGCCGTCACGGTCGGCACCGACGACGACCGGCCGGGCCTTCGCATGGGGGTGGTCGCCCTGGCCGCCTCGGCGCTGGTGGCCGCGGCGGTGCTCGGGTACCTGCGCTGGACGGTGCCGGACCAGGAGCTGGAGGCGGACTCCGGCGAGGTGGTCAAGACGGCGGTCGCCATGGCCGAGGCCGCGGCGACGGTGTCGCCCGCCAACCCGGAGGCGTCGATCGAGAAGGCGGCGGCGTTCATGGTCCCGGACCGGGTCAACGCCTTCCGGGAAAGCATCGGCCGGACCGCCACCGAGATGGCCAACCGCAACATCGCGGTCGACGCGCAGAACCTCAGTGCCGGCGTCGAGGCGCTCGGTCCGTCGGCGGCTCGGGTCGCGGTGGTGCTGCGCAGCGTTCAGACCGTGGCGAACCAGCAGGTCAAGCAGGCGGTGGTACCGGTGCGGGTGACCCTGACCAAGCGCGGCGGCCAGTGGATGGTGCTGGAGATGTCACCGATCCACGCTCGCTGATACCGGCTACAGCACGTCGGGTGCGCCGCGAGGCTGCAGTTTGACGAACCGGTCCGACAGTCGGCGCATCCGGATCATCAGCGAGGCCGGCGGGCTGACGGTGCCGTCGAGGTACTCGCGCAGCGTGTCGGCGGGTACGCCGGCCCGCGAGCAGAACTCCTCCTGGCTCAGGCCCGACCGCTCGATCAGCACTCGCACGTGGCGGGCGACCTCGGCGCGCTCGTTGGCCTCCAGGTGGGCCCGGGCGCGGGTCAGCACCTCCGACAGCGCCTTGGAGATGCCGTAGGGCCCGGTACCCGCCAGGACTTCTTCAACCTGCCGGGCGGTGCGCCCGTACGGGTCGCGCTTGAGTGCCACCACGATGAGCTGCCAGGTGGCGATGTCGCCGGTCTGCAGTGCGGCGCGGATGGCCGACGTCGACCAGAACTCCACCGGCCGGTCGGTGCTGCCGGACCGGGGTGGCTGCGGTGCACGGCGTCGGTCCGGGGCCAACGTCACCTCGCCTCCTCCAGCATCGACACCGCAACCGCCAGGCAGCGCGCCCGGACGTGGTCCCAGTCCGTTCCGGCCGGGGGCGCACCGTCGCCGGAGTCGTCCACGTCGCGTTCGACCGGTTCCGGGTCGGCGAGCCGACAGATCAGCTGCGTGGCCATCCATTGGCGGTCGGCTGGTTGCCCAGCGTAATACCTGTCGACACCGCGAAGTGCCGCAGCAACGGTTTGCGGGTCGAGCACGTCGACGAGCTCGGCCAGTTCGCGGTAGTCCCGCGGGCTGTTGCGCGACATCAGCAGGTACCCCTTGAGGCGCAGCGTCTCGGCGCAGGTGGGGACCTGCAGGCGGTCGCCGGTCGGCAGCTGGACCGCCGCGGTCTCCATCGGGCGGCAGCGGGTCAACACCGGGCCCTCGAATCCGATCTCGTTCGCCACCCAGGACTCGGTCTCCAGCGCGTCAAGGGCCACCGCGAGCCGGCGCCGCCACACGGTGACGGGATGCACCGGCCGAATCGCCCGGGGCAGGGCCCGGCCGCCACCGCCGCGAGACGGCCAGCCGCCGGCCAGCTTGGCCAGCGCGTTGCCCACCGCCTTGCCGCCGCCGGGCGCGGCCGCCGCAGCTACCGGCAGCGCTTCGATCTTGCTGGTGGCCACCTCGGCCATACCGCAGCCTCGCAGCGCCAGCGGGTCGCCGACGCAGACCGCGTCGGGAACCAGTTCCTTGAGCCGGGCCGCCGACTTCACCACCGCCCGCAGATCGGCACTGGGGGTGATCAGCGCGGAGATGTCATCGGGAATCATCACCACATCACCGAGATCCACTGTGGGCAGCGGCTTTTCGAAGTCCACCGACGGCAGCAGCCAGGCCAGCCAGCGCGGCAGCCACCAGTTCCATTCCGCGAAAATCGCCATCAGCGCCGGCACCAGCACCAGCCGCACCACCGTGGCGTCCACCGCGATCGCCACCGCACAGGCCACCCCCAACTCGGCGACCAGCGGCATCCCGGCAAACGCGAAGCCGGTGAACACCGCGATCATGATCAGCGCGGCGCTGGTGATGGTGCGCGCACTGGTGCTCACGCCGTGGGCGACGGCGTCATGGGTGTTGCCGGACTGCAGGAAGCGTTCCCGGATCCTGGTCAGCAGGAAGATCTCGTAGTCCATCGACAGCCCGAACGTCATCGCCAGCACGATCGGTGGGATGAAGCTGTCGACCGACCCGGTCGGTGTCAGCCCGAACCGCTCCAGCCAGCCCCACTGGAACACGATCACCAGGCTTCCGTAGGCGGCCCCCACCGACAGCACCGTCATCACGACGCCCTTGAACGCCAGAAACACCGACTGGATCGAGATCAACAGCATCACGAACGCGATCAGCGCCACGAACACCAGTACCAGCGGTTCGGTCGCCGCGACCCGGTCGTCGAAATCCTTGATCAACGCCGTCGGCCCGCCGACGTCCACCCGCGCCGACGGCGAACCGGCCGCCGCCGGCAGGTGTTCGCGCATCCAGTCGATGGTCTCGCGGGCGGCCATGTCCTCCGGGTCCACCGACAGCACCGCCGACAGCAGGCCGCTGCTGTCGTCGTCGCCGAAGACCGGAGGCGAGACCGAGGCGATATTGGGCGCCCGGGTCATCTCCCGGCGGACCGCGGCGAACGTTTCGGCATGCGAGGGTGCCGAGGCGTTCGCGCCGGGAATGGTGACCAGCACCCGGACCGGCCCCAACGCACCCGGACCCAGCGCCTGGGCCGCCGCGGCCACCCCGCCCCGGATCTCGTGGGAGGAGTCGAACTGCCGCAGCATGCTGTTGCCCTGTTCCAGCGACAGCGCCGGCGCCGCCAGCGTCAGCAGGAATCCGGCGGCCAGCAGTGCCGACACCCACGGGCGGCGCATCACCCAGGCCGTCCAGCGGGTCCAGAACCGGGACTGGGCGGCCGGGCTGCGCGACCAGTTCAGCAGTGCCGACCGTTTGGCCACCGGGCGGCCGAACACGGCCAGCACCGCCGGAGTGAGGCTGACCGCCGCCAGCACCGCGACGGAGACGGCCAGGATCGCGCCGGTGGCCATCGACACCAGCACCGGGGTGTTGATCAGATAGATACCGGTCAGCGACGCCACCACGGTCAGGCCGGACAGCACCACCGCCAGCCCGGATGTCGCCATCGCGGCGTCGGCCGCCTCCTGCGGTTGGCGGCCGGCCCGCAGTTCTTCGCGGTAGCGCATCAGGATGAACAGCGAATAGTCGATCGCCAGCGCAATGCCGAACATCGACACCGTCGAGGTGACGAACACCGACATCGTGGTGAACATCGACAGCAGATAGACCAGCCCCATCGTGACGATCACCGTGCCGATCCCGAGGGCCAGCGGGATGGCGGCGGCCGCCAGGGAGCCGAACACGGCCAGCAACACGATCAGCACGATCGGCATGTTCCACTGTTCGGCCGCCGCGATGTCCTGCTTGGTCTTGGCCGACGCCGCGGCCCCCAGGGCGCCCTGCCCGATCACATACAGGTTCACCGAACCGTTCTCGATCCGGCCGGGGTGTTCGCCTTCCACGCCCAGCTTGGCGCGCAGCTTCTTGGCGATGTCGACCGCGCCGGTGTTGTCGAAGTCCACTCGCAGCGACACCACATAGGGCCGGTCGGGACGCGGCGGCGGCTGCCGCTGATCGGGAACCACCGTCACGCTGGGCACCTCGCCGGCGACACGCTGCATCAGCGCGACGGCGTCCTGCATGTCGTGGTAGGTGGCGTCCGCGCGCGGAGCCGCCACCAGGGCCAGCGGCGAGGCGCCCTGGTCGGGGAAGTGATCCTCGAGTTGATACTGCACATACAGCGACTGCGACCCCTCGACCTCGAAGCCCCCGCCGGTGAGTTGACCGGAGTGGTTGGCGGCCAAATAGAGCGATGGCAGCACAGCCAGAAACCAACCTGTGAAGACCACCCAGCGGAATCTGCGCAGGTTGCTGCTGAAGCGCATCATGAACTGCTGGATTTCGGTTCTCCCCGCTCTCGCCCGCACCGGTGCGTCGCGTGTTGCGAGCCTACCGCAGCAAGCAGTGGCGCCGGCGCTTTCTCGTCGCCTCTGAGCTGGTCCGATGCGGTCCGGGAACCGCACTGTGACCAGGCCGACGTGCGCTCGGGTGGCGGCGTACTGCCGATGCTGACAGGATGGCGGGCGGTCCCGCCGGATACGGCGAGCGGTGCGGTTCCGCGAGCAGGAGATCCGGCGACGACGACACCGTCCGATCCTGCCGCTGGTGCCGGGAGACGTCCCGCCCATCCGACCAGCCGACGCCTCCGCAACGTGGCGGAACCGCCCGGAAATCTCACCAGTTGTGAGGAGAATTCGTGAACACCGCTCGTGCCGTCCTGCTTCGCACCCGGACCCTCGGTGCCGTCGCCGCCCTGTCGGTGGCCGGCGCCGCGACCGGCGCCCTGCTGTCGGGGCCGTCGGCGCCGTCGGCGACCGCATCCAAGGATCCCTGTGTGGCCAGCGAGCTCGCCCGGACCGTCGGCAAGGCCGTCACCTCGGCCGGCGACTACCTCGACTCCCACCCGGACACCAACCAGGTGCTGACCGGGGCGCTGCAGCAACAGCCCGGCCCGCAGACGCTGGCGGACCTCAAGAGCTACTTCGACGCCAATCCGAAGGTCGGCGACGACCTGGCCAAGATCACCGCACCGGTGACCGAGGTGAGCGACCGGTGCAAGCTGGCGGTCAACCTGCCGCAGGTGCTCGGGCTGCTGCAGGCCGCCCAGGCTCAGGGGGGCCTGCCCGGCGGCCTGCCGGGAGGCCTGCCCGGCGGCGGCCTGCCAGTGAGCGGTCCGCCGGCCGGGGGAGTGACCCAACCGGTCGCGGTTCGCTGACCGCGGTTTCGCAACCGGGAGTGTCCCGGCAGCCTGGGTCCTGGGTGCGGAAGACGAAGAAGAACAGCACCCACCCGACGGCGCCGACGAGCAGCCAGCTGATCATCCGGTAGATCAGCACCGCGGAGATGGCATCCGGCCAGCTCAAGCCGCTGGACACCAGGCCCGGGACCAATACGGCCTCCACGACCAGCAGTCCGCCCGGGATCAGCGGAATCGTTCCCGCGGCGCGGGCGGCGGCATAGGCCACCGTCAAACCGGCCACCGACGCGCTGCCGCCGGTGGCGTAGGCCGCGCACGCCAAGCAGGCGACGTCGGCGATCCAGTTGAACAACGACCAGCCGAATGCCGTCGACGCGTCCCGGCGGCCCAGGCTGACAGACTCCAGTTGCCCCAGCATTCGGCGCCAGGTCGCCACGCCGGTGTCGGCGGGCTTGTCGCGCACCGAGTTGAACCAGCACAGGACGCGTACCCCGATGCCGTCGATCAACTCCGGACGCGACGCGACCGCCTGGGCCAGCAGCAGCAGCGCGACGAAGCCACCGAGGGTGAACAGCAGCGAGAACGGATTGTCGCGTGCACCCAGCAGAAAGGCGCCCCCCAGGCCCAACAGCGCCAGCCCGACCGCCTGCAACACCCCCGACATCACCAGCTGCCACGACGCCACCACCGGCGAAGCGCCCCAGCGTCGCTGTTGGCGGTACAGGAAGGTGGTCGACAGTACCGGGCCGCCGGGCAGCGTGGTGCTCAGCGAGTTGGCGGCGTAAAACGCCGCCTCGGATCGCCACTGCGTGACGTGCACCCCGGCCGAGCGCAGCAGGGTGCGCTGGATCTGCGCGAAGCTGTGCATAGATGCTGCCGCCGCCAGGATCGCGCCGAACAGCCAGCGGCTGTCGGCGCGCCACAGACTGGCCCACGCCGTGGCGAGCTGGTCCCACACCAGCACGATCTCAACCGTCAGCACCACTGCGACCAGACCGGCGATGACCGGACGCACCCAGCTGCGGGCACCGGCCGGACGTTGCGGGGCCCCGGCCGGGACGGCGATTACGTGGTGCGACACGGAATTAGAGGTTAGCCGCGTGACAGCGATATCCGGCTACAGTATGTGCGCTCGCTGCGGCATCGTTACGCTACCGGAATGTCAGCCAGCGCAGCCGAATCCGTCCACCCGACCGTGCGCAAGGCGACAGCCTGGGCCTGGCGCCTGCTGGTGTTGTTCGCCGCGGCATTGGTGGTCCTGCTGATCGCCCGACGGCTCGAAGTCATCGTCGTCCCGGTGGCGCTGGCGATGATGATGTCGGCGTTGCTGCTGCCCGGTGTGGACCGGCTGGACCGGGCCGGCGTCCCCCGCGGCCTGGCGGTGTTCCTGCTGTTGCTCACCGGCGTGGCGGTGCTGGCCGCGCTGCTGAGCTTCGTGATCGACGAGTTCATCGACGGCCTGCCCGAGCTGGTCGAGCAGGTCACCCAGATGGTCAACTCGACACAACACTGGCTGATCGAAGGCCCACTGCACCTGAGCGGCGACCAGATCGACAAGGCCGGCGCCACCGTGATCACCGAGCTGCGCAACAATCAGGCCAAGCTGACCAGCGGCGCGTTGTCGACGGCCGAGACCATCACCAAGATCTTCACCGGTGCGTT
This sequence comes from Mycobacterium sp. pW045, assembly GCF_041287085.1. NCBI lineage: Bacteria > Bacillati > Actinomycetota > Actinomycetes > Mycobacteriales > Mycobacteriaceae > Mycobacterium > Mycobacterium sp. pW045. The sequence goes on along the minus strand of NZ_JBGGKU010000004.1, from coordinate 160,358 downwards.
CGTCGTGCTGTTCACGCTGATCTTCTTCCTCTACGGCGGCCGCGACATCTGGCGGTTCACCGTCCGGTTCTTCCCCAGTGACGTGCGGGCCAAGGTGCACGCGGCCGGGGTCGCCGGCTTTGAGTCGCTGATCGGCTACATCCGGGCGACCTTCCTGGTGGCGCTGGTGGACGCCGTCGGGATCGGCATAGGTCTGGCCGTCATGGCCGTGCCGTTGGCGTTGCCGTTGGCATCCCTGGTCTTCCTGGGAGCTTTCATTCCGCTGGTGGGTGCGGTGCTCACCGGACTGTTGGCGGTGCTGGTCGCCCTGATAGCCAAGGGCTGGATCTATGCGTTGATCACCCTGGGCCTGATCATCGCCGTCAACCAGCTCGAGGCCCATGTGCTGCAGCCGCTGGTAATGGGCCGCGCCATGTCGATCCACCCGCTGGCGGTGGTGCTGGGCATCTCCACCGGGGCGATCCTGGCCGGTATCGTCGGCGCGCTGCTGGCCGTCCCGACGATCGCGTTCATCGACCGGGCGGTGCGGGTACTGGTCGCCCCGCACGATGCCGAAGATGCGGCGCCGGAGGAGGATGCGACGCCCGAGCAGGATGGCGAACCCGGGGGCGATGCGGCGCCCGAGGAGGAGATCAGTACCGGCCCTCCCGGCGCAGCAACTCCGCCGCACTGAGACCACCGGCGGCGCCGCGTCGCTGCGGATTGTCGCCGCTCTTGTCGCCCTTATCGCCCTTGCCCTCCTGGTCGCGGGGGGCGGTGAGTTTCTCGGTCGCCGGACTGTCCGGGTCGCTCTGAACCGGGATGGCGGTGGTGGGGGCGTTCTCGGTGTCCTCCGGGGGGCCGCCGGGTTTGGGCAACGACCGCGTCCGCTCGTCGGACGGCCGCGGTTCGGCCGAATCCTGCCGGCCGCGCGAGCGTGGCGATCCCGCATCGCGGCCGCCGCGCAGCTCGCCCAGCCAGGACTCGATTTCGCGGTCTCCACCGGCCGGACCCTCGGCGGGGGACTCGACCCGCTCGGTCACCGGATCAGCCGCCTGGAACCGCGTGGTCGGCGCCTCAGGAGGCCCGGCGTTGATCCGGTTGGTCCGGGCGCCCGACGGGCTGCCCGTCACGGGCCGCGTCGGCAGCTGCTCAGTCGCCCGTGGCCGGGCCTGACCACCGGCGGTGGGATGGGTCGGGTCGTGCACTGGTCGCGCCGGGGCCGCGCCCGCCGGCGTCGTGACAAGCGGTGCCGGCGCGCTGGGCCGGTTCACCCTGCGCTTGCGCTCGTCGGGCAGCCGGATCTCGCCCAGCCCGATCCGGTGCTGGATCCGCTTCATCCAGCGCGGCGCCCACCAGCAGTCGTCGCCGAGCAGTTTCATCACCGACGGCACCAGGAACATCCGGATCACGGTGGCATCGAGCAGCAGCGCCGCCATCAGGCCGAACGCCAGGTACTTCATCATCACCAGGTCGGAGAACACGAACGACGCGGCAACCACCGCGAGGATCAGGGCGGCAGCGGTGATCAGCCGCCCGGTGGTCGCCGTACCGATCCGGATGGCTTCGGTGGTCGACATCCCGGATTCTCGGGCCTCCACCATCCGCGACACCAGGAACACCTCGTAGTCGGTAGCCAGCCCCCAGCCGACCGCCACCACCAGCGCGATCACCACCACCATCAGCGGTGTGGGAGTGAAATTCAGCAGCCCGGCGCCGTGCCCGTCGACGAACATCCAGGTCAGGATTCCCATCGTCGCCCCGATGGTCAGCGCGCTCATCACCGCCGCCTTCAACGGCAGCACCAATGAGCCGAACGCCAGGAACATCAACAAGGTGGTGGTGGTCAGCAGGATCACCAGCATCAGTGGCCCCTTGTCGACCATCGCGTGGATGCTGTCCTGCTCAAGCGCGGGGGTGCCGCCAACCAGCACGGTGAGGCCCTTGGGTGTGCTCATGGCGCGCAGCGCCTTGATCTTCTGGGCCGCGTCGTTGCGGTTGATCAGTCCGTTCTCAATCACCCGGATGCTGTGGTCCTTCGACGCACCGGGCAGGTAGGGGCGTTCCTTCCACATCTCGCCCGGGTCGTCGTCCGGCTCGACGAACCCGCTGATCGCCATGGCGCGGTTGCGGATGTCGGCGACCTGCTGATCGGTCACCGGCTTGTCGGCGGTGCTCTGGATCACCAGCGTCAGCTTCTCGGTGCGGAAACCGGGAAAGATCTCGTCGAAGTGCTCCTGGGCCACCCGGGCGGTGTTATCCGGCGGCAGGTACTTCTCGCTCATCCCGCCGAACGTCAGCTTGCCCAGCGGAATGATCAGCAAGATCAATCCGACCACGATCGGGATCGCAAACGCCAGCGGCCGCTTCATCACGAAGTTGACCAGCTTGCCCCAGAAGCCGGCCTCGACCTCTTCGCGGGTCTTGGTCTTCTGGGTCTTCTCGGCGAACCAGCCGATGATGCGGTTGGAGAACTCCCAGTCCCGCAGGAATGGGATGCGGTAGAGGGTGCGGACCCCCAGGGCGTCGACGTTTGAGCCGAGCACCCCCAGGATTGCCGGCAGCAGGGTGATCGACAGCAGCGCGGCCAGCCCCACCGCGGCGAAGAACGCATAGGTCAACGAGTGCACGAAACCCTGCGGCAGCACCAACAGGCTGGCGCAGGAGACGATGATCAGCACCGCCGAGAACACCACCGTGCGCCCGGCGGTCATCACTGAGCGCCGGACCGCGGCCTCGGTGTCGTAGCCCTCGGCGATCTCCTCCCGGAACCGGCTCACCACGAACAGGCCGTAGTCGATCGCGATACCCAGACCGATCAGCGAGACCACCGGCTGGGCGAAGAAGTGCACCGGCCCGAAGTGGGTGGTGAGCTGCAGGATGCCCGTCGCCCCGGCGATACTCAAACCGCCGACGATCACCGGCAGGCTGGCGGCGATCACCCCGCCGAACACGAAGAACAACACCACCGCCACCAGCGGAAGGGCCAGCACCTCCATGCGCTGCTGGTCGCTGGCTATGGTTCCGGTCAGTGCGCTGGCGATCGGCTGCAGGCCGCCGAGTTCGACCTTGCCGTCGTCGAGTTTCTGTAGGTCGGGCTCGGCCGTCTGGAAATTCTTGAGGATGGTGTCGTCGTCGTCGCCCTCGATCTGGATCGAAGCGAAGGCGTGTTTCTTGGCCGAGTCGGCCATGTTGGCCAGCGCTTCGGGATTGGTGAAGTAGCCGACCCAGCTCATGATCTGATCGGGGTGATCGGCCTTGACCTTGTTCAGCCCGTTCTTGATCTCGTCGAACCACTCCTTGTCGTCGACGGTCTCGCCCTCCGGCGCGGTGAACACCGCCACCACATGACTGGTGCGATCTCGGCCGTACACCTCGTCACCGAGAACCGAGGCCTTGACCGACTGACTGCCGTCGTCGTAAAAACCACTCTGGGTGACGTGGTCGCCCAGACTCATGCCGTAGACCCCACCGCCCAAGCAGAGCGCCACCATCACGCCGATTACGATGAACCGGTAGCGGTATACAGTTCGACCCCACCAGGCGAACACCTATACGCTCCTCACTAAAGTCTGTTGAGACATCTTTCGGGCCCGCGCGTCCCTTGCCAGGTTGTCCAATTGTTACTCGCGCGAGGCCAGCAGTGAGCTCAGCGGCCGGAACGGCTGCAGCCACGCCCCTTGCTCCGGCAGCGAATCCAGGCTGATCCGCGGCAGCCGCTCCCGGAACACACCAGGAATGTCCTCCAGGTCGACAAACTCCAAGGTATCCGAGGCTAGCGCCCAGCTGGCATGTTCGCGAAATCCGAGCACCGAAACGGTTATGCCGAGTGCACAGAGTTCTTCCAGCGGTTCCCGGAACGCCTGACCGTCGGCCGAGGCCACCGCCACCGCCGCCAGCCCCTGGTCCCGCCGCAGCGCGATGTGTTCGAGCATGTCGGAATCGACGTCACTGTCCTCGTCGATCTTCGGCTTGGCGAAGACCGCGAACCCCACGTTACGCAGCGCCTCCACCCACGGCCGGACGACGTCGGCGCTGCCCGGTGCGATATTGGTGAAGACGGTGGCCTCGGGCTCGACCGGCTGCTGCGGGTGACGTGCCGAGATCTCAGCGGTGCGATTCAGCAGCCAGCGGCCCAAGGCGTCGAAGCGGGGTCGTTCCGCCCCGGTCGGGCGGCGGCCCAGGATCGCGCCCAAGCCCATGTCCAGGTTCGGTGCGTCCCACACCAGCAGCACCCGACGCGCCGGTGGCCCGCCGGCGGTCGGGTCCTCCGGGATCTGCGCTGACGGGGCGGGGGCCTCGGCCACAGCGTCGCTCACCGCGGCTTCTCCCAGATCAACTCGGTGATGGCACTGCCGGCGTCGCGGCCCTTCGCTTCGTACTTGGTGGTGGGCCGGGCGATCGAGATCGGCAGTGTCGGAGCGGGATTCGTCACCCGGCGCAGGCCGGGCTCGCCGTCGCCGGACTCGGCGATCTGTTCGGCGTAACCGGCATGGTCGGTCGCCGCGTGCAGCACCCCGCCGGGCTGCAGCCGATCAGCGATCAGGGCCATGGTGGACGGCTGCAGCAGCCGCCGCTTGTGGTGCCGCGCCTTGGGCCACGGGTCGGGAAAGAACACCCGCACCCCGATCAGTGACTCTGGGGCGATCAGGTGCTCCAGCACGTCGAGGCCGTCGCCGCGCAGCAGTCGGACGTTGGTGAGCTGTTCGCGTTCGATGGCACACAGCAACTGTGCCAACCCGCGCTCGTAGACCTCCACGGCGATCACGTCCAAATGCGGCTCGCTCCGGGCCATCGCGACCGTCGAGGTGCCGGCTCCGCAGCCGATCTCCAGCACCAGCGGAGCCGCGCGGCCGAACCAGCGTTGCGGATCCAGCGGACCGGGGCGGTCGGTGCCGTCCGGCGGCGCCACGTCGGCGCCCAGTTCGGGCCAGAGTCGCTCCCAGGTCTGGCGCTGGCCGACGGAGAGTGCGGAGTGCCGGTAGCGAACGCTGAAATTTCGGCCACGCCGCGGAACCGGTGCATCGATGCCAGGGACGCCCGATGACGATTCGACGTCGCGCTGCGCGTGCATGCAGTCCATGGTGGCCCATGTACCCAGGTGTACCCACGGCGCGGTCCACATTGATACCCAACAGTTGCTTTTCGAGGCCGCCGGGATCGGCGCGCGGACACCGTGGCACGGTGACTCGCATCCCGGCGGCACAGCTGACACCATGGCCTGCACGTGGTGGGCCGATTGGGCGATGCGGGAGGGCATGGTCGTGACACAGGGGCGCCAGCTTTTCGCCGACGGGCTGACCCGGCTGGCCGCCGAGCTCTCCGATCCACGGCTGTCGTCGATCGCCGCGGACGTCACCGCGCCGTTGCGGGTCGCGGTGTGCGGGCGGCGCGGGGTGGGTCGGGGCACCGTGGCCGCCGCGCTGGCCGCCGCCGGGCTGGAGGTCAGCTGCGCGCCCGATGGCGGGCCAAAAGCCGCAACCGCCGACGCCGCGGTGTACGTCGTGGCCGAAGCGGTCAAACCGGAGGACTCGGCGGAGATCGTGGCGGTGCGCTCGGCGCGGCGCTGGCCGGTGCTGGTGGTGCTCAACAAGGCGGACCTACCCGGACGAGCCGGCGTCGACGCCGTCGCGACGGCCAGCAGCGCGCCGGCGGCACCGCTGTCGGGGCTGTTCGCGCTCGCCGCACTGGCTGGTCGCCTGGACGGCGAGCTGTGGACGGCGCTGGGCATGCTCGCCGCCGCACCCGCCGATCTCCGCTCGGCCGACCACTTCATCAGTTGTCCGCACCCGGTGCCGCGGCAGCTGCGCGAGCGGCTCTGCGCCGCCCTCGACCTGTCCGGAATCGGGCAGCTGCTCGGGCCGGCCCGGCGCGGCGACACGGTGACGCAGGGCAGGGCGTTGCTGCGCCGGCTCAGCGGCATCGACGGCGTCGTCGCACGCCTGGCCGCGCTGGGTGCCGGCGTTCATCACCGGCGGACGTCGGAGGCGGTGGTCCGGCTCGAGGCGCTGGCGGTCGGCCAGGACTTCGCGGCCCGCATCGATGCTTTCCTCAACTCCGACGCGACGGTGGCGGCCCGGACGGCCGCGGCGGCCGTGGTGGTCCAGGAGCCCGGCACGGCGGGAGAACCGGTGCTGCGCCGGGCGCGTCGCTGGCAGGGCCACCGCAGCGCACCGGTGGGTGTCATCGAGCGTGCTTGCGCCGCCGACATCGCCAGGGGTTCGCTGCGGGACTGGGCCAGGACGCGAGGCCTCCCATGACCACCCTCGACCCGGACCCGGCCGCCGAGGACCCGGTGGCGGCGGTGGACGCGCTGGTGGCCGAGATCGCCCCCGGGCTACGGCCGCCGGCGGTGCGGCGCCGCGACGTGGTGATGGTCACCGGCCCCTGGCTGGCCGGGGTCAGCGCGGTGGCAACGGTGCTGGCCGAGCGCCTGCCGCAGTGGCCGGTCGTCGAAGCCGCCGAACTGCCGCCGGGCGAGGTGCCGACGGCGGTGGTGTTCGTGGTGTCGGCCGCGGCGGCACTGACCGAGTCCGACTGCGCGCTGCTCGACGCCGCGGCCGCCCACACTGATGTGGTGATCGGAGCGGTGTCCAAGATCGACGTGCACCGGCAGTGGCGGGAGATGCAGCAGACCGCCCGCGAGACGCTGGCCGACTACGCGCCGCGCTACCGCGACGTGGCGTGGGTGGGGGCGGCCGCGGCGCCCGAGCGCGGCGAACCCCGGGTGGACGACCTGGTCGCGGAACTGGCCAAACAACTGGGTGACAGCGATGTGCAGCGGCGGAACCGGTTGCGGTCCTGGGAGTTTCAGTTGCGCACCGACGCAGACCGGATCGACCGCGACGCCCGCGCGGAGGGGCGGCGGGCACGGGTGACATTGCTGCAGGAGCAGCGCGACGAGGTGGTGCGGCAGCGGCGGATGTCGAAATCGGAGCGGGTGATCGGATTGCGCAGCCGCATCGCCCAGGCCCGGGTGCAGCTGTCCTACTTCGCCCGCAAGCGCTGCGCCTCGGTGCGCGGCGAGCTCGCCGAGGATGCCGCGGGCATGACGCGGCGCCGGTTGCCGCAGTTCGAGGCCGATGTGCGCGGCCGGCTGGAGGAGGTTGTGGCCGAGGTCGACCAGGGCGTCTCGGAGCACCTGGCCGACGTGGCCCAGGAGCTGGGCCTGTCCGGCGACGCCGCGGCGACGACCTCGACCCCGCAGTTCGAGATCGGCGCGCCGGCGTTGTCGTCGCGGCGGTTGGAGACCCAGCTGATGACCCTGCTCGGTGCCGGCTTCGGGCTGGGGGTGGCGTTGGCGCTGAGCCGGTTGTTCGCCAACCTGGCCCCGGGATTGACCGCGGCCGGCGCGGTGGCGTGCGTTGTGGTCGGGGTCGCGGTCACGGTGTGGGTGGTTCGCATCCGTGGGCTGCTGCGGGACCGGGCGGTGCTTGATCGCTGGGTGGGCGAGGCCACTGCCGCGCTGCGCTCCGCCCTGCAGGAACTGGTGGCGTTGCGGGTGGTGGCCGCCGAGTCGGCACTCACCGCCGAGCTCGCCGAGCGCAACGAAACCGAGGCCGCGCGGGCCGCTGACCGGATCGCCGGGCTGGACCGGGAACTGCGTGAGCACGCGGCCGCGACCGCCCGGGCCGCCGCGGTGCGGGATCGGCAGCTCCCGACGCTGCACCGGGCGCTGGCCGCGGTGCGGTCCGAGCTGGGCGGTTTAGCGAGATTCGACGCAGGAGAGGCGAAGCTGGGACCGCCCGATGAACTGGGCGGTTCAGCGAGATTCGACGCAGGAGAGGCGAAGCTGGGACCGCCCGATGAACAGGGCGGTTCAGCGAGGTTCGACGCAGGAGAGGCGAAGCTGGGACCGCCCGATGAACTGGGCCAATCCGGTCCCGCGAACCCCGCCCGGACAGCGGCCGATTAGCGGCGTGTATGCCCGCTTCGCCGCTCGCGGTTCTGCACGGTAATCTCTTATCTAATGAAGGTATAAGAGGTGGACTGCGGCGCACACCAGCGGCAATGCCACGACGCGACACGGGTTACAACAGGAGAGTTCAATGACCTCAGCGACCATCCCCGGTCTGGACAACGCCCCGACGAAACACCGCGGGTTGCTGGCCTGGGTTCAGGAGGTCGCGGAGCTCACCCAGCCCGACCGTGTGGAGTGGTCGGACGGTTCGGAGGCCGAGTGGGACCGGCTGATGGGCGACCTCGTGGCGGCCGGAACCGCGGTCAAACTCGACGACGAGAAGAAGCCCAACTCCTACCTGGCGCTATCCGACCCCGCCGACGTGGCGCGGGTCGAGTCCCGGACCTTCATCTGCACCCGCACCAAAGAGGGTGCCGGCCCCACCAATAACTGGATGGACCCCGACGAGATGCGGGCCACCATGACCGAGCTCTATCGGGGCTGCATGCGCGGGCGCACCATGTATGTGGTGCCGTTCTGTATGGGCCCGCTGGGCGCTGAGGACCCGAAGCTCGGCGTCGAGCTGACCGACTCGCCCTACGTGGTGACGTCGATGAAGATCATGACCCGGATGGGCGCCGCGGCGCTGGAGAAGATCGGCACCGACGGCGCCTTCGTCAAGGGCCTGCACTCGGTGGGTGCGCCGCTGGCCGAGGGCCAGCAGGACGTGCCGTGGCCGTGCAACTCCGAGAAGTACATCACCCACTTCCCCGAGACCCGCGAGATCTGGAGTTACGGCTCCGGCTACGGCGGCAACGCGCTGCTGGGCAAGAAGTGCTACGCGCTGCGGATCGCCTCGGCGATGGCCCACGACGAGGGCTGGCTGGCCGAGCACATGCTGATCCTCAAGCTGATCTCGCCGGAGAACAAGGCTTACTACATCGCCGCCGCCTTCCCGTCGGCCTGCGGCAAGACCAACCTGGCGATGATCCAGCCCACGATCCCGGGCTGGCGGGCCGAGACCCTCGGTGACGACATCGCCTGGATGCGGTTCGGCAAGGACGGCCGGCTCTACGCGGTGAACCCGGAGGCCGGCTTCTTCGGGGTGGCGCCGGGCACCTCCTACAGCTCCAACCCGAACGCGATGAAGACCATCGAGGCCGGCAACACCATCTACACCAACGTCGCGCGCACCGACGACAACGACATCTGGTGGGAGGGCATCGACGGCGACACGCCGGAGCACCTGACCGACTGGAAGGGCAACGACTGGACGCCTGAGTCGGGAACCCCTGCCGCGCACCCGAACTCGCGCTACTGCACCCCGATGTCGCAGTGCCCGATCCTGGCCCCGGAGTGGGATGACCCGGCCGGCGTGCCGATCTCGGCGATCCTGTTCGGCGCCCGCCGCAAGACCACCGTTCCGCTGGTGACCGAGGCCCGCGACTGGCAGCACGGCGTGTTCATCGGGGCCACCATGGGTTCCGAGCAGACCGCCGCCGCTGAAGGCACGGTGGGCAAGGTCCGCAGAGACCCGATGGCGATGCTGCCGTTCATCGGCTACAACGCCGGCGAGTACATGCAGCACTGGATCGACATCGGCAAGAACTCCGATGAGTCCAAGCTGCCGAAGGTGTTCTTCGTCAACTGGTTCCGCCGCGGCGAGGACGGACGCTTCCTGTGGCCGGGCTTCGGCGAGAACAGCCGGGTGCTCAAGTGGATCATCGACCGGGTCGAGGGCAAGGGCTCCGGAGAGTCCACCCCGATCGGTACCGTGCCGCACGCTTCGGATCTGGAGCTCACGGGCCTGGATGTCGACCCCGCTGATGTGGAGCAGGCGCTTGTTGTCGACGCCGCCGAGTGGCGCGCCGAGTTGCCGCTGATCGAGGAGTGGTTCGAGTTCATCGGCGACGACCTGCCCAGTGGCCTGCGCGACGAGTTCGACGCCCTCAAGCAGCGCCTGGGCTAACCCGGCTCGGGGGCTAGTCCGACTGGACTAAGTCCGGTAGGCTCGGGGCATGGCGACGGTCAACATTCACGAGGCAAAGACGCATCTGTCCAGCCTCCTCGCCCGCGTCGAAAACGGTGAGACGATCACGATCGCGCGCGCCGGCAGGCCGGTTGCCGATCTGACACCGCACTCGCGGATCGACATCGCTTTCGGAGTTCTATCCGGCCGGCTCCACTACGACGACGAACATTTCGACGACGTCGACGACGCCCTCAACGCCCAGTTCGGGCTTGAATGACCGGCATCCTGCTCGATACCCACGTACTGCTCTGGTCGCTGGACGACAGTCCACGTTTAGGTCACCATGCGCGCGCCCGAATGGTTTCTGCCCCGGCAGTATTCGTCTCACCGGCCAGCATCTGGGAGATCTCCATCAAAGCGGCTACCGGCAAGCTCGCGATGCCCGCGGACTTTGAGGACGCCGTCGGGAAGTCCGGCTTCCGCAATCTGCCGATCACCGGTCACCATGCCATGGTGTGCAATATCGCTGCGTTGCCGCACAACGATCCGTTCGACGCGATGCTGGTGGCTCAGGCCGAGGTCGAGCGCCTCGAGCTGCTGACCGCGGATGCGAAGCTCCTCGAGGCGCTGCCCGATCTCGTGGATGCGCGGCTCTGATCGCCCGGGCGCGCGGCGTCGCGGCGCCGGACCCGGTGGGACTGGTCTTTGACCGCCGACGCGATCTCGCGCAGGGTGGCGCCTGCCTGATCCGGTCGATCGCGCAGTGCACGAATGGCAGCCTTGGCCATTCGGCCCGGGGTGAGAAGCCGTGCGGGATGTAGATCGTGGTGCATCACGCCGAGGAATTGTGCGACAGCCGATTGGTTGGAAGCGATGTCGCGCAGCATGCGGGTGGCCAACGGCGTCGGCACCCCGGGCACGCCCATATCGTGCGTGCTCGCCCATTCGCGTGAGGCGCAGCCGTCCCTCCCGGGTCGGCCGCACCAAAGTAAGCCCAGGCGGCCAGCCGGCCCGGAGGCGCCACGAGATATTCGGCCGCGCCGCGACGCTGTTCTTGACCGGGAAGCTTCCCGACCGCGTCCGTGCTGACACCCGTCAAGTTTGGCGGCGGTACAGTCTGCCCATGCAGATTCGCGAACACACCTCAGGTCACGGAGGCGCCGACAAGCCGGCCATCATCTTGCACCCGTCGGGCACCGTCATCAGCTTCGACGATCTTGAGGCGCGAGCGAACCGGTTGGCGCACTTCTTCCGCCGGGCCGGGCTGGCCGAGGGCGACACCGTCGCGATCCTCATGGAGAACAACGAGCACATCCATGCGGTGATGTGGGCAGCACGGCGCAGCGGCCTGTACTACGTGCCGATCAACACCCATCTGACCGCGCCCGAGGCCGCCTACATCATCGACAACAGCTCCGCCAAAGCGGTTATCGGCTCGGCTGCGCTGCGCAGCACTTGCGAGAACTTGGCCACGCATCTTCCCAACGGCCTCCCCGGCCTGCTGTTGATCGCTGATGATGACGTGGACGGCTGGCAGCGCTACCCGGAATGCGTTGCCGACCAGCCCGACACCCCGATCGACGACGAGATCGAGGGCGATCTGCTGCAGTATTCCTCCGGAACCACCGGGCGGCCCAAGGGGATCAAACGCCCACTGCCGCATCTGCCGCCGGCCGAGGCGCCCGGCCTGATGACGATGCTGGTGGCCGTCTGGATGTCCCCCGACTCGGTCTACCTGAGCCCGGCGCCGCTCTACCACACCGCCCCGTCCGTGTGGTCGATGACCGCGCAGGCCGCCGGTATCACCACGGTGGTGCTGGAGAAGTTCGATCCGGAAGGCTGCCTGGAGGCCATCCAGCGCTACCAGGTCACCCACGCCCAGTTCGTGCCCGCCCACTTCACCCGGCTGCTGAAACTGCCCGATGCGATCAGGAATTCGTACGACGTCTCCAGCCTGCAGCGGGTGATGCACGCTGCCGCGCCGTGTCCGGTGGAGATCAAGAAGCAGATGATCGACTGGTGGGGGCCGATCGTCGACGAGTACTACGCCTCGTCCGAGGCGCACGGTTCGACGTTGATCACCGCCGAAGACTGGTTGCTGCACCCCGGTTCGGTCGGCAAGCCGATGCTGGGTGCAGTGCACATCCTCGACGAGGACGGCAACGAGCTGCCCGCGGGAGAGGCCGGCGAGATCTACTTCGAGGGCGGCAACGCTTTCGAGTACCTCAATGACCCGGACAAGACCGCCAAGTCACGCCACCCCCGCGGCTGGGTGACGGTCGGCGACGTCGGCTACCTCGACGAGGAGGGGTACCTGTACCTCACCGACCGTCGCCACCACATGATCATCTCGGGCGGGGTGAACATCTACCCGCAGGAAGCCGAGAACCTGCTGATCACCCACCCGAAGGTGATGGATGCGGCGGTATTCGGGATCCCCGACGACGAGATGGGACAGCGCGTCAAGGCGGCGGTGCAGACCGTCGACCCGGCAGACGCCACCGACGCATTCGCTGAGGAGTTGCTGGCGTGGTTGCGGGAACGGTTGGCGCACTACAAGTGTCCGCGCTCGATCTCCTTCGAGGCCCAGCTGCCGCGCACCGACACCGGCAAGCTCTATAAGAACGAGTTGGTGGCGAAATACTCGGCGTGAGCCCGGCCCAGGCATCAAGGGCTGTAGCGCAGCCACAGCGGCAGGGCCGCGTCGAGTAACTGCATGAACTTGAACAACCCGACGCGGTACTCACCCGACCCCAACGGGTTGAGGCGGTATTCGGGGAATGCGATGCCGACCCCGAAGAGTCCGGGCGCCAGAATGCCGTTGCTGGCATCGTATTTCAGCGGACCCCACTGCGGAGTCACCGGATGTTGTCGGGGTTCGAATCCCACCGTGTAGACGACGTGGGTGCATTCCTGCAGCCGGTCGCCGAACCGGGGATCGCCGACCCAACACCGATCCAAACGTTCCGGACGTGTCCCATCGATGTTCTCGCGAGCCCATTGCGCGGCCTCGCCTTTGAGGCCGGTGTCATCGAAAAGGATCCAATCGTCCAGGTATACCGCGTATTTGAGTGGGCTTCGGTAGAAGTTGATCACCTTGCTCGCCGAGGTCGCCAACAGGTTCGGCAACGCGATCATCGATGAATGCGACGAACCGAACACCGCGACGGTAGCGCCGTCGAGGGCAAGCTGCGCAAGGCGGCCCGGATCCAGGGCTGTTTCGATCTCGATCACCTCGAGTCCGGGGTAGTCGAGTTTCGTGGGGGCCGAACCGACCGCAAGGACCACGTTGGTCGAACTGATCTCCCCGCGGTCGGTGCGCACCGTCCAGCGGCGGTGCTGGAGCCACAGCTGCATCGCCATCGCCTGCAAGCGGTTTACCCGGCTGCCCAACTGATCTGAGATCCACACCAACGGCTCGGCGATCATGCCGAGTGGGCATGTCCGGTCCGGATCGATGGTGCTCAGCGCGAACCGGGGCGCCTGGCCGAACCGAAACGACGGCGAAGCGTTTAAGTAGTCCAGAAACAGCCCCGCCTGGGTATTGCTCGAGACGGCCCGCCACTTGGCGCCCAGGTCACCAGCGCCGAATTGGGGGTCTATCCAGGCGATCTCATCTTCCGCGATGCCGTGATCAAGTAGTCGGCCGACGGCGGCGATGCCGGCCGGACCCGCTCCGATGACGGTCCAGGAGTACCCCGTTGCGTTCATTCCTCCATGGTCCCCCGGGGATTGGCTGCCCGGATAGTCGGCCGGCGCGCTCGCCGATCAGCTACCGCCGGCCACCTACGGCGTCAGGGCTTCATGGTCAGGAGGTGCTGCCGGGGGTGCCCGGCCGCCCTTGACTGCCGGATTCCCCATGGACGGTGCCGGGGCCGCCGCGGCCGCCGGGGCCGGCCAGGCCACCGGTGGCGCCGTCGCTGCCGTCGCCGCCGTTGCCGCCTGCCCCGCCGTCGCCGCCATCACCGCCGAAACCGGCCCCGCCTCCGCCGATGCCGCCATGACCGCCGTTACCGCCACGGCCGCCGTCGCCGCTGGCGTCGCCGCCATTGCCGCCGTCGCCGCCGTTGCCGGCGTCGCTGCCACTGATACCGACGATCAGCGGGGTGCCGCCGCCGCCGGCGCCGCCGGCCCCGCCGGCCCCGCCGGTGCTGGCCGTGCCGGTGGCGGCGCCGCCGTCACCGCCGTGCCCGCCGTGCCCGCCGCCGGCGGTGTCACCGCTGCCGCCGACCTTCCCGCCGGCACCGCCTTGTCCACCGGCGCCACCGGTGCTGCCGGTACCACTGGCCGCGCCGCCATTGCCGCCGTTGCCGCCGTCGCCGCCGCCCCCGCGAAGCTGACCGGCTTCGCCGCCGTTGCCGCCTCTGCCACCCGCCCCGCCGGTGCTGCTATTGCCTTCGGCGGCACTGCCGTCGCCGCCGGCACCGCCGACCCCGCCGGTGCCGTAGAGGTAACTGCCGTCGCCGCCGTTACCGCCGTTGCCGCCCGCCCCACCGTCGCCGGTGCCGTGGCCGCCGTTACCGCCGTGGCCGCCGTTGCCCCAGATATCGCCGCCGTGCCCGCCGTTGCCGCCGTCGGCGCCGAGCCCGCCGGCCCCACCGTCGCCGCCGTTGCCGAAGCCACCGGCGTTGCCGCCGTTGCCACCGGCGACACCGTCGAGGTTCGACGACCAGCCATCGCCGCCGTCGCCGAACCACAAGCCGCCGGCGCCGCCGTCAGGATTGGCCTCGGTGCCGTCGATACCGTTGCAGATCACGCCGCAGAAACCCTGGGTCAGCGGCGCGAACAGCGGATTGACCAGATCGCTGAATTGCTGGCCGAACGGGCTGTTGAGCCAGTCCTGCATGGTGTCGTGCAGCCAGCCGTAGAGGAGGTCCATACCGTTCGCCTCCGCGCTGAGCGGCAGGGCATCCGAGCCGCCCAGGTCCGCGTCGACGGGGGACCAGCCGGCGGGATCGAACCAATCGAGGCCTGACGCCGCATCGCCGCCGTCGTCGTCGGGCAGTCCGAACAGCGGACTGAACACATCCACCACCCAGTCGAACCCGTCGGCATGCGCAGGCGGGGCGCTCACCGGCGCAGCGCCCAACGCGATCAAGGCCGCCACCGCCGGGGCGGCCCACGGCAACCGCTGGGTTGGTGCGACACGGTACGAACCCCGACGCCGCCCGGCGTTGCTCAGGTGAAACGACATGGCGATTTACCTTTCGAATAGAGGCAACGGTAGCCCGCGGCGTTCGACTGAGCCGGTCGGTCTCCTGAAGGAGACAATGATCCGCTAACCAACCGTTTGTCCAGCCAATCCAGGTATCACGGCCCAAATGAACGCCTCGCGCACCAGATGATGTTCGATGAAGTGGACAACCGACTCCATAAAAGCTACCGTAGCGGCGCCTACAGCAAAACCACAGGTTTGACTAAGGCACCCACCAGCTACAGACAAGTTAAAGGGGACATCACGGATGGCACAACAGCGTGGCTCTCGGCAGGCAGCAGCAGCGCGGACGCGGTCTCGGAGGCCGAACCGGGTGATCGGGGCTGCGGCTTCGGTGGGTGCGTTCCTGGCGTTTGGGATGGCCCCGTTGGCGACCGCGCCGGCTGCGCAGGCCGATGACTTCGGCTGGGACGCGTTCTGGGATTTCTTCGGCGTCGATGACAGCGGTTCTGAGTCGGGGTTCGATCTGTTCGACGTTTCGACGTGGGGCGTGCCGGGTTCTGCTGAGGGCGGGTTGTTCGGGTTGTCGGACGCCGCTCACGCTGAGCAGTGGCAGGAGACGTTCTACCTGCCGCTGCACGGGATGTTGCAGGACTGGATCAACTCGGACTTCGGTTCGAGTGTCAACGGTGTGATCAACCAGGTGTTCGCGCCGTTCACGGACGGCTTCTGCGGGATGATCTGCAACGGTGCCGATGGCACCGAGCTCGACCCCGACGGCGAGGCCGGTGGGTTGTGGTTCGGCGACGGTGGCGACGGTTGGTCGTCGAACCTTGAAGGCATCGTCGGGGGTAACGGCGGGCATGCCGGTGGTATCGGCAATGGTGGTGATGGTGGTGCCGGCGGCCTGGGGGCTGACGGTGGCAACGGCGGCCACGGTGGCGAGTGGTGGGGCAACGGTGGTGATGGGGGTGCCGGCGGGAACGGCACCGCATCGCTGGCCGGCGGCAACGGCGGTAACGGTGGTTCCTCGGGTCAGGCCCAGGACTTCTTCGGCATGGGCGCGTGGGGCAATGGTGGCAACGGTGGGGCCGGCGGGGCCGGCTGGACTGGCACCAACGGCTCGGCGGGCAGCACGCCGGGGGCGAACGGCGGCAACGGTGTGGCCGGTGGTATCGCGGGCAACGGTGGTACCGGCGGTGACGGTTCGTCGTTCGTCGGGATCGGCGGCAACGGCGGTGTCGGCGGTGTCGGTGGTAACGGCGGCAACGGTGGCACTGGCGCCGCCGGTGAAGCGGGCACGTTCGATGACAATGGCTCGGGCAACGGGGCTGCCGGTGGCAACGGTGGCGACGGCGCCGTCGGTGGCAAGGGCGGTGCCGGTGGTGCGGCCGGTGTCGGCGGCTCCGCGAACGGCATGGTCGGTGCCGACGGCGACGGCGGTGTCGGCGGTAACGGCGGGCTGGGCGGTGACGGCGGTGGGGGCGCAAATGGCCTGGCGGTGGACCAGAACGACTTTGGCGCCAATGGAAACGCCGGCGGTGACGGTGGTGTCGGCGGTAACGGTGGTGCGGCCGCGGCCGGTGGTGCAGCCGGTGGCGCCAGTGCCAGCGCGGGTGCGGCCGGTGTCGACGGCAACGGTGGCAACGGCGGCAACGGAGGTGACGCGTCGGCTGCGGCCAACGGGCGGGACGGCGTCGACGGGTTCGCCGCGAACGACAGCCCTCCCGGTAGCCCCCCCGCGGTCACGGCCACCAGTGGCGGTAACGGCGCCGCCGGCGGTAACGGTGGAGCCGGTGGTAACGGCGGCG
Organism: Mycobacterium sp. pW045; assembly: GCF_041287085.1. Taxonomy (NCBI): domain Bacteria; kingdom Bacillati; phylum Actinomycetota; class Actinomycetes; order Mycobacteriales; family Mycobacteriaceae; genus Mycobacterium; species Mycobacterium sp. pW045. Next base: position 143,541 of record NZ_JBGGKU010000004.1, on the reverse strand, counting down.
GCGACGCTGGCAACGGTGGTAACGGCGGTGTCGGCGGTGCCGGGTCCGACGGTGGTAAGGGCGGTCACGGCAGTGTCTCGGTTCACGGGAACACCGATTCTGTCCACGGCCTGTACAACCCCCCGGGTAACGGCGGATCTGGCGGTGCCGGAGGCAACGGCGGCGCGGCCGGTTCAGGTGCGGCCAACGGCAATGACGGTCTGATCGGTAACGGTGGCAACGGCGGCGATGGTGCTGCCGGCGGTGACATCGCTGATGTGACCGGGCATGCGTCCGTGGAGGGCCCGGCCGGCTCCGGCACCATGGGCCCGCAGGGCTCGGCTGGCACCGGCGGTGCTGGCGGTGCTGGTGGTAGTGGCGCCACCGGCGGCAACGGCGGTGCCGGTGGCAACGGCGGCAACGACCCGAATGCCGGTGGCGCGCACGGTGGCAACGGTGGCACCGGTGGTTCCGGCGGCGCGGGCCTGGCGAACTCGGACGGCTCCGGCGGTGTCGGTGGGGACGGCGGTGCCGGTGGTAACGGCGGCGACGGAAGCAACATCCGCTGGGGTGACCCGGGCTGGGCCACCACCTCCAATGACTCCTCCTCGGGCCCGCTCAGCAATGTCCACGGCGGGGCGGGCGGTGACGGCGGTGCCGGTGGTAGCGGCGCCAACACCGGCGGCAACGGCGGTAACGGCGGCGACGGCGGTGACGTCATCACCCCGCACCTTGGCGCCGACGGCCTCAACGGTGGTGCCGGTGACACCCCGGGTACCGGCAGCACGGGTGGTACCGCGGGCAACGGTGGCGCCGCCGGTACCGGTCCGGACGCGGGTAGCGCGGGACAGGACGGCACCGCGGGCGTCGTCATCCCGTAGTCCGAGTAGCTGGCAGGAAACACCCCGCACAACTGTGCGGGGTGTTTTTTGCGTACGGCGCCGGTCGGGTACCCCGGACGCTCAGATCCCGCCGCGGGCAACCAACTGCGCGGCGATCACATTGCGCTGGATCTCATTGGTGCCTTCGCCGACGATCATCAGCGGCGCGTCCCGGAAGTAGCGTTCGACATCGTATTCGGTGGAGTAGCCGTAGCCGCCGTGGATGCGCACCGCATTCAGCGCGATCTCCATGGCGGCTTCGGAGGCGAACAGCTTGGCCATGCCGGCCTCCATGTCGCAGCGCTGGCCACTGTCGTAACGTTCGGCGGCGTAGCGGGTCAGTTGGCGGGCGGCGGTGAGTTTGGTGGCCATCTCGGCCAGATAGTTGCCGACGCTTTGATGCTTCCAGATCGGCTGCCCGAAGCTCTCCCGTTGTTGGGCGTAGGCCAGCGCATCCTCGAGAGCGGCCGTCGCCACCCCCAATGCCCGCGCGGCCACCTGGATGCGGCCGGTCTCCAGGCCCTTCATCATCTGCGCGAAACCGGCGCCGGGCGTGCCGCCGAGCACCGCCGCGGCCGGCACGATGCAGCCGTCGAAGCTCAGCTCACAGCTCTCCACACCCTTGTAACCGAGCTTGGGCAGGTCTCGGGAGATGGTCAGCCCGGCAATCGGGTTGTCCACCAGCAACACCGAAATCCCGCTGTGCCGCGGGGTGGCCTGCGGATCGGTCTTGGCCAGCAGCGCGATCAACCCGGAATGGCGGGCATTGGAGATCCAGGTCTTGGCGCCGTTGATCACCAGGGTGCCGGGATCGGCGGCAGCCACCGCGGTGGTGATCATGTTCTGCAGGTCGCTGCCGCCGCCGGGTTCGGTCAGCGCCATGGTGGCCCGCAGCGCGCCGGTGGCCATGGCGGGCAGGTAGCGCTGCTTCTGCTCGTCGGTGCCGAACAGCGTCAGCAGTTTGGCGACGACGGTGTGTCCGCCCATCGCACCGGCCAGGCTCATCCAGCCGCGGGCCAACTCCTGGGTTACCAGGACGTAGCACGGCATCGACACCGGAGTGCCGCCGTACTCCTCGGGGACGGCCAGCCCGTAGATACCCAGGTGCTTCATCTGTTCGATCCACGCCTGCGGGTAAGTGTTGGCGTGTTCAACATCGCGGACGGTCGGTTTGACCTCCCGATCGATGAAAGTCCGCACCGTATCGACCAGGATCGACTCTTCGTCGGTCAGCGAGAAGCTCATCGGTACACCGTATGTCAGGATTCTCAGATGACTGACGCGCCCTATTTCGACGACCTGCATGTCGGCCAGGTGTTCGACGCGGCCCCGGCGATGACGTTGACGCCCGGATCCGCCGCCCTGCATCAGGCGATCCTCGGTGACCGGCTGCGGCTGCCGCTGGACGGCGAACTGTCCCGGGTGGTCACCGGAGCCGTGACACCGCTGGCCCACCCCGGCTTGGTGTGTGACGTGGCGATCGGACAATCCACGCTGGTGACCCGCCGGGTCAAGGCCAACCTGTTCTACCGCGGCCTGGCCTTCTTCCGATACCCGGTGATCGGCGACACATTGTTCACCCGCACCGAAGTCGTAGGCCTGAAACAGAACTCGGCCAAGCCGGGCCGGGAGCCCACCGGCCTGGTAGCGCTGCGAGTGACCACCATCGACCAGGTCGACCGGTTGGTGCTCGACTTCTACCGCTGCGCGATGCTGCCGCTGTCACCGGATGCCGCCGACACCGGCCACCGCGACGACCTGTCTGTCATCGGGGCCGGACTTGCGGCCCCGCCGGATGTCACCGCGCACTGGGACGCCGACGAGTTCCGGCAGCGAGTGCCCGGCCCGCATTTCGACCAGGCCGCGGGCAGCTTGAAAGGCGCCGTGCTGACCAGCACCGGCGACGTGGTGTCGTCCGCCCCGGAGTTGGCCCGCCTGACTCTCAATATCGCTGCCACCCATCATGATTCGCGGGTGGCAGGTCAGCGGCTGGTCTACGGCGGCCACACCATCGGGCTGGCACTGGCGCAGGCCTGCCGTCTGCTGCCGAACCTGGCCACGGTGGTGGGCTGGCAGTCTTGCGACCACACCGGGCCGGTCCACGAAGGCGACACCCTCTACAGCGAACTGCACGTGGAATCGGCCACCGACAACATGCTGGGGTTGCGATCGCTGGTCTACGCCGTGGGCGACCCGGATCGCCAGGTGCTGGACTGGCGTTTCACCGCCCTGCAGTTCTGAGCTGGGCCCGCTGTGCGAGCCCGCTGTGCGAGCCGGGCCCGCTGTGCGCGACGGTGCGTGTCCCCGGAAGCGGGAGAACGGGACGTTCGTGAGCCGCTGGCCATGTCACAATCCCGACGGCGTATGTAGAGCGTTCCTCACCGCACCATGACGGCGGGCTGCCGATACGAGCGGCGACGGCGAGCGTGCGCAGATCCGGTGATTCGACCGGTGTGTCGGCCGGGGACGCGCACGCTCGCGCAGGGAAGGGGGCGAGAGGCAATCAGTGCGGCAGGTCGCGGAACGGGGCGTCGCGGTAGGGATCCGGCTCCTTAGGCAACCCGAGCACCCGCTCGCCGATGATGTTGCGCTGAATCTGGTCGGTGCCGCCGCCGATCGAGGTGAAGTAGGCGTTGAGCGCCCGAAACGTCACCGCGTCGCCGACCGGATTCTCCGGTCCGCTCAGCATCGATTCGGCGCCGACGATCTCGGTCTCGACGCGCGCGGTCTCGTGCAGAATCCGCGACATCGCGATCTTGCCGAGCGCCAGCAGGGTGGCGGCCTCGGCACGGTCGGCGCTGGTCTTGGCGCGCTGGTTGTTCCATCGGTTCACCGTCGACAGTGCTTGCACACGGGCGATCTGCTGGCGGATATGGGAGTCGCCGAGGCAGCCGGCCTCGCGCGCCGATTCGACCAGGCCGCCGGTCTTTTCACGGCGACCGCGGCTGGTGCGCGCGATGTCGCCCATCAGCCGGCGTTCGTAGCCCAGCGCGACCTGCAGCACCGACCAGCCGGCACCCGGTTCGCCGATCCGGTTCGCGTCGGGCACCCGGGCGTCGGTCAAGAACACCTCGTTGAACTCCGACTCGCCGGTGATCTGGTGGATCGGCCGGATCTCCACGCCCGGCTGGCGCATTGGCAGCATGAAGAAGGTGATCCCGTTGTGCTTGGGTACGTCCGGATCGGTGCGCGCCACCAGCATGCCGTAGTCGGCAGTCGTGGCGAACGACGTCCACACCTTCTGGCCGTTGACAACCCAGTCATCACCGTCGCGTTCGGCGCGGGTGCGCAGACCGGCCAGATCCGATCCGGCGCCGGGCTCGCTGTAGAGCAGGCACCATTTGCTCTCGCCGCGCAGTGCCGGGGGCAACAGTCTGCGCTGCTGCTCTTCGGAGCCGCAGTCGTGGATGGTGCAGGCGAACAGATCGGTCCGGTCGTGACCGCTGCCGGGTGCCCCGACAGCAGCGAATTCCGCTGCCACCAACCGCGATTGCCGATCGGTGAGCCCACGTCCGTAGCGGGCGCGCTCCCAGCTTGGCGCGGTCCAGCCCGCGTCGAGAACGGCGGCGGCGAACGTCGCCCGGTCGACATCGGGAGACCAGTTGGCCGCCAGCCAGTCCCGGACCTCGGCGCGCAGGACGTCGTCGTCGCGACCGTCGCTCATCTCACGCTCCGATCTCCCGCAGGTAGCGTTCACGGTGCCAGGCCGGGTTGCCGAACAACTGGGCGTCGCCGCGCGCCCGCCGCAGATACCGGTGGGCGGGGTGCTCCCAGGTGAACCCGATGCCCCCGTGGACCTGGATGTTGGTGGCGCCCACGAACACGAACGCCTCCGAGCAGTACGCCTGAGCAAGGGCGAGATCGGCCACCCAGCCCGGCGAGCCGTCGGCGGCGGCAGCGGCGACGTGGCGGGCGGCCGACACCGCCGACTCGGCCTCCAACAGCATGTCGGCGCACATGTGCTTGACGGCCTGGAAGCTGCCGATCGCCCGGCCGAACTGGTAGCGGGTCTTGGCGTAGTCGCGGGCCATCTCCATGGCGCGCCGGGCCGCGCCGGCCTGCTCGCCGAGCAGTGCCACCGCGGAGCGGTCCAACGCGGCGGTGAAAACCTCGACGCCGCAGCCCGGTTCGCCGATCGCAATGGCCGGCGCGCCGGCCAGCCGGACGGTGCACAGCCGGCGCGACTGGTCGACCGTGGTCAATGGTTCCACGGTGACACCCGGCCCAGCGGTGTCCACGGCGAAGACTCCGGGTCCGGACGCCGTGTCGGCCAGCACATAGATCGAATCGGCGCCGTCGGCTTCGAGCACGAACCGCTTCTCGCCGGTCAGCACCGGGGAGTCGTCACCGCGGGCCGACGTCGCCGGCCTCGCGGGCGGGCGGGGCGAGGAGCCCTCGGCGAAGGCGAGCGCGATCCGGGTGTCCCCGGCGGCGATCCCCGGCAGCACGGCTTCGCATTGCGCTGGATCGCCTAGGGCAGCAATCAGATTCACAGCGAGCACTGCCGTCGACAAGTAAGGCCCGTCGAACAGTGCCCGGCCCAGTTCCTCGGCCACCACGCCCACCTCGACCGGACCGGCCCCCGCCCCGCCGTACTCCTCGGGCACCAGCATTCCCAGCAGGCCCATCGCCGCCAGTTCGCCCCAGCTGTCGCCGTCGGCCTTGGCCATCAAGTCGGCGACCGCACCGCGCAACGCCTGCAGTTCCTCGCGATCGGCCACCAGATCAGGTCTCCTTGAAGGCGTTTCGCAGGCTCGCGCACTGGCTGGCGAAGAACGACCGCGAGACCGGCGCCTTGGTCAGCAGCAGATCGAATCCGTGGAACGCTCCCGGGACGGTTTCGACCTCGCACGGCACGCCCGCGGCCCGCAGCCGCTCCGCGTAGGCCAGGTTCTCGTCATGAAACAGGTCCAGCGTGCCCACCCCGATCCAGGCGGGCGCCAGCCCGCTCAGGTCTGCGCGGCGGGCCGGCACCGCGAGCTGCGGATCGGCATCGCCCAGGTACGACGTCCAGCCGAAAAGGTTGCTCCGCGGATTCCACAACCGGTAGCCGCGATCGGCCGGCAAGTGCGCGCTGCGGTCATCGAGCATCGGGTAGACCAGCAGCTGCAGTACCGGTTGCGCGTCGCCGCGGTCGGCCGCCAACTGCGCCAACGCGGCGGCGAGCCCGCCGCCTGCGCTGGCCCCGCCGATCGCCACCCGCGTCGGATCCACGCCGGCCAGCCCGGCCAGCAGTAGTAGCCCGGCCCAGCAGTCCTCCAACGCAGCCGGGTATGGGTGTTGCGGCGCCAACCGGTAGTCGACCGAGGCGACCGTGATGCCGAGTTCGTCGCTGAACCTGCGACAGAGCCGGTCATCCTGCGCGGCCGTGCCGATGACGTAGCCGCCGCCGTGGATCCACAGCAGCGCCGGCGCCGGAGCGGCGGGACGATGCGGTGGCCGATAGACCCGCACACTGCCGCCCGAGGGCAGGGGGAGCACCTCGATGCCGCTGGGGGTGCGTCGGCCCTGCAGGCCGGCAAGTGCCCGGATCGCCGGCAGTGTCCTGGGCCCGATGCCGCCCCGCGGCAGGAATCGCGCGGCCCGGCGCAGATCTGGATGAAACCCGCTGCTTACCATCGGCTCAGTATTGCCGGTGCCGGATCCGTTCCGTGGACAACCCGCCCGATTGCGGTTTACCCCGGCGTAACCGCGGTACTCTCCGGTAATGACGGCAGCACCGCAGACCCCGAAGTCGGGCTGGAATGTGACCGGTCGCCTGCGCTGGTTGAAGCGGGCCCGGACGGCGGACTACCTGCTCGCATTCAGCGTCGCTTCAGCTTCGCTGCCGGTGGTCGGGAAGCGGCTGGAACCCCTGGGCGGAATGACCGCGATGGGGGTATGGGGGACCCGCCACATGCCGGAGTTCCTCTCCAGCGCGGCCAGGTCATGGCTGACCCCGGGTGCCGCCACCGCCCGGAAGCAGGCGCGGGAGCAGACGCGCGCGGTCTCCGAGGCCGCCCTTCGCGGTGTCGTCACCGCATCCGAGCTGGCCATCGAGTGGCCGCAACCGGAGCAGGCGCCGCCGGTGTGGAAGGCGCTGCAGCACCGCCGCCACATTCACCGCTCCGGGGTGCGTTACGGCAGCGACCCCGCCCAGGTGCTCGACGTGTGGGCGCCCCGCGACCTGCCGACGACACCGGCGCCGGTGCTGATCTATATCCCCGGGGGAGCCTGGGTGCACGGCAGCCGGATGCTGCAGGGCTATGCGCTGCTGTCGCACCTGGCCGAGCGAGGCTGGGTGTGCCTGTCGATCGACTACCGCGTCGCGCCGCACAACCGCTGGCCGCGCCACATCATCGACGTCAAGACCGCGATCGCCTGGGCGCACGCCAACGTCGACAAGTTCGGCGGCGACCGCAACTTCGTCGCGGTGGCGGGTTCGTCGGCCGGCGGACACCTGGCCGCGCTGGCCGGGTTGACCGGCAGTGCTGCCGGTGATCGGGAATTCGCGGACCGGCTCCCCGAGGGCGCCGACACCTCGGTGGACGCCGTGGTCGGTATCTACGGCCGCTACGACTGGCAGGACAGGTCCACTCCGGAGCGGGTCGCGTTCGTCGACTTCCTGGAGCGGGTGGTGGTCGGCCGATCGATCCGGCGCCACGGCGACATCTACCAGCAGGCCTCCCCGATTGCGCGGGTGCATCCCGGGGCGCCGCCGTTCATGCTCGTGCACGGCAGCGCCGACACCGTCATCCCGGTGGCGCAGGCCCGCGCCTTCGCCGACCGGCTGCGGGCGGTGTCGCGCTCCAAGGTCGGCTACCTGGAGTTGCCCGGGGCAGGGCACGGTTTCGACCTGACCGACGGATCCCGGACGGGCGCAATGAGTACGGCTATCGGGTTGTTTCTCAACCAGATTCACCGAGACCGCACCACGATCGGCGGCAAACAAGTCATCTGAACCCGCCGACGGCGACACCGCGGTAAGGTCCCTTCATGGGAGTGATCCGCCGGTGAAGCGGCTCAGCGGGTGGGACGCGGTTCTGCTGTACAGCGAGACGCCGAACGTGCACATGCACACCCTCAAGATCGCCGTGATCGAGCTGGATGCCGACCGGCAGAGCTTCGACGTCAATGCCTTCCGGCGGGTGATCCACGGGCGGCTCTACAAGCTGGACCCGTTCCGCTACCAACTGGTGGACATCCCGGGCAAGTTCCACCACCCGATGTGGCGGGAGAACTGCAAAGTCGACCTGACCTACCACATCCGGCCGTGGTCGCTGCCGGCGCCGGGCGGCCGCCGCGAACTCGATGAGGCCATCGGTCAGATCGCCAGTACGCCGCTGGACCGCAGCCGGCCGCTGTGGGAGATGTACTTCATCGAGGGCCTGGCCAACAACCGGATCGCGGTGGTCGGCAAGATCCACCACGCGCTCGCCGACGGGATCGCCTCGGCGAACCTGATGGCACGCGGCATGGACCTGGTGGCCGGCCCGAACTCCGAACGGGATTCCTACGAAACCGATCCGGCCCCCACCGGCGGTCAGCTGGTGCGCTCGGCCTTCCGCGATCACCTGCGACAGCTGGGCAGGATCCCGGCGACCATCGCCTACACCGCGGCCGGTGTGCGGCGGGTGCGGCGCAGCACCCGCAAACTGTCCGCCGACCTGACGCGGCCGTTCACACCGCCACCGACCTTCATCAACCACATGCTGACCCCGGAACGCCGGTTCGCCACGGCCACCCTCGCACTGGCCGACGTCAAGGCGACCGGCAAGCAGCTGGGCGCCACCATCAACGACATGGTGCTGGCCGTCTCGGCCGGCGCGTTACGCACGCTGCTGCTGCGCTACGACGGGAAGGCGGATCACCCGCTGCTGGCATCGGTGCCGATGAGCTTCGACTTCTCCCCGGATCGGATCTCCGGAAACCGGTTCTCCGGGGTGCTGGTGGCGTTGCCGGTGGACGTCGAAGACGTGCTGGTGCGCGTCGAAAAGGCGCGGGAGGCAGCCAATCTGGCCAAAGAGGCCCACCACCTGGTCGGGCCGGAGCTGGTCAGCCGGTGGTCGGCGTATCTGCCGCCCGCCCCGGCGGAGTCGTTGTTCCGCTGGCTGTCCAGCCGCGACGGACAGAACAAGGTGCTCAACCTCAACATCTCCAATGTGCCCGGCCCGCGGGAGCGTGGCCGGGTCGGCGGCGCGCTGGTCACCGAGATCTATTCGGTGGGGCCGTTGACCGCCGGCAGCGGGTTGAATATCACCGTGTGGAGCTACGTCGACCAGCTCAACATCTCCGTGCTGACCGACGGCGCCACCGTCGAAGATCCGCATGAGGTGACCAGCGCCATGGTCGACGAGTTCATCGCAATACGGCGTGCCGCAGGGCTTTCCGAGGGGCTCACGCCGGTCGAAACGGCGATGGCGCCGGCCTGAGCCGGACCCCCCAAGGGCGTCGTCCCGATTCGCCGAGCGTGTATCGGTTGCGAAAATCGTCGCGACGACTGACCGTCAGTACACGTTCGGCGCACCCACGGCGTGAAATCAGTTGCTGGCCATCGCCTGCAATTCGCGTCGCAGCACCTTGCCGGTATTGTTGCGCGGCAGTGCATCCAGGATCGTGATGCCACGGGGCACCTTGTAGCCGGCCAGGTTGTCCCGGACATGCGCCTTGAGCTCCTCGATCGTGGCCGCAGCGCCCGGCTCCAACACCACGAAGGCGACCAGTCGCTGTCCGTACTCGGTGTCGTCGACGCCGATCACGGCGGCCTCGGCGACGGCGCCATGGCTGATGAGCGCCTTCTCGGTCTCGATCGGGTAGACGTTCTCGCCGCCGGAGACGATCATCTCGTCATCGCGGCCCACCACGAAAAGCCTTCCGGTGGCGTCGAAGTAGCCCAGGTCGCCCGAGGCCATGAAGCCGTCGTGGAACTGCTTGGAGTCACCGCCGGTGTAGCCGTCGAACTGCGAGGAGTTCCGCACGAAGATCTGCCCGGTGACGCCGTCGGCCAGCTCGGCGAAATCGGGGTCAAGGATCCGGATCTCGGTGCCCGGCGCAGGCCGACCCGCGGTGTCGGGCGAATAGCGCAGGTCTTCCGGTGTGGCCAGCGCGATCATGCCGGCCTCGGTTGCGTTGTAGTTGTTGTAGACCACGTCGCCGAAAGCGTCCATGAACGCCGTCACCACGTCCGGGTGCATCCGCGATCCCGATGCGGTGGCGAACCGCAATGAGCGGCAAGGGTACTGAGCACGCACGTCATCGGGCAGCGCCATGATGCGGTCGAACATGACCGGTACGACACACAATCCGGTGGCCCGGTTCTCCTCGACCAGCGCCAAGGTCGCCTCGGGATCGAACTTCCGTCGGGTGGCGACGGTGCAGGCCATCGTCAACGCCAGTGCCAGCTGCGAGAACCCCCAGGCGTGAAACATCGGGGCCGCGATGACCACGGTTTCCTCGGTGTGCCAGGGGATTCTGTCGAAGATCGCCGCGAGATCGGCGACCCCGCCGCCGCCGCGACCGGAGCGCCGCGCGCCCTTCGGGGTGCCGGTGGTTCCGGAGGTGAGCATGACCAGGCTGCCGGTGCGGGCCGGTTTGGCCGGGCGCTGCCCGGTGTTGGCGTCGATCAGGTCGTCCGCCGTCAGCCCGGGGATGTCGGAGTCGGCCCAGCTCACCACCCGGACGCACCGGGACTGGGCCGGCACGGCCAGATCCACCGCCGCGGCGAACTCCTCGTCGTAGACGATCAGGTCGACACCTTCGCGGGCCACGACCTCGGCCAGTGCCGGTCCGGCGAAGCTGGTGTTGAGCAGCAGTACGTCGGCGCCGATCCGATTGGCGGCGGCCAGCGCCTCGATGAAGCCGCGGTGGTTGCGGCACATCAACGCGACGGCCTGCGGCGTCCGCCCGGGCAGCCGCTGCAGGCCGGCGGCCAGCGCATCACAGCGCCGGTCGAGCTCGCGGTAGGTCAGGCTGCCGCGTTCATCGATGATCGCCGGACGGTCGCCGCAGCGTTGTGCGGCTATGGCGATCCCGACGGTGGTGGTGCCGCCCTCGCGGGCTGCCGCGGCGGCGACCCGCAGGTATTTGTCGGGCCGCAGCGGCGCCAGCAGTCCGGCGCGGGCGAAGGTCTGCAGCATCGATCCGATGCGCGCGAGCCGGTCGAACGGTCCGGGGGCCATCCCGCTCAGCCCAGGACTGGGAGGCGGCGTTCGGCCGCGAGCTTGTCGAGGGCGTCCTGCATGACGGAGCGCACGTGGGCGTCGACGACGTCGATGTCGGGATCCTCGCCGAACTCGGCGATGATGTCGATCGGCTCGCATACCTGCATGACGATCTTGGTGGGCAGCGGCAGGTTGATCGGCAGCACCGCGGACAACCCGAAGGGGAAGCCGAATGAGATCGGCAGGATCTTGACCCGCATCAGCTTGTCCAGTCGCAGCGCCTTGGCGAGTCCGGTGCCGCGGGATAGATAGAGTTGGCTCTGCTGTCCGCCGATCCCCACCGCCGGCACCAGCGGCACACCCGCGTTGATCGCCGCCCGGATGTAGCCTTTGCGGCCGGCGAAGTCGATCGTGTTCTCTTCCAGCGTGGGCCGGTAGACGTCGTAGTCGCCGCCGGGGAAGACCACCACCACACCGCCGGAGCGCAGCGCCTCGTCGGCATTGGCGTGGTTGGCCGGGATGAAGCCGGTCTTGCGGAAGAAGTCGGCGGTGGCCCCGGTGAAGATGATGTCGTGGCTGAGCGTGTAGACCGGCCGCTCGTAGCCGAATTTGTCATAGAAGCCGGTGGCGAACACCGGCACGTCCATCGGGAACAGCCCACCGGAGTGGTTGGAGACCACCAGGGCGCCACCGTTCGGGAACGAATCCAGGCCCCGCACCTCCGAGCGGTGGTACCCCTTGATCAGCGGCCGCAGCAGCCCCATCACTCGTTCGGTCAGGCCCGGATCCCACTTGGTGATGGGCCCGGGCACGTCCTCAGACCAGTCGCTGTCGGGTGTGTCCACCACGCCCCCTCAATTGAAACGTGTTCTAGTTTTGCCCATGTTACCGGCTTGAGGAGGCCGTGGATAACATCGGCGAAATGGGCGGGCAGTCGGCGGAGCGCATCGATCTGCGAGCGTACTTCGACCGGGTGGCGTACCGCGGCGGTACCGAGCCGACGTTGCAGACGTTGACCGCACTGGTGGCCGCCCATGTCCGCGGTATCCCGTTCGAGAACCTCGACCCGCTGACCGGGGTGCCGGTGATCGACCTGAGCTTGCCGACGCTGACCGCCAAGCTGGTCACGCGGCGCCGCGGCGGCTACTGCTATGAGCAGAACGGCCTGCTGCTCGGTGTGCTGCGCGCACTCGGGTTCGGCGTCGAGCGGCTGGCCGGGCGGGTGGTGTGGATGAGCCCGGACGGGCTCGACGGCCCACCGCGCCCCGAGACCCACCAGGCGCTGGCGGTGCGCATCCCGGGCTGCGACGAGCCGTATCTGGCCGATGTCGGGTTCGGCGGACAGACACTGACCTCACCGATCCGCCTGGTCCCCGACGAAGTCCAGCAGACGCCCCACGAGCCGTTCCGGCTGCGCGGCCACGCGAGCGGCTATGTGCTGGAAACGCAGCTCGGTGCGACTTGGCGGCCGCTGTACACCTTCGGCTTGCAGCCGCGGCCGCTGATCGACATGCAGGTGGGCAGTTGGTATGTGTCGACTTACCCGGAGTCGAACTTCGTCGCCGGGCTCAGCGCAGCACTGGTTACCGATGACGCCCGGGTGAACCTGCGGGGCCGTAACCTGACCATGCACTCCCGCGGCGGCACCGAACGGGTGCGCTTCGACGACGCTGCGCAGGTCTGTAACGCCCTGGCCGACCGCTTCGGGATCGACCTGAGCGATCTCGGCGATGTCGAGGCCAGGGTGGCGCAGGTGCTCGACAGCTGAGGCCCGGCCCGAACCCCGTGGCGGTTGAGGGGCCGAGATGCGCGGAAAGCCCGGAACTCGACGCGCGTCGAAGGGCATGCTTGACCCATGGGTCACTACAAGAGCAATGTCCGCGACCTGGAATTCAATCTGTTCGAGATGCTCGGCCTGGAGCAGTGCCTGGCTGACGGCGCCTACGGCGATCTCGACGGCGACACGGTGCGCCAGATGCTGGCCGAAGCTGCGCGGCTCGCCGAAGGGCCGGTGGCCGAGTCATTCGCCGAGAGCGACCGCCATCCACCGGTATTCGATCCGGCCAGCCACTCGGTGACATTGCCGGAGCCGTTCAAGGCGTCACTGCGGGCCTGGCAGGAAGGCGAGTGGTTCCGGATCGGCCTGGCCGAGGAGGTCGGCGGGGTGCCGGCTCCGGCGATGGTGTCCTGGGCGATCAACGAACTGGTGCTCGGTGCCAACCCGGCGGTCTTCATGTTCATGGCCGGTCCGATCTTCGCCAATATCCTCTATGGCCTGGGCAACCAGCAGCAGCGGCACTGGGCGGCCATGGCGATCGACCGGAACTGGGGCGCCACCATGGTATTGACGGAGCCGGATGCCGGCTCTGACGTGGGGGCCGGCCGCACCAAGGCGATCGAACAGCCCGACGGCAGCTGGCACATCGACGGTGTCAAGCGCTTCATCACCAACGGTGACAGTGACGACCTGTTCGAGAACATCATGCACATGACCCTGGCCCGTCCCGAGGGCGCCGGGCCGGGAACCAAGGGGCTCAGCCTGTTTCTGGTGCCCAAGTACCTGCCCGATCCCGAGACCGGCGAACCGGGCGAGCGCAACGGGGTGTTCGTCACCGGTCTGGAACACAAGATGGGACTGAAGGTCTCGACCACCTGCGAACTGACCTTCGGCCAGCACGGCGTTCCGGCGAAGGGCTGGCTGGTGGGCGACGCCAGAAACGGTATCGCCCAGATGTTCCACGTCATCGAGTACGCCCGAATGATGGTGGGCACCAAAGCGATCGCCACATTGTCCACCGGGTATCTCAACGCGCTGGAGTATGCGAAGACCCGTATCCAGGGTGCCGACATGACCCAGATGACCGACAAGACCGCGCCGCGGGTCACCATCATCCACCATCCGGATGTGCGGCGCGCCTTGATGATGCAGAAGGTGTACGCCGAGGGGATGCGGGCGTTGTACTTTTACACGGCAGCCCACCAGGACTCCCAGGTTGCCATGCAGGTGTCGGGCGCCGACGCCGAGATGGCCGAGCGGGTCAACGATCTGTTGCTGCCGATCGTCAAGGGCGTCGGCTCGGAACGGGCGTATCAGTACCTGACCGACGCGCTGCAGACCTTCGGCGGATCCGGCTTCCTGCAGGACTACCCCATCGAGCAGTACATCCGCGACGCCAAGATCGACAGCCTCTACGAGGGCACCACCGCCATTCAGGCGCAGGACTTCTTCTTCCGCAAGATCGCCCGTGACCGCGGTGCGGCATTGGGGCACCTGGTCGGCCAGATCGAAGGGTTCCTCGACAGCGGCGACGCGCGTTCGGAGCTGGCCGACGCCCGCAAGCTGCTGGCCGGCGCGCTCGACGACGTGCGGGCGATGGTCACCGCCATGACCGGATACCTGATGGGGTCACAAGAAGAGCCCCGCGAACTCTACCGAGTGGGTCTGGAATCGGTACGGTTCCTGCTGTCCGTCGGTGACCTGGTGATCGGCTGGCTGTTGCTGCGCCAGGCCGAGACCGCGCTCGGCGCGCTCGAAGGCGACGTCACCGATAGTGACCGGGACTTCTACGCCGGCAAGATCACCGCGGCAACGTTTTTTGCCGGCACGGTGTTGCCCCGGCTCGGCGCGGAGCGACGCATCGTCGAAAACGACGACCTGGCGGTGATGGATCTGAGCGAGGACGCGTTCTGATCACGCGCGGACCTGGCGCACTACCCTCGACTGCTGTGGACACCCACACCCGCAAGTACCGGCTGCCCGACCACGGCTACACCATCGTCCGGTGGGCGCACGAGCTGGCCAAGGGCCGCGGAGCGGTGGTGGTAGAACCCGACGTCGAGGCGATCCGGCGGCCCGGCGGTGCGCTGACATTCGCCGACGCCGCCCCGTTCAAAACCGTGCCGGATGGCCCGCTGTCGGTGCTGCGCGAACTGCTCGATCTGGAGGCCCGGGAGGTCCGGTCGTGGAGCAAAGCCGGGTTCGCCCGGTTCCACAAAGGTGCCGCCGCCCGACGGGTCGACCGGATCTGCCGGGAACAGGGCAGTGAGGCCGCCGTCGACTGGGTGCTGGCGAACGCGACCACCGGTGAGGTGAACCTTCCAGAGCTCCGGGACCGGCTCGGGGCCCGGCTGTACACCGCCGGCGGCCGCGACGAGGACTTCTACCGCGCCGAGGTAGGACGTTGCATCACACACCGCCGCGCACAGCGGATGAACCGGAGCTGACGCCTCAGCCGCGCCGCTGCCGAACCTTGTACGTGGACGGCCATGACACCCGGGTGTCGTCGCCCAGCAGCGCCGTTCCCTTTGCGCCGACGGTGACGTTGTAGGCCTCCTGCCCCGGGCCGACCTCACGGTTGGCGTGCTCGGTGGCCAGGTAGTAGAGCTGATCGATCTCCATGTCGACGAAGGCGACGAAGCTGGTCTTGCGCACCGCGTCGCCGAAACCGGCGGTCATGCGATCCACCAGGATGCGCGAGCCGACCGCCACCGCGGCCAGGATCGCGAACGGCATCACCCAGGAGCACAGGTAGGTCAGCGGGGAACCCGGGTGGTGCAGCGTGGCCGGGGGGATCGCCGCCGATACCGCCATCGCCGCGGTCGCGGCCAGCCAGATCCACGTCAGCCGGTTCACCACCGGGGCGAATAGCTCCGTCTGCACCGCCGCCTCGGGCAGATCCGCCTTCGCGACGGCCGCCACCACCGACTTGCCCAGCAGCGTGCTGGTCAGCAACACCGCGAACAGGGCGGCGAAACTCAGCGGCAGCGCCCACCGCTGCGCCCAACTCGCCAGCGGCAGCACCGCCAGCACCGCGAAGGTCGCTACCGCCCCCACGCCCAGTGGCCGGGCCGACGACTCGCGGTCACCCACCATGACCGCGACCGCAACGGCCAGCGCCACCAACGCCGCGATCGACAGTGGCGCATTTCCCGCCAGCACCCAGTACACCGCCCAGGGCGCGAACCAGACCAGAACTCCCACGACGGCAGTATAGGGGCTTACCGTTGCCTCAACGGGAGCTGAGATCAGCTCTCCAGCGTGTATCCCATCGGCATCAGCACGCTCTTCTGCTGCGTGAAGTGCTCGACGCCCTCCTTGCCGTTCTCCCGGCCGATCCCGGAGTTCTTGTAGCCGCCGAACGGGCAGCACGGGTCGAAGGCGTACCAGTTGATGCCGTAGGTCCCGGTGCGGATCTTGCTCGCGACCTCGATCCCGTGCGGCACATCGGTCGTCCACACGCTGCCGGCCAGCCCGTACACCGAGTCGTTGGCGATCGCGATCGCCTCCTCCTCGGTGTCGTAGCCGATGATGGACAGCACCGGCCCGAAGATCTCCTCCTGGGCGATGGTCATCGAGTTGTCCACGTCGGCGAACACGGTCGGCTCGACGAAGAAGCCGGCGGCTAGATCCTCGCGCCCTTCGGGGCGCGAACCGCCGCAGACCAGCCGGGCACCCTCTTCGATGCCCTTGGCGATGTAGGACTCGACCCGCTGCCGTTGCTTCTCGGTGATCAGCGCACCGATCTGAGCGGCCGGGTCATCCGGCAGCCCGACCGGCAAGGCGGTGACGAAGTTCTTGATCGCCTCCACGATCTCCTCGTAGCGCGACCGCGGCGCCAGGATGCGGGTCTGGGCCACGCAGGCCTGCCCGGTGTTCATGATCCCGGAGAACACCAGCATCGGGATCGCCGACGCCAGGTCGACGTCGGGCAGCACGATCGCCGCCGACTTGCCGCCGAGTTCCAGCGTGCACGGCTTGAGCAGCTCCGCGGCGCGCTTACCGATCTCCTTGCCGACGGCCGAGCTGCCGGTGAAGGAGAAGATGTCCACGTCCGGGTTGGAGGTCAACGCCTGGCCGGTCTCGGCCCCGCCCGGCACCACCGACAACACCCCCTCCGGCAAGCCCGCGTCGGCGAACACCTGCGCCAGCGCGTTGGCGCTCAACGGCGTCTCGGCGGCCGGCTTGAGCACCACCGTGCAGCCGGCCAGCAGCGCCGGGCCCAGCTTGTTGACCGCCAGGAACAGCGGCACGTTCCAGGCGACGATCGCACCGACCACACCCAGCGGCTCCCGGCGCACGATGGTCTGCCCGTAGGCGCCGGTGCGGACCTCTTCCCAGCTGACCTCGTCGACTGCGGGGCCGGCGAAGAAGTTCAGTGCCCCGATGGAGCTCAGCCAGTGCATGGTCTCCACGCCCGTCGGCGGCTGCCCCGTCTCGGCGGCCAACAGGCTGGTGAACAGCTCCTTGCGCTCCTCCATCAGCTTGATCGCGGCGGCGATGACCGCGGCCCGCTCGGCCGGCGGCGTCGACGGCCACGGCCCGGAGTCGAACGCTCGACGGGCCGCCGCAACTGCGTTGTCAACGTCGTCCTTGGTGGCCAGCGGCACCTTGCCGACGTACTCGCCGGTGGCCGGTGAGTGGACTTCGATCACCTGGTCGGTGGCCGGGGCGGTCCACTTGCCGCCGATGAACAGGGTGTCGTATTCGGTTGCGGTGCTCACGGTCATGGCGCCACCCTACCTAGCCGACGGGCGGATTAGAACACGTTGCAGTCAACGGGGTCAGCGGGGCTGCAATACCAGCACCAGGTTGCTCACCAGGAACTCGCGAACACCGGGCACCGCGGTAATCGGCCACGCCCATCGGGGGTGATAGCGGGGGAAAGCCGCGACGAGCGCGCCGGTGTGGCGGGCCCAGTCCAGGCCATCGGCGGCCGACACCGCGAACAGCGACGAACCGTAGTTGTTCTTGGGCGGGTGGCCGTGGCGGCGGGTGTAGCGCCGGGCGGCCCGGTGCCCGCCCAGATAGTGGCTCAAGCCCATCTCATGGCCGCCGAACGGACCCAGCCACACCGTGTAAGACAGCACCACCAGCCCGCCGGGCCGGGTGACCCGCAGCATCTCCGCACCGAGCCGCCAGGGCCGCGGCACATGCTCGGCCACGTTGGAGGACAGACAGATGTCGACGCTGTCGTCGGCGAACGGCAACGCCATCCCCGAGGCCCGCACGAACGTGCCGGACGACGACACGGACCTGGCCTCCTGCATCGCGTGTACTTCTCGGGGGTCCGGCTCGACCCCGATATAACGCAGGCCGGCCTCGGCGAACGCGGTGGCGAAGTACCCCGGCCCGCCACCGACGTCGAGCACCGTCCTGCCCGCCGGATCGTCGCCGCACAGTCCCCGCCACAGGTCGGTGACCAGGTTCGCGGTGTCAGCGGCCAGCGCGCCGTAGAACCGGGCCGGATCGCGCTGCTCGTAGCGGAACCGGCTCAGCAGGCGCACCGAGCGGCCCAGCGTCGCGCGTCGGGCGAACTCCTCGGTGGCAGCCACCGGTCCAAGACTAGGCCCAGCCTGCGGGACTACCCTGTAGTCCTGTGTCCGCCGTGCGCTCCGTCCTGCTGCTGTGCTGGCGTGATACCGGGCACCCGCAGGGCGGGGGCAGCGAGACCTACCTGCAGCGCATCGGCGCGGAGCTGGCCGCCGCCGGGATGACGGTCACACTGCGCACCGCCCGCTATCCGGGTTCACCCGAACACGAGGTCATCGACGGGGTAAGCATCAGTCGGCGCGGCGGCCCCTACACCGTGTATCTGTGGGCGCTGGCGGTGATGGCCGCGGCGCGGGTCGGACTCGGCCCGCTGCGGCGGGTCCGTCCGGATGTGGTGATCGACACCCAGAACGGCCTGCCGTTCCTGGCTCGGTTGATCTACGGTCGGCGGGTGGCGATGCTGGTGCACCACTGCCACCGTGAGCAGTGGCCGGTGGCCGGCCCGGTGCTGAGCCGGATCGGCTGGCTGGTGGAGTCGAGGCTGTCGCCGTGGCTCAACCGGCGCAACCAATACCTGACGGTGTCGCTGCCCTCGGCGCGCGATCTGATCGAACTGGGGGTCGGCGCCGAACGCATCGCGGTGGTGCGCAACGGTCTTGACGAGGCTCCGGCGCCGACGCTGTCGGCGCCCCGGGCCGAAACGCCGCGGGTGGTGGTGTTGTCGCGGTTGGTGCCGCACAAGCAGATCGAGGACGCCCTGGACGCTGTGGCGGCACTGCGCAGCAGGGTGCCCGGCCTGCACCTCGACGTCATCGGCGGCGGCTGGTGGGGCGACCGGTTGGTGCAGCACGCCGCAGCGCTGGGCATCAGCGATGCGGTGACGTTCCACGGCCATGTCGACGAGACCACCAAACACCAGCTGGTGCAACGGGCTTGGGTGCATGTGCTGCCGTCCCGCAAGGAGGGCTGGGGGCTGGCGGTCATCGAGGCGGGCCAACACGGGGTCCCCACGATCGGCTACCGGGCCGCCGGCGGGCTGTCCGATTCGATCGTCGACGGCGTGACCGGGCTGCTGGTCGACGACCGTGACGAGCTTGTCGAGCAGCTCCATCGACTGTTGGCTGATGCGGTGCTTCGCGAACAGCTCGGCGGCAAGGCGCAGGACCGCAGCGCCGAATTCTCTTGGCGGCAAAGCGCTGACGGGCTGCGCGAGGTGCTGGAGGCGGTCTGTGAGCGCCGCTACGTCAGTGGCGTGGTCTGAGCGACGCCGAGGTGCATAGATGACAGACCACGACGCCGCTCCCGTGCTGCTCTATGACGGGGTCTGCGGGGTGTGCAACCGATCGGTCCAGACCATCCTTCGCCACGACCGGCACGGCACTCTGCGGTTCGCCGCGCTGGACAGTGACTTCGCCCGCGCGGTCATCGAGCGCCATCCAGATCTTCAGGACATCGATTCCATGGTGTTTATCGATGATCCCGGTCAACCCGGCGAGCGTGTCAGCGTTCGATCGGCGGCGGCGCTGAAGGTGGTGCGCTATCTGGGCGGGCCGTTCCGGTTATTCCTGGCCGCCCGCATCATTCCCGCGGGGCTGCGTGACCGACTCTACGATCGCTTCGCCGCCGTGCGCTACCGGGTTGGCGGAAGGTATGACACCTGCCCGCTGCCGGCGCCGGAAGTGCGCACTCGGTTCCTGGTTTGAGGCAGGAGTGATGGGCCGCCGGGTCTCGCAGGGGCGGTGCCGGTGGGCTCAGGGTGGCGGGGGTCGGCTGTTGAGGGCGCGTTCGGCGATGATCGCTCGGGCGCGGTTCTGGGCCCGGGTCCGCCGTCGGGTGGGCATCATCAGGGTTCGACCGGCCGAATCCGATTGTCGGTCAGTCGGTGCGGTTAGACGTCCCGTCGGTTCACAGAGGGCGGGGAACAGCAACCGACTGCCGGGGCGGGTGGTGTAGGTCTGGCCGGCCGGGCTGAGCCAGTCGATGGTGCCGTCGGGGTGTTGTCGGTCGCGCCACCCGTGAAACGTCTTGAGTAAGTGATGCTTTCGACACAGGCAACGCAGGTTCGACGGATGTGTCGGCCCGCCGAGGACGTAGGCGATCGCATGGTCGAGGTCACAGAATTCCGCCGGCCGGTCACAACCGGGCCACCGGCACGTCATGTCCCGGCAGCGCACAAACTCATCTAATGCGGTCGAGGGCCGGTACCTCGGCTCGGGGGCACTATCGGGTCCAGGGTGTCGCACCGGCTTGACGGTGGCGCCGGCGGCGATCAGTTCGGCCAGCATCGGTGCGGGGATCAGCGGTCCGCCCAGCAGCAGCGCCGGCGGGGCTTTGGGGGGCGGGTCGGGCTCGGCGGTGCGCTCTACTGGCGCAAACAGGTTCCGACGGTCGATCGGCGGCGGCGGTGGGTCTTCACCGTTGCGGTGCGCGTCGACGCCGGTGCCCACGCTTTCGATGCTGGCGACCACGTGGATCAGCATCGAACTTGCTGGACGGTCCTGGCTGGCGGGGCAGTCCTGGTTGCCGCACCCGCAGGCCAGCGTCTGCCCGCCGGCGGCCAGCGCGCCGAGGGCGTCGGCACGGCGTTGGGCGATGGTGCGCGGATCGTCGTCGCAGACGCTGTGCGCCATGGCCAGCAGCCGCCGGTCGAGGGCTTCGGCGTCGTGGGCGTGCAGCCGCCCCCACAGCGGGGTGGTGGCATGGTCAGTGTTGCGTTTGTCGACCACCAGGTCGCGGGAGCGGGCATGTTGCCGGCTGCGGCGCAGGGCCTGCGGGTCGTGCGCCTCGACGATCGCGTCGATGGCCTGCCCGGTCTTGAACGCCGACAGTGGCCCGTAGTGCAGCGCATCGGCGGCCAGGGCGGTATCGACCGCGGCCAGCGCCCGACGGTCTTCGATCAAGGTGGTGTGCCAGGAGATGGTGGCCACCAGAGCGGCGTTGAGCTGTCCGGCGGCGAACAGTGCCGCCACCTTGGGCAGGCGTTCGCGCAGCGCCGAGGCCAAATACATCTGCCCGGATGCTTTCCCGTGGCTGATATCGCAGGCGGCACCGACTTCGGCGGCCACCGCGTCCCAGCCGTCACAGGCCCATTTCGAATGCGCTGGGTCGTCGTACAGTTTGCGGCCTACCAGCTCGGCGATCGCCGCCAGGCGGCGGGCGGCCGCGACGGCCTCCGCTTGGGCCCATCCGCCGATCGCTGCCACCAGCGCGGCCTCGTCCAGCCCGGCGAGCGCCTCCGGGTCGGGCAGACCGGGCGTTTCGAACATACTTTCGATTGTACGCCCTCTAACTGACTCAACCTATTGGGCAGGGCCGCACGTTGTGGATAACTGCTGCCATGGCTGGAAGGTTGTGGAGATGGCTCGATCGCGACGTATGAAGGTCGCTGCCGAGGAGAGGACCCGCTTGGTCCTTGCCGTGTTGGCTGGGGAGACGACCTGTGCTGAGGCAGCGATCTGGCAGCGCGGCGCCGCGCTGATCGATCTGGTCCCTTCGCGGACCTCGAAGCCTAGAGGCGCTTGGCGATCGATGAGGCCCAACGCGTCCTGCAACTCCAGGAGTGGTCTCTGATAACGGATCCCGGTATCGCTACTGCCTCCGGTTCCAGTGGATCGGCGACTGATTGTCAGAATCTAGTCGTTCGGGATGGCGCTGCCGTCAGTGCTGCGGAACCATGCTGCGCAGGGTGCTGGTCACGAACTTCTTCAGTGCCACATCGCGTTCCGCCTGAGATTCCCCGACCGTGGTGAGTAGCGCGTAGACACCCAGCAGGAAGAACGCCGCACTGTGGTAGGCGTCCACGTCGTCGTAGAGCTCACCGCGAAGGCGTGCGCGTTCGACCTCGGCGGCCAGCAGCACGAAGGTCGGATGACTGGTCCACTGTTCCGGCTCAGGCCGGTTGGGTGAGAAGTAGAGACTCAGGACGTCGCGGAACAAAGCTGAGCCCCAGCGGCTTTCGAGGGCCAAGACCAACTCCACGATCACCGCTAACACCGCAGCGAGCTCACGTCGGGTGTCGAGGAATCGGCTGAGCTCTTCGGCGAGGCGCATCTCGTCTCGCCGGATGAGCTCGAGAAGCACGTGCTCCTTGGTGGGGAAGTGGAAGTAGAAGGTGCTGCGCGCCACCCCCGCCGCTTTGGCGATGGCGTTGATGTCGGCCGCGTTGGTGCCGGCCCGCTGAAACTCCACGATCGCGGCGTCGAGCACGCGGGCACGTGTTCTGCGGCGCTGAGTCTCGCGCTGGGTCGCACTGTCTGGCACGGCCTCATTGTGCCGCAGGGACGTAATTTGCTGTCCCGTGTCAGCCAAAAAGCCACCCGGCGGCGTACCGACCCACACATTGACAACGCAATCAACGCTTACTCATTGTCATTTGTCAGCGAGTGTGTTAGACCTAGCAACCGAGCGGGTGGTAGCTGACCAGGCAGGGGCGGGCGATGACGACAGCGACGGCGCCGAATACCCGGGGCCAGCGCATCCTGTTGTGGACGGTGCCGCCGGCGGCCGGGTTGTTCGCGCTGGCCTATTTGCTGTTCCCGGTGTTCTCCCCGCCGCTGTCACCGACGCTGACGCCCGAACAGGTCGCTGCCTTCTTCGCCCAGAACGTCACCGGCATCCTGGGCGTGGCCATCTTGTGCAATCTCATCGCCTGCTCACTGGTTCCGCTGTTCGCGGTCACCGCGGTACAGATATCGCGGACCGCGACGTCGAGCAGTGTCTTCACCTACGCCTACCTGCTCTGCGTCGGAGTGGGCCTCACGGCGTTCATCCTCGCCGACTACTGCTGGGCGATGGCAGCGTTCCGGCCCGAACGCGACCCGCAACTCATCAGCCTGCTCAACGACATGGCCTGGTTCTTCTTCATCGCGCCCGTCGGCACGATCATCGTGCAGAACATCTGCCTGGCCCTCAGCATCTACCTGGACGCGCGACCCGAGCCGATCTTTCCCCGCTGGGTGGCGCATTTCAACGTCGCGGCAGCCGTGCTGCTGGTCCCCAGCGCATTCTCGCTGCTGCACAAGTCCGGGCCGCTGGCCTTCGACGGTGCGGTGTCGTTCACGCTGCGGCTCAGCGTATTCGCCGTCTATCTCGTCGTGATGTTCGTCGTGCTGCTCGGCATCGTCAATCGCCAAAGCGACGATCACGAGGCCATGGCATGACCAGGAGCGTGGCCGCGCCCGCCGTCGGGAGATCCCCCTCGCCGCGTAGGAAGAACAAGCTCGACCAGTGGATCGCCTTCTGGTCCGTCCCGGTCTTCTTCGCACTCTTCGGGCTGGTCTTCGTCCCGCTGAGCTGGATGATGCCGCCCCGATCGCCGAGCAGCCCGCAGCCGCAGATCATCGAGTTCATGCAGTCGCACAACCTGCTGATCGCTTGTGCCGTACTGACGTTGGTGTTCGGCCTGGCGCCGGTGTCGAACGCCTGCTACCTCATCCAGATCAAGCGGATGTCGGTCAGCCCGGTGTTCCGCTACTGCGTCATGATGGGGGCGACCTGCGGCGCCATGGTCGGCATGTTGTTCCCGATGTTCTGTTTCGGGCTGGGCGCGTTCCGGCCGGGCTACGATCCGGCGATCCTGGCGATGCTCTACGACTTCGGCTACCTGGCCTTCATCGGCTCGCTGGGATGCTTCTGCATCATGTGGATGGCCTTCGGGCTGGCGATCATCCTCGACCAGAACAACATCCTGCCGAAATGGCTGGGCTACTACACCGTCTGGCAATACGTCACCGAGCTGATGGCCGCACCCGTATGGATCGCCAAGTCGGGACCGTTCGCCTGGAACGGGCTGATGACGTTCTGGCTGGCGATGACGCTGTACGTGTCATGGCAGTTCATCGTCTACACCTGCATCTTCCGGGCGATCAAGAACCAACCCGACGAGGAACTCGAGAACCACTGGCTCGACGCGCGAGCCGCGACGTCGCCGGCGGGGGCCGGCGCATGACCGGGGTCACCGTCGGACTCGGCGTCGACACCGCCGAGACACCGCGAACCGTCCAGCCGCGCGGGCACCTTCCGGGTGAAACCAGCATGTGGTTCTTCGTCATCGGTGACCTGCTCATCTTCGCCGCCTACTTCGTGTCCTATATGTACTACCGCGGCCAAGACCATGCGGTGTTCCTGCAGAGCCAGGCACAGGTCAACCTGAGCATCGGCATCGTCAACACCGTTGTGTTGCTGACCAGTTCGCTGTTCGTGGCGCTGGGCACCTCGGCCGCGCGGGTCGGAAGGACGGTCGAGGCACGCCGGTGGTTCTGCGCAGCGCTGGGGTGCGGGGCGGCTTTCCCCCTACTCAAGATGTGCGAATACATCCCGGAGATCACCGCCGGGATAACACCGGGCACCAACCTGTTCTTCATGTACTACTTCGTGATGACGGGAATGCACCTGTGCCATGTGCTGCTGGGACTGGTGATTCTCTGCTTCGTCATCCGCGCATTGCGCGGACCGACGACAGCGCGGATCTCGTTCGTGGAGACTGGCGCGACCTACTGGCACATGGTCGACGTGTTATGGCTGATCCTGTTCGCGTTGCTGTACTTGATGAGGTGATCGGCGATGACCGGGTATCGGCGTAACCAGCTGATCTTCGTGTGGGCGCTACTGACGGCGGTGACCATCGCGTCGTGGCTGACCGCTCGCGACGGCGGCGAGGCGCACCAGTTGAGTGCCACGGTCACCGTCGTCGTGCTGCTGATCGCCGCGGTCAAGACGCAGCTGGTGATCTGGCACTTCATGGAGGTCGGGCGGGCGCCCAGGTGGCTCAAGCTGACGACGAACGGTTGGCTGCTGGCGCTGTTCGGGCTGCTGTTCGGGTTCTACTTCGCCGCTGCCTGATCCCCGCTGCGGCCAGCCCTGCGGCTCCCACCACCAGCATCGCCAGCCACCCCAGATGGGCGGCCACCACGGCCCGGCGCGCGCCGGCGGGTCCCTTCGGCGCACGGCCGCCGACCCGGTACACGGTGAAGTCGGAATCGCGGTAGGAGACCGGTAGCCGCGACAGTGTCTTTGCCGCAGCACCCATTTCACCGTCAGTGCCGGATTCGACGACCACCCAGCCCACCCCGTACACGCCGAGCGTCACCGGCTCGGCGCCGGACAACAGCGCCTGCTGAACCGCCCGGGCGTGAGCGCCCTCACCGGGCACGGTCTGCCCGCCGACGTGCAGATCGCCGGTGGTGAGCACCTCGGCGCGCACCCACCGGCCCAGCGGGTCGAGCACCGGCGCCGGCCCGGCCCAGGCGAAGTGCCGCATCGTGTCGGCCGGCAGCACGGCGACCGGGCGCGGATCGGCGTTGATCTTCGCCGCCACCGCTGCCCAGCCGGGCGGGTAGTGCACCGGCGAGATCCGGCCGCCCACACCCCAGGCCAGGTCGGGCAGTACGACGATCAGCGCGATGCAGCACACCAGTGCTGCTCGCGGCGGCGGGAGCCGGTCGCGCAGACCGACCACCGCGCCGGCCCCGGCCAGCACGTAACCCGGCATCGCCAGCGCCACCCACTTCTGACCGTCGCGCAGCAGTCCGGCACCCGGCGCGACGTCCACCGCCCAGCCCAGCGCCGCCAACCCGGGGCCGGTCGCCAGCATCGCCAATACCAGTACGGCCGTGCCCGCCAGCACCAGCAGCGGCCGCGCGGCGGGGACCCGCCGCACCGTCGGCACTCCCAGTGCCACCACGCCCAGCAGTACCGCCGTCGCAACCAGCGCGAAAATCGTTGTCCGGGAGCCGGGTACCGCCTCGGCATTCCAGATACCGGCCAGCCCGGCCAGACTGCCCAGGGTGCCCAGACCCGGCTCGGCGCGGGCCGCGAACGCCGCCACCCCGGCCGGCTCGCCGCGAACGGACCCCGGGCCCACCACCAAGGCCATCAGCCACGGGAGTGCGGCGGTCGCGGTGGTCGCCACCGTGCCGGTCGCACACCACCACCGCGGCGGACCGGAACCCGGTGCCGCAACGCACACCAGCGCCACTACGGCGGCCAGCAGCAGCCCGGTCGGGGTCAACCCGGCCAGTGCCAGAAAGAACACCAACCCGAGCAGACCGCCGCCGCCACCGGATCGCAGCCGCAGCATCGCCACGGCCACCCAGGGCAGGCACCCGTAGCCGACCAGCAGGCTCCAATGCCCCTGCAGCAGTCGTTCGGCGACATAGGGATTCCAGATCGCGACGGTGACGGCCACCAGCTGGCCGGGCCGCCCGGCCTCGGGCAGCACCGTCGCCACCAGTCGCGCCGCACCGCAGCCGGCCAGCCACAGCGCCGCGATCAGCAACGCCTTGACCACGGTGCCGCCATCGAACAGCCGCGAAGCCAGCGCCACCGCGAAGTCCTGCGGTACCGCCCGCGGCGCCGCCTCGCCCAGTCCGAGCGCGCTTCCGGTCAGATACGACCGCGGCGTCGACACCGCATCGCGCAGCAGCAGATAGCCCGGCCGCAGCAGCGGCGCCAGCACCAGCAGCGTCAGTCCCAGTGCATAGCACGGCGCCACCCAGCGCCCGGCTCGCACCACCGCGGGCTCAGGGTTGATCGGGAGCGGGATCCGGTTGACCGCGGGTCGGCGGGTCGGCCTCCGGGGGTGTGGCAGGGCGGTCCAACTGCGGACGCTGCGTCGGCAGTTTCTCGGTCTCGGCCTCGGCTCCGGTGACGGGTCCGGGGGACGGCGACCTGGGAGCGAAGCCGCCGAAGAACCCCCCGTCGGAGCCGTCGCGGCCCGGCTGGCCCAGGGCGGCCTCGGCGGGCAGGCTGAACCAGCCGACCAGCACACCGCCGATCAAGGCGATCAGCCCGGCGGCGGTGAAGGTGATCGGCAGGACCCGCGACCACAGGGCGACCCGGTCCCGCTCGTTGCGGGCGGCGTTGACCTGCGCCTCGATGGTCTCTTCGGAGCTGACGACGGTGTAGTCGGCCAGCGCCACCTCCGGCTTCAGCGGGTCACGGGCGTAGTAGTGGTTGGCGTGCAGCTTCGACTTGACGATGGTGCCCGAGACCGGGTCCACCCACAGGGTCTTCTGCGCGGCGTAATACCGCGTCATGGTGATGTCCTCGTCGGGGTCGACGCCCTCGATGTTCCACATCCGGGCCGGGGCGCTGATCTCGCCGTCCTCGTCGTGGCCGTACAGCGACGGGTAACGCACCGGCTCGGACAGCGTGCCGTCCGGGTCGTAGCCGACGTTCTGGGTGAACCGGTAGACGGTCAGCCCGTTGACGTCGTCCTCGCCCTCGTAGTTGGCCTCGTAGGCCTTCTGCGCGATCGGATCGAAGTACTGGTAGGACTGCTTCTGGGTGTCGAAGGGGAACCGGTAGGACAGCCCCTCGTGCGGCAGCGCGATGTTCGTGGGCGGGCTGTCGTCGTCGAAGTTCCGCGGCCGCTGCACCGAGCCACCCGGGTGGTTGTCATCCGAAATCGCCTCGGCGGTACGGCGATCCAGCGTCACGGTGTCGACGATCGCCAGCAACAGGCCGGTGTCCTTCTGCCGGTCCGCGCGCCGCAGCGAGGAGCCGGCCTGCAGGGTCACGACGTCGGCGTTGGCGGGCGCCTCGACGCCGATCTGCTCCTGGGACACCAGCGGCACATCCTGGTCGACCACCGCGTGTTCACTGCCGAGCGATTCCGGATCCAACGCGGCGCCGCTGCCGTTGCTGATCAGGGTGGCCTCGACGTCCAGGGGGATCTTGGCGATCTTGCCGGCGGTGTAGGTGGACAGCAGCAGGGCAGCGATCAACAATGCGGCACCGAGGCCCATGATTGCGCATGCCGCGATACGCATCATGACTGCTCGGTTCACGTCGCCGCACCATTCCTTTCCGACCCGTACCTAAACCTGTCTGACCCTAACAGCAGAAGTTCAAACAGCTAGGGTGTGTCCATTGATGCTTTGGACCGCGATCGGCTGAACCAGCAGGTGGGCGGCGTACGCAGCTTTCTGCCCGCCGTCGAGGGGATGCGCGCCTGCGCCGCCATCGGCGTGGTCATCACCCACGTGGCCTTCCAGACCGGGCACTCGTCGGGAATCACCGGCCGGCTCTGGGGCCGTTTCGACATGGCCGTGGCGGTGTTCTTTGCGCTGAGCGGGTTTCTGTTGTGGCGCGGGCATGCCGCGGCCGCGCGCGGGCTGCGGCAGGCGCCGCCCACCGGGCATTACCTGCGCTCGCGCATCGTGCGGATCATGCCGGCCTACCTGGTGTCGGTGGTGGTGATCCTGGCGCTGCTGCCCGACGCGAGCGGTGCCAGCCTGACGGTGTGGCTGGCCAATCTCACGATGACGCAGATCTACGTGCCGCTGACGCTGACGCCCGGCCTGACCCAGATGTGGAGTCTGGCCGTGGAGGTCAGCTTCTACATCGCCCTGCCCTTCCTGGCGCTGGCGGCGCGACGGCTGTCGGTGCGCGCCCGGGTGCCGGTGATCGCGGCCGTGTCGCTGCTCAGCCTGGGCTGGGGCTTTCTGCCGATCCACACCCCCTACGGAGTGAATCCGCTGAACTGGGCGCCGGCCTACGGCTGCTGGTTCGGGGCGGGCATGCTGCTGGCCGAGTGGGCGCACAGCCCGGTCACCCGGGTGCACCGGCTGGCCCGCCGGCGATTGCCGATGGCGGGCCTGACCCTGGCGGCGTTCTTGGTGGCCGCCTCGCCGCTGGCCGGCCCCGAAGGGCTGACTTCGGCCACCGTCGGCCAGTTCATCGTGCGCACCGCGATGGGGGGTGTACTGGCCTGGGCGCTGCTGGCGCCGCTGGTGCTGGACCGTCCCGACACCCCGCATCGCTTCCTGGCCAGCGCGCCGATGGTCACGCTGGGCCGCTGGTCCTACGGGATCTTCATCTGGCACCTGGCCGCGCTGGACATGGTGTTCCCGGTGATCGGCCGATTCGCGTTCACCGGGGACATGGCGGTGGTGCTGGCGCTGACGATGGTGTTCACCGTCGCGATCGCCGCGGTCAGCTACGCCCTGGTGGAACAACCGTGCCGGGAGATGCTGCGCAGTTGGGAGATCCGTCGTGCTGCCCGCGGTGCAATGCCGGCAGCAGCCGGTCCGGTGGCGCCCGAAGAGCCCGAGCCCGCCGGAGTGCGCTGAGGCCGAGACCGGCGCCCGGCGTCACTCAGGCGGCCGCTCCCGACGGCGTGTAGTCGGCGACGTCGCTGGTGAACTCCGGTGTGCCGTAGGCCTTCAGCCGCCGCTTGAGCAGGCGCAGCACGTAGGCGTTCGTGAGCCGGCGCAAGCCGGGAGTGCGGACAGCGCGTTGCACCACCGACGCGCGGCCGTAGACGAACGGCGCCGTGAGGGCGATCCGCAGATAGTCACCCGCCCCGAGCGTGACACCCATCTTCGCGGCCACCGCGCGCTTGCCGCCGCAGAACATCCGCACGAAAAACAGCTTGCTGTAGCTCTTCTCGACCGCGTCGGCGATGCGTTCCCGCAAGGTTTCGTCCTGCCGCAGGTAGGCGGCCATCGTGGAGCGAACCAACTCCCCGCAGGTGGCGTCGTCGAAGTCATCGCGCAGCAGCGCGGCACGGGCGCTGAACACCCGAATAATCTCCGTGGGCGTGGTCGGCAGCAGCTCTTCGGGCAGGCCGAGCAGAACGCAGCGATAGCGGGTGAACTCGACCTCGGCACGCTCGCTGGGCGTGAACTCGGTGCGTCCTTGGCGGCGGGCGTCCATCGCCAGCACGTAGAGGTTGATCATGCCGGCCGGCATCTGATCAATCTGCGGGATCGGCAGCCCGTAGATGCCGACGTCCCATTTCGGGGATCGCTTGAGCGCGTTGAAGCGGACCATCGAGTGCATCAGCCGCACCATGGCCGCCGCCTCGAAACCCTGGCCGTAGCGGTCCAGTGCACCCGGCAGCGTGGTGACGGCGAAGAAACTGGTGGTCTCGTTGACCCGCCCGGCGGCACGCTTGCCCGACAGCGCGCCGGTCAGTGCCATCGGCAGCGCGGCGTAGGTGTTGAGGAAGGTTGCGATGAACGCACCGCGGACGACGAACGGTGCCAACAGTGCCATCGGCAGCCGGGAGTGCTCGGCTCCCTTTCGAACCAGGTCCATGTCCAGCCAGTCCGGGGTGGCTTCCATGTCGGCGATGAATGCCACCAACTCCGGTGGCGCGTCGGGCACCGCTTCGATGCCGTGGCGGCACGCCTGCTTGAGCATGCCGATCAGCGTGCTGACGCTGTATTGGCCCATCAGTGCGGCGTAGGAGTCCGCCACCACATCGCCCAGCCAGGTCGCCGTCGAAATCAGCTCGACCGCGGCCTCGTCGGCCAGCAGCTTGGCCCGGGTGGAGGGCCGGCCGCGCAGCGACGACACGTCGTCGGGGTCGGTCGTCGTGCGGAACGGCTGGGAGTCGAAGTCCAACTCGCCGTAGAGCTCCGGCAGCAGCTCGGCTTGCCGGCGGACCCGCTGGCGCAGCGCTGGGTAGTGCGTGGGCATCGACGAACCTCTCCGAGACATCTCCACTTAACTCACGTTTCGTTAGTTACAGGTAACAGAGTGTTAGTTATGCTGTCAAGCGTGATCCCGACCGGCCGGCGGCGCATGACAGGCGAGGCGCGGCGCGAGCAGATCCTCGATGTCACCCACGCCATTGTCGACGCCGAGGGCTTCCACGCAGCCACGCCCAACCGGGTCGCTCGGGAAGCCGGCGTCAATCGGTCGCTGATCTACCAGCAATTCGGTAGTCCCGCAGGACTTTTCGTCGCACTCATCGATCGGGAAGCGGGCCGGGCGGCGGCGCAGTTCACGGCTGCGATCACCAGCACCGAGAACCCGGATGCCGAGGGATTTTTGGCGCGGGTGTTCGACGGGGTGCTGCGGGCCGCCGACGGCCACTCCGCGACCTGGCGATTGTTCCTGTTCCCGCCCCAGGGGGCACCACCCGAGCTGCACGAACGCCTCGCCGGCGCCGAGGCCGCGGTGCGTGGTTTCCTCGGCCGCGAACTGCTGCGCACCATGCCGGATCTGCCCGACCCGGACTACACCGCCCGGATCGTGGCGGCCGTCGGCCGCGAACTGCTGCAGCTGCGGCTCAGCGAGCCCGAGCAGGCCACTCCCGAACGGCTGCGAGCGGTGCTCGGTTCGCTGGAACTCAACGCCGGCAGCCGGTCTCGGCGGCCGATGAGCCGTCAGTAGCCGCCGGAGTGCTCGAAGATCTTGCGGGGGTTGTCGACGAGCATGGTGCGCAACTGCTCGTCGGTGACGCCGCGCTGCCGCAGCGCCGGGATCACGTCGTTGTGGATGTGCAGGTAGTGCCAGTTGGGGGCGGCCACCGAGCTCAGTTCGCCGGGCAGCGCGTCGAAGTAGCAGTTGGCGTCGTGCGAGAGCACCATCTTGTCGGCGTGGCCGCGCTCGCACAGCTGCGCCACGGTGTTGACCCGGTCCTCGAACGGCAGGATCAGGTCGATACCGAACCGGTCCATGCCCAGATAGGACCCGGCCGCGATCAGCTCCTCCAGGTAACCCAGATCGGTTGAGTCCCCGGAGTGCCCGATCACCACCCGGGACAAATCGACGCCTTCGTCTTCGAAGATGCGCTGCTGCTCCAGACCGCGGCGCAGCCCGGCGTGGGTGTGGGTGGAGATCGGCGCCCCGGTGCGCCGGTGGGCCTGGGCGACCGCGCGCAGCACGCGCTCGACGCCGGGAGTGACGCCGGGCTCGTCGGTGGCGCACTTGAGGATTGCCGCCTTGATCCCGGTGTCGGCGATGCCC
The DNA here is from genome assembly GCF_041287085.1 of Mycobacterium sp. pW045. NCBI lineage: Bacteria > Bacillati > Actinomycetota > Actinomycetes > Mycobacteriales > Mycobacteriaceae > Mycobacterium > Mycobacterium sp. pW045. The sequence goes on along the minus strand of NZ_JBGGKU010000004.1, from coordinate 111,571 downwards.
GACTCGATGTCGCGGACGAACATGTCGGCCATGAGCTCCGGGCCGTCCAGCATGGTGCCCGGGCCCCGGTAGTGGAAGAAGAACGGTACGTCGTTGTAGGTGTAGACACCGGTGGCCACCACGATGTTCAACTCGGTGCCGGCGGCGACCCGCGCGATGCGGGGGATATAGCGACCGAGGCCGATCACGGTCAGGTCGACGATGGTGTCGACTCCGGCGGCCTTCAACGCGTTGAGCCGCGTGATCGCGTCGGCGACCCGGGCGTCCTCGTCGCCCCAGGCGTCCGGGTAGTTCTGGGCGATCTCGGTGGTCATGATGAACACGTGCTCGTGCATCAGGGTGACGCCGAGGTCGGGGGTGTCGATCGGTCCGCGCACGGTGTGACATTGCGACATGGCTTGATCGTATGGAGCCAGCGGCGCCATCGGTCGCCTTCGCCGAGAATGCCTAGGGGTTGGCCAGCAGGTTGTCGCGAATCTGGGCATAGGAGTGGGCGAACTGTTCGACGTCGCGCGGGCTCAGCAGATCGAAGAGGTGGGAGCGCACCGCCGCGACGTGCCCGGGTGCCGCCGCCCGCAGCTTCGCCGCGCCCGCCTCGGTGAGTTCGGCGTAGAGCCCGCGTTTGTCTTCGTCGCATTCGACCTGCCGGACCCAGCCGGCGTCGATCAGCCGCCTGACCGCTCGGGACACTCCGCTGCGGGTCGCGACGGTGATGTCGGCCAACTCGTTCATCCGCATCCGCTGTTGCGGGGCCTCCGACAGCAGCGCGAGGATCTCGAAGTCGGACAGGTTCAGCCCCGCGTCGGTGGCAAGTTGCCGGTCCAGGGCACGTAGCAGCAGTCGGGTGCTGTCGAGGTACCCCCGCCACATCCGATGTTCCTCGGGGCTGAGCCACTGCGTGTCCATGCCTCAACAGTAGTTGATTTCGGAACGAGTTTCCCGCGTTAGCGGCCGGAATAACAACAAAACTAGTTTCGTTGTCAACTATCAGCTAGAGTAGTCAACATGAGGAGGGCAGTCGTGTCGAGCACTGATATGCAGTTCGGCATCTTCACTGTCGGCGATGTCACCGCCGACCCGACCACGGGACGCACGCCGACCGAGGCCGAGCGGATCCGCGCGACGGTGACGATCGCCCAGAAGGCCGAGGAGGTGGGCTTGGACGTCTTCGCCACCGGCGAGCACCACAACCCGCCGTTCGTGCCGTCGTCGCCGACGACCCTGCTGGGCTACATCGCGGCCCGGACCGATCGCATCCAGCTGACCACCGCCACCACCTTGATCACCACCAATGATCCGGTGAAGGTCGCCGAGGACTACAGCGTGTTGCAGCACCTGGCCGACGGTCGGGTGGACCTGATGCTGGGCCGCGGAAATACCGGCCCGGTGTATCCCTGGTTCGGCAAGGACATCCGGGCCGCGCTGCCGCTCACGGTGGAGAACTACCGGCTGCTGCGCCGGCTGTGGCGCGAGGAGGTCGTCGATTGGAGCGGGGAGCACCGCACCCCGTTGCACGGGTTCAGTCTGGCGCCGCGACCGCTGGACGGGGTACCCCCGTTCGTCTGGCACGGCTCGATCCGCAGCCCCGAGATCGCCGAACTGGCAGCGCATTACGGCGACGGGTTCTTCGCCAATCACATTTTCTGGCCGCCGTCGCACACCAAGCGGATGGTGCAGTTGTACCGGCAGCGGTTCGAGCATTACGGCCACGGCAGTGCCGATCAGGCGATCGTCGGTCTGGGCGGCCAGGTGTTCATGCGACCGAACAGTCAGGACGCGGTCGATGAGTTCCGGCCGTATTTCGACAACGCGCCGGTCTACGGCCACGGCCCCAGCCTCGAGGAGTTCAGCGCCCAGACCCCGCTGACGGTCGGCTCACCGCAACAGGTGATCGACAAGACGCTGGGGTTCCGGAACTACGTCGGCGACTATCAACGCCAACTGTTCCTGATCGACCACGCGGGCCTGCCGCTCAAGACGGTGCTGGAGCAGCTCGATCTGCTCGGTGAGCACGTCGTCCCGGTGCTGCGCAAGGAGTTCGCGATCGGCCGCCCGGCGCACGTCCCCGGCGCGCCGACCCACCAGTCGCTGGTCGAGGCTGCGAGCCGGTCCGAGATCCAGCAGGCGTCATGAAGTTGATCGTGATCAGCGGTGGCCTGGGTGAGCCGTCGTCCACCCGGCTGTTGGCCGACCGGCTGGGTGCGGCGGTACGCGCCGAGCTCGGGCACGCCGATATCGAGGTCGTCGAGCTACGCCACCTCGCTCGGGCAATCACCGACGCCATGCTGACCGGCTTCGCCTCGCCGGAGCTGGAACAGGTCTTCGAGAAGGTCGCGGGCTGCGACGGGCTGATTGTGGTGACGCCCACGTTCAACGCGACCTTCAGCGGGTTGTTCAAGTCGTTCTTCGACGTACTTCCCGAGCAGACCCTGAACAGCACGCCGGTGCTCATCGCAGCGACCGGCGGAACCGAGCGGCACTCCTTGGTGCTCGATCACGCCCTGCGGCCGATGTTCAGCTATCTGCACGCGCTGGTGTCCCCCACCGGGGTCTACGCCGCGACGTCGGATTTCGGTTCGCGCGGGCTCGACGCGCGGATAGCCAAGGCGGCCAAGGAATTCGCGCGACTTGTACCACTGTGCGGGCGCGGCCGCAGCGAAGCGGTCAGCGCCGAACTCGATGAGATGCACCGCCTGCTCGCAGGCGCCCAACAGTAAGGAGCAGTGAAAATGACGAAGTTGGCGGTTATCTACTACTCGGCCACCGGACACGGCACCGCGATGGCGCAACGGGTGGCGAAGGCGGGCGAGGCCGCCGGCGCGGAGGTGCGCCTGCGCCACATCGAGGAGACACGCGATCCGGCGTCGTTCGCCCAGAACCCGGCCTGGAGCGCCAACTACGAGGCGACCAAGGCCCAACCTGCCGCCACCGGCGACGACATCGTCTGGGCGGACGCCGTCATCTTCGGCTCGCCCACCCGATTCGGTTCCCCGTCAGCGCAATTCCGAACCTTCATCGACGGCCTGGGTGGACTGTGGGCCAACGGGAAGCTGGCCGACAAGGTCTACGCCGGCTTCACCTCGAGCCAGACCACGCACGGCGGGCAGGAGTCCACGCTGCTGAATCTGTACGTCACGCTGATGCATTTCGGCGGCATTCTGGTGCCGCCGGGCTACACCGACCCAATCAAGTTCGCCGACGGCAACCCCTACGGCGTCGGGCACATCACCGGCCCGGAGAACAAGAACGAGCTGAACGAGACGACCCTGGCCGCGCTCGATCACCTGGCCACCCGGGTGGTGGGCGTGGCCGCGAAGATCGCCGGGGCATGACCCCCGCGCCACACCGGCGCATAACTGACCCTTGAAGAGTGACACACCTCACATTACGATGACCAGTGGTCATTCCAGTGAGGTGGTCCGATGCCGACGGTGACGTGGGGACGGGTCGACCCGGCGCGCCGGGCCGCCGTGCTGGAGGCTGCTGAGGCGGAGTTCAGCGCGCGCGGCTTCTCGCACGGCAGTCTCAACGTCATCGCTCGGCGCGCCGAGGTCGCCAAGGGCAGCTTGTTCCAGTACTTCGCCGACAAGGCCGACCTGTACGCGTTCGTCGCCGACACCGCCGGCCAGCGAGTGCGTTCCTACATGGAGCGACGGATCGTCGACCTCGACTCCAGCCGGCCGTTCTTCGAGTTCCTCACCGACATGCTCGACGTCTGGGTCGCCTACTTCGCCGACCACCCGCGCGAGCGGGCGCTGCACGCCGCGGCCAGCATGGAGATCGACACCGACGCCCGGATCAGCGTGCGGACCGTCGTCCACCGCCACTATCTGGAGGTGCTGCGCCCGCTGGTCGACGACGCGCAGGCTCGCGGGGACCTGCGTGCCGACGCCGACACCGGTGCGCTGCTGTCGCTGCTGCTGCTGATCGTCCCGCACCTGGCGCTGGCCCCTTACCTCCGCGGCATCGACCCGGTCCTCGGACTCGACGAGCACACTCCAGAACAACCGGCCCTGGCAATCCGCCGGCTGGTCGCCGTGCTGGCCGCGGCATTCGGCGGCGAGAGAACTCGCCATCGCCACCAATCCGAGGAGGCAGTTCCATGACCCGCACCCACTACGACTCATTGGCCGCCGGCGGGCTGAACTGGGACAGCCTGCCACTCAAGCTGTTCGCCGGCGGAAACGCGAAATTCTGGAATCCCGCCGACATCGACTTCTCCCGCGACCGGGACGACTGGGAATCGCTCACCGACCGGGAACGCGATTACGCCGTCCGGTTGTGTGCGCAGTTCATCGCCGGCGAGGAGTCGGTCACCCAGGACATCCAGCCGTTCATGGCGGCGATGCGCGCCGAAGGCCGACTCGGCGACGAGATGTATCTGACCCAGTTCGCGTTCGAGGAGGCCAAGCACACCCAGGTGTTCCGGATGTGGCTGGACGCGGTGGGGATAACCGACGACCTGCATGGCTACCTCGACGCGCTCCCGTCCTACCGGCGGATATTCAACGAGGAATTGCCGGAATCGTTGGCCATCCTGTCGGTCGATCCCTCACCGGCGAGCCAGGTACGTGCGGCGGTGACCTACAACCACTTCGTCGAGGGCACGCTGGCGCTGACCGGTTACTACGCCTGGCACAAGATCTGCGTGCAGCGCGGCGTGCTTCCGGGTATGCAGGCCCTCATCGGGCACATCGCCGACGACGAGCGGCGCCACATGGCGTGGGGCACCTTCACGTGCCGGCGCCACGTCGCCGCCGACGACGCCAACTGGGAGGTGTTCGAAACACGGATGAACGAACTCCTGCCGCTGTTGGTGAGCTACAACGCGGAGGGCAGCGAGATCTACGGTGAGGACGTCCCGTTCGGACTGTCCTCCGACGAACTGCTGCAGTACTCCATGGACAAGGGGATGCGCCGGTTCGGCACCATCAGCAGCGCCCGCGGCCGCCCGGTCGGCGAGATCGACCTGGACTATTCGCCGGTACAGCTGGAGGACACCTTCGCCGACGAAGACCGCAAGATGCTGGCGGTCTCCGCCTGAGACGGCCGACCCGGTCTCAGGCCACCCACACCGTTTTGAGGTTGCAGAACTCCCGAATACCGTGGCCGGACAGTTCCCGGCCATACCCCGACCGCTTGATGCCGCCGAACGGCAACTCCGGGTAGGACACCGTCATGCCGTTGATGAAGACCTGGCCGGCCTCGATCTCGTCGGCGAACCGGCTGATCTCGGCGTCGTCGCCGGTCCAGGCGTTCGATCCCAGCCCGAAGGTGGTGGCATTGGCGATCTCGATCGCCTCGTCGATGTCGGCGACGCGGTACACCGAGGCCACCGGCCCGAACACCTCCTCGGTGAACAGGGCCATGTCACGGGTGATGTCGGTGATCACGGTCGGCGGGTAGAACCAGCCCGGGCGGTCGAGCCGCTTCCCGCCGCACTGGATCACCGCGCCGGCCGCCGCCGCGGTGTCCACCTGCTGTTCCACCTCGTCGCGGCCCTGTTCGGTGGCCAGCGGTCCGACGTCGGTGTCCGGGTCGGTCGGATCGCCGACCCGCAGCGCCGACATCTGGGCGGTGAACTCGGTGACGAAGTCGTCGTAGACATCGGTGTGGACGATGAATCGCTTTGCCGCGATACAGGATTGGCCGTTGTTCTGTACCCGGGCCTTGACCGCGGTCGTCACCGCGGCGTCCAGGTCGGCAGACGGCATCACGATGAACGGGTCGCTGCCGCCCAGCTCCAGCACCGTGTGTTTCACCTCGTCGCCGGCGATGGCCGCAACCGACCGCCCGGCCGGCTCACTGCCGGTCAGAGTCGCCGCCGCCACCCGCGGGTCGCGCAGCACCCGCTCCACGGCGCCCGATCCGATCAGCAGGGTCTGAAAGCAGCCGTCGGGAAAACCGGCGCGCGACAACAGGTCTTCCAGGTACAGCGCGGTCTGCGGCACATTGGAGGCGTGCTTGAGCAGACCGACGTTGCCGGCCATCAGGGCCGGCGCGGCGAACCGCACCGCTTGCCAGAGCGGGAAGTTCCACGGCATCACCGCCAGCACCACCCCGAGCGGCTGGTAACGCGCGAACGCCTTGGACGCGTTGACCGCCGAGGCGTCGGGGGCCGGCTCATCGGCCAGCAGTGCTTCGCTGTGGTCGGCGTAGAACCGGAAGCCCTTGACGCATTTGAGCGCTTCGGCCTTGGCCGAGGTCAGCGTCTTGCCCATCTCCAGCGTCATCGTCGCAGCGACGTCGTCGGCTTCGGCCTCCAGTAGGTCGGCGGCCGCATGCGTCCAGCGGGCGCGCTGGGCGAAATCGGTGCGACGGTAGTCGGCGAAGCGGGCCGCCGCGCGGGCGATCGCGGCTTCGATCTGCGCTTCAGTGGCCGCGGTGAACGTCTTGACCGTCTCGCCGGTTGCCGGGTTGGTGGTGGCAATTGCGGGCACGCGAGTCTCCTTCGGGGCGCTGCGTCGTGGGGTGTGTAGGTCCAGCCTGCCACCATCGAACCGCGTAGGCTCGCGACGAGCCAGCGTCAGTACAGCGATACGGGAGTCCTGGATGCGTTTCAACCCTCCGCCCAACTGGCCGCCTGCGCCGCCCGGCTGGGCGCCGGACGCGAACTGGGCGCCGGATCCGTCGTGGCCGCCTCCGCCACCCGGCTGGCCGTTGTGGGTGGACGACTTCGGTCAGGGTGGCGCCCCGGTGCCGTATCCGCCCTACGGCGCCCCGTGGCCGATACCGGCGCCCGAGCCGGGCTCGCGCAAGCGGCTGTGGCTCTCGCTGGCCGCGGCCGCGACGGCGGTCGTGGTGGGCATAGGGCTGATGGTGGGCTTGGGTGGTCGCCTCACCGCGGAGGAGAAACCGTCCCGGAAACCGGACATCACCGAGCTGACCTCGGACATGCTCGTCGAACGCGCCGCCTTCCCGGACCCCTCCGGCGGCAAGTGGATCAGCGGGGTCAACAGCGCCGGCGACAGCCCCTCGGAGATGCCGAATCTGACCGTTGACCCCCCGGAATGCGCTGACTTCTACTCGAGTCCCAGTTCCGCGACCCAGACGGCGACGGCCACGTTGGCCAAGCTGCAACCCGGTGGCCTGCACTCGATGAGAGTTCGGCTGGCCCTGACGCCGGACCGCCCGGACCTCAAGGCGTTCGTGGACAAATGCCAGTCGTTCAAGCAGACCTTCGAGTCCGGCGGACGTAGCGTCACCACCGATATCCAGCTCAGCCCGTTGGAGGCCGAGGGAGTGCCGTCGTGGGCGGTCGCGACGGTGATCACCAGTTCCAGCAAGGCGGCCATCCGGCTGCCGATCGCGATCACCGCCTCCACGATCTCCGGCTACTACCGCGGCGTGCTCGTCGTTGCCAGCAGCAATGACATCGGGCTTCGAACCGGCGATGACGAGTCAGATGATGCCACTCACGTCGATGAGCTGGTGCAACTGTTCAACACCCAGATCGAGAAGCTCGAGGCGGCGCAGTAGCCGGCCCGGGTTTGTCGGCGGGTCGGTCGTCAGATCCCCACTCGGCGCGCGGGCTCGCCGGGATCACGTCCACCGCTGCTGACCACCGCGGCGGTCGCAGCCAGCACGGCGACCGAGACCAGGGCAGCCAGCTGCGCGCCCGCGGAATGTCCGGCGTAGCCGTCCACCGATCGCCACGGGTGCCGGCACAACACCGCACCGGCCAGGATCAGCCCGCCGGAGCTCAAACCGAGCCGGATCGCGTCGAATGCGCGCTGCCGATGGCGCAGCGCGAACATCGCGATCAGCGCCGCCCCGAACACGACGGCGCCGGCGGCACCGGCGATCAGGGTGCCGACCGCGAGCACGGCGATCCCCAGCTGCCCGCGGCTGGGCTGCCAGGGCCGCGCCGGCGGGCCGGGGCTGCGGATCCGCCGTGTCGGCCACCAGGCCAGCAGGGCCAGCAGCGGCAGTAGGGCCAGCCCGCCGGCCATCCCCAGGCGGTACATCCGGTTGGGGCCGAACGTCAACGTGACCGTGCCGTCCGTACCGGCGGGAACCACCCAGCCCTGCTGCCAACCGTTGACCGCGACCGGGACCAGTCGGCTGCCGTCGGTTGTGCGTGCCACCCAACCGCGGTTGATGCTCTCCGGAACGACCAACACCCGGGTTGCCGGCGCGTCGGATACCGTCACCTCGCGCCGGGCGGGACTCCACGTGCCGACGACGGCGGGTGTCGTCGCGGTGCTGACTGCATCGCGGGTTGCCAGCGGCCCGGACAGCGTGGCGCTGTCGACGACGAACGCCGAACCCGGACTGATCAACAGTTCCTGCGCCCCGGGCGGCAGCGCGATCGGTCGCTGATCGCAGGGCTGGGCGCGCACCGGCTCGTCATCGAGCAAGGCGCCCACGGTGGTGGTGATCGAGGTGTGCACGAACCGGCCGGCGATCGCGACGATCGGGCCGTGGCCGCAATCGACGGTGACCTGGCGCGACCGGTTGCGGGCGGGGTCTGCGGGAGCGATCGGCCGGCCGTTGACGCCGAGCACGCTCACGTCGGCCAGCCCGGGCGGTTTGAGCTGGTCGAAGCCGATCGCGGTGCGGTCGATCACGTCCTGCCAACCCAGCAGACTGATCGAGACGGTGTCGGTCACCCGCGGCTGCAGCCGTACCCGCTGCTCGTCGGAGTCCGCCAGTTCCCGGACCTGCGGGCCCGAGCCGAGGTCGATGGCCACCAGCGTGGGCCGCGCCGGTAACGGGGACCTACTGGCGGTGAACCGCAATCCGGCCACCTCGACCGGGCGCGGCAACGTGATGGTCAGGGTCGGCGGGGAGCGGTGGGCGACCACCCGCTGCGACGCGGTCCACGCGGTGCCCGGATCACCGTCCGCGGCGGCGTATGCCGACCCGAGCACGTCGAGCACGTCGGCGTCACCGCGGGCCCTCGCCGCGCCCGGCTCGGCGATCAGGTCGACCAGGTGGGGGCTCTGCCGTGGCCGCACCCACACCGTCGGGGTCACCGAGATGGGCTGCGGCACGTTCAGGGTGCGGCTGAAGGTGGCGGGTTCCTCGGGCTCCAGCATCATCGATGCCGCGCAGCGGACGGCGTCCGAGGCGGCGGCACAGCCGGCCCGGCCGGGCAGGCCCGCCCCGAGATCCCATTGCGACACCCGCGCACCCGCCGGTGGGGCCGGTACGAGCGCGGTGTGGCGCAGGTCGACGGGATGCGCGTAACCCGAGGCGTCGTACTGGGTGACCGACAGGTCGGTGATGCCGAATTGCACCCCGGGGGAACCGTCTTCGGTTCCTGATGCGGTGATCCGCACCCACGGCGTCTCGCCGTAGGGCAGCGCGGCGGTCAGCGGCTCGCCGGCGCGGTCGAACCGCAGCGTGGTGGTGCCGTTGACGGTGGAGATCTGGATCCGCCGTACCTGCGCGCCGACGGCCGTCGCGCTGGGGGTCACGGTGATGGTGCCGTTGGTCAACGGGTGGTCGAAGTCGATCTGCAGCCATTGGCCGACCGCCGACTGCAGCGCGTTGGACACCCAGGCAGTGCCCGAGTCGCCGTCGATGGCGGCGGCCGGGGACGTCGACGGCGCCACGTCGGGCAGCGCGGTGGCGTCCGAGGACGAACTCGACGCGGTGATCCGGCCGCCGATCCAGCCGCCGAACACCGTGGCGGCGCCGGGCGTCGGATAGTCCGGCACCCGGCTGTGGGTGTGGCGGGCGTCGCCGGCGGCCCGCAGCGTCGAAGAGTGGTCGTCGACGCGGCCGTAGTCGGTCTCGCGGGCCAGCGGCGTGTCGGTGACAGTGATCCCGCCGTTTCGCGGGGCACCGAGCCCGGCTCGGCGCGCGTCGGCCGTCATCAGTACCGGACCCAGCACCGGATCGCCGCGCAACCGGCGATGCTCGTCGAGCCGCAGCAGCACCTCCGGGCCGCCCGCGACGCGCTGCATCGCATCGAGGTCGGCCAGATACGGTGCGCCCGGGTTCGCTCCGGCTGCCGGGTCACCGACCCGGTAGATCTCGATCGCCGGATAGGCCGGGCGCAATCCGCTGTCGGAGACGAATCCGGGCACCGTGCCCGACCCCACCGGGTCGCCGAACTGGGCCACGCGGTGTAGCCCCGGCGAGCCGTCGACGGCGCGGTGAACCAGCAGCGGCCGGGCCGACCGCGAGGTGTCGGGGTCCAGGTCGTTGCGCACCACGAGATAGGAAATGCCTTGGCGGGCAAGGGTGTCGGCCAGCCCGGCCGAGGGGCGGCCGGCGGCGAAGAGCCGCTGCACCGAGTCCAGCGCCCGGATGGTCTGCGGCGGGGTCAGCGGAATGGAGTCGCGCACCCCCCAGGGACCGCCCGCTGTCTCACTGAGCACCTGCAGCGGCTCGTCGTGACTGGTGCCCCAGGTCTGGGTGGCGAACGGAGCCCCCGGCACCACCAACACCCGGCCCGGCGTCGGGCCGCCGGTGTTGTGATCGCCGAGCCAGGCGGCGGCGTCGCGCCAATACTGCGGCAGATCCTGAAATGTCCCCGGCGGAGTGAGCCGGCCGGTCCAGGCCAGCGACGTGCTGACCATCAGCGCGGTCAGCACCACCAGGCCGACCGCCGCCGCCTTGTGGTGTTCGGGGTGAACGTAGGCACGACGCCACACCGCTGCCGGGGCGCTGCCCGGCAGCGGTATACGGCCCAGCAGATAGGTGACTCCGAGCACCAGCGGGATCCGGATCACCGACTCGAGCTTGTGCACGTTGCGCAGCGGGGCGCCGCCGGCGTCGAGGAAGGTCTGCACGGCGTGGGCCAGCGGCGAACCCAGCCCGCCCGCGTAGCCCACTGCCAGCAGCGTCACCCCGATCAGCAGCATGGTGACCAGCCGCCCGGCGCCCGGTAGTCGCCGGCGCAGCATGCCGGTCAGCCCGGCCAGCCCGGCGGCGGCCACCAGGCAGGTGCCCAGGATCAGCACCGGGCGGGTGACCAGCGGTGCGCCGGCCGTGGCGTTCGGTGCGACGAAGGGCGTCCAACTGTGGGTGCCGCGCAGAATCTCGGTCAGCGACGTCCACCGGGTGGTCACCCCGGCGGATTCGATGAAGTCCAGGAACGGCGGACTGACCCGGCCCAGCAACAGCAGGGCGACCAGCCACCAGGTCACCGCCAGCGCCAGTGCCAGCAGCCACCAGCCGGTGAAGGACCACCAGCGTCGGTTCGGTCGGTGACACAGCCACCAGATGATCGCCGGCAGGCAACCGGCCAGCGTCGCGACGGCGTTGACCGCGCCCATCAGTGCCACCGCCACGCCGGCTTGACCCGCCAGCGCTCGCATCGGGCGCCCCGGCGGCTGGCTACCCGGCGCGCCCAGCGCGCGTATCACCGGCAGCAGCACCCACGGGGCCAGCATCATCGGCAGCGTTTCCGATGAGATCGAGCCCATGGTGGTCAACACCCGCGGCGACAGGGCGAATGCGGCGGCGCCGATCAGCCGTGCCGTGGGGGTGCCGATCCGCAACGTCTCGGCCACCCGCAGCACGCCCCAGAAGCCCACCGTGAGCAGCAGCGCCCACCAGAGTCGCTGAATGATCCAGCCGGGCAGCCCCACGAAGTCACCGAGCAGGAAGAAGGCGCCGTGGGGGAACAGGTAGCCGTAGGCCTGGTTCTGCACCTGACCGAACGGCAGTTCGCTACTCCACAGGTTGACCGCGCGGGTCAGGAACCGCAGCGGATCGGCGGTCAGGTCCAGTTTGGTGTCCGGGGAGATCCGGCCTGGCGCCTGGATGAAAGTGCAGGCCAACGCGACTGCGCCGACCAGCCACAGCCAGCGCCGCGACAACATTGTCACACCCTGCAACTCCGTCTGCGGACGGCCGGAAGTCGACGGCGTCCGCAGGTCAGCCGCGGTTGCCGTATTCCACCCTGTTCAGCACCGAGGACTGCGGGTCGCCCCCGGCGATCTGCGGCTTGGTGTCCTGTTGCACCATCAAGGTCACGCCGAAGACGGCGGCCGCGCCGAGCAGCACCCCGACGACAATGCTGATGGCCGCCGGTACCACGAACCGAGGCATGGTCTGGCTCCTTCCGCAGTCCCGCGACGTGATCTCGGGGCACCAATAACACCGCCCCCGGTGACTCCCGCCCGCCAACGTAGCATGCGCGCCCGGCGTGCCCGGCGGTTCAGCGATCCTCGACGGAGGAGAGGTGAGGCTGGGGCCGCCGCATGAGCACGGCGGTTCAGCGATCCTCGACGGAGGAGAGGTGAGGCTGGGGCCGCCGCATGAGCCCGGCGGTTCAGCGATCCTCGACGGAGGAGAGGTGAGGCTGGGGCCGCCGCATGAGCCCGGCGGTTCTAGCCGTGACAGCATGGTGCGATGCCTGCATCGCTGACTCGACAACTGCCCGGTCTGCTGTTGGCGGCCGCGTTGCTGCCGGCGCTGACGACAGCCTGCTCCCACCGCACCGAGACTCCCGCGCCGTCGACACAGGCGGAGTCGACGGACACCTCGACAGCCGCCGCGCCGGTTGACCCGGCCTGTAAGCAGCTGGCGGCCCTGCCGATCCGCGACAAGCTCGCGCAGTTGGTGATGGTGGGCGTCCGTGACGCGGCCGACGCGCGCGCGGTGGTCACCGACCACCATGTCGGCGGCATCTTCATCGGCAGCTGGACCGAGCTGTCGATGCTGACCGACGGCTCGCTGACCGAGATCAAGGAAGACCAGGCCGCCGCCGGCCCGCTGCCGCTGGCGGTCAGTGTCGACGAAGAGGGCGGCCGGGTGGCGCGCCTGTCCTCGCTGATCGGGTCCTCGCCGTCTGCCAAGGAGCTGGCGGCTACCCACAGCGCCGCGCAGGTGCGCGAGCTGGCGGCCGAGCGCGGCCGCAAGATGGCCGACCTGGGCATCACCATCGACTTCGCACCCGTGGTCGACGTGGTCGCTGCGGGCACCGACGACGACACCGTGATCGGCGACCGCTCGTTCGGCTCGGACCCGGCCAAGGTCACCGAGTACGCCGGAGCGTACGCGCAGGGACTGCGTGACGCCGGGCTGCTACCGGTACTCAAACACTTCCCCGGCCACGGCCGCGGCTCCGGTGACTCGCACACCGCCGGGGCGGTGGCCACGCCACCGCTGGCGCAGCTGCAGGACAACGACCTGGTGCCGTATCGCACGCTGGTCACCCAGGCACCGGTGGCGGTGATGATGGGACACCTGGAAGTGCCCGGCCTGACCGAGGACCCGGCCAGCCTGAGTCCGGCCGCGGTCAGCCTGTTGCGCACCGGCACCGACTATCACGGCCCGGCGTTCTCCGGACTGGTGTTCACCGATGACCTGTCATCGATGGCCGCCATCACCGAGCACTACGGCGTCGCCGATGCGGTGTTACGAAGCCTGCGGGCCGGCGTGGACATCGCGCTGTGGGTCACCACCGACGAGGTGCCGGCGGTGTTGGACCGGCTGGAGCAGGCGGTGGCGGCGGGCGAGCTGAAGCGGGAGGCGATCGATGCCTCGTTGGCGCGGTTGGCGGCGGTCAAGAAACCCGGAACGCACTGCCACGGCTGATACCGTCACCGCCGGACACGAAGTTACTCTTCGGTAAGATCGTGCCGCAGAAGGTACGCGGAAGGAACCCCGAGGCGATGGCGGCTGGTAGTAAGCGGTTACCGCGGGCTGTGCGTGAACAGCAGATGCTCGACGCCGCGGTGCAGATGTTCTCGATCAACGGCTATCACGAGACCTCGATGGACTCGATCGCAGCGGCGGCCCAGATTTCCAAGCCGATGCTCTACCTGTACTACGGCTCCAAGGAGGAACTCTTCGGGGCGTGTCTGGATCGTGAGCTGGCGCGCTTCGTCGAGACGGTACGCACCAGCATCGACTTCCAGCAGAGCCCGAAAGACCTGTTGCGGAACACGATCCGGTCGTTCCTGCACTACATCGACACCAACCGGGCGTCTTGGATCGTGATGTATTCGCAGGCCACCAGTTCGCAGGCGTTCGCCCACACCGTGCGGGAGGGCCGCGAGCGGATCGTCGAGTTGGTCGGCCGGCTGTTGCGGGCCGGCACCCGCAACCCCGAGCCCGGCGTCGACTTCGACATGATGGCGGTCGCACTGGTCGGCGCCGGCGAGGCGATCGCCAGCCGGGTCAGCACGGGCGACACCGACGTCGACGAGGCGGGCGAGCTGATGATCGACCTGTTCTGGCGTGGCCTCAAGGAGGCACCCGGCGGCCGTGACGGCGCCGAGAGCGCCGCCGCGGGATAGTCCGGCGCGTCAGGCCGCGAAGAGCTCCTGGAACTCGGCGGTGATCTCCGAGATCGCCTGGTTGATCACGATGTATTCGAACCCGAGGGCGATGCTGCCCAACCCGAACAGGCCGGCGATCGGCATGCCGAGCGCGTTGAGGATGTCTCCCGAACCGAGTTCCTGCACGAACAGATTGGCGGCGTAGGCCGGAGCCGTCGTGAGCAAGGCGTTGACGAGATCCGCGGTCGGAAGCAGCGCGGCGTAAGCGGCGCTGGCCGCGCCGGTGAACGCATTGACGATGTCGGTGAAGCTGGGCATCGAGAACGCCGCGATATCGGCTGCCGGGGCGCCCAACAGCTCCGCCGCGCTCGGGAACGACAGGTTCGACAGATCGCTGATGAAGTCGTTGATGCCCTGCCGGGCGCCGTTGCCCAGCGCCGTGAGCACCTCGCCCCAGTCGAGGTCGGTCGGGAACAGCGAGTACGGCGTGGCGATATCGGCAGGGCCGGGATCCCAGCCGTTGGTGATGCTGCCGTAGCCCAGGTTCACCAGGATCCGTGTCGTGGGTTCCAGCAGGTCGTAGAGCGGCTGTCCGATCACCGGAATCGACTGCAGTGGCGCAAGCAACGGCAGCGTCTCGGTGGGAATCATGAAGTATTCGGTGTTGCCGTTGTAGCCGTCCGAAACCGGCAGTGCGATAGCGGAGGCGAGTTGCTCGGGGGTCATGGACGGGTAGGTGGTGTGCACATACACGATGCCCAGGACGGCGTTGAGGTCGGCGAGCAGGTTGATGGGATAGCGGGGGAAGTCGGCGTAGCCGTCGTATTCTCCGGTGTAAATTGCGGTGTGCCAGGGTATTTCGGCTGGGGTGGCGCCGTTGAAGGTGATGCCCAGGCTCGGGATGGTCGGGTAGCCGCCTTCGGTGAAGACGTTCATCCGCTCGAACAGGCCGCCGTTGGGGTTGTTGGGATCCCCGAGCAGCACGAAGGCCAACTGGTCGGCGGTCGGCTGTTGGTGGGGCGGCAACGCCAGCAGGTCACGCATCACCATGGTCGAAATGGTGGCGCTCTGCGAGGCGCCCAGCACGACGAGATCGTTGCCCGCGGTGATCTCCTTGTCGATGGTCTGATGCAGGATGCTGACGCCCTGCGCCAGCGAGGTGTCGAGCTCCAGGCTCTTGACGCCGCTGTTGGGATACAGGCCCTCCGGGGTGAACAAGCCGTTCATGGCAGCCACCGGGAACAGCGGCTGGCCGGCGAACCACGGGGCTGCGGGATTGATGAAGAGCTCGCTGACGGAATCCAGATAGCTTTGCGGGGGTATCGGTATACCGCTGCCGCCCATGATCCACGACTCGGTGTCCAGCAACTTCGCCGGCGCCGGCAGGGTTCTGGTCCCGGTGGTGGCCGATACCGGGTGCAGCACCGGCAACACGGCCAGTGCGACGGCCGCGGCGATCGCCGCCGGGACGGCACCGAAGGGACGCGCAGTCCGACTGGCCATATCGACCTCCGAAGGCAAGAAGAGCCCTTGGCTGCCCTTACCAGGTGTCTCGGCAAGGACACCGACCCTGACCAGCAGGAATAGCGGCCCTACCCGTGTTCGCTGTTCAGCTGATCAGTAAGATTAGCTGTGATTGAACTGTTGACGCAATAGGGGAATGCGAATGAAACGTGCTTCGCGTGCCGAACAACGTGCCGCCACGCGTAACGCGCTGGTCGGTGCGGCCGTCGAGCTGCTGCGTTGCGCGGGGGTCGCCGCGGTGACCACTCGGCGGGTCGCGGGCGTGGCGGCCGTGTCGCAAAGCACGGTGATGTACCACTTTCCGGCCCGCGACGAGCTGGTGACCGCGGCGGTCGCCCAGCTCGCGCTGGAACTGGCGGACCAGGCCCGCATCCACTTCGAGGAGACCACCGCGGCCGCCACGCTGGACCTAGCTGGTTTCCTCGACCTGGTCTGGCGCGAATTCACCAGCCCGCAAGCGCTTTCGGTAGCGCAGCTATGGGCTGCCTGCTGGATGGATCCGCATGTCGCTGAGACGGTGAAATCGTTGGAGCAACACATCTTTCGCCTAGCCGTCGCCTCCGCCGAAGCGCTACCGGCACCCGCTCCCGGCTTTGACGCGACCGCCTATATGGACACCGTGGTGGTAGTCATCCGTGGGCTGGTGATCGCTATCCCGGTGTGGGGTCTTGACTTCATCAACGCGCATTGGGAGGTCAGCAAAGCCAACCTGCTGGCGGCCGCCGGTGTCCGGAGTTGAGCTAGAGCGCCCGCACCGCACCGGTCAGATACGGATAACCCTTGGCGACGTTGCGCAGCGCCAGGTCCCAGCCGCCCTCGACCCGGTCGACATACAACCCCGGGCTGGCCGGCAGCAGCATCGGCTTGCCGAACTTCACCAGGTACTCCACCGCGTCGGGCAGCGTGCCTTCGATGTTGGCCAGCACCGCTGCCGCGGAGAACATCCCGTGGGCGATCGCGGTCGGGAAGCCGAACAGCTTGGCGCCGATCGAACTGGTGTGGATCGGGTTGTGGTCACCGCCGGCCGAGGCGTAGCGCCGGATCCGGCCCGGCGTGACCCGCAGCACCGCATTGGGCGGTCCCAACTTGGGCTGTTTAGCCGGCGGCGGCTTCGGCTCGTCGGACAGGCTGGTGCGCTGCTGGTGCAGGAATGTCGTCACCTGATGCCAGGCCGGGTCGTTGCCGACGTTGATGTCGGTGACGATGTCGACCAGCAGACCCTTGCGATGCTCGCGCAGGTTCTCCGCGTGCACGCTGACCCCGACGGTGTCGGTGACCGCGATCGGGCGGTGCTGGACGATCCGGTTCTCGGTGTGCACCGAACCCATTGCGGCGAACGGGAAATCGAATGCGGTCGCCAGCTCCATCACCGTCGGGAACGTCAGGGCGAACGGGTAGGTCAGCGGCACCTGATCGCCGTAGCGCAGCCCGGTGACCGCAGCGTACTCGGCGACGTGGCCGGCGTCGATGGCCAGCTCGTCGACCCGCAGCGTGCGGTCCGGCACGGTGCCGGTGCGTGGCACGAATGGCAGCGCCCCGGCGACCGCGCGCAACATGTTCTTGGTACCACTTGGTTGAGTCATGTCATGCCCCCAGCATGGCCTGGCCGCAGACCCGGATCGTGTTGCCGGTCACCGCATTCGAGGCCGGGCTGGCGAAGTAGCCGATCAGCTCGGCGACGTCGACGGGCTGGCCGCCCTGGAACAGCGAGTTGAGCCGGCGGCCGACCTCGCGGGTGGCCAGCGGAATGGCTGCCGTCATCTCGGTTTCGATGAATCCGGGGGCGACGGCGTTGATGGTGATTCCCTTGGCGGCCAACTCCGGCGCCAGCGCCTCGGTCAGCCCGATCATGCCGGCCTTGGTGGCCGCATAGTTCGTCTGACCACGGTTGCCGGCGATGCCGGCCATCGACGACAGGCCGATCACCCGGCCGCCCTCGCCGATGCTGCCGTTGCCCACCAAACCCTCGGTAAGCCGTTGCGGGGCAAGCAGGTTGACCGCCAGCACCGCGTTCCAGCGGGCGTCATCCATGTTGGCCAGCAGCTTGTCGCGGGTGATGCCGGCGTTGTTGACCAAGATGTCGGCCTTGCCGTCATAGTGCTCTTTGAGATGGGCGGCGATCTGCGCGACCGCGTCGTCGGCGGTGACGTCTAAGGCCAGCGCGGTGCCGCCCACCCGGGTGGCCGTCTTCTCCAGCGCTTCGGCCGCGCCCGGCACGTCGATCGCCACCACCTTGGCGCCGTCGCGGGCGAACACCTCGGCGATGGTGGCCCCGATACCGCGCGCGGCGCCGGTGATGATGGCCACCTTGCCCTCCAGCGGGCGGTCCCAGTCGGCGGGGGCGGTCGCGTCGTCGGCGCCGACGTAGAACACCTGCCCGTCGACGTAAGCGGAGCGGGCCGAGAGGATGAACCGCATCGTCGATTCCAGGCCGGTGGCGCCCGGCTTGGCGTCCGCCGACAGGTACACCAGCTGCACGGTGGCGCCGCGCTGCAGCTCCTTGCCCAGCGAGCGGGTGAAGCCTTCCAGTGCGCGCTGGGCGATCCGCTCGTCAACGCTGCCGGTCGCATCCGGCGTGGTGCCCACCACGACGAGCCGGCCGCAGCGGCCCACGTTGCGCAGCAGTGGGGTGAAGAACTCGTGCAGCGCGGTCAACCCGGCCGGTGACGTGATGCCGGTGGCATCGAAGACCAGCCCGCCGAACGAGTCGGCCCAGCGGCCACCGAGGTTGTCGCCGACCACCTCGTAGTCGCCGGCCAGCGCGGTGCGCAGCGGCTCGGCGACCCGGCCTTCGCCGCCGATCAGCAGCGGCCCGGCCAGCGGCGGCTCGCCGACCCGGTAGCGGCGCAGCGTCTCGGCCTGGGGAACGCCCAGTTGTTTGGACAGGAACGATCCGGGGGCGGAGTTCAGGATCTGGGACAACAGGTCGGTCGGGAGTTTGGGGGCCAGTTTAGGGGCCATCGTGCTGCCTTCCATGTGGGGACGTGCCTGGTGCAGGCCACGGTGTCGACAACGAACTTACTCCAGAGTAAGAATACTGGGTAGTATCACCCCGATCGTCCCGCCGGTGCGGGGCGCCCGACCACCAGACGGAGAGATCGTGGCATCTGGATCTGCTGCTAAGCCCACACCCGCCGACACCGGCACGCGACGTCGCGTCGCCGTCCTCGGTGGCAACCGCATCCCGTTCGCACGCTCGGACGGCGCCTACGCCAGCGCGTCCAACCAAGACATGTTCACCGCGGCACTCGGTGGCCTGGTCGACCGGTTCGGCCTGGCCGGCGAGAAGCTGGACGCGGTGATCGGCGGCGCCGTGCTCAAACACAGCCGGGACTTCAACCTGATCCGGGAATGCGTGCTCGGCTCGGCGCTGTCGCCCTACACGCCCGCCTTCGACCTGCAGCAAGCCTGCGGCACCGGGCTGCAGGCGGCGATCTGCGCCGCCGACGGTATCGCCGCCGGTCGCTACGAGGTAGCCGCCGCGGGCGGGGTGGACACCACCTCGGATGCGCCCCTGGAGGTGGGCAACGAACTGCGCCGCACCCTGCTGGCGTTGCGCCGGTCCAAGTCGAACATGGCGCGCCTCAAGCTGGTCGGCAAGCTGCCGGCCACCCTGGGGGTAGAGATCCCAGCCAACAAAGAGAACCGCACCGGGCTGTCCATGGGTGAACACCAGGCGATCACCACCAAGCAGATGGGGATCAAACGGGTCGACCAGGACCAGCTGGCCGCCGCCAGCCACCGCAACATGGCCGCCGCCTACGATCGCGGCTTCTTCGACGACCTGGTCACCCCATTTCAGGGCCTCTACCGCGACAACAACCTGCGGCCCGAGTCGAGCCCGGAGAAGCTGGCCACCCTCAAGCCGGTGTTCGGCGCGAAAGCCGGCGACGCCACCATGACCGCGGGCAACTCCACACCGCTGACCGACGGCGCGTCGGTGGCGCTGCTGGCCAGCGAGGAGTGGGCGGCCGCGCACAAACTGACCCCGCTGGCCTACTTCGTCGACTCCGAGACGGCCGCCGTGGACTACGTCACCGGCCCCGACGGGCTGCTGATGGCGCCGACCTACGCGGTGCCGCGGCTGTTGGCCCGCAACGGTCTTACCCTGCAGGACTTCGACTTCTACGAGATCCATGAGGCATTCGCCTCGACGGTGCTGTGTCACCTGGCGGCGTGGGAGTCGGAGGAATACTGCAAGGAGCGACTGGGACTGGACGCCGCGCTGGGCGCCATCGACCGAGCCAAACTCAACGTCAACGGCTCGTCGCTGGCAGCCGGGCACCCGTTCGCGGCCACCGGCGGGCGGATCGTGGCGCAGGCGGCCAAACAGATCGCCGAGGCCAAGGCGGCGAGGAAGGGCGCCTCGAAGAACAAGCCGGTACGGGCGCTGATCTCGATCTGCGCCGCGGGCGGTCAGGGCGTGGCCGCCATCCTGGAGGGCTAGCGCCCGCGGCGGCGACCAGACCGCCGACCACCAGGTTTGTGCCCGGGTGCCCGCGGGTAGTCAGCAGCACGGTTCGCTCCGCGCGGGCGTCTGGCACCGGGATCGCGGAGCAACCTGCGTCTTGGCCCGCCGCTGGACTGAGGGGATCCAGCGGCGGCCAACTGATCGCGGCTAACCGCGCCGGCTTCGGGGAGCGCCGATCGCTCGGTCCCACAGCAGTAGTGCTCCGGCTTTCAGCTGGCTCGGCGTCGCCAGATCCTTGGCCATCAGCGCGCTCGCCGCGGCCTTGGTCTTCGCCGACGCCTTCGACATGTGCCCGGCGTCGAACGGCGGCTGCGGGTCGTATTCCAGCGACAACTGGATGACCTTCGCGCGGTGCTCGCCGCCGATCCGCCCGGCCAGCCACAGTCCGAGGTCGATGCCGGCCGAGACTCCCGCACAGGTGACGATGTCGCCGGAGTGCACGATGCGTTCGTCTGCGACCGGGGTGACCCCGAACGCCTTCAGGGCGGGCAGCGCCATCCAATGGGAGGTCGCTCGCTTGCCGGCCAGCAGCCCGGCGGCCGCCAGGATGATCGACCCGGAGCACACCGATGCCGTCCAGGTGGCCGTGGAATGGGCTCGCCGCACCCACTCCAGCAGCTTCTGGTCGCGGGCGTGTTCGGTGGTCGTCATGCCGCCCGGTACCAGAATGACGTCGGGGGAGGGGGTTTCGTCGAACGAATGGGTGGCCCCGACGACGAGCACGCCGGAGTCGGCGGTGATCGGCGCGGGCTCGTGCCACAGCAACCGCACCCGGGCATCGGGCAGCCAGCGCAACACCTCGTAGGGTCCGATGAAGTCCAGTGCCGTGAAGCCGGGATACAACACGATGGCGATCTGCATGGGTGTTCCTCTCAGGCGAAGGTCCTGCGGTAGGGGCCCGGTGAGATGCCGAGCCGGCGGATCACGGTGCCGCGCAGGGTTGCTGCGGTGCCGAAGCCGCGGCGGCCCGGTATCGCCAGGCCGGGGTAGCCGAGGACGACGACGTTGCGGGTCACGCCATCAGTGTCAGCCGTAGCTGGGCCCGGCTGCAATGCAACAGGCCCCCGAGGGATCGCCTCGGGGACCTGCGCGGCCTGTGTTGTCGTGGCGTTCTAGAACGCCGCTTCGTCGAGCTCCATGATGTCGTTGTCGATGGCGTCGATCACCGAGCGAGTGCTGGTCAGCAAAGGCAGGAAGTTCTTGGTGAAGAACGATGCCACCGCGATCTTGCCCTCGTAGAAGGCCCGGTCGGCGCCCTCGGCTCCGCCGTCGAGCTTCTCGACGGCCACCGCGGCCTGGCGGGCCAGCAGCCACCCGATCATCAGGTCGCCGACGCTCATCAGGAAGCGCACCGAGCCCAGCCCCACCTTGTAGATGCTGGAGATGTCCTCCTGCGCGGCCATCAGGTAGCCGGTCAGCGTGGCGGCCATGCCCTGCACATCGGCCAGCGCGGTGGCCAGCAGCTCACGCTCCGCCTTGAGCCGGCCGTTGCCGGACTCGTTGGCGATGAACGCCTCGATCTCGCCCGCGACGTGTGCCAGGGCTTGGCCCTTGTCCCGGATGATCTTGCGGAAGAAGAAGTCCTGCGCCTGAATCGCCGTGGTGCCTTCATACAACGAGTCGATCTTGGCGTCACGGATGTACTGCTCGATCGGGTAGTCCTGCAGGAAGCCCGACCCGCCGAGCGTCTGCAGACTCTCGGTGAGCTTGGCGTAGGCCTGCTCGGAGCCGACACCCTTGACGATCGGCAGCATCAGGTCGTTGATGCGGACGGCGAGATCGGGCTCAACGCCGTGCAGCTTCTCGGCCACGGCGGCGTCCTGGTAGGTCGAGGTGTAGAGGTACAGCGCCCGCAGCCCCTCGGCGTAGGCCTTCTGGGTCATCAGCGACCGGCGCACGTCCGGGTGGTGGGTGATGGTCACCCGCGGCGCGGACTTGTCGGTCATCTGGGTCAGATCGGCGCCCTGCACCCGCTCCTTGGCGTACTCCAGTGCGTTGAGGTAGCCGGTGGACAGTGTGGCGATGGCTTTGGTGCCGACCATCATGCGGGCCTGCTCGATCACGTCGAACATCTGCGCGATGCCGTTGTGCACCTCGCCGACCAGCCAGCCCTTGGCCGGCACCCCGTGCTGGCCGAAGGTGAGCTCACAGGTGGCCGAGACCTTCAGCCCCATCTTGTGCTCGACGTTGGTGACGAACACGCCATTGCGCTCGCCGAGCTCACCGGTTTCGAAGTCGAACAGGAACTTCGGCACGAAGAACAGCGACAGGCCCTTGGTGCCGGGCTTGGCGCCCTCGGGGCGGGCCAGCACCAGGTGGAAGATGTTCTCGAACAGGTCGTCGGAGTCAGCCGAGGTGATGAACCGCTTCACGCCGTCGATGTGCCAGGAGCCGTCCTCCTGCTGGACGGCCTTGGTGCGGCCGGCGCCGACATCCGAGCCGGCATCGGGCTCGGTGAGCACCATGGTCGAGCCCCAGCCGCGCTCGGCGGCGATGACGGCCCACTTCTTCTGCTCTTCGGTGGCCACGTGGTAGAAGATGTTGGCGAAGCCGGCACCGCCGGCGTACATCCACACTGCCGGGTTGGCGCCGAGGATGTGTTCGTGTAGCGCCCACATCAGTGCCTTGGGCATCGGCATGCCGCCGAGCGCCTCGTCGATGCCGGCCCGGTCCCAGCCGGCCTCAAGCGTGGCGCGCACCGACTTCTTGAACGACTCGGGCAGCGTCACCGCGTGGGTGGCGGGGTCGAACACCGGGGGGTTGCGGTCGCCGTCGACGAAGGAGTCAGCAATCGGGCCCTCAGCCAGCCGGACCATCTCGCCGAGCATCTCCGTAGCGGTGTCGACGTCCAGGTCGGCGTATTCGCCCTGGCCGAAGACCTGGTCCAGGCCGAAGACCTCGAACAGGTTGAACACCTGGTCACGGACATTGCTCTTGTAGTGGCTCACAGCTTCCTCCTCATGGAATGCCACCTGTGGTTGGGTACTCAGGCTTAAGTTACCCACCAGTAACGTGCCCTGAAATATACCCCGTGGGGACCACAGCGCAAGCCAGTGTGAGCTACATCCTCTTAGCTAACTAACCAACCAGTTGGTCTCACCTGGTCAGGCCTGCTCCGCCGCGGCCGATCCGCCACGGTGGGGAGGCGGCGGGTAGGGTTCTTCAGCGACCAGACCCGACGAGGTAAATGAGTTCCGGTGAGTGCCCACGTGAGTTCTGCGAGCAATCTGACGCCGTCGTCGTTACGGGAGGCGTTCGGCCATTTCCCGTCCGGCGTGGTGGCTGTCGCGGCCGAGGTCGACGGCATCCGGGTCGGGTTGGCCGCCAGCACCTTCGTGCCGGTGTCGCTCGAGCCGCCGCTGGTGTCGTTCTGCGTGCAGAACACCTCGACGACGTGGCCGAAACTCAAGGACTCGCCGCGGCTGGGCATCAGCGTGCTGGGTGAGGCGCACGACATCGCGGCACGCACGCTGGCCGCCAAGACCGGCGACCGGTTCGCCGGGCTGGAGACGGTGACCAACGAAGGCGCGGTCTTCATCAAGGGCACCGGGGTGTGGCTGGGCAGCTCGGTCGAGCAATTGGTGCCCGCCGGCGACCACACCATCGTGGTGCTGCGGGTATGCGACGTGACGGTCGATCCCGAGATCACGCCGATCGTGTTTCACCGCAGCGGTTTCCGGCGGCTCGGTGGCTGATTCCCGCTGCGGTGCGGCATCGCCGGAGGTGCGATGGCCACCGCAGATGTGTTGCTATGGGCAGATGGCGACGCTGCATGACGACCCGGGACGGTTGCGGTCCACGGCGGAGACCCTGGTGGCGGAGGCGGCTGACTTCGTGCGCCGACGCCGCGCCGAGGTGTTCGGCGCCGCAGCCGCCGAATCGGCTCCCGCCGCCCTGGTGCAGACGAAAAGCAGTCCGACCGATCCGGTGACGGTGGTCGACACCGAGACCGAGCGGTTCATCCGGGACCGGCTGGCCCGGCTGCGACCCGGTGATGCGGTGTTGGGTGAGGAAGGCGGCGGTTCCGGCGATGTGTCCGGCCGCGAACCCGATGCCGTCACCTGGGTGGTCGACCCGATCGACGGCACGGTCAACTTCATGTACGGCGTACCGGCCTATGCGGTCTCGGTGGCGGCGCAGGTCGGCGGGGTGTCGATGGCCGGTGCGGTCGCGGACGTGGTCGGTGACCGGCTCTACTCGGCCGGTCTGGGGCTGGGCGCCCACGTCAGGGACCGGCAGAGCACGACGGTGCTGCGCTGCACCGACGTCACCGAGCTGTCGCTGGCCCTGCTGGGCACCGGCTTCGGGTATTCGCCCGGCCGTCGGGCGGCGCAGGCCGCGCTACTGGCCCGGCTGCTGCCGGTGGTCCGTGATGTACGGCGGATCGGGTCGGCGGCGCTGGATCTGTGCATGGTGGCCGCGGGACGGCTGGACGTGTATTACGAACACGGAATCAAGCTGTGGGACCACGCGGCGGGATCGCTGATCGCGGCCGAGGCGGGTGCCCGGGTGGTGTTGCCGGGACCGGAGCCCGACGGCGGCGATGTCATCATCGCCGCGGCACCGGGCATCGCCGACGAATTCATTGCGACGCTGCGACGCGAGGGTGGTTTGGCTGCGATCCCGCAATAGTCACAGCCGGCCCAGGATGGTCTTCGCGGGTCAGTCAGACTTGCGGCGGAAGATCTTTCGGCCGAGCCAGACGATCGGGTCGTAGCGATCTCCGGCCACCCGCTCCTTCATCGGGATGATGGCGTTGTCGGTGATCGTGATGTGTTCCGGGCAGACCTCGGTGCAGCACTTGGTGATGTTGCACAATCCGAGACCGGCCTCATCCTGAGCCAACTGACGCCGGTCGGCGGTGTCCAGGGGGTGCATCTCCAGCTCGGCCAGCCGGATGAACATCCGCGGGCCGGCGAAGTTCGGCTTGTTGTCCTCGTGGTCCCGGATGACGTGGCAGACGTTCTGGCACAGGAAGCATTCGATGCACTTGCGGAACTCTTGGGACCGCTCGACGTCGACCTGCTGCATCCGGTACTCGCCGGGTTTGAGATCCGCCGGTGGCTTGAAGGACGGCATCTCGCGGGCCTTCTCGTAGTTGAAGGAGACGTCGGTGACCAGGTCGCGAATCACCGGGAAGGTCCGCACCGGCGTCACCGTGATGGTCTCGTCCGGCTTGAACATCGACATCCGCGTCATGCACAACAATCGGGGGAAGCCGTTGATCTCGGCCGAGCACGAGCCGCACTTGCCGGCCTTGCAGTTCCAGCGCACCGCCAGGTCGGGTGTCTGGGTTGCCTGCAACCGATGGATGACGTCGAGGACCACTTCACCCTCGTTGACCTCGACCTCGAAGTCCTGCAGCCCACCGCCGTCGATGTCGCCGCGCCATACCCGTAGCTGGGCGATATGTGTCATTAGGCTCTCCGTCCCGGGTGTTGCGCCAGCTCTTCGTCGGTGTAGTACTTCTCCAACTCGGAAATCTCGAACAGTTCCAGCAGGTCCTGGCGCATCCCGGTCTGCGCCTCCGGGGTGATCGTGATGTCGGGCACCTCGCTGTCGTCGGCGACCCGGCAGACCAGCAGGGTCTTGCGCCAATTCGAGTCCATGCCAGGGTGGTCGTCTCGGGTGTGTCCGCCGCGGCTCTCGGTGCGCTGCAGCGCGGCCTTGGCCACACACTCGCTGACGAGCAGCATGTTGCGCAGGTCGACGGCCAGATGCCAGCCCGGGTTGTAATGCCGACCGCCCTCGACGGCCACGGCCGCGAACCGGGTCTTGAACTCCTCGAGCCGGGCCAGCGCCTGTTCCAGCTCGCCGGCGTTGCGGATGATGCCGACCAGGTCGTTCATCGACTGCTGGAGATCGGCGTGCAGCGTGTATGGATTCTCGCCCGCGCCGCCGCCCGGCCGGTCGAGCGGTGCCAGCGCCAGCTTCGCCGCGGTCTCCAACGCCGCCGGTGCCACGGCCGGCCGACTGGCCAGCCCCCGCACGTACTCCGCGGCGCCCAGACCGGCGCGGCGGCCGAAGACCAACAGATCCGACAGCGAGTTGCCGCCCAGCCGGTTGGACCCGTGCATCCCGCCGGCGCATTCACCGGCGGCGAACAGCCCCGGGACCGCCGCAGCCGCAGTGTCCGGGTCGACCTCGATACCGCCCATCACGTAGTGGCAGGTGGGACCCACCTCCATGGCGTCCTTGGTGATGTCGACCTCGGCAAGCTGCATGAACTGGTGGTACATCGAGGGCAGTCGGCGTTTGATCTCCTCCGGCTTGAGCCGGGAGGCGATGTCGAGGAACACTCCGCCGTGGGGCGAACCCCGTCCGGCCTTGACCTCGGAGTTGATGGCGCGGGCCACCTCGTCGCGCGGCAGCAGGTCGGGGGTGCGGCGGGCCGAGTCGTTGTCTTTGAGCCACTGGTCGGCTTCTTGCTCGGTCTCGGCGTACTGGCCTTTGAAGACCGGCGGGATGTAGTCGAACATGAACCGCGACCCTTGCGCGTTCTTGAGCACCCCGCCGTCGCCGCGCACACCCTCGGTGACCAGGATCCCCTTCACACTGGGCGGCCACACCATCCCGGTCGGATGGAACTGCACGAATTCCATATTGATCAACGTCGCGCCGGCGCGTAGCGCCAGCGCGTGTCCGTCGCCGGTGTATTCCCAGGAGTTCGAGGTCACCTTGAACGACTTGCCGATCCCGCCGGTGGCCAGCACCACCGCGGGCGACTCGAACACGATGAACTGGCCGGATTCGCGCCAGTAGCCGAAGGCACCCGAAATCGCCCCGGTGGCATCGTCTTTGAGCAATTCAGTGATCGTGCACTCGTGGAAGACCTTGATCTTCGCCTCGTAGTCGCCGAACTCGGCGTGATCGTCTTGCTGCAGCGAGACGACCTTCTGCTGCAGCGTGCGGATCATCTCCAGGCCAGTGCGGTCGCCGACGTGCGCCAGTCGCGGATAGGTGTGGCCACCGAAGTTGCGTTGGTTGATCTTCCCGTCTTTGGTGCGGTCGAACAAGGCGCCGTAGGTCTCCAACTCCCAGACCCGCTCCGGCGCCTCGCGGGCATGCAGTTCGGCCATCCGCCAGTTGTTGAGGAACTTGCCGCCGCGCATGGTGTCGCCGAAGTGCACCTGCCAGTTGTCTTTCTCATTGACGTTGCCCATCGATGCGGCGGCGCCGCCCTCGGCCATCACAGTGTGCGCCTTGCCGAACAGCGACTTGCACACCACCGCCACGCTGAGGCCCTGCTGGCGGGCTTCGATGACCGCGCGCAGACCGGCGCCGCCGGCACCGATCACGACCACGTCGTAGGAGTGCCGTTCGACTTCAACCATGAATTCTCGCTTACTCTTCGTGTGAAATGAGGCTTCGTCAGCCGATGAACCGGATATCGGTGAAGACGCCGCTGGCCACCATCCAGACATAGAAGTCGGTGAACGCCAGCGTGCCCAGAGTGATCCAGGCGAACTGCATGTGCCGGCCGTTGAACCAGCTGATCTTCGACCAAAGCCAGTAGCGCACCGGGTTTTTGGAGAAGTGGGTGAGCCGGCCACCCATGACGTGCCGGCAGGAGTGACAACCGCCGGTGTAGGCCCACAGCATTGCCACGTTGACGCAGAGCACGATGTTGCCCAGGCCGAACCCGAAACCACCGGCGCCGCCGTTGGCGTCCGCGGAGTAGAACGCGGTGATCGCGTCATAGGTGTTCAGCATCGTGATGGCCAGTGCGGCGTAAAAGAAGTAGCGGTGGCTGTTTTGGATGATCAGCGGGAACCGGGTCTCCCCGGTGTAGCCGGCGCGCGGTTCGGGCACCGCACATCCTGCCGGCGAGAGCCAGTAGGCGCGGTAGTAGGCCTTGCGGTAGTAGTAGCAGGTCAGCCGGAACGCCAGCAGAAACGGCAGAACCAACGCGCCCAGCGGAATCCACCGGGGGAACTCCGGCAGCCAGACGCCCAGGTGGCTGGAGCCCTCCACGCAGGATGCGCTGATACACGGTGAGTAGAACGGTGTCAGATAGTGATATTTGTCGACCCAGTAGCCGCTGCCCCAGAACGCCCGGACTGTTGCGTAGAGAACCCACGCGCTGAGGAAGACGTTGACCCGCAGCGGCGATAACCACCACCGGTCGGTGCGCAGGGTGCGATCCGCGATCCGTGCGCGAGTCGCCGAGAAGACGCCGGTGCCAGGACGGTTCACGGCGGGTGCGCTCATCTGGGGGGTTCCCTTCGGCTGGATTTCGTCGGAGGGCGCCCCTTATACAAGCAGCACCCGATGGGGGTCAGTACCTGCCCTGGCCGCCGACGCCTTCGTCGTCGACGTCACGCCAGAATTCGCTGTCGTACTCGGTGTCGGGGATCGCGATCTTCTCCTGGGCACGCTCGGCAGCCCAGCGTTGCAGGTCGAGTTCCCCGGCGTCGGACTCGAGGAGCTGAACATCGGCGAGGATGCGCTCGGCGTCCATCTCGATGCGGCGCATCCCGGGGATGTCGCCGAACCGGGTCTTCAGTCCCAGCACGCAGCGCCGCAGGTCGCCAATCAGGGCGTGCAGTTCGGCGAGTTCGCTAGTGCTCGACACCGGTTCCTCCTCGGGTGCTACGGATCACAGTACGTTCACCCGATGCTAGCCACATCGGGAACCGGACGTGAGACAGATCACGTTGGCGCGGCGAATGTCGGGCACCGGAAAACCCCCCACACCTGCTGCGTGCGGGGGGTTTCCGGGCAGCCTTGGCGGCTACGGCCTACTTGGTGATGGCGATCCGCTGCGGCTGGGCGCCCGCGTGGACGCCGGATACCCGGACGCTCAGCACGCCGGCGTCGTAGGACGCCGAGACGTCGTCGCCGGTGACGTGCCCCGGTACCGCGAACGACCGGCGGAAGGCGCCGTAGCGCACCTCTCGCAACGTGCGGTGGTCGTTGCCGGGGTCGGTCTCGGTGTGCTCGTCCCGACGCTCGCCGCGGATGA
Organism: Mycobacterium sp. pW045; assembly: GCF_041287085.1. NCBI lineage: Bacteria > Bacillati > Actinomycetota > Actinomycetes > Mycobacteriales > Mycobacteriaceae > Mycobacterium > Mycobacterium sp. pW045. The sequence goes on along the minus strand of NZ_JBGGKU010000004.1, from coordinate 82,425 downwards.
CCAGACGGCCGCCGTCGAGTTCGACGGTCACGTCCTTCTCCACGTCAATGCCGGGGAGCTCCAGGCGGACCACAGCGTCGTCGCCGTCCTTGGTGATTTCCGCGGCGGGCCGGAAGCCGGCGGCGGGCGCCCGCCAGTCGTTGGCCGTGGCCGGGCCGAAGAAGTCGCGTACCCACCGGTCGGTGTCGAACGGGCGGGGCCACAGAGTCAAGGTGCTCATCGGTGTCACTACCTTTCATGGTCTTTCTTGGGTTGCTGCCGCGCCGGTCGGTACCGGCCCGTCATCGAGTAGAACTTGAGTCGACCACGCTAAAGTTCCGCGTTCGCCGACAGTGAACAAACCCGCGGTGCATTGACCCGGTGAACAGCCTCACAGCCACGTGAGCACACCGTCACACGGTTGTAACGCATGGCGATACTGCTGCAATATCGCCTTCCTAATCTCAGCGCATGGCCCCGATCGAAACGCCCCGCGCTGTCCGGGACCTCGTCGTGGTCGGCCACGGCATGGTCGGCCACCGGTTCGTGGAGGCGCTGCGCAGTCGGGCCGGCAGTGGAAGCTGGCGCGTCACCGTGCTCGCCGAGGAGTCCGACCCGGCCTATGACCGGGTCGGGCTGACGTCGTACACCGACGGTTGGGACCGTTCCCGGCTGGCGCTGCCGGGCAACGACTACGCCGGCGACGAGCAGGTCCGGTTGCTGCTCAAATCCCGGGTCACCGAGATCGATCGCGGCGCCAAGACGGTGCAGACCGCCAACGGCGACAGCTACCGCTACGACACCCTGGTGCTGGCGACCGGATCGCGGGCCTTCGTGCCGCCGGTGCCCGGCCATGATCTGCCGGGCTGCCACGTCTACCGCACCCTGGACGACCTCGACGGTATTCGCGCCGACATCGAATGCATATTGGAGGCTGGCGGCACCCGCGCCGGTGTGGTGATCGGCGGCGGACTGCTGGGCCTTGAGGCGGCCAATGCCCTGCGGGCATCCGGGATCGAACCGCACATCATCGAGATGGCGCCCCGGTTGATGCCGCAGCAGCTCGACGACGCCGGCGGCTCGTTGCTGGTCCGGATGATCTCCGATCTGGGCATCGCCGTCCATGTCGGGGTCGGCACGCAGGCCATCGAACGCCGCACCCACGAGCACCGGTCGCCCACGTTGATGGTGCGGCTCTCCGACGACACCGTGATCGAGGCCGGATTGGTGATCTTCGCCGCCGGGGTCCGCCCGCGCGACGAGCTGGCCCGCGAGGCCGGTCTGTCGATCGCCGAGCGCGGCGGCGTGCTCACGGACATCTCCTGTATGACCAGCGACGCCGATGTCTACGCGATCGGTGAGGTCGCCGCCATCGAGGGCGTCTGCTACGGCCTGGTCGGCCCCGGCTACACCAGCGCCGAAGTGGTCGCCGACCGACTGCTGGACGGTATGGCGGAATTCGGCGAGGCCGACATGTCCACCAAGCTCAAGCTGCTCGGTGTCGACGTGGCCAGCTTCGGCGATGCGATGGGCACGACCGAGAACTCGCTGTCAATAGTGGTCAACGACCCGGTGAAGCGCACCTACGCCAAGCTGGTGCTCTCCGACGACGCCAAGACTCTGCTCGGCGGCATTCTCGTCGGAGACGCCACGTCCTACGGCGTGCTGCGCCCCATGGTCGGCGCCGAATTGCCCGGCGATCCGCTGGACCTGATCGCGCCGTCGGGTTCCGGCGGCGAGGGTAAGACGTCGTTGGGGATCGGTGCGCTGCCCGGGGCGGCGCAGATCTGTTCCTGCAACAACGTCACCAAGACCCAGCTGTGCGATGCGATCGCTGACGGCTGCTGCGACGTGCAGGCATTGAAGGACCGCACCAAGGCCGGCACCTCGTGCGGCTCCTGCATTCCGCTGCTCAAGGAGTTGCTGGTCGCCGAGGGTGTGGAGCAGTCGAAGGCGCTGTGCGAGCATTTCGCCCAGTCGCGCGCCGAACTCTTCCAGATCGTTCAGGTCACCGGGATCCGCACCTTCTCCGAACTGCTGCAGCGCTTCGGGACCGGCCACGGTTGCGACATCTGCAAACCGACCGTCGCCTCCATCCTGGCGTCCACCGGTTCCGAGCACATCCTGGAGGGCGAGCAGGCGGCACTGCAGGACTCCAATGACCACTTCCTGGCCAACATTCAGCGCAACGGCAGCTACTCGGTGGTTCCCCGGGTGCCCGGCGGTGAGATCAAGCCCGAGCACCTGATCCTGATCGGTCAGATCGCGCAGGAGTTCGGGCTCTACACCAAGATCACCGGCGGTCAGCGGATCGACATGTTCGGCGCCCGAGTGGATCAGCTGCCGGCCATCTGGCGCAAGCTGGTCGATGCCGGCATGGAATCCGGTCAGGCATACGGCAAGTCGCTGCGCACCGTGAAGAGCTGCGTGGGCAGTGACTGGTGCCGCTACGGGCAACAGGACTCCGTGAAGATGGCCGTCGATCTGGAACTGCGCTATCGGGGGCTACGTGCGCCGCACAAGATCAAGATGGGTGTGTCCGGCTGCGCGCGCGAATGCGCCGAGGCGCGGGGCAAGGACGTCGGCGTGATCGCCACTGAGGTGGGCTGGAACCTCTACGTCGGCGGCAACGGGGGGATGTCGCCCAAGCACGCCCAGCTGCTCGCCGCCGACCTCGACACCGAGACGGTGTTCCGTTACATCGACCGGTTCTTGATGTTCTACATCCGCACAGCGGATCGGCTGCAGCGCACCGCGCCCTGGGTCGAGTCGATCGAAGGCGGGCTCGACCACATCCGCGAGGTGGTCTGCGAGGACTCACTCGGGCTGGCCGAGGAGTTCGAGGCGGCGATGGCCCGCCACGTCGACAACTACACCGACGAATGGAAGGGGGTGCTCGACGACCCGGAGAAGCTGTCGCGGTTCGTGTCGTTCGTCAACGCCCCCGACGCCGAAGACCCCACCGTCGCGTTCACCGAGCGCGACGGCCGCAAAGTTCCCTTGCCGATCCCGGTACTGCGCACTGAGGAGGAATCATGATCACCACCACCATCTCGACATGGACCACCGCATGCCGGTACGACCAGCTCATCCCCGGCCTCGGCGTGGGCGTGCTGCTCGACAACGGCAAGCAGGCCGCGCTGTTCCGGCTCGACGACGGCTCGGTGCACGCGATCTGCAATGTCGACCCGTTCTTCCGGGCGGCTGTGCTGTCGCGGGGCATCGTGGGTGACCGCGGCGGCCGGCTCTCGGTCATTTCGCCGCTGAAGAAGCAGGCGTTCGCCTTCGACGACGGCAGTTGCCTGGACGACCCCCGCATCTCGGTGCGGGTGTACCCGACGCGGGTCGTGGATGGCTACGTGCAGATCGGCCTGACCGGGTCTGAGCGGGCCGTCGCTTAACCGCTCGCCTGGTCGACCGCCAGCCGGTAGCCACGCTTCACGACAGTGGCGATGATGTTCTTGTCGCCCAGTGTATTTCGTAGCCGCAGCACCGCCGTCTCCACTGCGTGCGTGCTGCGGCCGTTGCCCGGCAGGGCGTCGAGCAGGTCATCACGGGACACCACCTTGCCGGGATGACGAGCCAACGCGCGCAGCGTCGCCATCCCGGCGGGTGACACCGACTTGGCCACCCCGTCGACCATCACGCAACTGCTGCGAACCTCGATCCGGTGACCGGCGGCGTACACGGCGCGGGAGCGCAACCGGGGAAGCTGGTCCACGATGTGGCGAGCCAACGCCCCCAGCCGCATTCGCGGCGGTGACGACGTGGGGACACCGAGTTGCGTCAGCGGCCGGGCTGTCAGCGGACCCACGCACATCGCATGTACTTCCGACCGCAGCGCGCCGAGCAGCTCATCGGAGATGCCGAGCTCGACGGCGCGGGTGAGCGTGGCCATCACCGCCGCGGCCGAGGTGAAGCTGACGGCGTCGAACTGCCGTTGGGCGATCTCGGTCGTCAGCTGGTCGAACTCGCCACCGGGCCGGGCCGCCCGCCACCGGTAGACCCGAATGGGCGTCACTTCGGCTCCCGCACCACGGAGTCGGTCGAGTAGCTCGGGGGCCGGATCCCAGCCGCCGCTGGTGCCGTGCAGCTGGACCGCGATGCGGCAGCCGCCGACACCCGCGGCCCGCAGGTAGCCGAGCATCGCGGCCGAAGATTCGGATTCCGGCGACCACTCCTCGGGCAGGTCCGCCGCGCGCAGTGCGCCCACCGCCTTCGGTCCACGAGCGACGATCCGGGCGGTGTGCAACGCCTCGATGAGTTCGTCTGCCAGTCCCCACCCCTCGGCGGCAGCGATCCAGCCGCGGAAACCGATCGCGGTCGTCACCACCAGAATGTCGGGTGGTTGCGCGATCAGTTCCTCGGTACGCCGGTGTAATTCGTCGTCATCGGTGAGATCGACCATGTCGATCGCCGGTGCGGCACAGACGGTGGCCCCATGTCGCCGAAGCAGGGTGCAGAGCTCGTCGGCGCGACGCGACGAGGTCACCGCGACCCGGTAGCCGCTCAGCGCCGCGCGGTCCGGCCGGGTCATCTGACAGTCCCCGCAGCGCCGGAATGCGGTCGCCGCTCCGGGCACGCGCCGGCCCGGGTCGGTACCGTCGCGGTGGCGGCCACCTCAGGCCGGGGCCAGGGCGGTCCGGGCGGGTTGCGCGGTGAGGAGCGGGCTCCGCACGTATCTGAACCAGGTGATCCCGGCGGCGCCGACGTAGCCGGTCAAGAAGATCCAGAACGCCGTCGTGGCCGAACCACTGGACAGATATGACTGCCGCAGCGCCAGGTTGATCGCGACTCCGCCGAACGCCCCGATCGCCCCGGCGAAGCCGATCAACGCCCCCGACATGGCTCGCGACCACTGCCGCCGTTCGCCCTCACTGAGCCCCAGGGTATGACTGCGGGCTTCGAAGACCGACGGGATCATCTTGTAGACCGAGCCGTTGCCGATGCCGGAGACGATGAACAACGCCACGAAGCCGATGCCGTAGCCCACCATGGTGGCGGTGGTGGTCGGACCGCCCTGATGATCGGCCAGGGCGCTGACACCGACGAGCAGTCCCGCGGCCGCGAACATGCCACCGAATGCCGCCAGCGTGACCCGGCCACCGCCGAGCCGGTCGGCTATCCGGCCCCCGAATATCCGGGCCAGCGACCCCAAAAGCGGTCCCAGAAATGCGATTTGAGCGGCGTGCAGCGAGGCCTGCGAGGGGCTCTGACCGCTGCCCATGAAGCTGATCTGAAGAACCTGGCCGAAGGCGAACGAGAAGCCGATGAATGAGCCGAAGGTACCGATGTAGAGCAGGGCGATGATCCAGGTGTCGACCTCCGGCAGGATCGAGCGCATCGTGGACAGGTCGACCTTGTGGTTGTCCAGGTTGTCCATGAACAACGCCGCGCAGATCCCGGTCACCGCCAGGAACACCAGATAGACCGCGCATACCCAGTACGGCTGCCGGTTGCCCGCGGTGGCCAGCACGACCAACCCGATCAACTGGATCAGCGGCACGCCCAGGTTGCCTCCGCCGGCGTTGACCGCCAGCGCCCAGCCCTTGAGCCGGTTCGGGTAGAAGGCATTCACATTGGTCATCGAGGCGGCGAAATTACCGCCACCGAGGCCGGTCAGGGCAGCGCACATCAGATAAGGCCACAGCGGCAGTCCCGGGTGCGCCAGCAGCGCCGTCATCGCCACCGTCGGGATCAACAGCACGAGCGCGGAGAAGACCGTCCAGTTGCGGCCGCCGAATGTCGCGGTCGCCAGCGAGTAGGGGATACGCAATGCACCGCCGGCCAGGGTCGCGGTGGCCGCCAGCAGGAACTTGTCACCGGCGGTGAAGCCGTACACCGATTCGGGCATGAACAGCACCATCACCGACCAGATGGACCAGATCGAGAAGCCGACGTGTTCGGCGACCGTCGACCAGATCAGGTTGCGGCGGGCGATCTTGTCGTTTCCGGCCGCCCAGGCCACGGTGTCTTCGGGATCCCAGTCAGTGAGGAGGTGTGAACGAGCCATGTGGATAACGTAGGAACGTTTCGTTACCGGAAAGCTGCACCGCATGTCCCCCCGGTGAACTTCTGCTCACGGCCCCGTCGTTCGGGTGTGAGACGCCATTGCTCGCGACGGTCGGCGACAGGTTCAGTGGCCCGATCGCACCCATCGCGGTCACTCGGGCAGCCTCCCGGCGAATGCGAACGTTGCTACCGGCTGTCGCCGAAACGCCCTGATCCCACCGCGATCGGGGTCAGGGCGGTGATGAATCGATCAGCTACGATCCTGGCGACACCGGGGTGGGCGCCCAGCGGTTCGGTCACCAGGTCCGCACCGGCGTCGTGCAGTCGCCGCTGAAACAGCCCGTCCGCCAACAGATAAGAAGCGACCACCACTCGGGTCGCTCCCCGGCGGCGCGCCGTGGCGACTGCGTCGGTCACGGTGGGGCCGCCGATGGCGGCGAACGCCGTCTCGACGGGCGAGCCGAGCAACCGCGACAGCATTCGAGCGGCCTGGACCAGGTCGGCGCGCGCCATCGGGTCCGATGAACCGGCCGCCGCCAGGATCACCGCATCCCCGGCCCGCCACCCCGATTCGACCAGCAGCGAGGCGACCACTGCGGCAACCCGGGGATCCGGTCCCAGCGCGGGCGTCAGCGTCACATCCGGGTGCCCACTGGCCAGGACATGCGTAGGCACGTCAACACCGACGTGGTAACCGCGGGCCAGAAAGGCCGGGACGACGACTGCCGGGCGGCCGGTCGCGGCTTCAGCGGAAAGGAGCTCACCCGGCGTGGGTCCGAGCACGTCGACGAACGCCACCCGCACCGGCCGGGCCAGTAGCGCGCCGACCCGTTCGGCAAGCTCGCTGATCATCACCACACCCTCGGGCCGGCGGGTTCCGTGTGCCACCAGGATCGGGATCATGCGGCCCCCGACTGCTGGTCGACCGCGAGCCGGTAGCCGCGCTTGACAACTGTGGCAACGATCTGGCTGTCGCCCAACGCGGTTCGCAGCCGAAGCACCGCGGTGTCCACCGCGTGCGTGTTGCTTCCCTGCCCGGGCAGTGCTTGCAGCAACGTGTCGCGAGCCACGACGGCACCAGGCTGGTGCGCCAGCACCCGCAGGGTGGCCAGGCCGGCAGGAGACACCGGCTTGACCATCCCGTCGACGAAGACCCGGTCGTCCGCAATCTCGATGAGGTGACCGGCCGCCTGAACGGTGTTCATGTATAAGGTTTAACGGCAGCGGATTTCACCTGTGTTACCGGCCGATTTCCAAACCGTTGCCCCGGGTCGGACCGCGATCTCGGTCACGCCGACACCGTTTCGGTGTCACGAGGGGACGCGGCGGTGGTCGCGGCCGGCATCCGGGGCGGGCGACGGACATACCGCACCCAGGTCAATGCGGCTGCCGCACAATACGCTGCGAGAAAGATCCAGAAGGCGGGCGTTTCGCTGCCCGTGCTCGCGTAGGCCTGTCGCAACGTCAGATTGATGGCCACCCCGCCGAGCGCGCCGACCGCCGTGGCGAAGCCGATCAAAGCGCCGGAATGCGAACGCGCCCAGTGCCGACGTTCGGTTTCGGTGCGCTCCAGTGACCGGCTGCGGGCCTCGAAGATCGACGGGATCATCTTCAGCACCGATCCGTTGCCCATCCCGGCCAGGATGAACAGCACCATGAATGCGGTGATGTAGAGCATGATCGTGGAGGAGGTCACCGAACCCGGGGTGCGGTCGTCGATGGTGCTGGTGATCGCCAATACCGTTGCGGCCAACAACATTCCGATGAAGACGACGAAGGTGACCCGTCCGCCGCCCCGCCGGTCGGCCACCCGGCCACCGTAGATACGGGACAAGGCGCCCAACAGCGGTCCCAGGAAGGCGATCCGGGCGGCGTACAGCGAGGCCTCGGCGGGACTGTGGCCGATCTCCTCGAACGTGACATGCAGCACTTGGGCGAACGCGAAGGCGAAGCCGATGAACGAGCCGAAAGCCGCGCAGTACAGCGCCGAGATGACCCAGCTGTCGGGGACCGACAGGATCGACCGGATACTGCCCACCTCTTCGGCGCCGTGGTCGAGATTGTCCATCCGCAGGGCCGCACCGATGCCTACCAGCGCGAGCAGCACCAGATAGACAGCGCAGACGAGCTCCGGCTTGGTGTTGCCGGCGGTGGCCAGCACCAGCAGGCCGACCAGCTGAATGGCGGCCACCCCGAGGTTGCCGATGCCGCCGCACAGCCCGAGCGCGACGCCTTTGAGGCGTTGCGGATAGAAGGCGTCCACGTTGGCCAGCGACGCCGCGTAGTTTCCGCCGCCCAGCCCGGTCAGGGCCGCGCACACCAGATACATCCACAATGGCTGACCCGGGTTGACCAGCAACAACAGCGTGCCGACGGTGGGTATCAGCAGGATCAACGAGGAGAACACCGCCCAGTCGCGACCGCCGAACTTGGCGGTGGCCGACACGTAGGGAATCCGCGCACCCGCACCGACCAGGGTGGCGACTGCCGCCAGCAGCAGTTTGTCGCCCGGCGTTATGCCGTAAACCGACTCCGGCATGAACAGCACGACCACCGACCACAGTGACCAGATGGAGAAGGCGACGTGCATGGTCGCCGTCGACCAGATCAGGTTGCGCCGGGCGACGGCCCTATTGCCGTTCTCCCAGGCCGCGCAGTCCTCCGGATCGAATTCGCTGATGTGGGCGGGCGTCATTGACATCTCCTCGTGCTCGGAGCCACCGTCGCACCGTGCTGCGCACCGCGGCGGGTCACCGTGCGAACATACTCAGCTGAACTGGCAAGTTTCGGTGGAGAAGCTGTAAAAGCCTTGGAGTGCAAGCGGGCTGACGCCCGCGGGTTGGCCACAATGGGTCGAAGAAGTGGCTTGCGTCACGTACTGGCGGATTGCACAGCAGATTTCGCCGGCGTCAAGTAACGAATCGCTGCCGGCCGAACCGGCCTCGATCAGCTGAGCGGCAGCCAGCTGTTGACGGCATGAGCGATCTGCAGGTACAGCGGAATGCCGATGGTCACGTTGTAGGAGAACGTCAGTCCCAGCGAAGCCGCGAGCGGCACCGTCGGACTGGCTTCAGGAATCGCGATTCGTTGCACCGCGGGGACGGCGATATACGACGCCGCGCCGCACAGCACGGCGAAGAGCGCGTAGCTGCCCATCTCAAAGTGGGTGCCGGTGAGCTGCGCGTAGGTGTGGATGATGAGTATTCCTGCTGTCGCAAAGAGATTCGGCGCCAACAGCCCGAACACGATCAACCCGCGGCCGGCGGCCCGCAGGTCCTTGAGTTTGCGCGACGCTGTCATCCCCATCTCGAGCAGGAACAGGCCCAGGATGCCCTGGAACGCCGTTACGAACACGTGGTCGGCGTCTGCGATGACCGCCGGGCCCTGCAGGCGGCTGATGAAGCCGATGATGATCCCGCCGAAGAGCAGGTACAGCCCCGGGTTGAGCAGTACTTCACGCAGCAGCGGTGCGCTGACCGGTGCGGGCGCCGCCGGCACCGGATCGGCAACGGCCGGATCGGGATGCGCGCGCTTCTCCAGTGAGACCTGCAGTTCCTCCTCGGCGTCCAGTTGGCGTGCGGTCACGGGTTGCGGTGCGCTCAACTGCGCGGCGGTGACCAACTCGGGGCGGGCCTGTGGGTTGTACCCGGGTTCGTCGGGCATGTTTCCCAGCGGGTCCATGCCGCGCTCACGCAACCGCGCCACCAGCAGCAGCGCCACGATGCAGCCCGGGATCTCCATGATGGCCAGCATCACCGGCATGTAGGCGTCGAAGGCGATGTCCAATGCGGCCAGTACCCCCAGGCAGGTGGCGAACGTGCCCGCCGAATCTGATCCGTAGTAGCCGGCCACCGTGGCCCGGTCGACACGTCGCATCCGAGTCGTCCGGGACAGCATCCCGTAGGCGACGAAGCCGATGATCAGGTTGGTCAGGAAGCCCACCACGATGAAACCGAGGACACTGCCGATGCTCGACCCGTCGATGGTGGCGAGCTCCTGGCCGCCGCGCCAGCCGATTGCCAGCAGCAGGTACAAGGTCAAGCCCTGGTAGAGCACATAGGGGAATTCGAACTGGACTTTGAGTACCGGGATCAGGAAACCCATGTAGAAGAAGAGCAGCAGGGGCTTGAAGAGGTTGTGGGTGAAGTTGTGCCAGAACTCAAGCAGCATGGCGTCTCCCGTGTCGATGGCCGGAGCCGCGTCAGACTACGCCGTGGGGCTGCCTGAAGCTGCTGTGGCGGGCTAGGCATTTGCTGTGCGGTCTGTGGCCGGAAGAAACACGGCTGGTGGGACGTCCTCTGCCCTATTCCGAGATCTTGAAACGTCAGAGCTGCTAGTTTGCTGTGAAGGTAGTTGCCAAGCCTCTGGGAAGGCGCCGATGGTGCCCCGTCTTAGCCCCAGCTGGGGGATAATGGCCGCCCCGAACGTCACCGACCGCTGATAACCCCGCGTTGGCCAACCGTCAACAGTCGGGAGCTGCGCATGTCAACCGGTGTATTCGGCAACGGCCACCGTGATGACCCGGTGCCCATCGAGCCGACGCCGTCGCGTCCCGGTTCGAGATTCATCGCGGTATCGGCCCGGCGATTCGGCGTTCACGTTTGCAGCGCGGATGTCAGGGTGACTGCGTAGAAGTGGCGGACGCTGGGGGAAGGGCTACCATGCGAGTGTTCGTCCCGCCCCAAACTGCCTCGTCCTGTCATTGAGTCGGATTCACGCTGCACCAGTTCCGGCAGCGCTTTACCCCAACCGTTTTGAGCCGCTGCCGAGAGACCTGATCCATGCAACAGAGCCTGACCGTTCCGGTCGAGAAGCCTCGCAATGGCGTGGCCGGTCTCAAGCACTGGCGCTACGATCTGCGGTCGGGTTTTACGGTGGCCATGATCTCGCTGCCGTTCTCGATGGGAATCGCGATCACCTCGGGCGCGCCGCCGATCTGCGGGATCGTATCGGCGATCATCGCCGGTTTTGTCCTGCCGTTCCTGGGCGGCTCGTATGTGACCATCAGCGGCCCGGCGGCGGGACTGGCGCCGGCCCTGTTCGCCGGCATGATCATGCTGGGAGAGGTCCGCCTGGGCGACGACGCCTCGGAATCCGAGTTGCTTGCGGTGGGTTACCCCCTGGTTCTGGTAGCCATCGCCCTTGCGGGCGTGGTGCAGGTGATCCTTGCCAGGTTGAAGGTGGCCCGCTTGAGCGCCATCTTCCCGGCCGCGGCCATTCAGGGCATGTTGTGCGCGATCGGCCTGATGATCATCGCCAAGCAGATCCCGCTGTTCCTGGGTGTCACATTCGAGGCCCGCGAATTCTGGGCGATCCTGGGCGAAGTGCCCAGCCGTGTCGGGTCGATGAACCCTGCGGTCTTCGGCCTGGGGGTCGGCTGCCTGGCGGGACTTTTCGTGCTGACGGCGATTTCTGGGCGGCTGCTGAAGGTCATGCCGCCACCGGTCTGGGTGTTCGTCGCCGGCACGCTCGCCAGCGTATTCATCCTGAAGCTGGACGAGCACTACCTGATCAACGTCCCAGGTTCGCTCATGGACGGGGTGGTCCTACCCGAGTTCGGAACGGCGTTCGCCCATCCCGAACTATGGCTGCCGCTGGTCTATCTGGTCGTCACCCTGGTCTTGATCGACGGGACCGAGTCCCTGGCGACGATCGCGGCAGTGGACAAGATCGACCCGTTTCGTCGCCGTTCCGACCCGGATCGGACCCTGCTGGCCATGGGCGCGTCTAACGTCGCATCCAGCGCGCTCGGTGGCTTGACCATCATCCCCGGCATGGTCAAGAGCACGGCCAATATCATGGGCGGCGGCCGCACCCAGTGGGCCAACTTCTACAACGCCTGTTTCCTGCTGGTGTTCGTGCTGCTGTGCACCGACCTGATCAACCTGGTCCCTTTGACGGTGTTGGCCGCCGTCTTGGTGTTCATCGGCTACAAACTGTGTAGGCCCGCGGTTTGGCTCAATGCCGCCCGGGTAGGGACGGAGCAGTTCGTCGTCTTCGCGACCACTGTGCTCGTGACGGTGACGACGGATCTGCTCATCGGTATTTTCGCCGGCGTCGCCGCGGAATTGATACTGAATCTCTGGTTGGTGGGCCTTTGGCACACGGTGCGCAACGGCTCGGATTCGGCCAAGCCGAACCTTGTCGGCCGCTTCCTCGGTCTGTTCCGCAATCCGGTGTCGCGACGGGAATTCGATGACGGTGTCTACCACCTGTACCTGGATGGTTCGCTGGTGTGTTTCAACCTGTTCCACGTAATTCGGGAGTTGGGGCAGCTGCCGCAGGATACCCGGGCGGTACACCTGCACTTGAGCTTGCGCGTGCCCCTCGTCGATCACACGACAAATGGATCCCTTCGTTCGTTCCTGGAGGAGTTCAGCGGCCAAGGACAGAGTCCGACGCTGGTGATCGAGGGATGGGACCACATGCGGCCGCTCTCCAAACACGAGACGAGCACCCGAATCGCCCTGGCCGGCCTCGAGGAGTTAGGGAGCCCTCACGCAACGGATTTACGGGCCCCCGCTCCACGGGAAACATCAGGAGATGCCGAATCTCCTCGCTACCAGACGCCGCCGTCACGCCAGTCGCAGGCCAGGTCTGAGGTGGTGTCCAGGTCGACCTCTATTGGCATCACAAAAACGGTGCCGTCCGCTTCGGGGGTCCGCTGCGGCCCGGTCGGAGACAGCACCGACGTCGGCCCGCGCCACGGCAGCCAACCGCGCGAACTGTAGATCCGCCGGCTGAGCTCGGCCGAACTGAGCGCACCGACTTCGAAGGCGCCCCGGATCACCTGTTCGCAGGCATCCAACACCGCAGTCGCCAAGCCTTTGCCCCGGTGGTCCTCGGCGACCGCGACCGCCTCCACGTAGCCGCAACGCAGCGATCTGCCGCGGTACAGCAGGTGGCGCCGGACCACTGCACCGTGGGCGATAAGGATGCCGCGGCGCCAGATGAGGGCGTGCATACCGCCGAGCGCGTGCTGCCAGTGGCCGCCGGGGGGCGCGTCACCGGAGGCACCGAAGGCGCGGTCGACCAGTTGGCGGGCACCGCGACGGGTGTCGTCGTCCAGATCGGAGGTGTGGATCAGGCGTGCGGTGTTGACCTGGCCGAACACCCGCCGGCCTACCAGCTCGAGTGGTCGGACGGATGGTGACGCGGACGCGACCAGTGCATCCGCACGGTCTGTCCGGGCCTGATCTGCCCCAGCGTGTCGATGTCCTCCTCGACCACCACACCGACCACCGGGTAGGCGCCGGTGACCGGGTGGTCCGGGCCGAGGATGATCGGGAAACCGTTCGGTGGAACCTGGATAGCGCCGCGATCGGCGCCCTCGGCGGGTAGCTGCCGTTCCGGCCACCGGTACTCCAGCGGCATCCCCACCAGCCGCATCCCGACACGGTCACTGCGGTTGGTGACCAGCCAGTTGGTGCGCACCATGACGTCGGGGTCGACGAACCAATCATCGCGGGGGCCGGGGGTCACCCGCAGCTCGACTACGTCGTCGGGGATCGTCGCCACCGGTGCCTGGTCGATCTCCGGATAGTCGCCGGTTCGTTCGCCGATCTGCAGTACATCGCCGTCGCGCAACGGTGCCGGGCCGATCGCGGCCATCACGTCGTAGCTGCGCGAGCCCAGTACGGGGGTGACCTCGATGCCCCCGCGTACCGCGAGGTAGGTTCGCAGGCCGGACCGGGGGGTGCCCAGTGAGATCAGCTGTCCGTCGTGGACGCGCTGAATACTGTTGGTGCCGAAGGTAACACCGTCGACTTCTGGATCGGTGTCGGCGCCGGTGACCGCGATGTCGACATCGCCGCCGTGAACGCGCGCGGCGAATCCGCCGAACGCGACCTCGATGGTGGCCCGATCGTCGGGATTGGCCACCAGACGGTTGGCCAGCTGGTGCGACCGGCGATCGGCGGCACCGGACCGGGTGACACCCAGATGGCCCAGCCCGGTCCGGCCCAGGTCCTCGACCAAGGCCAGCGGGCCGGTACGCAGTATCTCCAACGTGGTCATGTCATCCTCCCGTCACACGGCCCGGAATTGCACCGTCAGGCCCGGTGTCAGCAGCGCCGGGTTGGGCCGTTGCAGGTCCCACAGCACCGCGTCCGTGCGACCGATCAACTGCCAGCCGCCCGGCCACTGGCGCGGGTAGACCCCGCTGAACTGTCCGGCCAGCGCCACCGAGCCGGCCGGAACGGTGTCGCGCAAGTCGGCGCGGCGCGGCACTTCCAGCCGCGGGTCGCCGCCGATCAGGTAGGCGAAGCCCGGTGTGGAGCCGCCGAATCCGACCCGCCACGGCGTCGTGGTGTGAGCGTTGATCACCTGGGCGACGGTCAAGCCGGTACGCTCGGCCACCTCGGCGAGGTCGGCGCCGTCGTAGACCACGTCGATCACCACATCGATGGCGGCATCATGCGCGGTGGGTTCGAGCTCGCCCGGTTCGACGGTCAGTTTGGCCAGCCGTCGCCGCACGGTTGCCTGGTAACCGGGCGCGGCCAGTTTCACGAAGACGGTGTGCGACGCCGGGATGATGTCGACCACCCCGGGCAGCGCTTCGGCGGTCAGGGCCCGCAAGGCTGAGGTCCATGCCAGCACGTCGGCGGTCCGGTCGAACTGCAACAGCAGCGCGCAGTCGCCGTAGTCGAGGATGCTGTCGGCCTGGGTGTGATTCGTGAAATCCAGTGTCGCGCTCATGCCCCCGACCGTAGTCGCGGAAAGTGAGCTAGGCCACATTTCTGGCGGCTATGCCAGAGGCGTCTTACCGAATACGCAGAGTTCAGGCCGGTTCGACGGTGCGGCCGAGGTGCGCCCCGAGCAACTCGGAGGCCTTGGCGGCCGACCGGCCGATCGGATCGGTCATCGGTTAGCCGATCACTCTGGCGATGAGGCCGGGCAATTGGTCGGCCACCAGTGGGTAGCTCAGCGGGGAGGCGAAGGCGATCGCGCCGGCCTGCTCCTTGGTGGTGAAGACGCTGCGCGACTGGTACGTGGCGATCTCTGGATCGTCGAGCAGCGCCGCGCGTTCGTCGTCGCCGTCGGTGGTCCAGATCAGTACGTCAGCGGCGCCGAGAACCGCGCCGATCCGGTCATGCTCGATCACCGCAGGTGTGTCGGCAACGGTCAGCCCCAGCTGCGAGAGGAACTCGGCACGCCAGCCGGTGCTGGTGGCGACGTTTCCATGGTCGAGGCGGCCCGCCAGCAGCAGCACCGTCTTGCCCTTGAAACCGGGGTGTGCCGCGGCGACTTCGGCGAACCTGGCGTCGACGCCGTCGACCAGTTTCCGCATCTGCTGCGCCTGATGCACCGCCTGGCCGATGGCCGCCGCCTGGATCTTCCAGGGCTCGAAGAAGGCATCGCCGCCCGACTGCGGCACGGTCGGCGCGATCGCCGACAGCTTCTGGTAGGTGTCGGCGTCCACTCCGGCGTTGGTCGCGATGATCAGGTCCGGCTTGAGTTCGGCGATCTGGGCGACCGCGATCCCGTTGTCCAGGTCCAGCACCACGGGTTCGGCGTCACCGAGGCGCTGTTGCGCCCAGGGCCACACCGCGAACGGCTGATCGCCGAACCAGTTGGTGACCGCGATCGGCACCACACCCAACGCGAGCAGGTCGTCCTGGCCGGTGTAGCCGGCGGACACCACCCGCTTGGGCGGTTCCGGCACGGTGGTCTCGCCGAAGAGATGCGCGATGGTCACCGGGCCCGGCGCGCCGGCGTCCGGATGGTCCCCCGACGAACAGGCCGCCAGCAGCGCGGCGCCCCCCGCCGCGCCGCAGAGGCCGAGGAAGCCGCGCCGGCTCCACTGGTCCCGCATTGCGCGAGATTAACGCTGATCAGCGAGGTTCGCCATACCCGCCGCCGCCGGGCGTCTCGATCACCAGCACATCGCCGGGCGCCACGTCGGTCGAGTCGCAGCCCGCCAGCTCGGTCACCCCGCCGTCGGCGCGCACCACCCGGTTGTGCCCCAGCGCCCCCGGCGATCCCCCGGCCATGCCGTAGGGCGCCACCGTCCGATGTCCCGACAGCACACTGACGGTCATGGGCTCGCGGAACTCGATGCGCCGCAGCCCGCCGTCGCCGCCGGTCCAGCGCCCCGAGCCGCCGCTGCCGCGCCGGATAGCGAACTCGCGCAACAACACCGGGAAACGCATCTCGAGTACTTCCGGGTCGGTGAGGCGGGAGTTGGTCATGTGGGTCTGCACCACCGAGGCGCCGTCGAAGCCGTCGCCGGCGCCGGAGCCGGAGCCGAGTGTCTCGTAGTACTGGTGGCCGGCATTGCCGAACGTGACGTTGTTCATCGTGCCGGAACCTTCGGCCTGCACCCGCAGCGCGGCCAGCAGTGCCCCGGTGATCGCCTGGGAGGTTTCGACGTTTCCGGCCACCACCGCGGCCGGGTAGCCCGGCGCCAGCATCGACGCGGCCGGAATCGTGATACGCAGCGGGCGCAGGCAGCCGTCGTTGATCGGGATGTCGTCTTCGACGAGGGTGCGGAACACGTAGAGCACCGCGGCGGTCGCGACCGACGACGGCGCGTTGAAGTTCGTCGCCAACTGGGGTGAGGTTCCGCCGAAGTCGATGGTGGCGCTGCGGGCGGCGCGGTCGACGGTCACCCGCACCGCGATCGTCGCGCCGGAGTCCATCACATAGCGGTATTCACCGTCGTCGAGGGAGTCGATCACCCGGCGCACCGCCTCCTCGGCGTTGTCCTGGACGTGACGCATGTAGGCCTGCACGACATCCAGGCCGAAATGATCGATCATCGCCCGGATCTCGTCGATGCCCTTCTGATTGGCGGCGACCTGTGCGCGCAGGTCCGCGAGGTTGGTGTCGGGGCTGCGTGACGGGAACCGGCCACCGGTGAGCAGCGATCGGGTCTGCGCTTCGCGGAACCGGCCGTCGTCGACCAGAAGCCAGTTGTCGAACAGCACCCCTTCCTCGTCGACGGTACTGCTGTCGGCCGGCATGGAACCCGGTGTGGTTCCGCCGATTTCGGCGTGGTGACCGCGGGAGGCGACGAAGAACAACACCGGGTCGTCCGGGTTCGCCCAGTCGCGGTAGACCGGGCTGATGACGGTGATGTCCGGCAGGTGGGTACCGCCGTGGTAGGGGTCGTTGACCGCGTAGACCTGACCGGGCCGTAGCTGCCCGGCTCGCCGGGCGATCACCTCCTTGACGGTGGCGCCCATCGACCCCAGGTGCACCGGGATGTGCGGTGCGTTGGCGACCAGGTTCCCGTCCGCGTCGAACAGTGCGCAGGAGAAGTCCAGTCGTTCACGAATATTCACCGATTGAGCGGTGGCCTCCAGCCGGGTGCCCATCTGTTCGGCGATGGCCATGAATAGGTTGTTGAAGATCTCCAGCAACACCGGATCGGCGTGAGTCCCGGCATCATCCGGCGCCGCGGCCGCCGCCCGTCGCAGCAGCAGCTGCCCGTCGGCGGTCCGCTGCGCCTGCCACCCGTCGTCGACGATGGTGGTGGCGTTGTCTTCGGCGATGATGGCCGGCCCGGACACGACGTCGGCCGGGGTGATCACCTCCCGCCGGTACAGCGGCGCGTCACGCCAACTGCCGCCGGTGTAGAGCCGAACGGTCTCGGGGGAGTGCCGTCCGGTGCCCGAAGCTGCCTGATCGGCCAGCTCGGGCTGTTCGGTGAGGCCTGTTGCCTCGACCGCGACCGCCTCGGCGATCAGCGGACGCTCCATCAGAAACGAGTACATGCTGCGGTGGATGTCCTCGAATGCCGCCGTCATCTGCGCGACGCCGTCCAGTTCGACGGGGATGGCGGTGTCGGTGCCCTGGTAGCGCAGGTGAACCCGCCGTGTCACTCGGATCCGGTCGGCCGGAACGTCTTGGTCGGTAAGGGCGGCGCGTGCCTGCCGTTCCAGACCGTCGGCGACGTCGCCGAGTTCGGCTGCCGCCGAGTCCAGCCGGGCCTCGACGGAGCGCTCCCGTATCACGGTGGTGTCGGCCAGCCCGATTCCCAGCGCGGACAGCACGCCGGCCATCGGCGGCACCAGCACCGTGCGGATGCCGAGTTGGTCGGCGACAGCACAGGCGTGCTGGCCACCGGCCCCGCCGAAGGTGGTCAGGGCGTAGCGGGTGATGTCGTGCCCCTTGGCCACCGAGATCTTCTTGACCGCGTTGGCCATATTCGCCACCGCGATCCGCAGGAACCCTTCGGCGACCTGCTCGGGGCTGCGGGCCGCAGGGTTATCGCCGGTGGCCGCGTGGATTGCGGCGGCCAGGTCGGAGAAGCCCCGGCGCACCGCTGCCGCGTCCAGCGGCTCGTCGCCGGAGGGGCCGAACACCGGTGGGAAATGCGCCGGCTGGATACGCCCGAGCAGCACGTTGGCGTCGGTGACGGTCAGCGGGCCACCGCGCCGGTAGCAGGCCGGTCCCGGGTCGGCGCCCGCGGATTCCGGCCCCACCCGGTATCGGCTGCCGTCGAAGTGCAGGATCGAGCCGCCGCCGGCGGCGACGGTGTGGATGTGCAGCATCGGCGCGCGCAGTCGAACCCCGGCGACCTCGGTGGTGAACACCCGCTCGTAACCGCCCGACGCCGCGCTGTAATGCGATACGTCGGTGGAGGTTCCACCCATGTCGAAGCCGATCACCGCGTCGAATCCGGCCAGCTCCGACATCCGGACCATGCCCACGATCCCTCCGGCGGGCCCGGACAGGATCGCGTCCTTGCCGCGGAAGTGATCGGCCGCGGCCAGCCCGCCGTTGGATTGCATGAACATCAGCCGTACCCCGCGCAGTTCGTCGGCCACCTGGGCGACGTAGCGGCGCAGCACCGGGGACAGGTAGGCGTCGACGACCGCGGTGTCGCCGCGTGGAATCAGTTTCGGCAGCGGGCTGACCTCACCCGACAGCGAGATCTGGGTGAAGCCCAGCTGGTTGGCCAGCGCACCGATCGCCTGTTCGTGCGCCGGGTTGCGATAACTGTGCAGGCACACCACCGCCACTGAGCGGATCCCGTCGGCGTGGGCGGCGCGCAGCGCCTCGCCCAGCGAGTCCAGATCCGGTGCGCGCAGCACGCTGCCGTCGGCGCCGATACGCTCGTCGACCTCCACGGTCCGCTCGTAGAGCTGGTCGGGCAGCACGATGTTGCGGTCGAAGATGCGGGGCCGGTTCTGGTAGGCGATGCGCAGCGCATCGCCGAACCCGCGGGTGATGACCAGCAGAGTGCGTTCCCCGGCGCGCTCCAGCAGGGCGTTGGTGGCCACCGTGGTGCCCATCCGCACTGCGTCGACGGTGCCGGGTGGAATCGGCGCGCCGTCGGGGATCTGCAACAGGGCGCGGATTCCGGCCACCGCGGCGTCGGGGTACCGGCCGGGGTTCTCCGAGAGCAGTTTGTGGGTGAGCAGGCGCCCATCGGGCCGTCGGGCCACGATGTCGGTGAAGGTGCCGCCCCGGTCGATCCAGAACTGCCACGTCGTCGACACGGCCCCTATTGTGCCCAACCGCCGGTCGGCCGGGGCGTGGACGCCGGATCGGAGGGCCGCGGGCTGGTCAGCAGGGACACCGCGAACTCGCCGTAGGCGTGTGCGGTCTGTTCGGGTGTGGCGGGACCGGCGGCGTTGAACCACTGCGGCAGCGACGTGCACATGGTCGCGATGGCGCGCCCGGCGATGCGGCGGTCGGCGGCGTCGCCGAGCACTGTCGCGACACCCGCGACGGCACTGACGTCTGCTTCCGCTGCTGCCCGGTCGATCGCGGCATCGAGCATGTGCTGCACTTTGTTTCGCGATTCGGTGATGCGTCTCCGGTTGGCCGGATTCAGGCTGCGCATCTCGCTTGCTCCGATGAACGCCAGCTTCTGGCGATGGGTATGGAACAGCGCCAGCGCCTCGACGATGCGCCGCACCTGCTCGATGCCGGTTGACGCGCCGGTGCGCGCGGCCGCAACACGCCAGTGCAGTTCGGCCATGGTCGCGTCCAGTATCGCGACCAGCAGTGCCTGCTTGTCGGGGTAGTGGTGGTAGATGCCGGGCACGCTCATGGCCGCGCGTGCGGCAACATCGCGCATGGTGCTGCCGTGGTAACCGGTGTCGACGAAGGCATCGATGGCCGCGCGCAGCACGGTGTCCAGAACCAACGGCGGAAACGTTCGCCAGTCGCGCTGGGGCGACCCCGGCTGCGCCGCGGCTCGATCCGAGCCGGGAGCGGCTATGCCGGCGCCGCCGCTCAGGAGTTGCGGGGCCGTCACGCCCAGCGCCTGCGCATACTGCTGCAGCCGTGCCACCGAGATCCCGGTCTTGCCGTTCTCGACCGCGCTGACGGTGGCCGCGCTGAGCTGCAGACGCTGTGCGAGTTCCCGCACGGTCATGCCCTTCGCCCGACGCGCCGCGCGGATCGCACCGCCGCACGAGGCGGTCGTATCCACCGTCATGTTCAGCATTACTGAACTATAGCCACTTGCGATCTGCTTTACCGTCACCCGTTTTGACTGAACAGCGCCTTCTGTGTCACAGTCCGTACTGTTCGGACCGAACGATTGGTCGGTCAAGTGACGGTGCTGATGGAGTGACATGGCAATCGAGCTGAGCTACTCGCCGGAGGTGACGGCGCTCGTCGAGAAGACGCGGGCATTCATCGAGGACGCGGTGTTGCCGGTCGAGGACCGCTACGGCGGGGACATCGCCGCGGCCGGCGGTGACGCCGTGATCAAGGAGCTGCAGGCGGCGGCACGGCAAGCTGGGGTGTTCGCGCCGCATGCTCCGGTCGAGTACGGCGGCCTGGGCCTGAACATGTCCGACCGGGCGCCGGTGTTCGAGGCCGCCGGGTACTCACTGTTCGGTCCGGCAGCGGTGAATATCGCGGCCCCGGATGAGGGCAATGTCCATCTGCTGGCGGAGGTGGCCAGCGCCGAGCAGAAGGCGCGCTACCTGGCCCCGCTGGCGGCCGGCGACGTGCGGTCGGCGTTCGCGATGACCGAACCCGCGCCGGGGGCAGGATCGGATCCGGCCGCGCTGACCACCAAAGCCGAACGCCGGTCGGGGGATTGGTACATCAGCGGGCGCAAGTGGTACATCACCGGTGCCGATGGCGCCGCGTTCTTCATCGTGATGGCCCGGACATCCGGGGAGCCCGGGCAGCGCGGCGGGGCGACCATGTTCCTGGTGCCCGCCGACGCCGCGGGCCTGACCGTCGGCAGGCACCTGCAGACCCTCGACCGGTCCATGGTCGGCGGTCACTGCGAGGTGCTCTTCGACGACGTCCGGGTGTCCGACGACGCGGTGCTCGGTGAGGTCGACCGCGGCTTCGAGTACGCCCAGGTCCGCCTTGGTCCCGCGCGGATGACCCATGTGATGCGCTGGCTGGGCGCGGCCCGTCGCGGACACGACACCGCGCTGGCCCATGTGGTGGAGCGGCAAGCCTTCGGATCCGCTCTCGGTGAGCTGGGCATGATCCAGAACATGGTGGCCGACAACGAGATCGACATCGCCGCCACCCGGGCGCTGCTGGTGCGGGCGTGCTGGGAACTGGATCAGGGCTCTGGTGCAGCAGATGCGACGTCGATCGCCAAGACTTTCGCCGCCGAGGCGATCTTCCGCATCGTCGACCGCAGCGTGCAGATGTGCGGCGGACTCGGGGTCACCGAGGACCTGCCGCCGGCCCGGCTGTCCCGGGAAGTGCGCCCGTTCCGGGTCTACGACGGCCCCTCGGAGGTGCACCGCTGGGCCATCGCCAAGCGTCGGGTCGGTGCGGCCAAGCGGGCGCTCAAGGCGACCCAGCAGTGACGGTCGAAGGCTTGGATGCCGCTGCGCTGCGTCGGTACCTCATCGACAGCGGCGTTCCGGTTCACGGCGAGCTGGCCGTCGACCTGATCGCCGGCGGGCGGTCGAACCTGACCTTCAAGGTCAGCGACGACGTGTCGGCGTGGGTGGTCCGCAGGCCTCCGCTGGCCGGTCTCACCCCGTCGGCCCATGACGTGGGCCGCGAATTCGTGGTCACCCGAGGCCTGTACGGCACCGCTGTGCCGATCGCCCGGCCGGTGGCCTTCGACGCCGACGGCACGGTGTGCGGCGCGCCGTTGACCGTGACGGAGTTCGTGACCGGCAAGGTCTACCGGCACAAGGACGATCTCGACGTGCTGTCGGATGCGGACCTGGCGGCCAACGCCACCGCGCTGGTGCGGGTGCTCGTGGATCTGCACGCCGTCGACTACCGCGCCGTCGGGCTGGAGTCCTTCGGCAGGCCGGACGGGTTCCTGGAGCGCCAGGTGCGACTGTGGGCACGCCAGTGGGAACTGGTCAAGACCCGCGAGATCGACGACGTGGCACCGTTGGCCGCCGCGCTCGCCGACGCCGTTCCGCAGACCCCGGAATCGTCGGTGGTGCACGGCGACTTCCGCATCGACAACACCATCTGCGATCCGGATCATGCGGACGTCATCCGCGCGGTCGTGGATTGGGAGTTGTCCACCCTGGGTGACCCGCTCACCGACATCGCGCTGATGTGCGTCTATCGGTCAGCGGCCTTCGACCGCGTCTTCGGCCACCCCGCCGCCTGGACCAGTGAGCGGCTGCCCTCCGCCGATACACTCGCCGAAGAATACGCGCGGCGGTCCGGACGTGACCTGGGGCAGTGGAATTTTTACCTGGCGCTGGCGAACTTCAAGATCGGTGTCATCGCCGAGGGCATCACCCACCGGGCCCAGCACGGCGCGAAAGACGTGCTCAACGCCGGCGAAGCGGCGCAGGCCACGCCGGAGTTCATCGCCGCGGCACGAAAAGCGTTGAAGCGCTGCTGAATCTACGAAAGGTGACTCACGTGAGCGTACTGGACAAGTTCCGGATGGACGGCCGGGT
Source organism: Mycobacterium sp. pW045 (assembly GCF_041287085.1). NCBI lineage: Bacteria > Bacillati > Actinomycetota > Actinomycetes > Mycobacteriales > Mycobacteriaceae > Mycobacterium > Mycobacterium sp. pW045. The sequence continues at coordinate 59,617 of NZ_JBGGKU010000004.1, read as the reverse complement.
CGCGGTGGTGACCGGGGCATCCTCAGGCCTGGGCGTGCATTTCGCCCGGGCCTTTGCCGAGGCGGGGGCTGATGTCGTGTTGGCGGCGCGGCGGGTGGAGAAACTCGCCGCGGCCGCCGAGCTGGTCGCGGCCACGGGACGCACCGCCCTGCCGGTGGCGACCGACATCGCCGACCCGGATGCCGCGACCAATATGGTCGAGGCCGCCATGCAGCGGTTCGGCCGCGTCGATGTGCTGATCAACAACGCCGGTATCGGAACGGCGCACCCCGCCACCCGCGAGACCCCGGAGCAGTTCCGCGAAGTGATCGACATCAACCTCAATGGGGCCTACTGGGCCGCACAGGCCTGCGGACGGGTGATGCAGCCCGGTTCGTCGATCGTCAACATCTCCAGCATCCTCGGGCTGACCACCGCGGGACTGCCGCAAGCGGCGTATGCCGCGAGCAAGGCCGGCCTGATCGGTCTGACCCGCGACCTGGCTCAACAGTGGGGCAGCCGGAAGGGTATCCGGGTCAACGCGATTGCGCCGGGCTTCTTCCAGACGGAGATGACCGACCAGTACCGTCCGGGCTACCTGGAGAGCATCGCGCACCGCATCGTGCTGGGACGGATGGGTGATCCCGAGGAACTCGCGGCCACGGTGGTGTGGCTTGCCTCCGACGCCGGCGGTTACGTCACCGGGCAGACGCTGGCCGTCGACGGTGGCTTCACCATCAACTGAATCAGCTGAGGTCGGCGAACCGGATCGAGCTCGGCGCCTTGCTCTCGGGTCTCAATCGTTGAAGTCCCGGATCACCATGTAGAAGGTCGGTGGCGGCTACTCGGCGCCGTCGTGGTGATTCGGCCGTGGCACGAGCGTCGGCGGGACCAACTGCCCGGGCTGGGGCCAGTTGCTGAACGCCTCGGCGTAGCTATGGCTCATCAGCTCGAGCACGGTGCCCCACGGATCCATGGAGTAGGCCAGCGTCCACGGTCGGCCGGGCACGAACTGGTAGGGCGACGCCACCAGGGTGCCGCCGTACTCGACGATGCGGTCGATCATGGCTGGAACGTCTGGATGCGTGATGCACAGCTGCCAGAGCCCAGCGGCAGCCCATGGCAGCGTTTCTCGCTGCGGCGGCAGTTCCCCGGCCGGCGGGTCAATGAACTGGAAGAGTTCGATTCCCACCGAGTTTCCGGTGAGCAGGTGCGCTTGCCACGCTCGGCGAAAGTGGGCGCCGAACACCGACGACGCCTCGGGATGTCCGGCAGCGGTGAGTTCGCGTGGACCCATGATGCACCGGAAGCCGAAGACGGCTCCGTACCAGTCGATGGCGGCGTGAATGTCCGGGACTGTCAGCCCCACGTGGTTGATGGCGAGTGTGGCGGGCGATGTCACGGTCATAGCGGCCTCCGTCTCGTTAATGTGCAGTATAGCGCACACCGGCGCGGCGCGAAGATGCCAGTAAAGACTGTAATATGTACAGTTGGTGTCCGTAATACTACACACGTGGAGTGACGGTGGCTGACGAATCAGATGACCGCGCAGCGAAGGGGCCCACCAGCGACCTCGGTGGACGGATTCGCCGTATCCGCACCGCGCGCGGTTTGTCGGTACGCGAACTCGCCGGTCGGGCGGGATGTTCGCCAAGCCTGCTCTCCCAGGTGGAACGCGGCGTGACCACACCCTCGGCTCGCGTGGTCTACGCAGTGGCGCACGAACTGGGTACCACCCTGGATGAGTTGTTCGGTGCGCCGGCCGTCGACGCGGCTCCCGCCGTAGCGGCCGAGTCGTGGGGAAGGGCGACCGGCCCGGACGGAGCGGGAATCGTGCAACGCGCCGATGATCGGCGCAGCATCGATCTTTCCTCGGGCGTTCGCTGGGAGCGCCTCACCGCCGGCCACGACAGCAAGGTCGACTTCCTCAAAGTCGTCTATGGACCGGGCGGCCAGTCCTCGGAAAACGGCCAAGCCATTCGACACGACGGCCGGGAGTACCTCTATGTCTTGCAGGGCGAAATCGAAGCTGTCCTCGGGTTCGAGACCGTACGGTTGCGCGAAGGGGATTCCGTTGCGTTCGACCCCGCGACACCGCATCGGTACCGCAACCCGACCGCCGACACAGTTCAGGTGCTGTCGGTCGTCGTACACCTGTAGCACCCGCCGCAATGAAGGAGAAAGATGTTGACGGACAGCGAAAATCGTGTCGGATTCATCGGGGCGGGGAACATGGGTACCGCGATGGCGGCGCGCCTGATCGACGCCGGCTATGACGTGACGGTGTGGAGTCGCACTGCGGCCAAGACAGCTGCTCTCGTCGAACGCGGCGCAACCCGTGGCGCAGACCCGGAGGACGCTATCGGAACCGGCGTGGTCTTCTCGATGTTGAGCAACGACGACGCGGTCCGGCAGGTCTTCACCCCCGAGAGGCTGACCGGCGCCCCCGACGGGTTCATCCATGTCAACCACGCCACGATCAGTCCCGCGACTGCACGCGAATTCGCCTCTGCGGCAACGCAACGAGGCAGTCGATATGTGAGCGCACCGGTTCTCGGCCGACCGGAAGCGGTGGCGGGCGGCAACCTCACGATTCTGGCCTCCGGCGATCCGGAGAGCCGTGCGGTGGTCAGGGCTCCGCTCGAAGCGATGAGCAGGCGGATCCACGACTTCGGGCCTTCGGCGGAATCGGCTCCCGCCGTCAAGATCTCGGCCAATTACCTGATCATTCACGCGCTACAGGCGCTCGCCGAATCGGTCACCATGCTCGAAGCTCTCGGTCTCGACGCGGAAGCGTTCGTCGGACTGATCAACGATTCCGTCTTCCCTGGACCGGTATACGGCGGATACGGGCGCGCTATCGCCACCGGTAGTTACACGCCGCCGGGGTTCACCAGCAGGCTGGGACTCAAGGACCTTCGGCTGGCCCTCGGCATGGCCGAGGACCTGAAGGTCGAGCTGCCTACCGGCACGGTGCTGCAAGCAATCTTCGAGGAGGCCGTCGAACACGTCGGCGCCGACTTGGACTGGGCCAGTATCGCCGAGGTCACCCGCCGACGCGCCGGCTGATCAGCCGGGTGGCCCACGACTCCAACGCCCTGGTGTTGCCCGCCCATCTCGGCGGGCACGGTGGCGCCGAAGTCATCCGTGACGGAACGGGTTTCGACATCAAGGCGTGGGCGCCATTCGACCCGGTCTGAAATCGGAATAACCATGTCCGACCCGATGGTGGCCGCCGAGTCGGGAGCCGCTCGCGGCCTCCGGTTTTTCGGACCTGGGTAGTCTGCGCTGATGAGCGTATATCCGCTGAAGCAGCTGTACCCGGGTGCCCAGGCCCCCGTTGCTCGCGAGGACCTTCCGCACCAGTACGTCGACCTCGTGCACAGCTGAATGCCTGACGACATCGCCGCGATGCTGTTGGCCCGCGTCGGCGACCGGCATCCGGGATTGCGCACCCGCCAGCAGGACTGGAGCTGGGACGAGGTGGTGCGCGAATCCGCCGCGCGTGCTGAGTGGGCCGCCGAACTCCGCCGTGATGGGCCCTTCCACATCGGGGTGCTGCTGGACAACACTGAAGATTTCGTGTTCTGGCTCGGCGCCGCCGCGCTGGCGGGTGCGGCGATCGTCGGGATCAATCCCACTCGCGGCGATGCCGAACTGGCCGCGGAGGTCCGCCACGCCGATTGCCAGCTGATCGTCACCGATACTGCCGGATTCGATCGACTGCGCGGTCTGGACCACGGCCTGGACCCCGACCGGTTCCTGGTGACCGACGAACCGCACTACGCCGAACGGGTGCGCGCGCACCGAGGGGAGCCGGCCGCTGCGCCCGGCGTCGGCCCGGAGTCACTGCTGCTGTTGTTGTTCACCTCCGGCACCACCGGCGCGTCGAAGGCGGTCAAGTGCAGCCAGGGCCGACTGGCCCGGATCGCCGAGGTGGCCACCGCCAAGTTCGGCCATGTGCGCTCCGACGTCGACTACTGCTGCATGCCGCTGTTCCACGGCAACGCGATCATGGCGCTGTGGGCGCCGGCGTTGGCCAACGGTGCCACGATCTGCCTGACACCGAAGTTCTCGGCGTCGCAGTTCCTGCCGGATGTGCGCTACTTCGGCGCGACGTTCTTCACCTATGTGGGAAAGGCCATGGGATATCTGCTGGCCACCGAAGAACATCCCGACGATGCCGACAACACCTTGGTCCGTGGTTTCGGCACCGAGGCATCACCGCAGGATCAGGCGGAGTTCCGCCGCCGGTTCGGCGCTGTGCTGCACGAGGGTTACGGGTCCAGTGAGGGCGGCAACGCCGCAGTACCCGACCCGGCGGCCCCACCCGGCGCGCTGGGTCGCCCGGCACACGCCGGTATCGCCGTGGTGGACCCGCAGACCCGCGCCGAATGCCCGGCGGCGGTCCTCGACGAGCACGGCCGGGTGACCAATGCCGACGACGCGGTCGGCGAGATCGTGGACAAGAACGGCGCCCGCGACTTCGAGGGCTACTACAAAAACGATGTTGCCGACGCCGACAAGGTCCGCGACGGCTGGTACTGGACCGGCGATCTCGGGTACCGCGACGAGGCCGGCTTCCTGTACTTCGCCGGCCGGCGCGGCGACTGGATCCGGGTCGACGGCGAGAACACCTCGGCGCTGACCATCGAACGGGTGTTACGCCGGCATCCGCTGGTCATCAGTGCCGGGGTGTACGCCGTGCCCGACCCCCGCTCGGGCGATCAGGTGATGGGTGCGATCGAGGTCGCCGACCCGGACGGGTTCGACACGACCGAGTTCGCGACCTACCTGGGCGCCCAGGCCGACCTCGGCAGCAAGGGCACACCGCGCTTCCTGCGGGTCTCGGCCAGGCTGCCGGTGACGGGATCGAACAAGGTGCTCAAACGTGAGCTGCAGGAACAACGTTGGCATACCGACGACCCGGTATATCGCTGGGAAGGGCGGGGTCGCCCGGTCTACACCCGGATGACCGACGATGACAAGCGGTCGCTGGACGCCGAATTCGTGACGTATGGGCGGCAGAGCTACCTGCGCCCGGGTTAGCTTCTCCTGTCTTCCCACGGGCTGTAGTCGGCGATCAGCTCCTCCTGCGGCGGGCGCTGCCCGGCCGGAACGTGCTGCAGGTTGATCCGGACCCGGTACCAGATCGAACTCGGGCCGCGCATACCGTCGAGCAGCACATCCTCGGGCGCCAGCCGGTTGGCCGCCGCGGCATGTTTTTCGCGCCAGACATCCAGGGCGGCCATCGCCTCGTCTTTGGTTTTGGTGCGGGCGATCTCGATCAGCGGCAGCGGCGATGCGCGCCGGCCACCGATGTTCTTGCGTGCTCCGCGCGGCGTCTTCTCTGCCGGGCCTTGCTCTTCGGCCAGTTCCAGCAGTGACTCCAAATCGCCGCTCGTGTCGTTCATGCCCGCCCAGGCATCGCCGATCTCAGCGAACCGCTGCGGCACGGTGTCCATGGTGAACGCCGCCGGGTCGGCGTCGGGCACCTCGTCCCAGTGCAGCGGCGTCGACACCCGGGCGTCGACGGTGGCACGCACCGAATAGGCCGAGGCGACCGTGCGGTCCTTGGCGTTCTGGTTGAAGTCCACAAAAACTCGAGCGCCGCGCTCTTCTTTCCACCACCGGCTGGTCGCCGACTGCGGCGTGCGCCGTTCGATCTCGCGGGCCACCGCCTGCGCGGCCAGTCGCACCTGCCGGAACTCCCATCGGGGTGCCAGCCGGGCGTAGATGTGCATACCCCGCGACCCGGACGTCTTCGGCCAGGCGGTCAGCCCGTGATCGGCCAGCACCTCCCGGGCCACCAGCGCCACTTCGACCATTTGTGTCCAGTCGACGCCGGGCATCGGATCGAGGTCGACCCGAAGCTCATCGGGGTGCTCCAGATCGCCGGCGCGCACCGGATGCGGATTGAGGTCCACGCAACCCAGGTTGATCACCCAGGCCAGCCCGGCTGCATCGTCGATGACGACCTCCTGCGCCGACCGGCCCGAGGCATAGTGCAGTTCGGCGACCGACACCCAGTCCGGGCGGTTGGCCGGTGCTCGCTTCTGGAAGACGGCCTCGGCGTCGATGCCGTCGACGAAACGTTTGAGGATCATGGGTCGCCCAGCCACCCCGGCCAGCGCGCCGTCGGCCACCGCCAGGTAGTAGCGAATCAGCTCCAGCTTGGTGCGCGAAGCGGTGCCGTCGCGTCCGGGGAACACCACCTTGTCCGGGTGGGTAACCGCCACCCGGTGTCCCGCCACGTCCAGCGACAATCCGCCGGCCATGACCGCCATGCTAGCCAGAGGCCGAATCCGCTGTCGGGCAGCGACCTGCGTCACATAAGGTTGGACCATGGCAAAGCTCACCGACCTGCCAAGTCAGGCCGTCTCCACGCTCGGTCGTTACCTGGAACGAGGAAGTGCCGAGCTGCATTACCTGCGCAAGATCCTGCAGTCCGGTGCTTTGAGGCTGGAATCACCCGGCGTCATCGCGAACGCGCTCGCCGATGGAGCCCGCTGGGGCGAGCTCGGGATGATTCCGGCGCTGAATGCCCGCCGCAACCCGAATGGCCTGGCCGTCATCGACGACGACGGCAGCATCACCTTCAAAGAGCTCGACGACGCCGCCAATGCGGTGGCCAACGGCCTGGTCGAGATGGGTGTGCGGGGCGGCGACGGGGTGGCGATCCTGGCCCGCAACCACCGCTGGTTCTTGATCGCCAACTACGGCTGCGCCCGGGTCGGCGCCCGGCTGATCCTGCTCAACAGCGAATTCTCCGGCCCACAGATCAAGGACGTCTCCGAACGCGAAGGCGCCAAACTGATCATCTACGACGACGAGTACACCGAGGCGGTCTCGCAGGCCGACCCCCCGCTGGGCAAACTGCGGGCGCTGGGAGTCAACCCCGACAGCGACCAACCCTCGGGCAGCACCGACGAGACGCTGGCGCAGCTGATCGCCCGCAGCAGCAAGGCCCGCGCGCCGAAGGTCACCAAGCACGCCTCGATCATCATCTTGACCTCCGGCACCACCGGCACCCCCAAGGGCGCCAACCGCAGCACCCCGCCCACCCTCGCCCCGATCGGCGGGATCCTGTCGCACGTCCCGTTCCGCGCCGGTGAGGTGACGTCGCTGCCGTCGCCGATGTTCCACGCGTTGGGCTACCTGCACGCCACCCTGGCGATGTTCTTCGGCTCGACACTGGTGCTGCGACGCCGCTTCAAGCCGGCCACCGTGCTGGAGGACCTGGAGAAGCACAAGGTGACCGGGATCGTCGTGGTTCCGGTCATGCTGTCGCGGATCCTCGACGAGTTGGAGAAGACCAGTCCCAAGCCGGATCTGTCGAACCTGCGGATCGTGTTCGTGTCCGGTTCACAGCTCGGCGCCGAGTTGGCCACCCGGGCGATGAAGGACCTGGGCCCGGTGATCTACAACATGTACGGCTCCACCGAGGTCGCGTTCGCCACCATCGCCGATCCGGACGACCTGCAGTACAACCCGGCAACGGTGGGCCGGGTGGTCAAGGGCGTCAAGGTCCGAATCCTCGACGACAACGGCCACCAACTGCCGCAGGGCGAGGTCGGACGGATCTTCGTCGGCAACTTCTTCCCGTTCGAGGGCTACACCGGCGGCGGGGGCAAACAGATCATCGACGGGCTGCTGTCATCGGGCGACGTGGGCTACTTCGATGAGCGCGGGCTGCTCTACGTGGCCGGCCGCGATGACGAGATGATCGTCTCCGGCGGTGAGAACGTCTTCCCCGCCGAGGTCGAAGACCTCATCAGTGGGCACCCCGAGGTGGTCGAGGCGACCGCGCTGGGCGTCGAGGACAAGGAGTGGGGGGCGCGGCTGCGTGCCTTCGTGGTCAAGAAGGAAGGCTCCACCGTCGACGAGGACACCATCAAGGTCTACGTGAAGGAGCATCTGGCCCGCTACAAGGTGCCGCGTGAGGTGGTCTTCCTCGACGAGTTGCCCCGCAACCCCACCGGCAAGATCCTCAAGCGCGAACTCCGCGAGCTGTAGGCCCCCCTTCGCGCGCGTGCGTGTCCCCGGTACGACGCGCCGCGTCGTGACCGGGATTGCGCACGCTCGTGGCCGGTCTCCAGCGTGAAGGGCGGTCTCAGGGGACGCTGCCGAGTGGCAGCGTCCAGGTGGCGCCGCTGATGCCGGTGAGCACCAGGGTGTACCGGTGCGCCGTTCCAGCGGGTTCGCTCGGTGGCTTGACCGACCCGCCCACCGTCGTCGCCGACGTAGTCGTCCAGCAACGCCTCGAGGGTCTCGCGCGCTCCGGACGCAACCGGAGCGACGCTAGCGGCACCCTCGCGGGAAATGCGGGGCTAGGGGTCGCGGGGCAGCCCCAGCAGCCGCTCGGCGATGATATTGAGCTGGACCTCCGAGGTGCCGCCGTAAATCGTTGTGGCACGGCTCATCAGCAGATACTCGGCCCACTTGCCGGGCAGTTGCTCGCGATCACCGATCGCGGCGTCACCGGCGAAGGTGCTCACACCGAACTCGGCGTAGCCCTGGCCGGTGCGCATCGACAGCAGCTTGGACACCGCCGCCGCCGGCATCGGGTCCTTGCCCGCCAGCGTCAGCAGCGTCGAACGCAGGTTGAGCAGTTTGGCGGCGTGGCCCTCGGCGATCAGCTCACCGGCCCGGCGGTGCTCGCCCTGGTCGAACTGGCCGTCGCGGATGAACTCCACGAACCCGTCGAGGCTGGCCAAAAACGGCATCTCCGAGCCGCCGATCGACACCCGCTCGGCCGTCAGCGTGTTGCGGCTGACCTCCCAGCCCCGGTTCACCTCGCCGAGCACCAGCTCGTCGGGGATGAACACATCGTCGATGAACACGGTGTTGAACATCGCCCCGCCGGTGAGTTCGCGCAGCGGACTGACGGTCACGCCCTCACTTTTCATGTCCAGCAGAAAGTAGGTGATCCCATCGTGTTTGGGGGCCGCGGCGTCGGTCCGCGCCAGCAGGGCTCCCCACGACGAGAACTGCGCGGCCGAGGTCCAGATCTTCTGCCCGCTGATCCGCCAGCCGCCGTCGACCTTGGTGGCCTTGGTGGTCAGGCTGGCCAGGTCCGAACCCGCGCCCGGCTCGGAGAACAGCTGGCACCACACCAGCTCGCCGCGGAACGTGGGCGGCAGGAAACGCTGCTTCTGCTCCTCGGTGCCGAACGCCACGATCGACGGGATGAGCCACGCCGCGATACCCATCCCCTGGCGGCGCACCCGGCCGGCCGCGAACTCCTGCTCGATGATGATCTGCTCGATCGGCTCGGCGGCCCGCCCCCACGGCTTCGGCAGGTAGGGCAGCACCCAGCCGCCCTCGGCGATCGCCACCGTGCGCTCGTCGCGCGGTATGGCCTTGAGCGCGGCCACCTCGGCACGGATCTCCGCCCGCAGTTTCTCGGTTTCGGGATCCAGGTCGATGTCGATCTTGCGCATCCCGCCGGCAGTGGCGGTGTCGACGACCTGCTGCGGGTAGTCGGCGCGACGGCCGAACGAGGCGGCCAGGATCAGTGCCCGCCGGTAATAGACGCCCGCGTCGTGCTCCCAGGTGAAACCGATCCCACCGTGGACCTGAATGCAGTCCTGAGTGCAGTGCTGCGCCGCCTCCGGGGCCAGGGTCGCAGCAACGGCGGCCGCGAACTGCACGGCCGAACCCGCGGCGTCGTTCCCGGTTGCCTCGTCGATCGCGCGGGCAGCGTCCCAGACCGCGGCGGTGGCGCGCTCGGTGGTGGCGATCATCTCGGCGCACTTGTGTTTGATGGCCTGGAACTGACCGATCGGCCGGCCGAACTGTTCGCGGATCTTGGCGTACTCCGCCGCGGTGTCGGTGGCCCACCGGGCCACCCCGACCGCCTCGGCGGACAGCAGTGTCGAGATCAGCGCGTGCGCCTGCGCCTGGTCGAGGTTGCCCAGCACGGCTTTGTCGCCGACCTCGACTCCATTGGCCCGCACGTGGGCGATCGGACGTAGCGGGTCCACGCTTTCCACCGGCTCGATCTCGAGCTGGTCGGCACTCAGCACCACCCAAGCTTCGCCGCTGTCGATCGCCACGGGCAGCACCAGCAGCGACGCCTGCGCGGCCGCCGCGACGGCACGGACCTCACCGCGGATCACCAGGCCGTCACCGTGGGCGGTGGCCGTCAGTCCGGGGTTGAGGGTGTAGCTGGCGATGACCTCGCCGGTGGCCAGACCCGCCAACTCGGCGGCGGCCGGATCATGGGCGGCGATCAAGGCGCCGGCGATCGCCGACGGCACGAACGGGCCGGGCACCGCGGCATAACCGAACTCGGCCAGCACCACCGCCAGCTCCAGGATGCCGAACCCCTGCCCGCCGACCTGTTCGGCCAGATGCACCCCCGCCAGACCTTGCTCGGCGGCGGCCCGCCAGTACGGCGGCGGGTTCTCGATCGGGTTGTCCATGGCCGCATGCAGCAACTCGGACGGCACCGCCCGGGTCAGAAGTGACCGCACTGAATCGGCGAGGTCCTGATGCTCAGATGTGATCGCTATGGGCATGTTGCGCCTTTCGGTGTGTGCGTGGGGCCAAACTAACAACCGGTCGGTTGGTTGACTACCTCGGTCAGGGGTTGACCGTCGCGCAGCCGGCGACAGTTGTCGACGGCGGCGCTCAGGTAGCGCTGCATGGTGTCGGCGGTGTACCAGCTGACATGCGGAGTCAACACCACGTTGTCCAGGCCGAGCAGGGGGTTGTCCGGGCTGATCGGCTCGACGGCGAACACATCGAGACCGGCGCCGCCCAGCCGCCCGCTCGCCAGCGCCTCGGTCAGTGCGGTCTCGTCGACGATGGTGCCACGCGCGGTGTTGACCAGCACCGCCCCGGGTTTCATGCGCGCCAGGCCGGCCCGGTCGATCAATCCCTCGGTGGCCGCCGTCAACGGCACGTGCAGCGACACGACATCGGCTTCGGCCAGCAGCTCCGGCAATGAGCGCCAGCCGGGGCGACCGTCATCGCGGGTGCTGGTGTGCAGCACGTTGGCGCCCATGGCCGAGACGATCCCGGCGACGCGTCGGGCGATGCTGCCGTAACCGACCAGACCGACGGTGCAGCCGCCGATGTCGCGGCAGTGCTCACCCAGATCCGGATCGGTGGGCCAGCCGGACCCCTGACGCGTCGAGCGATCCAGCGACACCAGCCGGCGCAACACCGCCAGCATCAGCAGCACGGCGCCCTCGGCCACCGACGCCGCGTTGGCGCCGGGCATGTTGGCCACCGCGATGCCGCACTCGGTGGCGGCCCCGACGTCGATGGTGTTGATCCCGACTCCGAACTTCTGCACCAGTCGCAGTCGCGGTCCGCCGCGCAGGTCCTCACCGGACAACGGACGCAGCACGTGCCAGATCACCTCGGCATCGGCGAGCTCACGGCGGAAGGTGGTGTCGTCGTCGGCGGCGCACCACCGGATATCGAGCCAGTCCGTTTCCGGCGCAACGAAGTCGATGACCTTCGGCCCCGGGATGAAATGCGCCAGGACGGTCAGGCTCACTGGCGGCCTGTCGGCTCGGCGTAGATGGCCCGATAGAACACGTTGGCCAGGGTTCGGATGCAGGCGTCGTCGTCCGCCGCGGCGCCGCCGTGGCGGGGGGTGGCCAGTTGGACATAGCAGAACTGGTTCAGCATCGACACGATCGCCACCGCGAGTAGTTCGGGGTCGTCATCGGCGCAGTGGCCGTCAGCCTGCGCTCGTTTCACCGTTTCGATGATGAAAGCCACTGGTACCGCACAGATCTCGGCCCAGTAATGGGCAAAGTCGTCGTTGACCATCGCCAGCTGGGAGACTCCGACCATCTCGGCGAGTCGGTTGCGGTAGGTATACCAGTGGGCGGCGGCGGCCTGCTCGATGCGCTCCCGGTTCGACAGCCCGTGCCGAACGGCGCCGGAGACCCGCTCGCCGGCCTCGTCGCGGAACCGCAGCGCCCACTCCCGGACCATCGCTTCTTTGGAGTCGTAGTAGTTGTAGAACGACGCGGTCGATCGGCCGGCCTCGGCAGCGATGTCGGCGATGGTGGTGGCCAGCACACCTTTGCGGGCGATCACCGCCCGCGCGGCGGAGTCGATCGCCGCCTGGGTGCGTCGGCCCCGACGAGTCGGCAACGGGTCGCGGTGAATGGGCTCTTCGGAGAGGGTCGACACCGAATCGATTCTCCTGTCGTTGCCGGGGCTGGATCAAACGTGAATCTGATGTTAGATTCAGATTCTGATCTTGGCCAGAGGAGTCATGATGATCAAGCCGCACGGCGTCAACACCGAGTTCGAGATCAGTGGGATCAACCACGTCGCGCTGGTCTGCGCCGACATGGCCCGAACCGTCGACTTCTACAGCAACGTGCTCGGCATGCCGTTGGTCAAGTCCCTGGATCTGCCTGCCGGGATGGGGCAGCACTTCTTCTTCGACGCCGGCAACGGTGACTGCGTCGCCTTCTTCTGGTTCGCCGACGCGCCGGACCGCGTACCGGGCATCTCATCGCCGGTCGCCATCCCGGGCGTCGGTGAGATCGTCAGCGCGGTGAGCACCATGAACCACTTGGCCTTTCACGTGCCCGCAGACAAGTTCGACGCCTACCGTCAGCGACTCAAGGACAAAGGTGTCCGCGTCGGGCCCGTTCTCAACCACGACATGTCCGAATTCCAGGCCAGCCCGACCCTGCATCCCGGCGTGTACGTCCGGTCGTTCTACTTTCTCGATCCCGACGGAATCACACTTGAATTCGCTTGCTGGACAAAGGAATTCACTCCGGACGAGGAACACGTCACGCCGAAGACCGAAGCCGACCGGAGGGTTCCGGCCGCCACCACTTAGTCTCGGTACAGCGCCGGATCGCCGAGTTTGTCCAGCAGTGCTGCCAGTTGCTCGATCAGGCGTTCCGGCTTGAACCCCACGTCACCGGCCAGCCAGGCGCTGATCGTCTGGGCGACCCCACCGACGACGAAGTGCCCGGCCGCTTTGATCCGGTCGTTCTCCGGTAGTCGCAGCGCGCTGCCGGCGTGCTGGCCAGACAACATCGCCAGCAGCGCACTGGATTCCACCCGTTTGCGTACCACCACTGGGTTGCTCAGATGTACGCCGAACAGCAATCGCCCGATCCGGGCGTCACTTGCGATCGTCCGTACGATGTTGGTGATTCCGGCACGGGTCTGCTCGCCGGGCGGTGCCACCTTCACGACCGACTGGGTCTTGGCGGCCAGGTCCGCGATGACGGAGTCGAAGACCGCGCTGACGAACTCTTCCTTGTCGGCGAAGCTCTCGTAGAAGTAGCGGGCGGTCAGGCCGGCCTGCCGGCAGATGCCCCGCACGGTCAGTTCCGCGATCTGCGGCACGTCGGCGCCGAGAAGGTCGAGCCCGGCCTCGAGGAACCGGGCTCGGCGCGATGCCCGACGGTCGACGGCGTCGACCCCGCCGTACGGGCGCGCCCCCGACGCCTTGGTGGACACCATGTCGAACATCTTGGCATCGGGCCAGACGCACAGCAATGTCCGGCTTACAGGCGTTCTCAGGATTGTGAGCCGGACGACGACTGGGCAACGGGCGGGCCTGAGGCGCCGTCTCTCGACAAGATGCAGGCCGCGACCGTGCAGGGCGGACCTTGAGGGGAAAATTTACCTGTGATTTCGGTTGACGAAACATCAGAAAAGCCCTAATGTTAGCCAAGCCATGATCTGAACAGGATCACCGGTTACAAACAAGGGGACATATCATGAAGCTGATCATACTGGGCGTCGCCGCCGGAGGTGCCGCAGCAGCATTCCTCACCGCCGCGACCGCCGGCGCCGAGGTCTCGGAGACTCCGGGGACCTGGACGCCGACCTACAACGTCGACACCGCCGAGATCCTGCAGTCGGCGAACTCGTTCGCCAACACCTGGGCCGTCACGTCGATCTTCACTCACAGTGACGGCGTGGAACTCGCCGGAACGACCTACCTCACCCCGTCGACGGGCGGGCTCAACACCCTGTTCATCGACAACGCCACCGGTGACATCTACAACCAGAACCAGCTGGGACTGGGCTTCACCAACCTGTACTACGACGCCGGCGGCGACGGCAAGGATGTCGTCGACATCCTCAAGACGCCCTTCGGAAGCATCGACATCTCTTCGATGGCGGCGTGGTTCGCGCCGGCCGACGTGGCAGACCTGACCCCCGCGTCGCCGCTGGAAGCGCTGGAGAACGCCGGCCTGTACAGCGCCCTGAACCTGGGTCTGGGTGAGGACGCTCCTGCCGACGTGACGTGGGATCCGACCTACGGCCTCGACGGTGCTCAGCTGCTCGATGTCAACGACCCGTTGTCACAGACCTGGAAGTTGACCGCGGCCTTCACCAACAGCGACGGCGAGATGCTGTCGGGCACCAACTACATCACACAGTCGTTGTTCGGCGGCGGCATCAACAACCAGTTCGTCACCAGCGACGGGGACGTGTACGCGCAGCACCAGCTGGGACTGGGCTTCACCAACCTGTACTACGACGCCGACGGCGACGGCAAGGATGTCATCGACATCCTCAAGACGCCCTTCGGAAGCTTCGACATCTCTTCGATGGCATCGTGGTTCGCGCCGACCGACTTCTCCGATGTCGACGCGGTCTCGCCGGTGGCCGATCTGGAGGACGCCGGGCTCTACAGCGCCCTGGACCTGGGTCTGCTGACCCCGGACGTGTAACCAGCCGCACCGCAAGCACGAATGCCCCGGTTCTGCCGGGGCATTCGTGTCTGTATGGCCCAGACCGGCTCGCGCAGCGCCGCCGACCGGGTCGGTATCCGTCAGCGCGCCACTTCCCGACGGACGTTGTCGATCCGACGGGTCCAGCCGCGGGAGTCGAGGTGCTCCAGCAGCGGGATCGCCACCCGCCGGGTGGTGCGCAGCGCCTGCTTGGCCTGCGTGGCGGTGAAGGGTTGGCTCAACGACGCCAGTTCCCGCATCGCCAGCGCCGGCGCCGTCGGCAGCAACACCACCGATTCGGTCAGCCGCAGCAAGCGGCCGGCCCGCTCGGCCGCGGCCAGCTCGCGAATCCCCAGTCGCAGGGCGGCCAGGTCGTCCGCGTCGGGGGCTCGGAACGGCTCGGCGGCAAGGCGAGACTCCAACGCCGCGATCGCGGCTTCGGCCGGCCCGAGATCGCCACCGGTGCCCGCTATCCGGATCAGGCCGTCATGGAACTCCAGGCCGGCGTCACGGACCACCTCGTCGAGCAAGCCCGCTTCGGGTAGCCCCAACAGATCAGCCGCTGCCCCACGGGACATCCCGGCCGACAACGGGTTTCGCTCATGCAGCTCCCGGGTTGCCGAACCCAGGCGTTCCAGCCAGCCCCGGTAGGTGCTCGTCTGAACCCACCAGCCACGGACCTCGCGCGCCCCGGCAGGCACCACCGTGCAGTCGTAGCCCAGCAGCTGCAGCCGGGCGCGCAACACCGCACCCCGGTCGGCCACCACTGCCCCCGGATCGCCGCCGGCTGCCAGTGCCGCCAGCACAACCGCGCGTCGGGTGCCGTCGCCGCGGCGCCGCAGCGCCGGCGGATCGGGATCGAGCACGCGGACCCCGGCCACCACCCGCCGGCCACCAGGGTCGCGCAACACCAGTCGATCCGAAAGCGACAGTGGCAGCGCGTGTTCCAGCGTGAGTCGGGCATGGTCGTCGTCGAACGGCCGGAGCCGGGCCGGTACCGACGCGGTGCCGACGTGCGCCACCAGGTGTTCGGGCGCCTGGCCCAGCGCGAGACCGGTCGCACGGCGCACATCCACCATGCTGGGGGTCGGCCACGCATCGACCGTGACCAGCGTGTCGCCGCGGTGCGCGTCTGCTGCCGACACCCCCCGCAGGTTGACGGCCACTCGTGCCGTCGGCGACACCGTCGCGCAGTCGTGACCGCAACTCTGCAACCCTCGAACGGTCACCTCGCGCGGCTGTCCCCGCCCGAGCAGGATAAGCCGGTCACCGCGAGCCAGCGTGCCGGCGGTAAGCGTGCCGGTGGTCACGGTCCCGGCGCCGGTGATGCTGAACGAGCGGTCCACCCACAGCCGAACCCGTGCGGTCGGGCAGGGCGCGGGCAGCTGGGACACCACCTCGTCGAGCGCTGTTCGCAGCTCGGTCAGGCCGACACCGGAGACGGCGGACACCGCCACGGCGGGGGCATCGTGCAACCCGGTCTCGGCGAGTTCGGCGCGGGTCGCGGCCAGCACCTCGGCGACCCGGGCGGGTGGCACCCGGTCGATCCGGGTCAGCGCCACCAGACCGTGCGAAATACCCAGCGCCGCAACGGCATCACGATGATCAGACGACTGCGCCCGCCAGCCCTCGTCGGCCGCGACCACGAAACACACCACCGGCGCCGGGCCCAGACCGGCCAGGGTGTTGGCGAGGAAGCGTTCATGCCCGGGCACGTCGACGAACGCCACCGGGGAGCCCGACGGCAGTGTGGTCCACGCGAACCCGAGATCGATGGTGAGTCCGCGGCGGCGCTCCTCGGCCCACCGGTCGGGCTCCATCCCGGTCAGCGCTCGCACCAGGGTGGATTTGCCGTGGTCGACGTGCCCGGCGGTGGCTACGACGAACATGGCCACATCACGGTCACGCCAGCGCCGCGCGCACCGCGGCCAGCAACCGTGCGTCGTCGGCCTCGGGCACGCAGCGCAGGTCGAGCAGGCAGGCGCCGTCGTGCACCCGGGCCAGTACCGCGGGATCGCCGGCGCGCAGCCGGGCGGCGGCTGTCTCGGGCAGTCGCACCGCCCAGCCGGGCAACAGAACTCCGGGTGCGCCGCCGCCGCCCACCCGCCCGTTATGCGGAACAGTCTCGGCGCCAACAGCGGTCGCGAGCAGCTCGGCGCGGCGCCGCAGGCGTTCGGCGTCGGCGTGCAATGCCAGCGTCACCGGTGGCAGGCCACCGACGATGGTGGCTTCGAGCGCGGCCAGCGCAAGCTTGTCGGCCCGCACCGCGCGGGCCAGCGGATGACGGGCCAGTCGGGCGACGATCTCACGGCGACCCAACACCAGCCCGGCCTGCGGCCCGCCGAGCAGTTTGTCCCCGCTGGCGGTCACCACGTCGGCGCCGGCGGCCAGCGCGGTCGCCGCATCCGGCTCGTCGGGCAGCAGCGGGTCGGCAGCGAGCAGCCCGCTGCCCAGGTCGGCCAGCAGGGCCACACCGTGCTCGTCGGCCAGCGCCCGCAACTCGCGTAGCCCGACCGCCGCGGTGAACCCCTGCACGGCGAAGTTGCTGGGATGCACCTTGAGAATGCAGCCGGTCTGCGGTCCCAGCGCCTCGGCGTAATCGTGCAGGTGGGTGCGGTTGGTGGTGCCGACCTCGCGCAGCACCGCGCCGGTGGAGGCGATCAGATCGGGCAGCCGGAACCCGGCGCCGATCTCGATCAGCTCGCCGCGGCTGACGACTACTTCTTTTCCGGCAACTCCCGGCCCGGTGGCCAGCGCGGTGGTGGCCAGTACCAGCGCAGCGGCGCCGTTGTTGACCACCAGTGCGTCCTCGGCGCCCGGACACGCCGCAAGCAGTGCGGCACTCGCGGCGACGCCGCGTTTGGAACGGGCCCCGGTTCCCAGATCCAATTCGACGTCGACATAGCCGGCGGCCGCCACGAGCGCCTCGACTGCCGCCGCGGACAATGGTGCCCGGCCCAGGTTGGTGTGTATCACCACGCCGGTGGCGTTGAGCACCGGCCGCAGTGTGGTTCCGGCATGAGATGAAAGACGTTCCAGCACCGATGATTCCACCTGGTCGGGCGCCAGTTCGCCGCGGCGTGCCCGGTCCTGGACGTCGTGCACCACCGCCCGGATGGTGCGATCGCCGAGCCGGGTGGATGCCCCGCGTACCGCGGGCAGCGCCAGCAGGGCATCGGTGCGTGGAATGGCGCGACGCGGATCGACCTGGCTCACAGCCCCTCCTGTCCGATGGCGGAGGCGGACGGGAATCGAACCCGCCAGACCGAGTTGCTCGGCCTCACCGGTTTTGAAGACCGGGGAGCCCACCAGGACCCAGACGCCTCCGCTGTTCAACCTAACCGGTGTGGCTAGCCTGAACCGATGACCATCCGGCTGACCGGTTACGCGCATGGCGGCGGCTGTGCCTGCAAGATCCCGCCGGGCGAACTCGAGGAGGCGGTGCGCGGCCTGGTAGGACAGCAGCACGATCGGGTGCTGGTCGGGCTCGACGACGGCGACGACGCGGCCGCGGTGCTGGTGCGCGACGACCTCGCCGTGCTGTCCACCGCCGACTTCTTCACCCCCGTCGTCGACGACGCCTATGACTGGGGCCGGATCGCGGCCGCCAACGCGCTCTCGGACATCTACGCGATGGGTGGGACCCCGGTGGTCGCGATCAACCTGGTGGGCTGGCCGCGGGAGACGCTGCCGATGGAGCTGATGAGCGAGGTGCTGCGCGGCGGCCTGGCCGTCGCCCAGCAGGCGGGCTGTCCGGTGATCGGCGGGCACTCCGTCGACGATCCGGAACCCAAGTACGGCATGGCCGTCACCGGGGTGGCCGACCCGAAGAGGCTGCTGCGAAACGACTCCGCCGCACCCGGTCTTCCGCTGACGCTGACCAAGCCGATCGGGGTCGGACTGCTCAACAACCGGCACAAGCGCACCGGGGAAGTCTCAGCCGAAGCCGTCGAGCTGATGACCCGGCTCAACCGCGACGCGGCCCACGAAGCGGTGGAAGCGGGCGTCCGGGCCGCCACCGACGTCACCGGCTTCGGGCTGCTCGGCCACCTGCACAAGATGTGCCGGGCATCCGGGGTGGGCGCGGTGATCGACCGCGGCGCGGTGCCGGTGATCGGCGGTGCGGTCGAGGCGCTGCGCGACGGCTTCGTCTCCGGCGGCACGCAGCGCAACCTGGACTGGGTGCGCCCGCAGCTGCGACCCGGACCCGGTATCACCGAGGATGATCTGCTGCTGCTGGCCGACGCCCAGACCTCCGGTGGCCTGCTGATTGCCGGGGAGCTTTCCGGGTATCCGGTGATCGGGCATACCGTCCCGGGAAGCGGAATCGAGGTGCGATGAGTATGAGTCAGTTCAAAGTCGGCGACCATGTCCGATGGAACTCCGAGGCCGGGCATGTGTCCGGCAAGATCACCAAGGTCCACACCAAAGACACCGAATACAAGGGGCACAACCGACGGGCGAGCCCCGACGAACCGCAGTACGAGATCAAAAGCGACAAAACCGATCACATCGCGATGCACAAGGGCTCGGCGCTGCGCAAGCTCGACGACTGAGCCGGCTCACCCCGCGGTCGTGATCGAATCCCCGGTGATGCCGGCCGCCCGCCGTGCCGCCAGGCGACGCTTCTGCGGTTCGATGGTGTAGCGCGGATCCTTCGCCGACTCGATGCCGGCCTCGAACACCCCGAACCGGGTCAGCGCCGAGGCCCCCAATAGTGCCAGCCCCGACAGTGCCGCCACCGCGCGGCGCCGGCCGCCCAGCAGCGTCCCGATACCGCCGGCGATCGCCAAGCCTTCACTGCACCGCAGCATCACCCCCGCCCGGCCCTGCTGCAGCGGCTCGGCGACGATCGGGTCCATCCGGTGCTCCATCGCCCGGGTGGCGATCAGGTCGCCGATGACTCCCAGCACCGCCAGTCGTCGCGCCGGCGCGGCTTCGGTCACCGGCGTCGTCAGCATCGCCAGGCCGCCGGCGGCCAGGCTCGCCGAGCTGACGAACACGAACGGCAGGTCGCGGTGGGCGCCGTGCCAGGTCGGGGTGGCGGTGTCGCCCAGCAGCACCGCGGTGTAGACGGCCAGCGGCGCAGCGAACACCGCGGCCTCCAGGCCGGCCGGTCCTTCGGCCGCCCGCAGCACCGGCCGCAGCGGGCCCAGGGGTAGCCGCTCGCCGGTCATGCGATCGACCTCGGCGGCGGCCGCCACCCCGGCGCCCGCGCCAAAACCGGACAGGATCCAGGAACCCAGGCTCATCGGTGAGGTGAGTTTGATGGTGCGCAGCATGTTTAAGAAGCGCTCCGGTCGACCGAGGTCGCTGATGAGCGCCGCCGCGCTCAGCACGATCGCCACCAGGGCCGCCAGCCGCGAATTGCGCCGCAACAGCTTCCGGCCGGTGAGCTGGGCGCCGGCGGCCAGGATGCCGGACCCGCCCGCCAGCCCGCCGAGGAACAGGTACGCGGCGATCTCGTGGGTCCACGGCGCCGGCTTGACCACCGGGCGCCCGTAGTAGGAGGTGAACTGCACGTCGGGCACCATCGGCATCTCGCGGCCACCGTCGCCGCCGCCACGGCGCCGACGCCTGCCGCGCCGCGGACCGTCCCAGACCGTGCTCATGACCGTCCCCCCAGGAATGCGACGGCGGCGGCGGCCAGCATCCCGGCCGCGGCCAGCGCCGACCGCTTGAACATCGCCGGCAGATCCGCGGTGCCGACCCGCGGGTCCGGTGGCAGGCCGTAGACCTCCGGCTCGTCGAGCAACAGGAAGACCGACCCGGTGCCGCCGACGCCGTCGTGCTCGTTGGCGCCGTAGAGCCGGGCCTCGGTGCGGCCCTGAGCGTGCAGTCGGGCCACCCGCTCGCGGGCATCGGCCACCAGATCGTCATGGTCACCGAACTTGATCGATTCGGTGGGACAGGTCTTGGCGCAGGCCGGGGTTCCGCCGTCGACCAGCCGGTCGTAGCACATGGTGCACTTCTGGGCAATCCCGACTTCACCGGGAGCGGTGCCACGGGCGGACTTCGGCGCCGCGGTGCCATCGGTGCGACGCTCGATCACCCCGAACGGGCAGGCCGGCACACAGTTTCCGCAGCCGTTGCAGACGTCGTCCTGCACCACGACCGTGCCGAACTCGGTGCGGAACAGTGAGCCCGTCGGGCAGACGTCCAGGCATCCGGCGTGCGTGCAGTGCTTGCAGACGTCCGACGACATCAGCCACCGGAACTGGTCGGTATCCGGCGGCGCGGTATCCGCTGCTGCGCCAGGCATTTTCGGCATGCCCAAATCGATCAGCCGTCGCCCCGACTCGCGAGCGTTCGCGATGGCGTCGGCGCCCTGTTCGATGAACGCGACGTGCCGCCAGGTGTTGGCGCCCAGCGAGCCGGTGTTGTCATAGGAGGATCCGAGCAGTTCCAGGTCGCCGTCGGCCGGGTTGTGGTTCCACTCCTTGCAAGCCACCTCGCAAGCCTTGCAGCCGATGCAGATCGAGGTGTCGGTAAGGAAGCCTTTACGCCGGTGTCGCGCTGTCCAGCCGGCGTCGGCGGCGGGGTCGGTCGGTCCGGTCAGTTGGCCCATCAGTCCCGCCTTTCCGGGTCGACAGCGGTGTTGCCGGTCTGTGGTGTTGCGCCGGAACGGCTTTGGTACTCGGCGATCAGCCGCAGCAGGGCCTCGCCATGCGGTCGCCGGCCCGGCCGGATGTCGCAGGAACCGGCCTTGGACTCCTGGATCTGCACGTTCGGATCCAGGGTCACCCCGAGCAGGTCGTTGGCGGCGTCCCCGCTCACCACCGCGTCGCCACCGACACCCCAGTGATACGGCAGCCCGATCTGGTGCACGGTGTGTCCCCCGACGACCAGCGGTGTCATCCGGTCGGTCACCAGGACGCGCGCCTCGATCGCCGCCCGCGGTGAGATGATGGTCGCCCAGCCGTAGTTCTCCAGGCCCCGCTCGGCGGCCAGCGCGGGGGAGACCTCGCAGAACATCTCCGGCTGCAGTTCGGCCAGATAGGGCAGCCATCGGCTCATGCCGCCGGCGGTGTGGTGCTCGGTGAGCCGGTAGGTGGTGAACACGTACGGGTAGACCTCGGCACCGCGCTCACCGGCGCTGGGAGCCGACAGATTGTCTTTGCGCGGGAAGGTGATTCGGGCCGGATTGCGCTGCTGGCGATACACCGCGTTGGCGACCGGTGACTCCTGCGGTTCGTAGTGGGTCGGCAGCGGGCCGTCCACCACGCCTTTGGGCGCGAACAACCAACCTTTGCCATCGGACTGCATCACGAACGGGTCGTCACCGGCCAACGCGTCCGGACCGCCCGACGCCGGATCCGGCCGGGCACCCGGGGCACGGTCGACCACGAAGTCGGGCACGTCATCGCCGGTCCAGCGGCCGGCTTGCGCGTCCCACCAGACGTAGCGTTTCCGTTCACTCCACGGCACCCCGGCCGGGTCCGCCGAAGCCCGGTTGTACAGGATCCGCCGGTCGGCCGGCCAGGCCCAGCCCCACTGCGACTGGCTGCGGCTCGGCCCGCCGTCGGGCACCCGCCGGGCGGCCTGGTTGACGCCGTCCGCGTAAACCCCGGTGTAGATCCAGCAGCCGCCGGCCGTGGTCCCGTCGGCGCGCAACTCGGTATAGGACGACAGCGGCCGGCCGGCGTCGTCGCCGGTGAGCTGATGGCCGTTGATCTCGGCCAGCACGAACTCGGGATCCGGGTCGCCGTGCTCGTTGACGGGGTAGTCCCAGACCAGATCCAGCAGCGGCCGGTCCCGCGGATCGGTCGACCCGGCCAGCTTGGCGCGGATGCGGTTGCCCAGCTCGACGAAGAACTGCAACTCGCTGATGCAGTCTCCCGGCGGGGCCACGGCCTGATGGCGCCATTGCAGCAGCCGTTGGGTCTGGGTGAACGTCCCGGCCTTCTCGACGTGACCGGCAGCCGGTAGGAAGAACACCTCGGTCTCGATGTCCTCGGCGCGCAGCTCGCCGGAGGCGATCTCGGGACCGTCCTTCCACCAGGTGGCCGACTCGATCAGGTTCAGATCCCGTACCACCAGCCACTTCAGGTGCGCCATGCCCAGCCGCTGTTGGCGCCCGTTGGCCGAACCGACCGCCGGGTTCTGACCGAGCAGGAAGTAGCCCTCGACTTCGTCGGCCAGCATCCCGGTCACGGTCTGATAGGTGCCATGTGCTCCGGTCAGCCGGGGCAGGTAGTGATAAGCCCAGTCGTTGTCGGCGGTCGCGGCGTCGCCCCACCAGGCCTTGAGCAGGCTGACCAGGTAAGCGTCGGCGTCGGCCCAGAAACCCTTCTGGCTCTTCGACCCGACGCGGTCCAGGTAGGCGGCGAGGGTGTCGTCGCGCCCGGCCTTGGGCATCGGCAGATAGCCGGGCAGCAGGTCGTAGAGGGTCGGGATGTCGGTGGAACCCTGAATGCTGGCGTGCCCGCGCAGCGCCATGATGCCGCCCCCCGGCCGGCCCACGTTGCCCAGCAGCAGCTGCAGGATCGCGGCGGTGCGGATGTACTGGGCGCCGAGGGTGTGTTGCGTCCAGCCCACCGCGTAGGCGAAGCACGTGGTGCGTTCCCGCCCCGAGTTGGACGTGACGGCGCGCGCCAGGTAGTCGAACGCCTCGGTGTCAATGCCGCAGACGTCGCGGACCATCTCCGGGGTGTAGCGCGCGTAGTGCCGCTTGAGGATCTGGAAGACCGTGCGCGGGTGCTGCAGTGTCTCATCGCGCCGCACCCGGGAGTGTTCGAGTGCCGCGCCGCCGCTGCCGAGCGTCTCGCCGACCGAGCGCGCCGACGCGCTGGCGCCGTGCTCATGACCGCCGCCGGGCGAGCCGATGTCTTCCCCGCCGGCGTTGCGGCTTTGATACGCCCACGTCGACGGGTCGTACTGCCCGGTCTCGGGGTCGAACCCGGAGAACAGCCCGCCCAGGTCCTCGGTGTCGCGGAAGTCCTCGCTGACCAGCGTCGCGGCGTTGGTGTAGGCGAGCACGTAGTCACGGAACCACAAGTCGTGGGTGAGCACGTGGTTGATCAGCGCACCCAGCAGCACCACGTCGGAGCCGGCCCGGATCGGAATGTGCTTGTCGCACACCGCCGAGGTACGGGTGAACCGCGGGTCGACATGGATCACCACCGCACCGCGGGCCCGGGCTTCTTCAACCCACTGGAACCCCACCGGATGGCACTCGGCCATGTTGGAGCCCTGGATGACGATGCAGTCGGCATTCGCCATGTCTTGCAGGGACTGTGTCGCGCCACCGCGACCGAAGGAGGCTCCCAGACCGGGAACCGTGGCGGAGTGTCAAATACGAGCTTGGTTGTCGATCTGCACTCCGCCGGCGGCGGTGAAAAGCTTCTTGATGATGTAGTTCTCTTCGTTGTCCAGTGTCGCGCCGCCCAGTGAGGCGATGCCCATGGTGCGCCGCAACGGCCGCCCGTCGGCGTCATGGTCCTGCCACTTGCTGCGCCGGGAAGCGATGAACCGGTCTGCCACCATGTCGATCGCGGTGTCCAGTTCCAGCGGCTGCCATTCCGTGGCGCGTGGCGCCCGATACAGCACCTTGATCTGCCGGCCGGGGGAGTTGACCAACTGTTCGCTCGCCGCGCCCTTGGGACACAGCCGGCCGCGGGAGATCGGGGAGTCCGGATCGCCCTCGATCTGCACCACTTTCTCGTCCTTGACGTAGACGCGCTGCCCGCAGCCGACCGCGCAGTAGGGGCAGATGCTCTGCACCACCCGGTCGGCGGTGGCGGTTCGCGGCACGGTGGCGCGGGTGCGTTCGGAGGTGACGGCCGGCCCACGGCCGAACACGTCACCGGTGCGCAGTTGCCGGATCACCGGCCACTCCAGGAATTTTCGCTGAACCATCTTCCGAGCCTAAGGGAACCGACCGCACTCCCGCAGCCGAGCAAGCATGATGGAGCAATGAGTCGGATAACGCAGCGGCGCCGGGTGAGCCATGTCGCGGCCGGTGCCGCGACGCAGCGCCCCGAGACGCTGGCGGTGGAGGAGCCGCTGGAAATCCGCCTCAACGGCACGCCGCTGAGCGTCACCATGCGTACGCCGGGATCCGATGTTGAACTGGCGCAGGGCTTCTTGCTCACCGAGGGCATCATCTCCGGTCGCGCCGACGTGCTGAGCGCGCGCTACTGCGGTACGCCGGCCGGGCCCAACACCTACAACGTGCTCGATGTGACGCTGGCGCCCGGCGTGCCGCCGCCCACGATCGACGTCACCCGCAACTTCTATATGACCTCATCGTGTGGGATCTGCGGCAAGGCTTCGCTGGACGCGGTACAACTGGCCAGCCGGTACTGCCCGGGCGATGACCCGGTCAGCGTCACCGCGGCGACGATCACCGCGATGCCGGACCAGCTGCGCTCAGCGCAGGACGTCTTCGACCGCACCGGTGGCCTGCACGCCGCGGCACT
Source organism: Mycobacterium sp. pW045 (assembly GCF_041287085.1). Classification (NCBI taxonomy): domain Bacteria; kingdom Bacillati; phylum Actinomycetota; class Actinomycetes; order Mycobacteriales; family Mycobacteriaceae; genus Mycobacterium; species Mycobacterium sp. pW045. The sequence continues at coordinate 34,533 of NZ_JBGGKU010000004.1, read as the reverse complement.
GTTCAGCTCCGATGGGTCGGTTCTGGTGGTACGTGAGGACATCGGCCGGCACAACGCCGTCGACAAAGTGATCGGCTGGGCGCTGGAACGTAACCGGATACCGCTGTCGGGCACGGTCCTGCTGGTCAGCGGGCGGGCATCGTTCGAACTGACGCAGAAGGCGGTGATGGCCGGGATCCCGGTGCTGGCCGCACTGTCCGCGCCCTCCTCGTTGGCCGTGGACCTGGCCAGCCAATCCGGCCTCACCCTGGTGGCATTCCTGCGCGGTGACTCGATGAACGTCTACAGCCGGGCCGACCGGATCGTCGGCTGAGCGTAGTCGCCGCCTGCGGTCTGGCGGAACTGGCGCGCGATGAGTTCGGCCGGGGCCTCAGGCTGCCGATGCTGCCGGACTCCGGGGGGAACCACCCGCTCGCGGATCCGGCTTGAGTGCCGCAATCACGGACCGGCAGCGGATCAGCAGGACGTAGATTCTGTTAAATTCCGGATGATCTGCCCGTAAATATTGACTGGGGTCATCCCTGCGGACGTACCGTCGGAAGGTGTCCGTGGCAGCGCTGTGACGGCGGGCAGTCGGTCTTGCCCGGGAACCGTACCGGCGTGTTTCACGACTAACCGGTAGAGCAGAAAGGAGTGCGGCGATGAGTATGTTGGATGCCCATATTCCGCAGTTGGTGGCCTCGGAGTCGGCGTTTGGGGCGAAGGCGGCGTTGATGCGGTCGACGATGGCGCAGGCTGAGCAGGCGGCGTTGTCGGCGCAGGCGTTTCATGTCGGTGAGGCGGCGGCGGCGTTTCAGGGGTCGCATGCGCGGTTTGTGGCGATGGCGGCGCGGGTGAATGCGTTGCTGGATATGGCGCAGGTGAATCTGGCTGATGCGGGCAGTACTTATGTGGCTGCCGATGCGGCGGCGGCGTCGGGTTACACCGGGGTTTAAGGGATATCGGGGCCAGAGAAAGGAACACAGTCTGATGTCGCAGATTATGTACAACTACCCGGCGATGTTGGCTCATGCCGGGGAGATGAATGGGTATGCGGGCACGTTGCAGGCGGTGGGTGCTGATATCGCCAGTGAGCAGGCGGCGTTGCAGGCGGCGTGGCAGGGCGATACGGGGATGACGTATCAGGCTTGGCAGGTGCAGTGGAATCAGGCGATGGAGGAGTTGGTGCGGGCGTATCACGCGATGGCGATGACGCATGAGACCAACACGTTGATGATGAACGCCCGCGACACCGCCGAAGCCGCCAAGTGGGGCTGACCGCGCGTCGAACCTGCGCGGGTCGGGCCGCGACCAGCAGGGATCACGCACTGATCACCCCGGCGTAGGGTCACTGGAATGCCTTTGATGCGAAGTGACGACGACAGCTGGGACATCACCACGAGTGTCGGTTCGACCGCCTTGTTCGTGGCCACCGCGAGGGCCTTGGAAGCCCGCAAGCCCGATCCGTTGGTGGTCGACCCCTATGCCGAGTTGTTCTGTCGGGCGTCCGGCGGCGACTGGGAAGCGGTGATCGCGGGCAATCTGCCCGACCACGAGCTGCTCAGTAGCGACTTCGGCGAGCACTTCGTCAACTATCAAGGCGCGCGCACCCGCTACTTCGACGACTACTTCCGCCGCGTCGCCGAGGCCGGTGTGCGGCAGGTGGTGATCTTGGCGGCCGGGCTGGACTCCCGCGGCTACCGGTTGGACTGGCCGGACCAGACGACCATCTTCGAGTTGGACCAGCCGCAGGTGCTGGCCTTCAAGGGTTACGTGCTCTCGCAGCGCGGTATCCGGCCCGGCGCGCAGCGGCGCGAGGTCGCCGTGGATCTGCGGGAGGACTGGCCGCAAGCGCTCTGCGACGCCGGCTTCGACCCGGCCCGGCCCTCGGCGTGGCTCGCCGAGGGGCTGTTGATCTACCTTCCGGCCGACGCACAGGAACAGCTGTTCACCGGTATCGACGGCCTGGCGGCTCCCGGCAGCCACCTGGCGGTCGAGGACGGCGCCCCGCTGCCGGACGAGGTGTTCCAAGCCGCGCTACAAGCCGAAGTCGTCGCCGGCGACGACAGTCGCGTCTTCCATCAACTCATCTACAACGAGCGCTGCGCGCCGGCCGATCAGTGGTTCGGCGAGCGCGGCTGGACCGCGGTGGCGACGCCGTTGGCGGACTACCTGCGTGAGCTGGGGCGCCCGGTGCCGGGTCCGGACAGCGAAGCCGGCCCGATGGTGGCCCGGAATTCGCTGGTCCGGGCGATCAAAAGGTAGGGCCCGTCGAGAACGCCAGCCACTGTCGTCAGCATGCCCCGAATGGGGTAACGTTCCAGCAAACGAAAATCATTTTCAATAAGGAGCCGGGGTATGAGTGGGAACGATGTCGGTGCTCCCGCGGCGGGTCTACCTGCCGAAGGAGCGGGGAATGCGGTGATGCAGACCACCCGGCGATCGCTCGAACCGGCCTCGACAGTTAGCTTATGCAATGCTAACTTCAGCCGGGTTAGCTTGGGGAATATTGGTGAAGGGGCGAGCCACGCATGAACAACGGTGACGCGGCTCTGTTGGCACCGCAACCTCGGATCGACGAGGAGACGCTCAGCCGGTTCGCCACTTGCTGTCGGGCCCTGGGCATCCCCGTGTACCAGCGGCAACGGCCCGCCGATCTGGTTGCCGCCCGCACCGGTTTCGCCGCGCTGACCCGTGTCGCGTACGAGCAGTGCGATGCCTGGACCGGCCTGGCCGCTGCCGGCGACCAGTCACCGCGGGTGCTGGCCGCCGTCTCGCAGACGGCCGCGAGCGCCGGGGCGCTGCAGCGCCGACTGGACCTGCCGCAGGGCGCGCTCGGGTTCCACTACGACACCGGGCTCTACCTGAAGCTGCGTGCCACCGAGGCCGATGACTTCCACCTGGCCCACGCCGCCCAACTGGCGATGGCGGGCCGCTGCGCGGAGGCGAACGAGATCGTCGCCGAGATCACCGCGCGGCGCCCGAGCTGGAACGACGCGCGCTGGCTGGCGATCTCGGTGAACCACCACGCGGGACGGTGGTCGGACATGGTCAAGCTGCTGACCCCGATCGTCAACGACCCCGACCGCGACGAGCTGTTCAGCCACGCCGCCAAGATCGCGCTGGGCGTCGCGCTGGCCCGGCTGGGCATGTACGCCCCGGCACTGTCCTACCTGGAGGAGCCCGATGGCCCGATCGCCGTCGCGGCCACCGACGGGGCACTGGCCAAGGGGCTGATCCTGCGGGCGCAGGGCGAGGACGAGACGGCCGAGGAGGTGCTGCAGGATCTCTACGCCGCCAACCCGGAGAACGAGCAGGTCGAAGAGGCCCTGCTGGACACCAGTTTCGGGATCGTCACGACCACCGCGGCGCGGATCGAGGCGCGGACTGACCCCTGGGACCCCGCGACCGAGCCGAGCGCCGAGGACTTCATCGACCCCGCCGCCCACGAGCGCAAGGCCGAGCTGCTGGCCGAGGCCGAACGTGAACTCGGCGAGTTCATCGGCCTGTCCGAGGTCAAGAACCAGGTGCAGCGGCTCAAGAGTTCGGTCGCCATGGAGGTGGTGCGCAAGCAGCACGGACTGGCCGTCGGCCAGCGCACCCACCACCTGGTGTTCGCCGGGCCGCCTGGAACCGGTAAGACCACCATCGCCCGCGTGGTCGCCAAGATCTACTGCGGCCTGGGGCTGCTGAAGAAAGAGAACATCAAAGAGGTGCACCGTGCCGACCTGATCGGTCAGCACATCGGTGAGACCGAGGCCAAGACCAACGCGATCATCGACAGTGCGCTGGACGGCGTGCTGTTCCTCGACGAGGCCTACGCCCTGGTGGCCACCGGCGCCAAGAACGACTTCGGACTGGTCGCCATCGACACACTGCTGGCGCGGATGGAGAACGACCGTGACCGGCTGGTGGTGATCGTCGCCGGCTACCGCGCCGACCTGGACCGGTTCCTGGACACCAACGAAGGTCTGCGGTCACGGTTCACCCGCAGCATCGACTTCCCGTCCTACCAGCCGCCGGAGCTGGTCGAGATCGCTTACAAGATGGCCGAACAGCGCGACAGCCGTTTCGAGCCGGCGGCGCTCGAGGAGATGCAGGCGTTGTTCCACCAGTTAGCCGAGGCGTCGCACCCCGACGCCAACGGCATCGCCCGGCGCAGCCTGGACATCGCCGGCAACGGCCGGTTCGTGCGAAACCTGGTCGAACGCTCGGAAGAGGAGCGCGAGTTCCGGCTCGACCACTCCGAGCAGTCCGGTACCGGGGTGTTCACCGATGAGGAGCTCATGACCATCACGACCGAAGACGTCCGTTACTCGGTGACGCCGTTGCTGCGTGGCCTGGGACTGGAGGCGAACGCGTGAGTGCCACGCAATCCGACCGGCCCGAGGAGGAGCGGCGCTCTTTCGCATCGCGCACCCCGGTCAACGAGAACCCCGACCGCGTCGAATACCGGCGAGGGTTCGTCACCAAGCATCAGGTCAGCGGTTGGCGCTTCGTGATGCGCCGGATCGCCTCGGGCGTGGCCCTGCACGACACCCGGATGCTGGTGGAGCCGCTGCGCTCACAGGCGCGCGCTGTGCTCATGGGTCTGCTGGTGCTGGCCACCGTCGCCGGTGGCTGCTTCGTGTTCACCCTGATCTGGCCCAACAGTGCCGCTGCCAACGACCCGGTACTGGCGGACAAGTCGACGTCGGCGCTGTATGTCCGGGTCGGCGAGCAGTTGCACCCGGTGCTGAACCTGACCTCGGCGCGGTTGATCGCCGGCCGCCCGGTCAATCCCACCGCGGTGAAAAGCGCCGGGCTGGACAAGATCCCGCGCGGCAACCTGATCGGCATCCCGGGAGCTCCGGAACGGATGGTGCAGAACACCAGCCGTGACGCGGACTGGACGGTGTGCGACTCGGTGGCCGGCTCGGAAGCCGGGGTCACGGTGATCGGCGGGCCGCTGGGCGACGGCGGCTCCCGGGCCGGTGCCCTCGACGCGCACCAGGCGGTGCTGGCCGACAACGGTTTCGGAGCATGGCTGCTCTGGGAGGGCAAACGCAGCCGGATCGACCTGGCCGACCGCGCCATCACCGGCGCGCTTGGACTCGGCGAGAAGGGCGCCGCCGTTCCCACACCCCGCTCGATCTCGACGGGCCTGTTCAACGTGATCCCGGAGGCGCCCCCGCTGACTGCGCCGGTGATCCCCGGCGCCGGCGACAAGCCGTCGTTCGACCTGCCGGCGGACGCGCCGGTGGGCGCGGTCATGGCCGCGCACGCCCTGGAGGGCAACGAGCAGGGCACCCTGCGCTACTACGCGGTGCTGCCGGACGGCCTGCAACCGATCTCCGGCGTGCTCGCCGCGGTGCTGCGCAACACCGACTCCCACGGGCTGGACCGGCCGCCGCTGCTCGGCGCCGACGACGTCGCCCGGCTACCGGTGTCGCACGCACTGGATGTCTCCCGCTTCCCGGAGCATCCGGTCAGCGTCATCGATTCGGTGGCCGACCCGCTCACCTGCGCGCATTGGAGCCGGCCCGCCGGGGCCAGCACCAGCTCGCTGACGCTGCTGGCCGGCTCGTCGCTGCCGCTGCGCGACGGTGTCCGGACCCTGGATCTGGTCGGCGCCGGAGTCGGCGGGACCGCCGCGCGGGTCGCCCTGGCACCGGGCACCGGCTACTTCGTCCAAAGCGTCAGCGCCGATCCGACCGCCGACCACTCGGCGGGACCGCTGTTCTGGATCTCCGACACCGGCGTGCGCTACGGCGTCAACACCGAGAGCGGAACCGCCGGTAGCGACGGTGACACCGTGGCTGCGCTGGGGCTGAGCCAGCCGGCGGTGCCCATCCCGTGGTCGGTGCTGTCGCAATTCGCCCTCGGTCCCACGCTGTCGCGCGCCGACGCCCTGCTGGCCCACGACGGGCTGGCACCGGATCAACGACCCGTTCGCCGCGCCACCACCGAGTTGGGTGCAACCAACGGGGGAGAGACCCGATGAGCCGACTGATCTTCGAGGCCCACCGCCGGCTGCCGGCGCCGCCCACCGACAAGGGCACCATCACCATCGAGCCGCCACCCGAATTGCCGCGGATGGTCCCGGCGTCGTTCCTGCAGCGGGCGCTGCCGGTGGTGATCGTGATCCTGATCGTGGGCATGGTAATCGCGATGGTCGCCACCGGTATGCGGCTCATCTCCCCGGTGATGCTGTTCTTCCCGTTCGCCCTACTGGTAGCGGCGGCAGGCATCTACCGCGGTGGCGACAAGAAGACCCGCACCGTCGAGGTCGACGCCGAGCGCGCCGACTACCTGCGCTACCTGTCGGTGGTCCGGGACAACATCCGGGGCTCGGCCGCCAAGCAACGGGCCGCCGCGGAATGGTCACACCCCGACCCGTCGGATCTGGCCACCGTCCCCGGCTCACGCCGGCAATGGGAGCGCGACCCGCACGACGAGGACTTCCTGGTGGTGCGCACCGGCCGTCATTCGGTGCCGCTGGCCAGCCCGGTGCGAGTCACCGACACCGCCGACGAGATCGACCTGGAGCCGGTGTCGCACAGCGCTTTACGCAGCCTGCTCGACACCCAGCGCACGGTGCGCGACGTGCCCGTCGGCCTGGATCTGACGAAAGTCTCCCGGATCACCGTGCTCGGTGAGGGTGACACGGCCGCCGATGACGTGCGCGCCGCGCTGCGGGCCTGGGTCGCCCAGGCCGTCACCTGGCACGACCCGACCATGCTCGGGGTGGCGCTGGCTTCGCCCGCTCTGGAGACCGCGGACTGGTCATGGCTGAAGTGGCTGCCACACGTCGACATCCCCGGCGCCGTGGACGGCGTCGGCCCGGCGCGCTACCTGGCGTCGAGCCCCGAGGAGTTGGCGGCGCTGCTGGCTCCGGCACTGGCCGACCGCCCGGCGTTCACCGGGGGGCCGGCCGAGACGGCGCGGCACCTGCTGGTGATCATCGACGACCCCGATTTCGACGTCCCGGCATCGTCGCTGGGTGCCGCGCGTGCCGGGGTCACCATCGTGCAGCGCAGCAGCGTCGCGCCGAACCGTGAGCAGTACTCCGACCCCGAGCGGCCGATCCTGCGCATCGCCGGGGACGTCGACGGGGCAAGCCGAGCCCGGGCCATCGACCGCTGGCAGACCGGCGGCTGGCAGCGCTACGTGGATCACGGCGATGCGTTATCCACCGATGAGGCCGCCCATCTGGCGCGGCGGCTGTCGCGCTGGGACTCCAACCCGACCCACGCCGGGCTGCGATCGGCCAGTACCCGCGGCGCCACCTTCACCACGCTGCTGGGCATCCCCGACGCCTCGCGACTGGACGTGCCCGCGCTGTGGGCGCCGCGGAACCGCGACGAGGAACTGCGGGTCCCGATCGGCGTCACCGCGACCGGCGAGCCGCTGATCTTCGACCTCAAGGACGAGGCCGAGGGTGGCATGGGGCCGCACGGCCTGATGATCGGCATGACCGGGTCCGGCAAATCCCAGACCCTGATGTCGATCCTGCTGTCGCTGCTGACGACGCACTCGGCGGATCGGCTGATCGTGATCTACGCCGACTTCAAGGGTGAGGCCGGCGCCGACATCTTCCGGCACTTCCCGCAAGTCGTCGCGGTCATCTCCAACATGGCCGAGAAGCGCTCGCTGGCCGATCGGTTCGCCGACACGCTGCGCGGTGAGGTGGCCCGCCGCGAGTTGCTGCTGCGGGAGGCCGGCCGTCGGGTGCAGGGCAGTGCGTTCAACTCGGTGACCGAGTACGAATCCGCGATCGCCGCGGGCCACGATCTGGCTCCGATCCCGACGCTGTTCATCGTCGCCGACGAGTTCACCCTGATGCTCGCCGACCACCCGGAGTACGCCGAGCTGTTCGACTACGTCGCGCGCAAGGGGCGTTCGTTCCGGATTCACATCCTGTTCGCCTCGCAGACCCTGGACGTCGGCAAGATCAAAGACATCGACAAGAACACCTCCTACCGGATCGGCCTGAAGGTGGCCAGCCCCAGCGTCTCTCGCCAGATCATCGGGGTGGAAGACGCCTACCACATCGAATCCGGCAAGGAGCACAAGGGCGAGGGCTTCTTGGTGCCAGCCCCGGGTGCAGCGCCCATCAAGTTCCGCAGCACCTACGTCGACGGCATTTACGATCCGCCGCGGCAATCCAGAACCGTTGTGATGCATGCGATTCCAGAGCCCAAGCTGTTCACCGCAGGACCGGTGGCCTCCGGCGAGGAGACCACCGTGGTGGCCGAGGCCGAAGATGAGACGCACGCCCCGCCGCGCAAGTTGATCGCGACGATCGGCGACCAGTTGGCGCACTACGGCCCGCAGGCGCCGCAGCTGTGGCTGCCCCCGCTGGACGAGTCGATCCCGCTGGTCTCGGCGCTGGGCCGAGCCGGCATCGGCGAGCGGCAGCTGCGCTGGCCGCTGGGCGAGATCGACAAGCCGTTCGACATGCGTCGCGATCCGCTGGTGTTCGACGCCCGCTCGGCCAGCGGCAACATGCTCATCCACGGCGGGCCCAAGTCCGGGAAAACGACTGCGCTGCAGACCTTCATCATGTCGGCGGCCAGCCTGCACTCGCCGCGCGAGGTGACCTTCTACTGCCTGGACTACGGCGGCGGCAAACTGCGCGGGCTCGAGGACCTGGCGCATGTGGGCAGTGTCGCCTCCGGGCTGGAGCCCGAGCGGATCCGGCGCACCTTCGGTGAACTGGAGCAACTGCTCACCGCCCGCCAGCAGCGGGAGGCGTTCCGCGACGGCAGCATCGGTTCGCTCAACGACGGGTACGGCGAGGTCTTCCTGGTCATCGACAACCTGTACGCCTTCAGCCGGGACAACACCGACCAGTTCAACACTCGGAACCCGTTGCTGGCCAAGGTGACCGAGCTGGTCAACGTCGGCCTGGCCTATGGCATCCACGTGGTCGTCACCACCCCGAGCTGGCTTGAGGTGCCGTTGGCGATGCGCGACGGACTGGGTTTGCGCCTGGAACTGAAGCTGCATGACCCGCGGGACAGCAACGTCCGGGTGGCGGGGGCATTGACCCGGCCCGCCGAGGCGGTGCCCGCCAACCAGCCCGGCCGCGGCCTGACGATGGCCGCCGAGCACTTCCTGATCGCCGAACCGGACCTGGGCCAGATCGCCGAGATCAACGCCCGCCACCCCGGTCTGGCGGCGCCGCCGGTGCGCCTGCTGCCGACGAACCTGGCCCCGGAAGAGGTCGGGACGCTGTGGCCCGGCCCGGAGCGGATCGTGATCGGTCAGCGCGAAGAGGACCTGGCTCCGGTGGAACTCGACTTCACCGCCAACCCGCTGGTGATGGTGCTCGGGGACAACAAGTCCGGCAAGACCACCCTGCTGCGCCACATCATCCGCACCGTGCGGGAGAACAGCACCGCCGAGCAGGTCGCGTTCACGGTGTTGGACCGCCGGCTGCACCTGGTCGACGAACCGTTGTTCGCCGACAACGAGTACACCGCCAACGTCGACCGGGTGATCCCGGCGATGCTGGGCCTGTCGGCGCTGATCGGCTCGCGCCGGCCGCCGGCCGGGCTGTCGGCCGCGGACCTCGCCGGATGGACCTACGAGGGACACACCCACTACCTGATCATCGACGACGTCGACGCCATCCCGGATTCCCCGGCGCTGACCGGCCCGTACGCGGGTCAACGGCCGTGGACCAACCTGATCGGGCTGCTGTCGCAGGCGCAGGACCTGGGGCTGCGCGTGATCGTGACCGGCCGGGCCACCGGGTCGGCGCATGCGCTGATGACCAACCCGCTGTTGCGGCGCCTCAACGACTTGCAGGCCACCACGCTGATGTTGTCGGGCAACCCGGCCGATTCCGGCAAGATCCGCGGCCAGCGGTTCGGCCGGTTGCCGGCGGGCCGGGCGATGCTGCTCGGCGACAGCGATGAACCCACCTACCTACAGCTGGTCAATCCATTGTTCAGCGAGAGCCTGACGCGCTGACACGCATCGAAGGGAAGGAGAAACAGCCATGACTCTCAACGTGGTTCCCGAAGGTCTTGCCGCCGCCAGCGCAGCGGTCGAGGCGCTGACCGCCCGGCTGGCGGCCGCACAGGCCGCTGCCGCCCCGCTGATCACCGCGGTGGTGCCGCCGGCGGCCGACCCGGTCTCACTGCAGACCGCGGCGGGTTTCAGCGCCCAAGGTACCGAGCACGCCGCGGTCGCCGCCCAGGGCGCCACCGAGCTCGGTCGCGCGGGTGTGGGCGTCGGTGAGTCCGGCGTCAACTACGCCGCCGGCGACGCGGCAGGTGCGTCGCGGTACTTCATGGGGTCGCGCGGCTGATGATGTCCGCCCCGGTCTGGATGGCCTCCCCCCCGGAGGTGCATTCGGCAATGCTGAGCAGCGGCCCCGGCCCGGGTCCGCTGTTGTCGGCTGCCGGGGTGTGGAATGCGCTGAGCGCCGAGTACGCGGCGGTCGCCGACGAACTCACCGCGCTGCTCGGCGCGGTACAAAGCGGTGCGTGGCAGGGGCCCAGCGCCGAGCGGTATCTGGCGGCGCATGCGCCGTATCTGGCGTGGCTGGGCCAGGCCAGCGCCGACAGCGCGGGGGTGGCGGCCCAGCACGAGGTGGCCGCCACCGCCTACACCAGCGCGCTGGCGTCGATGCCGACGCTGGCCGAGCTGGCCGCCAACCACATGACCCACGGGGTGTTGGTCGCCACCAACTTCTTCGGCATCAACACCATCCCGATTGCGCTCAACGAAGCCGACTACGCCCGGATGTGGGTCCAGGCGGCCACCACCATGAGCACCTACCACGCGGTGTCCGGTGCGGCCCTGGCGTCGGCGCCGCGCACCGTACAGGCGCCGCCGGTGCTCAAAGCCGATGCCGCGCAGCCGGCCGCTGATACGTCGTCGGACATCGGGGATTTCTTCACCCGGCTGTGGGATCAACTGGTCCAGTTCTTCACCGACCCGATCGGGGTGATCCGCGAGATCCTCAGCAGCCCCGGCGCCCTTGTCACCTGGTTTCCGTTGCTCTTCTTCATCGCCTATGAGGCTTTCTTCATCCCGTTCGGCTGGACCTTCTGGTCGCTGTTGTTCGCCAGTGCGGCGCTGGTGCCGATCCTGCTCGGAGTGGGGCTGGGCCACCTCGCCGACATGCTGGGCGGGGAATTGGCTCCCGACGGCGACCTGAAGCCGGTGCCGGTCGCGGTGACCTCGCCGGGCGACCGGGCGACTCCGGTGGTGGCCGGTTTCAGCCCGAGTGTCGCCACCCCCGGTGCAGCGAGCGTTCCCGCTGCACCGGCCACGTCGGCGGCGGCACCGGCGCCGGCGGCGGGCGGGGCCATCGGGTTCGGCTACCTGGTCGCCGGTGGCGACCCCGGTACCGGGCTGGGGCCGACCCTCACCGAGCGCAACAAGGCGCAAGCACCGGCTTCGCGGGTGCCCGCGGCTGCGGCGGCGGTGGGCGCCTCGGCTCGGGAGCGGTCTCGCGCGCGGCGGCGCCGTCGCGCCGTGCTGCACGACCACGCCGATGAGTACATGGACATGGATTCGGGCCCGGCCGCTCCGGTCGATGAGCCGGCTTCGGCCGCGGGCTCGGATCGCGGTGCCGGGGCGCTCGGTTTCACCGGAACCGTGGGCAGGCGCGGCACCACGGCCGCGTCGGGGTTGACCACTTTGGCAGGCGACGGATTCGGTGGCGGACCGGGCGTGCCGATGCTTCCCGAAACCTGGAGTGAGAACGAACTTTCCGGTCCGGAGCCGGAAACAGAACCGAAGAAATAGTTGGAGAAAGGAGTGCGGCGATGAGTATGTTGGATGCCCATATTCCGCAGTTGGTGGCCTCGGAGTCGGCGTTTGGGGCGAAGGCGGCGTTGATGCGGTCGACGATGGCGCAGGCTGAGCAGGCGGCGTTGTCGGCGCAGGCGTTTCATGTCGGTGAGGCGGCGGCGGCGTTTCAGGGGTCGCATGCGCGGTTTGTGGCGATGGCGGCGCGGGTGAATGCGTTGCTGGATATGGCGCAGCTGAATCTGGCTGATGCGGGCAGTACTTATGTGGCTGCTGATGCGGCGGCCGCGTCGGGTTACACCGGGGTTTAAGGGATATCGGGGCCAGAGAAAGGAACACAGTCTGATGTCGCAGATTATGTACAACTACCCGGCGATGTTGGCCCATGCCGGGGAGATGAATGGGTATGCGGGCACGTTGCAGGCGGTGGGTGCTGATATCGCCAGTGAGCAGGCGGCGTTGCAGGCGGCGTGGCAGGGCGATACGGGGATGACGTATCAGGCCTGGCAGGTGCAGTGGAATCAGGCGATGGAGGAGTTGGTGCGGGCGTATCACGCGATGGCGATGACGCATGAGACCAACACGTTGATGATGAACGCCCGCGACACCGCCGAAGCCGCCAAGTGGGGCTAGCCGCCATGTTCTGCTCGACGAAGGAAGGCCGGAGGCGTGAACTGGGGCACTGAACCCAACGCTGCCGAACTGACGGTCGAGCAAGCTTGGTACATCGCGGAAACCATTGGCGCCGGGTCTTTCCCGTGGGTATTGGCGATCACCATGCCCTACACCGACGCCGGGGAACGCGGTGCGTTCATGGCACGCCAGCGCGAGGAACTGACCCGGATGGGAGTTGTCTCGCCGGACGGCACGATCAACGCGTATGTGGCCGAATGGATTCGGGTGGTGTGCTTCCCGGATCGTTGGCTGGATCTGCGTTACGTGGGTTCCCCGTCCGGCGGGGCAGACGAGATGTTGCGCGGCATCGTGGCGCGCCGCGATCCCGGCAGCGCCAAGCCCACTCGGACGGTGGTGGCGCTGCGCAACGCCCAGCTGGTCACCTTCACCGCGATGGACATCGCCGACTCGCGGCTGCTGGTCCCGGTGCTCGGCGCCGGTCTACGGCAGCGCCCGCCGGCCCGATTCGACGAGTTCACCCTGCCCGCCCGGGTCGGGGTACGCGCCGACGAGCGGCTGCGCGCCGGCGCCCCGCTCGCCGAAGTTCTTGATTACCTGGGTATTCCAGCATCAGCGCGACCGGTTGTGGAGTCGGTGTTTGCCGGCCCACGTAGCTACGTCGAGGTTGTCGCGGGCTGCGCCCAGAACGGCCGGCACACCACCACCGAGGTCGGGATGAGCCTGGTCGACACCGAGCAGGGCCGCATCCTGGTCACCCCGTCGCAGGCCTTCGACGGCGAATGGGTGTCAACCTTCCGGCCCGGAACCGACTTCGCGACCGCCGTCGCGATCGAAGAGCTGACCGCCACGCTGCCCGAGGGTCAGTGGTTCCCCGGTCAGCGACTGTCCCGAGATTTCACCACCCAGCTGTCCTAGCAGAGAAAAGAATAGAGAACACCAATGACCGAAGCTCCGGTGCTGACCAGTGCCGCCATGCCGATCGTCCGCATCGCGGTCCTGGCTGACAGGCGGCTGACCGAGATCGCCGTCCCCGCGGAGTTGCCGCTGCGCGAAATCCTGCCGGCGGTGCAACGCCTGGTGGCCCCGGACTCCGGTGACCCGGCTGATTCAGCCGATTCGGGCACCGGTGTGACGACCAGGCTGAGCCTTGCGCCGGTCGGCGGCGCACCGTTCAGCCTGGACGCCAGCCTGGACACCGTCGGGGTGGTGGACGGCGACCTGTTGGCGCTTCGGCCGGTGCCGGTCGGCCCGGCGGCGCCCGGCATCGTCGAGGACATCGCCGATGCCGCGGTCATCTTCTCGGCGTCGCGCCGTAAGCCTTGGGGTGGCAACCACATCCGCCGTGGCGCACTGGCCGCCGGGGCGGCGCTGATCTTCGCGGCCACCGGCCTGGCCACCGCGCATCGGGCGCTCACCGGCGATCCGGCGGGGTTGCTGGCCGCCGCGGCCATTGCGCTGGTGACCGTGCTGGCGGCGCTGCTGTGCCGGACCCGGTCGGCCGAGGCGGCGCTGACACTGTCGATCGCGGCGCTGGTGCCGGTCGCCGCAGCGGGAACCCTGGCGGTACCCGGACTGTTCGGCCCGGCGCACGTGGTGCTGGGCGCCGCGGCGGTCAGCGCGTGGTCGCTGATCTGCCTGATCCTGCCGCCCGGCGGCGGCGGTGAGCGCGGGATCGCCTTCTTCACCGCGGCCGTGGTCGCCGGGGTCGGCGTGCTGGCGGCGGCCGCCGTCAAAACCTTCTGGGAGCTGCCGTTCCTCAGCCTCGGTTGCGGGCTCATCACCGCTTCGCTGCTGCTGACCGTGGCCGCTCCGCAACTCTCGGCGCTGTGGGCGCGGCTGCCGCTGCCGGTGATCCCGGCGCCGGGCGACCCGACCCCGTCGGCGCTGCCGCAGCGCGTGCTCGAGGACCTGCCTCGCCGCGTTCGGGTCACCGACGCCCACCAGACCGGCTTCGTCGCCGGCGCCGTGTTGCTCGCCGTGCTGGGCTCGGTGGCGATCGCCTTTGCACCCGAAGGGCTTTCGGGCTGGGCGTGGTACGTGGTCGCGGGCATCGCGCTGGCATCGGTGCTGCGCGCCCGGGTGTGGGACTCGGCGTGGTGCAAGGCCTGGCTGCTGGCCCAGCCGCACCTGACCGCGGTCGTGCTGCTGGCCTGCTACGCCGCGACCGGCCGGTTCGCGGCCGCCTTCGGCGCGGTGGTGGTGCTGGCCGCCCTGGTGGCGGTGTGGGTGGTGGTCGCGCTGAGCCCCACGATCGCATCGCCGGACAGCTACTCGCTGCCGGTGCGGCGGTTGGTCGGCTTCCTGGCCTCCGGCATCGACGCCACCTTGATTCCCGTCATGGCCTACCTGGTCGGCATTTTCGCCTGGGTCCTGTCTCGATGACCGTTGCCGACACGCACAGCTGGAGCCGAAGGGCGGTCCGGGGGGCCGGTATCACGGCCCTGGCCGCGCTGCTGACCAGCGCGCCGGCGCTGGCGATCACGCCGCCGGCGATCGACCCGACGGTGCCGCCCCCCAGCGGCGCACCCGGCCCCGTCGCGGCGATGGACCAACGCGGCGACTGCGTGAGTTCGGGTGTGCTGCCCGGCAGCGACGTCGGCACGGCGACCGCCGGACAGCGGATGCTCGACCTGCCCGCGGCGTGGCAGTTCTCCCGCGGCGAGGGCCAGACGGTGGCCGTCATCGACACCGGCGTGCGTCCGGGCCCGCGGCTGCCGGCGGTGGACCCGGGCGGCGACTACCTGGGCACGACCGACGGCCTGACCGACTGCGACGGTCACGGAACCCTGGTCGCCGGGATCATCGCCGGCCAGCCCGCGCCGGAGGGCCAGGATGGTTTCACCGGGGTGGCCCCCGCGGCGCGACTGCTGTCGCTGCGTACCGCCTCGGCCTCGGTCACGCCGCGGTCGGCTGGGGACGACCCCCGAACGACCCGGCTGGTCACCGACATCACCGCGCTCTCGCGGGCCATCGTGCACGCCGCCGACCTCGGCGCCCGGGTCATCACCATCTCGACCACCACCTGCCTGCCGGCCGACCGCAACGTCGACCAGACCGCCCTGGGCGCGGCGTTGCGCTACGCCGCGGTGGAGAAGGACGCGCTGATCGTGGCTGCTGCCGGCGACAGCGGGCAGACCGGGTCGATCGGCGGTGGCGGTGAGGCGTGCGAGTCCAATCCGCTCACCGACCTCAGCCGGCCGCACGACCCGCGTAATTGGACGGGTGTCACCTCGCTATCGGTGCCGTCGTGGTGGCAGCCCTACGTGCTGTCGGTGGCGTCGCTGTCCTCGAACGAGCAGCCGTCGAGCTTCACCATGGCCGGACCATGGGTCGGCGTCGCGGCGCCCGGGGAGGGCATCGTCTCGGTCAGCAACCGCGACGACGGCGGTCTGGCCAACGGTCTTCCCGGCAACCAGGGCAGGCTGGTGCCGCTCACCGGAACCGGCTACGCCGCCGGCTACGTCGCAGGCGTGGCCGCGCTGGTCCGCAGCCGCTACCCCGACCTGAACGCCATGCAGGTGGCGCACCGGATCGTCGCCACCGCCCACAACGGCGCCCGCGCGCCGTCGGCTCTGGTGGGTGCCGGGACCGTCGACGCGGTGGCCGCCCTGACGTGGGAACTGACACCGGTCGCGGATCCGGCTTTCTCACCGTCGAAGAAACTGTCCCCCCCGCCGGCCCCGCAACCGGAGGACCCGGCGCCGCGCATCGTCGCCTTCGCCGGAACCGCGCTGCTGGGCGGGCTGGTCGTCGCCGTCGGCGCCGCAGCGGCCGCCCGCCGACGAAAGGAAAACCAGCTGTGAGCCCGTACCGTTCCACCATCCCCCGGCCCGGTCCGGCCAGAATCGCACTGGTTCTGCTCGCCGTCGTGCCGGCACTGCTGGCCTACCCCTGGCCGACCCCCCGGGACCGCTGGGTGCTCGCCGTCGGGGTCGCGGTGGCGATCCTGCTGCTGAGTTGGTGGCACGGCCTGCACCTGACCACGATCGTCCGCCGGCGGCTGGCCATGTTGCGTTCGAGCCGAGGCGCACACACCGACCGGCGAGCGGTCTCGGGGGCGCGGGCGACGTCGGCGCTGCGGATCACGGCCGCGGCCGCCGGGGACACGTTGCCGCTCTCGGTGATCGCCGGCTACGTGAACCGGTACGGTCTGCAGGCTGACGCCGTGCGCATCACCAGCCGTGGCACCCGGCCGGAAGGTGGTGCCGATGAAACCGACACCTGGATCGGTCTGACCTTCTCGGCCGCACCGAATCTGGCTGCACTGCAGGCCCGCTCGCCGGCGATCCCGTTGCAGCGCACCGCTGACATCGCGGTGCGTCGGCTCGCCGACCATCTCCGTGAGATCGGTTGGGACTCCACGCTTGTCGCCGCCGACGAGATCCCTCCGCTGATCGACTCGGGCGCGCGGGAGACGTGGCGGTCGGTGGTTGACGGCTCAGGTGATCACGTTGCCGCCTACCAGGTCGCCATCGACGCGGCACTGGGGGACACGCTGAGCCGGATCCGGGCCTCGAACGCCGGGGAGACCTGGACGGTACTGGAATTCGCCGACGACGGTGGCCGGCGGACCGTCGCGGCCGCGTGCGCGCTGCGTACCGGTTCGGCGCCCGGCGGCGCGGCCCCGCTGGCCGGCCTGGTTTCCGAGCAGGGCAAGCACCGCAGCGCGCTGCTGGGCCTGCATCCGCTGTCCGGGAGCCGGCTCGACGGCGGTGCGGTGTTGTCGGACGCCGAGCTCGCCGGACTGCGGTGGCCCGTCGCGGCGCCGGACGTGGCGGCGCGCTAGCGGCGATCGCACACGCGACGGAGCCGGGCGCAGCGGGTCGCCGCCAACGGGTCAGCGGGTCGCCGCCATCAGGCCATCGACATCAGAACATGTATTCGCGCAGGAATGCGGTCATCCGGCGCAGGTAGGTCGGCTGGCTGACGTGCAGCACGTGGTTCCCCGGGAACCAGTGCAGCGCACATCGATCCCAGTGCCGCCAGAGCATCTCCGACTGCTCGGGCGGTGCCAACCGGTCACCCAGACCGGTGATGATCAGCCGGCGGTCCTTGGCCACCAGCGGCGGGTAGTTCAGCGGCGAATGGTACGCCGTCGCGTCGGTGAATGCGCCGTGGTCGACCCGGCCCAGCAGTTGACCGGCCCGCACCACCTTGTTGGCCGGGAACCAGTCGCGGATCTCCGAATCGACCGAGACCACTGGAACATTCGGGATCACCGCCTGCAGCCGGGGCTCGACCGCGGCGAGCAGTGCGCTGGTGTAACCGCCCAATGACAGGCCGGTCAACGCGATGCGGTCGACGCCGGTGAACTCCAGATAGTCGACCACCGAGCGGAAGTCGTGGACGGCTTGGGCTATCGCCTCGGCGAAACCCGCCATGCCGTGCGAGAAGATGCCGTATCCGCTGAAGGGCGAGTACTTCTCGGCGCGCCGACCGTGGAACGGCAGGGTGAACAACACGACGTCGTAGCCGGATCGGTAGAACCAGGGCAGTGAGAAGAACAGGCCGTTGAACAGATACGCCGATCCCATGAATCCGTGGATGACGCACAGGGTCGGCCGCGGCCCGTCATCGTGACGCCAGTGCTGAAACCGCGCGATGTTGTTCGGGCCCAGGCTGTTCCAAGAATCCCGCATGGCGGGGTTGACGGCTTCGAAGCCGCTGTGGAACGACACGTTCTCCACCGTGCCGCGCGCCACCCGCTCGGCGAGCGGGTTGGCCCGCCGCGAGCAGATCCGTGGCAGTACCGTCGGCGCCGGAAAGGAGCGGGCCGGGTCGCGTTCGGCGGCCAATTCGGCGTAGAACGCCAGGCGTTCCCGTTCCCGCCGCGACTGTTCGCGCCCGATCGCGGTGGTCAGCACCGACGGAATCATCGATGCCGCAACCATGGATGCGACCGCGGTGCGCAGGCCGATATCGGCGAACGCCGAAGCGTCGACGATCAGCTTGTCGCGCAACGACAACTCGCCGCGCTCGGGCAGGCCCCGCGGGCCCGCGTCAGCGCCCGGCACATCGGGGACCAGGATGGGCGCGGTGAGCGGGGTGGCGTCAGTGGTCACGGTCGCCAGCCTTTCTGTCAAGCGGATGGTAGCGCGATCTCGAACAATCGGGCGGCATTGTCGTGGAGCACGCCCCGCAGCCAGCCGTCGTCGATGCCGGGAACTGCGGTGACGGCGGTCAGTGCGTCGCGGTACCGGTACGGGATGTTCGGAAAGTCGCTGCCGAACACGATCCGCTCACCGGCGTCACGCAGTCGCGCCTGCTCGCCGGCCGGAAAGGGCATCAGTTCGTCGACGAACGCGGTGAACGCCATGGTGGTGTCCAGGTGCACAGCGGCCGAATCCAGGCAGAGGTCCAGGAATTCACCGTATTCGGGCATACCCATGTGCGCGACGATCAGCGGCAGCCGCGGGTGACGGCGCAGCAGTCGCCGAACCGGTTCGGGTCCGGTGAACCGCCCGGGTTGTGGTCCGGAGCCGCAGTGGATCACGACCGGGATGCCGGAATCGGAGATCGTCCCCCAAACGTCGTCGAGTAGCGGATCGTTGGGGTCGTAGTCGCCGACCTGGATGTGTGCCTTGAACAGCCGGGTGCCGGCGTGGATGGCGGCACCGACGTAGTCGGCCGCCCCCGGCTCGGGGTAGAACGTCGCCGTGGACAGACAATCCGGTGTCTCGCGGGCGAATTCGGCCGACCACTGGTTCAGCCACGCCGCCATCTGCGGCTTGTGCGGATAGACCAGCGAGGTGAATCGGCGCACCCCGAAGGACCGCAGTGTCTCGACGCGGTGGGCCTCGTCGGTGCGGTAGGTGATGGGCCAGCTGCGTCCCACCATCGGGCCTGCCGAGTCGAAATAATTCCATACCTTGTCCATTACCGGTTTCGGCATGAAATGGGTATGCACGTCGATGATTCCCGGCAGCCCGAGCCCGGACCAGATCCGCTGGACCGCGGCCGCTTCATTGTCGGTCATGGTTGCTCCCAGCTGTTCTCGGAGACGAACTCGCTCAACGGTTTCCGGTAGGCCCAGTCGTCCAGTTCCAGCGCCGGGCGATCCGGAAACTCCGGAACCGGGCCCAGGCACAGGATCGCGACCGGCTCGGCGTCGGCGGGCATACCCAGCAGTTGCGCCAGCGGCAGCGGTTCGAACAGCGAGACCCATCCCATGCCCAGGCCCTCGGCGCGGGCCGCCAGCCACAGGTTCTGGATGGCGCACGACACCGATGCCAGGTCCATCTGCGGCAGCGTGCGGCGGCCGAAGATGTGGGCCTGTCTGCCCTCGCGCAGCGCCACCACCAGCAGTTCGGCGCAGTCGCGGATGCCTTCCACCTTGAGTGCCAGGAACTCCTGTTCGCGCCGCCCCAGCGCGCGAGCGGTGCGGTGACGTTCGTCGTCGACCAGTGTGTGGATACGTTGCCGCAGGGTGTCGTCGGTGATCCGGACGAACCGCCACGGCTGCATGAGCCCCACACTGGGCGCGGCGTGCGCCGCTGCCAGCAGCCGGGCCAGCACGTTCGGGTCGACGGTGCGGTCGGGGAGGAAGCGGCGCATGTCGCGCCGCTCCGCGATCACCCGGTAGACGGCTTGGCGCTCCTGCGCGGTGAAGGACGGATCAGCCACGCGATCATGGTAGGAGTCAGAAGAAGGGATGCCCGCGATGAAACGTTCGGAACTGCTGGATCAGCTGTCCACCGGCTCCACCGGTGCGCTGGTCTACGGCGAACCGCACCAGACCCCCGACGGCGCGACGGTCATCACCGCCACCCGCATTCAGGCCGGCGGCGACGGTTCGGCGGTGACCGCCACGCCGCTGGGCGTCATGGTGATCCGCGGTGACAAAGCCAAGTGGGTAGCCGCCGTCAACGCCGACCGGATCGCCTTGCTAGGAGTGCTCACCGGCCTGGTGTCGGCGGTGATCGCATCGCTGGCGGTGCTGCGCCGCCCGCCCTGGCCGGACCTGCGCAGCGTCGGCGTGCGGCGCGATCCGACATCGTGACGCCGTCGGCGGCGCGCGCCTCCGCATGGGTCTCGGTCGTTGTCGCGGCGGCGGTCTGTGCCCTGATGCTGGTGGGTTACCGGCAGGGCTGGGGCTGGCTGGCCACCGTCGATGCCGCGGCGCTCCATGCCAGTTACGACATCGGGGTCAAACACCCGGAGTGGGTGCGGTTCTGGGACGGGCTGTCCACCGTCTTCGCACCGGCGGTGTTCCGGGTGCTGGCCATGGTGGCGGTGGTGGTCACGTTGCTGCGGCGCCGGTTGCGGCCGGCACTGTTCCTGTTGCTGACGGTGGAGTTGAGCGGGCTGCGGACCGCCGTGGCCAAGGCCTCGGTCGACCGGCCCCGCCCGGTGACCGCGTTGGCGACGGCATCGTCGTCGTCGTTTCCGTCCGGGCACGCGCTGGGGGTGATGGTCGCGGTGGGTGCACTGCTGGTGCTGCTGTTGCCGGTGCTGCGGGGCAACGCCCGGGTGGCGGCTGTCGGCGGCGGTGCGCTGGTGGTGGCCGCAGTCGGCATCGCCCGGGTGGCGCTGGGCGTGCACCATCCCTCCGACGTGCTGGCCGGCTGGGCGCTGGGCTGGGCGTATCTGACGGCCTGGGTGCTGTTACTCAAACCATGGCAGGCTTGAGGAGATGACCAGCTATGACGCCGACCCGGTGGGGACACTGGTGTGCTCGCGTAAAGGCTGCAGCGCCGCCGCGACGTTCGGCATGCTGTGGAACAACCCGAAGCTGCACACCCCCGAACGTCGCAAGGTGTGGCTGACCTGTCCCGAGCATCGGGAGTATTTCCGCGGCTATCTGTCCTCGCGCGGTCTGCTCAAGGACGAGGCGCCGGTCGAAGACCTACCGCGCCGTGCCGAACCGTGACCCGGCGCGCCGGGACCGGTGTTTGACCCTCCCGCGGCACCCGCCGATGATGAGCCAATGCGCCGACTGCTGAGCGTATTCTGCGCTGCCCTGTGCACCGCCGGCACGGCGCTGGTGGCGGCGCCCGGCGCCCAGGCCGATGTCGCGCCGTGGTTTGCGCGGTCGGTGGGGAACGCGGCCCAGGTGATCTCGGTGGTCGGGGTCGGCGGTTCCGACGCCAAGATGGACGTCTACCAGCGCAGCGCGACGGGGTGGCAACCGGTGGCGGCCGGCATACCCGCCCACGTCGGGTCGGCCGGGATGGCGCAGCGGGCCAAGAGCGGCTACCCCGCCACCCCGATGGGCGTGTTCACGCTGCCGTATGCGTTCGGCACCGCACCGAATCCCGGTGGCGGACTGCAGTATGTCCAGGTCGGTCCGGACCACTGGTGGGACGGTGACGACCACAGCCCGACTTTCAACACCATGCAGGTCTGCAAGAAGCAACAGTGCCCGTTCGACACCGGCGAGAGTGAGAACCTCCAGATTCCGCAGTACAAGCATGCGGTGGTGATGGGCGTCAACACCGCCCGCACCCCTGGTGACGGCGCAGCATTCTTCTTTCACACCACCGACGGTGGCCCGACTGCGGGTTGCGTGGCCATCGACGACGCCAAGCTGGTGCAGATCATCCAGTGGCTGCGCCCCGGGGCGGTCATGGCCATCGCGCAATAGCGCGCCGGTGACGGTCCTTAAGCGTCAGTGCAGTAGCTGGCCCGAGCGATACCGACGAATTGCGACGCCTTGGTCAGGGTCAGGCTCGGATTGGCGTTCTTGACGCCCTTGGCCGCCTGATTGACGCTGTGTCCCTCGGCGATGTACCGGCATACCGCCTGACCGCCGGCCACCGCGTCGGCCGGGTTCGGGTAGGAGATGCCCATCTGGTCGAGTGCGCCGAGGAAACCGGCGTCGCCGGGTTCGGCGGCGGCCGGGGCGGCGAGGCCCATCAGACCTGCCATCGCGAATACCGCCACCGTGGTTTTGCGAGCCCTCATCATGTCCTCCGTCGGCCGGTTAGTCAGTTGGGGCAGTACGAAGTTCGCGCGGCTATCACGAATCGCGCGGCGTTTTTCACCGACAAGCCGCGGTTGGAGATCCGCAGTGCGCGCGCGGCGCCGTCCGTCTGGTGACCGGCGTGCAGGTAGTCACAGACCTCGCGGCCGACGGCCACCGCCTCCTGCGGGTCGGTGTATTCGATGCCCGCCTGGTCGATCGCGCTGAGGAATGCGACATCGGGATCGCTGTCGGCGTGTGCCGGCGCGCCGAACCCGACCAGCGCGGCGGCGCTGATCGCGGTCAGAATCCATCGTGCGTGTTTCACAGTGTTGAAAGCATCGCGGCACGGGATTAATCACCGCCTGCCATGACGTGAATAGCGAGTGAACACCAATCGTCTGATCTGCGTCGGCGCCACCTCGGCGGCGACCGGTCGGCCGGCGCGCCGCAGATTTCATCGACGCGCCACTGTGCTGACCACCTGGCTGTAACCCCCAGTTCACTTCGGCGGCGTTTCCTCATCGCCGGATGACTTCCCGGAGAACTACAGACGAACTGTGGGTTAGCTGCTAGGGGGCTGTGATGTACCTGGACTACAGTGTTCTGCCGCCGGAGATCAACTCCGGTCGCATCTACGCAGGGCCCGGGTCCGGATCATTGCTGACCGCCGCGGCGGAGTGGGAGCAATTGGCCGCCGAACTGCACACCGCCGCAGCCGGATACGACTCGGTGACGTCGGGGTTGGCCGCCGGCCCGTGGACCGGCCCGGCCGCGACCGCGATGGCTGCTGCGGCCCAGCCATACGCGACGTGGCTGCGCGGCACCGGCGCGCAGGCGGAACAGACGGCCCGACAGGCCGCGGCCGCCGCACAGGCGTATGCGACGGCGCTCGCGGCAGTGGTGCCCCCGGCGGTGATCGCGGCCAACCGTGTCCTGCTCAATGAACTGGTCGCCACCAACTTCTTCGGGCAGAACTCCCCGGCGATTGGTGAGGCAGAACGCCAATACGCCGAGATGTGGGCCCAGGACGCCGCCGCGATGTACCGCTACGCGAGTTCCTCGGCGGCCGCGTCGACGCTGACCGCATTCGGTCAGCCGCCACCGACGACCAACGCCTCCGGGCAGGCCGCTCAGTCCGCGGCGGTGACCCAGGCCGGCGCCACGGCCGCCGGTAGCGGCGCCACCGACGGGGTGTCGGGTCTGCTCACCTCGGTGACGTCGATCATCGGACAGTTCTCGCCGTTCACCGGGCTGGCAACGCAGGGCATGAGCGCCACCATGACGGGTTGGTCGGGCACCGCGAACATGCTCAGCAATATCAACAACGGCATCGGCCTGGCCGCCTTCACAGCCGAGAACCCGGGCGGCTTGGGCGAAATCCTCAACCCGCCGATGATCGGGCCGGCCGGTCTGGGTCTGGGCGGGCTGGGCCTGGGCGGTGGCGGTTTGGGTGGTGGCGGCGGCTTGGGTGCCGGGCTGTCGGCGAGTGCGGGCAGCGCGTTGCGGATCGGGGGATTGTCGGTGCCGCACGGCTGGGCGATGCCGGCCACGCCGGCTTCAGCCGTCGGCCCGGCCGCGGCGGCCCTGCCGCCCCCGGGGGTGCCGGCGGCCGTTGCCGGCGGCCTGCCCGGAACGGCATTCGGCGAGACCATGCTCGGCACGCTCGCGGGTCGCGGCCTGGGCGCGGCGACGTCTCGCGCCGTTTCGAATCGACGCACGGTCGTGCCCCGACCGCCGGCCGCGGGCTGAGTGGGAGCCGGCATGGATTTCGCGCTGCTCCCCCCGGAGGTGAATTCCGGGCGGATGTACACCGGCCCCGGTGCGGCGCCGATGCTCGCGGCGGCCTCGGCCTGGGATGCCCTTGCCGCCGACCTGGAGTTGGCTGCCGTCGGGTATGCGGAGGTGATCGCCAGCCTGACCGGCCACGAATGGTCCGGGCCGGCATCGGCGGCGATGGTCAAGGCGGCGATGCCCTACGTGGCGTGGCTGCAGGCGAGCTCCGTCAAGGCCGAGCAGACCGCCATCCAGGCCAAGACTGTGGTGGCGGCCTACGAGGCCGCGTTTGCCGCGACCGTGCCGCCGGGCGAGGTGGCCGCCAATCGGGCGTTGCTCGCGGCGCTGGTCGCCACCAACTTCCTGGGCCAGAACACTCCGGCCATCGCCGCGACCGAGGCGCACTACGGCGAGATGTGGGCGCAGGACGCCGTCGCGATGTACGGGTATGCAGCCGTTGCTACGCCGGCCAGCGCCCTGCCGGCCGTGGACCAGCCGCCGCGCACCACCAACCCGGCCGGTCCGGGCGTCCAGTCAGCTGCGGCCTCACATGCGGCCGGGACCAGTGTTCAGGCACACCTCAACGGCGCGATACACGGCGTGCTGCAACAGCTGTCGACATCGACCGGGACGTCGGGTACGTCGTCGGAGTCGCTGGCCGACCTGCTGAATCCGCTGACGCCCTATACCAGCGTCGCCGCCAGCGGGATCAGCTTCGACTCCAGCATGTACACCGTGGTGTCGAACGGCGCCGGCTGGGGACGGCTGCTGTTCGTGCGCGGTGGCGTCGAGGGTGCGTTGACCTTCGAAGGGCTGGGCCCGCGCGGTGTGCTGTCGTCGTCGACCACGCCGGCCGTCGGTGCCGGCATGGGCCGGGCGGTCCCGGTCGGGCGACTGTCGGTACCGCCGAGATGGGCCAGCGCGGCACCGCAACTGCGGCCGACCGCGTTCACCCTGGCCGCTGCCGAGACCCGATTGCCGGCCGTGAGCGCTTTGCCGCCGGGCACGGCGTTCCAAGAGGCGCTGATGGGAACGACAGCCGGCCAGGGCGCAATGACCGACACCAGCGGTGCTCGCGGCCAGAAGACGGGCAAGAAGAACGAAGAGCAGGACGGCCAGCCGGTCACCACGCTGACCAACGGCAACGGCTGGTTGGCGTCATCCTGGGCCTATCACAACCGACCGCGGGAGGGCCAGCCGCTGCCGACCCATTGGCGCACCGGGCCTTCGGACCAGTCCGCGTAGTTATCGGCGCTCGCGTTCCAAGTAGTGGCTGACCATCTCGATCAGCGCCCGCCGTTCGGTTTGCCAGTCGAATTCGCCGCCGACGATCATCTGTGCCAACACGATTCCCCGCAGCGACGCCCAGATCACCTCGACCACACCGGAATCCGCCGGGTCATCAGAGACCAGCACGCCCAGCCGGTTGATCGCTTCGTTCATCTGCAGCAGGTGCTCGCGGGACTGCTCACCGAGGCTGCCGCGGGTGGCTCGCAGGATCTCGAACGCCGCCAGTGAGGTCGGGCTGGCGTAGCAGCGCCACGCGGTGTCCACGACGGCCTCGATGCGCTGCCGCAGCTCCAGTCCGCCGACGTCGACCGCCGACAGGCTCGTCAGCAACCGGGCGACACCGTCGTCGACCACGGCCATCAGCAGCCCGTTGCGGTCGCCGAAGTGGTACTGGATGACGCCCCAGGTCACCCCGGCCCGTTCGGCGACGTGCTTGGCGGTGGCCGCGCCGAAGCCCTCGTCGGTGATGCAGCGCACCGTCTCCTCGATGATGCGGGCACGAGTGTCGTCGCCCCGCTTGCGGGGCGCGGTGGTTCGCCGGGTCGGACCGGGAGACGCGGCAGTACCAGCGGAAATACCCATTGTTGACTTTATAACATAGTCCGATCTATTTTTTCTTCTGTGACCGAATCCAGGTATGCGTCGCTGTCGCGCGACGAGTTGGCCGTGCTGGTACCCGAACTGTTGCTGATCGGGCACATGATCGACCGCTCCGGGATGGCCTGGTGCATCCAGGAGTTCGGCCGCGAGGAGATGCTGCAGATCGCTATCGAGGAGTGGGCGGGCTCGAGCCCGGTCTACACCCAGCGCATGCAGCGGGCGCTGGGCTACGTCGGCGACGATGTGCCCACCATCTTCAAGGGCCTGCAGTTCGACATCGGCTCACCGCCGCAGTTCATGGACTTCCGCTTCACCGTCCACGACCGCTGGAATGGCGAATTCGAGTTGGCCAGCTGCGGCGCGTTGCTCGACGTCGAGCCGATGGGCGAGGACTACGTCTTCGGCATGTGCCACACCATCGAGGACCCGACGTTCGACGCCACCGCGGTGGCCACCAACGTCAAGGCGCAGTGCCGCCCGGTGCACCGGCCGCCCCGCACCCCGGCCGACCGGCAGCCGCACTGCTGCTGGACCGTCATCATCGATGAGTCCTATCCGGACGCCCAGCCGATCCCCGCGTTGGCGGTGATCAGCGAAACCAACGCCGCCACTTGGCAACTCGGTGAGATCGATCCGGCCGATGAGGGACTGTCGGACTACACTGGGCCGCTGCTGTCCGATGTCGACTTCACCGCGTTCTCCCACTCGGCACTGGTCCGGATGGCCGACGAGGTGTGTCTGCAGATGCACCTGCTGTACCTGTCGTTCGCGCTGGCGGTGCGCGCGCGGGCCGACACCGACGAGCTGGCGGTCTCGGTGGGCCGCCGTCAGCTGACCGGGCTGGCCGGGCTGGGCGCGATGCGCATCAAGAACGCCATGCGGCTCTCCGACGACATCGCCGGGGCGCTGCGCACCTTCGAGTTGCACCCGTTGCTCAATCCGGCCGGCTACGTGCGCGCCGAGATCGCTGAGGACCGGATCGCGGTGCATCGCTCAGCTGCGCACGACGACGGTGCCTGGATTTCGCTGTGTTCGCCGGCCGCGGTCAACCCGTTGCAGGCCATCGCGACCGCGGTCAACCCGCTGCTGCGGGTCAGCGTCGAAGGGTCCGACGACGAGTGGACGGCACAACTGACCGAAACCGACACCGAGGCCAAGGAATTGCCCGAGGTGATGGTGACCAAGGTCAGCGGCGGTGCGACCTTCCAGTTCCGCACCCGAAAGTCGTTGCCGCTAACGGTTGTATAACCCTATGGTCTCGACGGTGGCGGCTCACCTCGCCGTGCCCCTAACGTGGTCACGACCCTAGCCGCTGTCGATCCAAGGTAGTCAGCATATGTACGACCCGCAGGCCGACGATGTCACCCGGGAAGCGGACGCAATCGGTGCGACCCAGCTGGCGCCGACGGTGACGTCAGGCCCCGGTTCCGGTGTCGTGGACGCCTACGCCTGGTCGCAGGAGGACGGCAGTGCCGGCGCCGAACCGGTGCCCTACGTCGAGGACCCTTATGACCCGGCGCCCGGCACCGGGCGTCGTCCGGCCGCATCGGTCCCCCCGCCGGTTGCTGGCCGTCGCCACCCGGCGCGGTGGCCGCGGTATGCGCTCGGTGTCGGCATCCTGGTGGCGCTGATCGCGATCGCCGGCGCGCTTTACAGCCTGGCGGGCAGCTCGGAGACCGAGGCGCCGGTGCAGCCGGAGACCAGCGCCGTGGTGGTGGTGCCGGTCCCGTCGTCCAGCGCGTTACCGCCACCGCCGCCCAGCACGCCCGTACCGGCACCGCCGCCGGTGGCCACCACACCGGCACCGCCGCCGACTACCACCGCCCCACCGAGCACCACCACCACGGCGCCCCCCACCACCACGACTCCGCCGCCGAGCACCACCGCGCCCACCACGACGACGGCACCCCCGACCACGACGGCACCCCCGACCACGACCGCACCACCGAGCACCACCGTGCCGCCGAGCAGCACGGTGCCGCCGACCACGACCGTGCCGATGACGACCGAGTACCTGCGAATCCCCTTGGTGCCGATACCGATACCGATCACCGTTCCGGAGAACTAAGCCCGCCCGCGGATCAGCGGAACCAACACCGAGGCGGAGAACGCCGTGATCTCGTCGTGGCTGTGCAAGTGCGGCGGCCCGCCCGGTGTCAGCAGCAGCGACTGGGTCAGCCGGGCCAGCACCGCTGACAGCGAAGCGATCTCGCTTGCGTCGGTCGAGCCGCCGGAGCGCTCCCGCACCAACCGGATGCGCTCGGCGAGGAACGCCGAGGCCAGCTCGACCACGTCACCGGCTCCGATCGTCAGCGCTCGGAGCGTCTCGTCGCGGTCCACCTCGAGCAGCTGGTGCAGTAATCGGTTGTCGCGCAACGTGACCAGGGTGGTGGTGCAGAACCGCACGATGTAGTCGTCGATCTCGGCGTCGGCCGGATGGTCGGCCAACATGCCGGTGCCGGAGTCGATCTGCGTCAGCACCCGCCCGGCCTCATACAGGAACGCCGCCGCGACGATATCGCTCTTGGCGCCCAGTCGCCGGTAGAGCGTGGCCCGGTTGATCCCGGCGCGGCGGGCGATGTCGTCGGTACTGGTCCGCCGGACCCCGGTCAGGGCGAACTGTTCCAGCGCGGCCCGCAGGATGGGGGCATCGGCGTCGGACTCGTCTGGCGTCCCGAGCAGCGCAAACAACGGATTGGCGGCCATCGGGGTCGAATCTACCGCCGCCAACATTGCCAACCACTCGAAACGATGCAACAATTATTGTTGAATCGTTGCATAGTGGAGAGGATGCGGCCATGGCTATCCGGCACTCCCAGCCACCGGTCGACCGGGGTCTGAACCTGGCGGACTACGTCGGTGAGGGTTTTCTGTTCCTCGGCGCGGGCGTGACGGTGCTGCTGCAGCTGGCCGAGCCCGGCGTCGGGCACGGCGTCGCCGATCACTCCACGGTGCTGTCCCGGCCGCTGGACCGGCTGCGCACCACCATGACCTACATCTACGTCACCACCCTGGGCACCGAGGAGGAGCGGCGCGCCGTGGCCAAGATGGTCAACCAGGCGCACGTGCCGGTGAAGTCGAAGCCGGACGGCCCGGTGCCCTACAACGGCTTCGACCCCGAGCTGCAGCTGTGGGTGGCGGCCACGCTCTATAAGAACGGCCAAGACCTCTACGAGCGCTTCCTGGGCCCGATGGACGACGCCACGGCCGAACGGCTGTATCAGCAGTCAGCGGTCTACGGCACCACGCTGCAGGTCAAGCCGGAGATGTGGCCGCCGACCCGCGCCGAGTTCGAGCAGTACTGGCAGCGCAAGCTCGACGAGCTGACCATCGACGACCATGTTCGGGCGTTCTGCCACGAGCTGTTCCGCGGCGGCGACTCGCCGCTGCTGATCCGGGTCGGTATGCCGTTGAACCGGTGGATCACCCGAGGCCTGCTGCCGCCGCAACTCCGCGAGCAACTGCACTGGACCTGGAGCCCGCGCGATCAGCAGCTGTTCGACGCGCTGATGGCGGTGCTGCCGCCGGTGTACCGGCTGGTGCCGCGGCCGATCCGCTGGTTGCCGTCGCGCTACTACCTGTGGGCGATGCGCCGCCGGCTGAGCAGCGGGCGGCGGCTGATCGACGAGCGCGACCGGGTCGACGCCGCCTGACACTGGCCGGATCCCGCCCGCCGCGGGCACACTGGGGTGTGACACGGGCCGGAAGGGGTTGGCGATGAGCAACGACGGTGCATTCGGATTCGATTCCGAGGACCTGGACCGGATGATGCGCGAGGCCGGCGAGGGGCTGCGCGCCGCATTCGACCGGTTCTCCGGCGCGCTCGGCACGGGCAACCGGGCGGGCTGGGGCGGGATTCTCGCCGATCTGGCCCAGGCGGCGCGGTCCGGGCCGCCGACCGCCGGCGAGACCGGCGACGGCGTATGGGCCATCTACACCGTCGGCGACGACGGCGCGGCCCGGGTCGAGCAGGTCTACGCCACCGAGATCGACGCGCTGCGGGCCAGCCAACGCAACCCCGATCCCAAGCGAAAAGTACGGTTTTTGCCCTATGGAATTGCGGTCGGTGTGCTCGATGACAGTGCCGACCAAAGCGAGTGACGTAGCCCACCGACAGGCGGGGCACGCCTGGTTTGAGACGGTTCCGGCGTGGGTTACATTGCCACCGTGCCTGAGATGAGCCGCCGCCAAGTCATGTTGATGCTGGGTGCCGGGGCGCTCGCCGCCACCGCCCCGAACCCGCTGGCCAGAGCCGTTCCGGCGCCTCCCGGGGCGCCCGGCGACCCGACGCAGCCACCGGCCGCCCCGGCCGATCCGGCGGCGCCCGCCGCGGGAGCCAAGCCCGGCGGCTTCATCTGGCACGACGAGTTCGACGGCCCGGCCGGTTCCGCGCCCGACCGATCGAAGTGGACGATCTCCAACCACCGCACCCCGATCCGCCGCCCGGTCGGCTGGGACCGGCCGGAGTACTTCTACCAGTACCGCGACAGCCGCCAGAACGTCTTCCTCGACGGCAAGTCCAACCTGGTCATCCGTGCCACCCAGGAGGGCAACACCTACTTCGGGGGGCTGGTGCACGGTAATTGGCGTGGCGGTATCGGAACCACCTGGGAAGCCCGGATCAAGCTGAACTGCCAGACCGCGGGCTGCTGGCCCGCGTGGTGGTTGTCCAACGACGACCCGGGCCGCGAAGGCGAGATCGACGTGATGGAGTGGTACGGCAACGGCGAGTGGCCGTCCGGCACCACCGTGCACGCCAACCCCTATGGCACCGCGTTCGAAACCTTCGCGTTCCCGGTCGACGGCAACTGGCACACCTGGCGCGTCACCTGGAACGCCAGCGGCATGTACTTCTGGCAGGACTACGTCGAGGGGATGGAGCCCTACTTTTCCGTCCCGGCCGTGGGCATCGAAGACATCGAGGAACCGGTCCGCGTCTGGCCCTTCAATGATCCGGGCTACACCGTGTTCCCGATCCTGAACCTCGCGGTCGGCGGTTCCGGGGGCGGGGACGCGCGGCAGGGGTCCTACCCGGCGGACATGCTGATCGACTGGGTGCGCGTCTTCTAGCCGGCGTTCTGCCGTGCCGCCGACACCGATCGATGGCACCATTCGAAGATGCCCGAGATCAATCGACGCAGCCTGATGCTGACCACCGGGATCGGGATGCTGGCCACCGCGATGCGCATCCCGGAGGCGTGGGCGCGGCCGTCGCCGGTGGGCCCGCTGCCCGCCGCGCCGGCCCAGACCTACCTGTTCAGTGACGAGTTCGACGGCCCCGCCGGCTCCGCCCCGGATTCGGCGAAGTGGATCGTGGCGCGAGCCCGCGAATCCATGAAGGACCCGACCTTCTGGGAGCGGCCCGAAAACGTCGGGCAGTACCGCGACGATCGCCGCAATGTGTTCCTCGACGGCAAGTCCAACCTGGTGCTGCGGGCCGCCAAAGACGGCAACACCTACTACAGCGGCAAGGTCCAGAGCCGGTGGACCGGCGGTATCGGCCACACCTGGGAAGCCCGCATCAAGCTCAACTGCCTGACGCCCGGCGCCTGGCCCGCCTGGTGGATGGGCAACGAGGATCGCGGCGAGATCGACGTACTGGAGTGGTACGGCAACGGCAACTGGCCCTCGGCGACCACCGTCCACACCAAAGCCAACGGGGCCGAATGGGCCACCCAGCAGATCGCGCTGGACAGCGCCTGGCACACCT
Organism: Mycobacterium sp. pW045; assembly: GCF_041287085.1. NCBI lineage: Bacteria > Bacillati > Actinomycetota > Actinomycetes > Mycobacteriales > Mycobacteriaceae > Mycobacterium > Mycobacterium sp. pW045. Next base: position 2,890 of record NZ_JBGGKU010000004.1, on the reverse strand, counting down.
GGCGGTGCCGATGGGACGACGACGGCATCCGGTTCTGGCGCGACTACGTCGACGGCGCCGCGCCCTACTTCACGGTCCCGGCGAACTCCATCGCCGACTGGCCCTTCAATGATCCCGGCTACCAGGTGTTCACGGTGCTGAATCTGGCCGTCGCGGGTTCGGGCGGCGGCGACCCCGGCCCGGGCAACTACCCGGCGGAGATGCTGGTCGACTGGATACGGGTGTTCTAAGCGGCGGTGTGCTGGTCGAGCCAGGCCACACCGTCTTGCGCCGCCCGGAACAGCGCGCCGCGCTCGCCGAAATATCCGGCGATCGCCCCGATCCCGGGCAGCAGACTGAGCCGCTGGTAGAGCTTCTTCGGGTGCGGGCGCTTGGCCGCTTCCTCGAAGGTCGCCCGCAGGATCCCGGCCAGCTGCCAGACGGTCCGGGTGATCACCACCGGGGTCGACGAGGTGACGGTCTGCAGCGGCCGCCAGCCCGGCGGCGGTGTTTCGGGGAGCGGCTCGGGATCGGGCGGCGGCGGCACGTCGAGGTCGTCGGGAAGATCCCGCCGGCACAGCACCGCCGCGAGCAGCCGCACCTGCTCGCGCCGGTCGGTGACGCCGTACTCGCGGGCCAGCGCGCACAGCACGATGGCGTGATTGACGAATCCGGCCAACTCGCCGACCGGCACCACCCGTGCCAGCCACCCGAAGACGCGCGGCGAGGCCACCACCACGGTGTTCAGTGCGCCGACCCGGTGCACCCACCAGTGCACGCGCTCATCGCGGCTCATCCGTTCCCAGGCGGCGGTGCCCGGCAGGTCGGCGGCGTTCATCAATCGCGCGCCGGCGTTGAGGGCACGGTCGGCGTTGCTGGGCTTGCGGCCGGCCTCGCGGCGGCGGCGCTTCAGCCGCCGCCGGCGAATCCGGTCGGCCAGCCCGCGCGGCGGGCTGAGCAACCGGCGCGTGCGCTTGCGCAGCCCGATCGGATCGGACTGCGCGAGCAGGTCGAGCAGCGGGTTGATGACGGCCACCGCGCGACCGAGGGCGTCGGCGACCTCGGCATCGGTGAGGGTGGCGTGCGGCTTCGGGAAGAGACCCATACCGGTGATTGTCGTCTGGTCAGCCGGCCCCGGGGAAGGTCGGGGGCAGCAGTCCGTGCAGCGCGACCACGGCCAGTCGGCGGGCGTGTTCCTCGGTGAGCGGGCAGTGACCGGTCATGCGCCGAAAGATCAGCGGCCCGAACAGCACATCGATGACATCGTCGACCGCGATGTCGGCGTGCACGTCGCCGCGCGCGACGCCTCGCTGCCACAGCTCGGTGATCGCCGCGCGTCGAGCCTTCAGGAAGTACTCGCGGAAATACGCTGTGCCCGCCGCATCCTCGACGCAGGCGGCGAGCAGCTGTGCGAACACCTCGCCCCGGGTGCTGGCATAGAACGCCGAAACCCGCACCATCTGCTGCGCGAGGTCACCGCCGGTGCTGCCGGTGTCCGGCAGCGGCAGAGCCTGGGCCATGAGCAGCCCGAAAGCCTCGGCTGCCACCGCAGTCCGGGAGGGCCAGTGCTTATAGATCGTGGCCTTGCTGGCTCCGGACCGGGCCGCGATGGCATCAACGGTGGCGACGGCGTAACCGCCCTCATCGAGCAGTTCGGCCGTCGCGTCCAAGATGGCCTGGTGGATGCGGTCGCTGCGGGCGCCGGTGGGCCGGGCGAAGCGGTACTCGCCGGACGCACCGCCGGTGTCAGGCGACAACGTCGAAATCGGTCGATTCCGAGACGCTGCGCCACTGGGCCAATTCAGCTTGCACGTGGGCGATCTTGGCCTCCACCGCCGCGATGGTGTCGTTGCCCAGCTGCAGACGCACCGGAGGCCGCTCGGATTCGACCACGTCGATGATGGCCGCAGCCGCCTTGACCGGGTCGCCGGGTTGGTCGTGGTTGCGTTCGCCGGCGGTGACGCGCATCTTGCCGGCGGGGCCGTCGGCGTAGTCGTCGATGAGGTTCTGCTGGATCTGCAGGCTGGACGAGTCGAGGAAGTCGGTGCGGAAATAGCCGGGCTCCACGACCATCGCGTGCACGCCGAGCGGTTGCAGTTCGGCATGCAGCGCCTCGGAGATCGCTTCGACGGCGAACTTGGTCGACGCGTAGACGCCCCAGCCCGGGGAGCTGACGAAGCCGCCGATCGAAGAGATGTTGACGATCGTGCCGGAACGCTGCGCCCGCAGCACCGGCGTGACCGCGCGGGTGACGGTCAGCAGGCCGAACACATTGGTCTCGTAGACGGCACGGACCTCAGCATCGGTGGCCTCCTCGACCGCCCCGAGCAGCCCCCGGCCGGCGTTGTTGATCAGCACATCGATGCGCCCGAAGCGCTCCATGGCCGCCGCCACGGCCTGGCGGGCTTGCGCCTCATCGGTGACGTCCAGCGCCACGGCCAGCAGATTGTCGTGGGGGCCGAGTGCCTCGGTGACGGCGGCCGCTTGGCGCGCGGTCGCGACGACCTGATGGCCGCGGTCGAGTAGATCGCGGGCGATCTGCAAGCCGAACCCCCGGGAAGCTCCGGTGATGAACCAAACGCCCATGTCAGCATCCTTTCTAGAACTAAACTGTACGGCTAGTTTAGTTCTGCGCCCAAGGTGGGCGCAAGGGCTGATTTTCCAGCCACCCGAAGGCCGCTTTAGCTCCACGGCGATCCGCGGTCGAGGCGCGTGAAGGCGAGTGCCGCCGAGGTCGCGTTTCCGAACCCTTGAGATTCCGGCCGTATGAAGCGGCCGTCTGCCCGCCGCAACTGCGGTCCGTCGACCTGCCCAAACGTGGAGCCGATGACGGTGTGTGGTTCCAGGACATAGGAATGGCGTGTCTCAGGACATCGGAATAGGTTCAGGCCGCACCGTCAGCGGGTGTCGA
>NZ_JBGGKU010000003.1:0-467550 GCF_041287085.1 Mycobacterium sp. pW045 | reverse complement strand
CGTCACCCGCGGCCGCCCAAAGAAAAAATCCGAACCCTAAACGAGGGTTCGGACTATTCCGATGTCCTGAGACATCACACTAGTAGCGGGGACAGGATTCGAACCTGCGACCTCTGGGTTATGAGCCCAGCGAGCTACCGAGCTGCTCCACCCCGCGTCGGTGTCTACGAGGGTACCCAACGGGCGGGCCAGGCGCCAAATCGGCATCGTCCGGCGAGCGCCGGCCGGCTTCCAGCACGCGGTCGAGCCAACTGTAAAGCGTAATTGAAATTAACAATTAGCCCCTCGACGCTGGCCCGGCGCCGTTGCCCGGCGGTCTGCGCCGCTCCTCCAACCTGACATCGATGGTCCACGATATCCACTGGTAACAGTGCTATCGGGACCGCCGACACGTCCTGCGACCAGCCAGCCGCTCGAGCCGACCACCGCAGCGGCAGATTACCTCGGGGCCGCACAAGGTGGAATCAAAATTAACTTTTTGCTTGCCCGCCACTCACCCGCTGTGTCATGCTGCACCGGCCGCACCGCGTGCGTCCTGCATCACACCCCCGCCCGCGGACGGGACATCGAAGAGTCGGGAGAGTCGGATGCCTGGAATCGTCGACGGCATAGGTCGACTGCTCAGCTACCGGATGAGCGTCGGGGAACTCATCGGCCTGGGCCTGATCGTCGGCACGCCCTACCTGATCGTCGGCCTGATCTGGTCGTTGACCCCCACCGCGCACCTGCACGAGATGCAAGGTGTGGACCTGGTGGTGTCCTTCCTCGGGTCGATCGTGTCGTGGCCGGTGCTGCTGTTCTCCGACGTCTGCATGCAGTGATCCCGATGACCGCATCAGACGCCACGCGCCGGTTGATCCGAATCGCCGATGCACAACTGGCCGGCCGGTGGAAGCTGATGTCGCACACACGAGAGGGACACCGATGATCCGACGATCACCGACGCCGCAGTACCGGAGGTCGCTGCCATGATGATGCTGGTACGGCTCATCGACCTGGTCGTCAGCATGCTGCGCATCCTGGCCTCCCCGGAGGCCCGGCTGCTGCGCTCCGGCGTACTCACGGTGCTGGCCTGCGGTGCACTCGTCGGGGCGGTCGGCCTGGTCTGGCTGCTCGCTCAGCTACCGCAGTACTTCGCCCATCCCTAGCCGCTTGAAAGGACCGCTGACATGTCGACCTGTCACGACGACGACCGTGACCTGCAACGGCCCCGGCACCGGCAGGCAACCACCGCCGAGACCCGGATTCACATCGACACCTACACGCCGCGCTGGGACGTAGAACTCGTCGATATCACTGAGGCCCTGGACTTCTGGACGGCAGCCGCATCGGCGGCGAACGTCGTCATGCAGTTGAGCATGCCGGGTGTGGGCTACGGGGTGGTGGAGAGCCGGGTGGAGTCCGGGGCGCTGATGGAGCATCCGTGGAAGCGGCTGCGTACCACCGCGCAGTACATGGCCGTCGCGCTGCTGGGCACCGACGCCGAGCGCGCCGCCTACCGCGACGCCGTCAACGTCGCACACCGGCAGGTCCGCTCCACCGACAGCAGCCCGGTCAAATACAACGCCTTCGACCGCGACCTGCAACTGTGGGTCGCCGCGTGCCTGTTCGTCTTCTACGAGGACACCTTCCAGCTGCTCCGCGGCAAGATGACGCCGGAAGAGGCGGAGAACTTCTACCAGCAGGCACGGCCATTGGGCACCACGCTGCAGGTCACCGAAGACCAGTGGCCGGCCACTCGCGCCGACTTCGACGCCTACTGGAACGCAACATGCCAGACCCTGGTGCTCGACGACGTCGTCCGCGACTACCTGATGCGGCTGATCAACCTGAAGATGATCAACCCGGTGCTGCGGGCGCTGTTCGGACCGCTGCTGCGGTTCTTGACGGTGGGATTTCTGGCGCCGACATTTCGTGAACTGCTGCGCGTCGAGTGGTCGGCCACCGAGCAACGGCAGTTCGAGAATCTGTTCCTGTTCGTGTCGTTCGTCAATCGGTTTCTGCCGCGGTTCATCCGGACGTTCAACTACAGCGTGCTGATGGGCGACGTGCGCTACCGCATCCGGCGACGCAAGGCGCTGATCTGATCATGGCGCCTGCGGTGGGAGACCTGGACCGGGACAGCATGCTCTGGCATGTTCTGGCCGACCGGCGTTACCTGTTCGTGTTGCCCAGGGCGGTGTGCCTGTTGATGCTGCATCCGGGGATCGCCGCAGGCATCACCGAGCACGCGCTGATGCGGGACCGCATCTGGCTGCACAAGAAGCGCACCGTCACCCAGGCGGTCAACTACGTCTACACCGGGGTGGATCTGAGCCCCCAGATGCGGTTCTCCCACGAGCACGTCAAGGGCGTCGACATCCTCGGCCGGAAATATCATGCGCTGAACCCCGATACCTTCCATTTTCAGCACGCCGCTTACGTAGAGTCGCTGTTTGTCATGGTCAACAGATTCATCCGGCCGCTGGATCCCGACGAACACGAGCAGCTCTATCGCGAGTGCTGCGTCTGGTACCGCAGGTACGGCATATCAAGCCGGTCGATGCCGCCGAACTGGCCGGAGTTCGTGGAGTACTTCGAGAACCACTGCCGCACAGAACTATTCGCCGGTGCGCATTTTGAGCCGTACCGCGAACAGATTTTCGCTCCCGGCGACTGGTGGATGCGGGCTGTCCCCCACGGTGCCATCCGCGCGTTGCAGCATCCGCATGCCCGGGAGCTGACCGGGATCAGTGTCACGGCCGCCGACCGGCGGTCGCTGTGGCGGTTCATCCAGGCAGCTCGACTGTCGGCGCTGGCGCCCAGGCACCACTGGAATGCGCGGGCGCGCGCTGCGCTGAGCAGCGACCGCGAGGGTGACACCCGCTCCCCGCGCTCCGCACCGTCCCGGTCGACGTGAGACGAGATTTCCGTTGGCTCAACATCTTTCTGCGGTAGCGCCCACCGCCCGGCGGCGCCCCAAGGACCGCAAGGACCAGATCGCCCGGGTCGCCGCCGAGGCCTTCAGCGCTCTCGGTTATCACTCGGTCCGGTTGGAGGCCATCGCCGGCGAGGTGGGCATCTCGGCTCCGGCGCTGTACCGGCACTACGCAAGCAAATACGACCTGTTCCGCGACGCCGTACTGGCGTTGAGTCAGCAGTTGGTCGACGCCACGGATCTGGCCACCGACCTGACGGCCGAGGCCACCGACGAGGCGACGCTGGATCAGCTGGTACAGGCCCTCATCGACGTCGCTTTGCGTAATCGGGAATCCGGTGGCCTCTACCGATGGCAGTCACGCTACCTGCGCGAGGCGGACGAGACCCGGCTGGTCGATCAGCTGCGGCTCGTCAATCACCGCCTGCAGGCGCCGCTGGCCGCGCTGCGTCCCACGTCGACCTCGTTGCAGCTGCGGATGCTGTCGGCCGGGCTGCTCAGCGTCGCCGGCGGGATCGCCGACCATCGCGTGCGCGCCCCGGCAGAAGAGATCAAGGCCATGCTGAGCGGGGCATCGTCGGCCTTGCTCAACGCCGAGTTGCCCGCGGCCGACGACTTCGTGCCAGGCCCGCCCGCATGGCGGATCTTCACCCCCGACGCCGGGACCTACGAAGCGCTGCTGCACGCCGCGATGATGCTGTTCCACCAGCGCGGCTACGGCGAGACCTCCATGGCGCAGATCGCAGCGGTGGCCGGCGTGCGCGTCGCCGGGATCTACCGCTACTTCCCCGGCAAGGCCGACATCCTCAGCACCGCGCTGCGGCGCTCCTCGGACCGGCTTTCCGCGGAACTGTCCCGGGTGAACAGTGACCGGCCGGAACCGCGGGACGCGCTGACAACACTGGTCGACGCCTATGTCGCCACCTCGTTCGCCAACCCGGAGTTGGCCTCGATCTACTACAGCGAGCGGGTCAACCTCACCCCGGCCGATCAGCAGGCGCTGCGCAACGTGCAGCGGTCGACGATCGACTCCTGGGTCCGGTTGCTCGCCGCGGTGCGCCCCGAACTCACCGCCACGCACGCGCGGTTTCTGGTTCACGCCGCGATGGGCCTGGTCGTCGACATCGGCCGGTTGGTGCACTATGACCGGCCCGCAACCGATTCGGCGGGCTCACCGGCCGCCAACCGCGGCTATCCGCAGGCGTGCGTGCGCACGCTCATGCACGCCGTACTCTTCGATGCCTGAGCGAGTCAGGGCGGCTGCGAGCGTGCGCGAAAACGGTCCGACACGCGGGTATGGGGCCGGGGACACGCAAACCCGCGCAAAAAGGGGCTACTTGGCGCTGTTGAACTTCTCCACGGCGTCGTCGAGGCGCTGCAGCGCCGCACCGTAGGCGGCGAAGTCACCCTTGTGCTGGGTGTCGCGTAGCGCGGCGATGGCGGCGTCGATCTCACGCAGCGCAGCGGCCTTCGCCGCCGACAGCTCGACGCTGCCGGCCGGCGGTGGCGGTGCCGGTACCGCCGCGGCAGCGGGCGGAGTGGGACCTGCCGGCTTGGCGGCCGGCGCGCCGCCGTCGGTGGGCGCGATGTCGGTCGCCGCCGCGCTGGCTCCGGGCCCGAACAGGCCGGTCAGCGCGTCGGAGACCGTCGGCCCGAAGCCGATCTTGTCGTTGTACATCATCGCCACCCGGATCAGCCGCGGATACGACGACGCGGCGTCGCTGGAGCCCGGGGAGGCGTAGACCGGTTCGACGTAGAGCAGCCCGCCGTCAGCCACCGGCAGCGTGAGCAGGTTGCCCCACCGGATGCGGTTCTGGTTGTCACGTCCGATCAACCCGAGTTCCTGGCTGACCGTGGTGTCGGTGGTGATCGCGTTGTTGGCCAGCTTGGGCCCGTTGACCTGACCGGGAATGGTCAGCACAGTGATCTTGCCGTAGGTGTCGGGGTCGGAGCTGGCGGAGATGTAGGCGGCCAGGTAGTCACGCTTGAACCGGTTCATCGCGCTGGTCAGCTGATAAGAAGCCGAACCGTCTTCCTTGACAAGGTTTTTCGCGACGATGTAGTACGGCGGCTGAAAACTGCTGGCGGTCGGGTTGGGGTCCAGCGGCACGTCCCAGAAGTCCGACGTCGAGAAGAACGTGATCGGGTCGTTGACGTGGTATTTGGCCAGCAGCAACCGCTGCACCTTGAACAGGTCTTCGGGGTAGCGCAGATGCTCGGCGAGTTCTGTGGAGATCTCCGACTTGGGCTTGACCGTCCCGGGGAATACCTTCATCCAGGCCTGCAGCACCGGGTCCTGTTCGTCCTGGGCGTACAGGTTCACCGTTCCGTCATAGGCGTCCACGGTCGCCTTCACCGAGTTGCGGATGTAGGACACCCGCCGGTCGGGCAGCAGCCGGTTGAACTCCACCTCTTTGGAGTCCATGGTCGCCGACGACAGCGACGTCAGCTCCGAGTAGGGATAGTTGTCCAACGTGGTGTAGCCGTCGATGATCCACACCAGCCGCTTGTTGACGATCGCCGGGTACACCGTCGAATCGGTGGTCAGCCACGGTGCCACCGCCTGCACCCGGCCGGCCGGGTCGCGGTTGAACAAGATCTTGCTCTCCGCGCCGATCACCGACGAGAACAAGAAATTGCGCTCGGCGAACTTGGCGGCGAACACGCTGCGCGCCAACCAGTTCCCGATGTTGACGCCGCCCTTACCGGTGTAGGTGTAGTTCTTCGTCTCGGTGTTGGTCTCGTAGTCGTACTCGCGGTCGGGACCGTTGCGCCCGACGATCGCGTAGTCGGCGACGGTGTCGGCGATCACCGGGCCGTAGTAGACACGCGGCTGGTCGAGCCGGGCCGGACCGGCGGAGACCACCGTGCCGTTGGCACCGACGACGTTGGCCAGGAACTCCGGGTAGCCGCCGTTCTGATTGGGGTCGTTGGCGATCCCGCGCACGGTGTTGGCCGGCGAGGCGATGAACCCGTTGCCGTGGGTGTAGACGGTGTGGCGGTTGATCCAGTCGCGCTGGTTGTCGATCAGCCGGTCCGGGTTGAGCTCCCGGGCGGCGACGACGTAGTCGCGCAGCTGGCCCTCGCTGTCGCGATAGCGGTCGATGGTGAGCTGGTCGGGGAAGAAGTAGAAGTTCTTGCCCTGCTGGAACTGGGTGAAGGCGGGACTGACGATGGTCGGGTCCAGCAACCGGATGTTGGAGGTGGTGGCGGCATCGGCGCCGACCTGCGCGGCCGTGGCACGCGCGTCGCCGCTGTAGTTGCGGTAGGTGACCACATCCTCGGTCAGCCCGTAGGCGTGCCGGGTAGCGGCGATCGACCGGGAGATGTACTCGCTCTCCTTCTGCGCCGCGTTGGGTTTGACGCTGAACTGTTCCACGAGCAACGGCCAGCCCGCACCGATGACCACCGACGACAACAGCAGCAGCACCAGACCGATCGCCGGAATCTGCAAGTCGCGCAGCACGATCGCCGAGAACACCGCGATCGCACAGATCAGCGCGATCGCCAGCAGGATCATCTTGGCGGGCAACACCGCATTGATGTCGGTGTAGCCGGCGCCGGTGAACGGCTTGCCGGCGCGGGTATGGCTGAGCAACTCGTAGCGGTCCAGCCAGTAGGCGGCAGCCTTGAGCAACACCAGGGTGCCGATCAGGCTGACGACCTGAATACGCGCCGGCCGGCTCAACGCCCCGGCACGACCCGACAACCGGATGCCGCCGAAGATGTAGTGCGTCGTGAGGTTCGCGATGGCGGCGAGGAAGAACGTCACCAGCAGCAGACCGATGATCAGCCGGTAGAACGGCAGGTCGAAAGCGTAGAAGCCGAGGTCCTTGCCGAACTGCGGATCGGCGATCCCGAAGTCACCGCCGTGCAGGAACAACTGGATACGCACCCAGTAACTCTGGGCGACGATCCCGGCCAGCAGACCGATCCCCGTCGGGATGCCGAACGCGACCAGTCGCAACCGCGACAACACCGCGGTCCGATAACGCGCCACCGGGTCGTTGGCGCCGCCTGAGGGCACGAACACCGGCCGGACCCGGAAGGCCATCGCCAGGGCGGCGAACACGATCCCGCCGACGACAAGGCCGACCACCACGAAGGCGATCAGCCGGGTCAGCAAGGTGGTGACGAAAACGGACCGGTAGCCCAGTTCCCCGAACCAGAGCCAGTCGACGTAGCCGTCGATCAGCCGCGGCCCGACCAGCAGCAACACGATGACGGCGAGCGCACTCCCGATCATGATCCGGCTGCGCGGGGTCAACTTCGGCATTCTCGCGGTGGGCCGCATCCCCACGTGCCACGCTCCCTAGCTCGGTTGTCCTGACGGCCCCACTGTAGCCAACCGGGCCTCAGCAAGACGGCGGCTGACCTCCGCCGGTGAGGGTGCGCAACGCGTCCACCGCCTGGGCGAGGCTGTCGACCTTGATCAGCTGCAAGCCGTTGGGGTCCGAGCGGGCCTCGTAGCAGTTCTCGGCCGGGACCAGAAACACCGTCGCGCCGGCCTCGCGGGCCGCGATCATCTTGTGGGTGATTCCCCCGATCGAGTCGACCTGACCGTTCGGCTTGATGACCCCGGTGCCGGCGATGAAGTTCTGCCCGGCCAGCGTGCCGGTGCTGAGTTTGTCGACGACGGCCAGCGAGAACATCAGCCCCGCCGACGGGCCGCCGATATTGGCGAGATTGAACTCGACGGTGAACGGGGCCCATGGCGCGTCGAGCACTGACACACCGAGGAATCCGTTGGGCCGGTCTTTGTTCTCGCCGAGCGTAATCCGCGCCGTGCCGGGCGCGGCGTTCTTGCGCCGGTAGTCGATGGTCACCGTCTCGCCCGGCTTGGTGGCGGACAGCCGCTTGGTGAACTGCTCGACGGTGTAGACGGGTTCGCCGTCGACGGCGTCGACCGCGTCACCACGCTGCAGCGCGCCCACCGACGGCCCGGGGTCGTGGACCTCGGCAAGGGTGACCGCGCTCGGGTAGCGCAGGTAGCCGAGGGCGGCGTACTCGGCGCTCTGCTCGGAGGTACGGAACTCGGCGTCGTTGTCCTCGTCGACCTCCTCGCGGGACTTGCCGGGCGGATAGACCAGGTCACGCGGCATGAGCTGTTCGCGCCCGGACAGCCACAGGGCCAGCGCCTCACCCAGCGTCAGTCCGTCGCGCTGGGACACCGTGGTCATGTTCAGCTGCCCCGACGTGGCCCGCGTCGGGGTGCCCTGAATGTCGACCACCTGCTTGCCGTCGACCGTCCCGAGGGTGTCGAAGGTGGGGCCCGGCCCCAGCGACACGAAGGGCACGGTCACCGCCGTCAGCAGTGCGCCGAACACGACCACCGGCAGCAGGGCCGCCAGCAGCGTCAGAATCCGCCTGTTCACCCCGGGTATGGTAAACGGCCCGGATCCGGCCGACCCCGGGCCACACATCGGAGTGCCGCGTGTCGCACCGTGGCCGGACGCCGGTCGGTACGGTTGGGGCTATGGCTGATCTGCCCTTCGGTTTCTCTTCCGGGGACGACCCCGACCGCGAGCGGCCCGGGGGACGAGATCCCGGTCCGAGCGACTGGGGAATGGGCGCCGGTTTCAACATCGCCGATCTGGGGCAGATCTTCACCCAGCTCGGCCAGATGTTCAGCGGCGCCGTGTCCACCAGCGGTCGGCCGTCCGGACCGGTCAATTACGACCTGGCCCGCCAAGTCGCCGCCCGCTCGATCGGTTCGGTCGCGCCCGTGACGGCCTCGACCACCACCGCGATCGGTGACGCGGTGCACCTGGCCGAGACGTGGCTCAACGGCGCGACGTCGTTGCCGGCCGGCACCACCGGCTCGGCCGCCTGGACGCCCGTGGAGTGGGTGGAGCACACCATGGCGACCTGGCAGCGCCTGTGCGACCCGATGGCCGAGCAGGTCTCATCGGTGTGGGCCTCGGCGCTGCCCGAGGAGGCCAAGAGCATGGCCGGCCCGCTGCTGTCGGTGATGTCGCAGATGGGCGGGCTGGCGTTCGGGTCACAGTTGGGCCAGGCGTTGGGCCGGTTGTCCGGAGAGGTGCTGACCTCGACTGATATCGGATTGCCGTTGGGGCCCAAAGGCGTGGCTGCGCTGCTGCCCGGTGCGATCGAGGAACTGGCCGGCGGACTGGAGCAGCCGCGCAGTGAGATCGTCACGTTTCTGGCCGCCCGTGAGGCCGCTCACCACCGGTTGTTCACCCACGTCCCGTGGCTGGCCAACCAGTTGCTCAGCGCGGTGGAGGCCTACGCCCGCGGCATGAAGATCGACATCCGGGGAATCGAGGAGCTGGCGCAGGGGTTCGACCCCGCGGCGATGTCCGACCCGTCGGCAATGGCCGACCTGCTCAACCAGGGGGTGTTCGAGCCCAAGTCGACACCGGAACAACTGGCCGCCCTGGAGCGGCTGGAGACGCTGCTGGCCCTGATCGAGGGCTGGGTGCGCACGGTGGTGACGGCGGCGCTGGGCGAACGGATTCCTGGCACCGCGGCGCTGTCGGAGATGCTGCGCCGCCGCCGTGCCACCGGTGGTCCGGCCGAACAGACCTTCGCGACCCTGGTCGGCCTGGAATTGCGCCCCCGCAAGCTGAGCGAAGCCGCGGTGCTGTGGGAGCGGTTGACCGTGGCTGTCGGGATCGACGCCCGCGACCAGGTGTGGCAGCACCCCGATCTGCTGCCCGAGGCCGCCGATCTCGACGACCCGGCCGCGTTCATCGACCGGATCATCGGCGGAGACACCAGCGGCATCGACTCGGCGATCGACCAGGCCATCGCCGAGTTCCGGCGCGACGCCGACGCCGGCGGCGACACCGACGACTGACCCGCGGGGTCAGGCCGGCCGCACGGCGCATCGTCGCCGACGCTGTGGACAACCGGAGGCGGTGACGCCGCCCGGCGTGACAGGCTCCGAGGCGTGACCAGGGCCGAATCCCAGACGCCCGCCTACATCCTCGACCCGGCACGGGCGGTGCTGTTGCGACCGGACGGCGCGGTGCAGGTGGGCTGGGATCCCGGGCGGGCCGTCCTCGTGCAGCCGCCGCGCGGGCTGACCGCGACCGGGCTGGCCGCCGTGTTGCGCACGATGCAGACTCCGGCCACCGCGGCCGAGCTACGGCTCGAGGCCGCCCGCCACGGCGCGGTGGACGCCGCAGAGCTCGACAACCTGCTCAGCGCGCTGGTCGGCGCCGGCGTCGCGGTGCGAGACAGCGCTCCGCGCCGACCGCGCCGTACGGCGTCGCTGCGGGTGCACGGCCGTGGACCGCTCTCGGACCTGCTGGTCGAGTCGCTGCGCTGCTCGGGCGCCGTGGTTCGGCGCAGCAGCCAGCCGCACGCCGCGGTGAGCACCGCCGGCACGGATCTGGTGGTGCTGTCGGATTATCTGGTCGCCGACCCGCGGCTGGTGCGTGAACTGCACGCCGAGCGGGTGGCGCACCTTGCGGTGCGGGTGCGCGACGGCACCGGCGTGGTCGGCCCGCTCGTGCTTCCCGGCATGACCAGCTGCCTGGGATGCGCAGACCTGCACCGGCGGGACCGCGACGCCTCCTGGCCGGCGGTGGCCGCCCAGTTGCGCGACACGGTCGCCCACAGCGACCGCGCAACGGTGCTGGCGACCGTGGCGCTGGCGCTCAGCCAAGTCGATCGGGTGATCGCGGCGGTGCGCGGGCCGGCGGCCGGCAGCGACCTCGGTCCCCCGCCGACCCTCAACGCCACCCTGGAACTGGATCTGGCGACCGGCTCGATCATGACGCGGCGCTGGGCCCGTCACCCGCTGTGCGGGTGTTGACGGCAGCTCCCGCACTGCCAATTTCACACGCGGTGACCAGCACCACAACAACATCATGGATGATGGACACGTGTCAGAAATCAAGCGTGGGAGCGCGGCGCGCAATGCGAAGCTGGCCAGCCTGCCCGTCGGCTTCGCCGGCCGGGCAGCACTCGGGTTCGGGAAGCGGCTGACCGGCAAGTCGAAGGACGAGGTCACCGCCGAACTCATGGAGAAGGCGGCCAACCAGTTGTTCACCGTCCTGGGTGAGCTCAAGGGCGGCGCCATGAAGGTCGGTCAGGCACTGTCGGTGATGGAGGCGGCCATCCCCGAGGAGTTCGGCGAGCCCTACCGGGAGGCGCTGACCAAGCTGCAGAAAGACGCGCCACCGCTGCCGGCGGACAAGGTCCACCGGGTGCTCGACGCCCAGCTGGGCACCAAGTGGCGGGAACGGTTCAGTGATTTCGACGACACCCCGGTTGCCTCGGCCAGCATCGGCCAGGTGCACCGCGGCGTGTGGGCCGACGGCCGCCGGGTGGCGGTCAAGATCCAGTACCCGGGCGCCGACGAGGCGTTGCGCGCCGACCTGAAAACCATCCGCCGGCTGACCGGCATCTTCAAACAGCTGGCTCCGGGCGTGGATGTCAAGGGCGTGATCGATGAACTGATCGAACGCACCGAGATGGAGCTGGACTACCGGCTGGAGGCCGATAACCAGCGGGTCTTCGCCAAGGCCTACGCGGGCCACCCCCACTTCCTGATCCCCAACGTGGTGGCCAGCGCCCCCAAGACGGTCATCCAGGAGTGGATCGACGGCATCGGGATGGCCGAGATCATCCGCAACGGCACCGTCGAGCAGCGGGACCTGATGGGCACCCGGCTGGCGGAGTTCACCTGGGACGCGGCGCGCCGTCTCGAGCTGATCCACGGGGACGCCCACCCCGGCAACTTCATGCTGCTGCCGGACGGCCGGATGGGCGTGATCGACTTCGGCGCGGTGGCGCCGATGCCCGGCGGCTTTCCCCCGGAGCTGGGCGCGGCTGTGCGCTACGCCCGCGACAAGGACTACGAGCGGGTCATCGCGGTGATGCGCCAGGGCGGCTTCATCCAGAAGGGCCAGAACGTCTCGGTGCGCGAGATCGACGAGATGCTGCGCCAGTACGTCGAGCCGGTCGAGGTCGAGGTCTTCCACTACACCCGCAAGTGGCTGATGCGGATGGCGGGCAAACAGCTGGAACGCCCCGTCGAGCAACTCAAGACGGCCCGGCAGCTGGACCTGCCGCCGAAGCTGGCGATGCCGATGCGGGTGCTCGGGTCGACCACGGCGATCATGTGCCAGCTCGACGCCCATGTGCCGGTCAAGCGGATCTCGGAGGAATTGGTCCCGGGCTTCACCGGTCCCGACGTCGAAACCGTCGGCCCCTCGGCCTGACCCTCACGCCGCCACGGGCTGTTTGCGGGGCCGGCCGCGAGGGCGTTTGCGGCCGATGATGCTCCCGCGGTCGAGGATCTCGCCGCCCCAGACCCCCCACGGTTCGCCGCGCTGCAACGCCAGCGCCAGGCACTGCCGCCGGATCGGGCAGTCACCGCAGAGCACCTTGGCCCGTTCCAGATCGGCTGGGTTGTCGGCGAACCACAGATCGGGGTCGCGGTTGCAGGGCAACTCGGGCAGTCTGCGAGTGCGTGTTGCGGTGGTGGACATCGGCTGGTCACCTGCTTTCCGGTACGTCTGGCGTGATCCGGGCCTGGTGGTGGGTGTGCCGGGAAAAGACAGCGGCCACGGATCCTGGTCGGGTCCGTGGCCTGCGGTGGGCGGGGGCTGGCGCTTAGGGCGTACCCCGCTGCACGGACGAGTCGACTACGGCGACGGCATGGCGAATACGCGGTGCCGCCGCCTCGGCAGCGGCGTGGCGCGCGCCGGCCGGGCGTACCCGAATGCCGCTGCTGATCGTGGTCATGGTGTCCGAGGTTAGCGGGTCGGGGCCGAGGCTCACAACCGAATTACCTCCGGCACGGCTCAGCCCCGGTTGCGGACCAGCTCGAGCACGTCGGAACCGAACTGCTCCAGCTTGCGCGCGCCGATGCCCGGGATAGCGACCAGGGCGGCCTCGTCGGTGGGCAGCATCTCGGCGATCGCGGTGAGCGTGTTGTCGGAGAAGACGATGTAGGCGGGCACTTTGAGCTCGGTGGCGGTGCGCAGCCGCCAATCCTTGAGCGCCACCAGCAACTCGGTGTCGACGTCGGCTGCGCACGTCTCGCACCGGCTCAGCATGATGGCCGCCGGCGTGCCCAGCGCCTTGTTGCAGACCCGGCAATGTTTCGGCGCGCCGCGGGCGCGGCGACGCGCGGGCGCCCGCGGATCGGGCTGGGGCACCGCGCCGTCGATACCGTGCAGGAACCGCGACGGCTTGCGGCCGGCCCGCCCGCCGGGGGCGCGGGCCAGCGCCCAGCTCAACGCCAGGTGCACCCGGGCGCGGGTGACGCCGACGTAGAGCAGCCGACGTTCCTCCTCGACGGCCTCACTGTCGGGGCCGTGTGCCAGGGCGTGCGAGATCGGCAGGGTGCCGTCGACGAGCCCCACCAAGAACACCGCATCCCATTCCAGCCCCTTGGCGGCGTGCAGCGACGCCAGCGTCACGCCCTGCACCGTCGGCGGGTGACGCGAGTCGGCGCGCACCCGCAGTTCGGTCAGCAGACCGGGCAGATCCAGGTCGGGGCGCTGCGCCACTTCGTCGTCGACCAGTTCGGCCAGCGCACCGAGGGCCTCCCAGCGCTCCCGCGCCCTGACGCCGCTGGGTGGCTCGGCCGTCAGCCCCAGCGGTTCGAGCACCCGGCGCACGGTGTCCGGGAGCGCGGAGCCGGCATCGTCGCCGCGCTCGGCGGTCCGCCGCAAGGCCACCAGCGCCTGCCGGATCTCCTGCCGGTGGAAGAAGCCCTCTCCCCCGCGAACCTGGTAGGCGATGCCGGCCTCGGTCAGCGCCTCCTCATACACCTCGGACTGCGCGTTGACCCGATACAGCACGGCGATCTCGGCCGGCGCAACACCGCCGTCGATCAGCTTCGCGATCGACTTGGCCACCGCGGTCGCCTCGGCGACCTCGTCGGGATGCTCCCGAAACGTCGGCAGCGGGCCGGGGTCGCGCTGGCCGACCAGCTTGAGCTTGCTGCCCGCAACGCGCCCGCGGGCCGCAGCGATCACCCGGTTGGCCAGCGACACCACCTCCGGTGTGGACCGGTAGTCGCGTTCCAAGCGCACCAGGGCGGCATCCGGGAAGCGGCGGGTGAAGTCGAGCAGGTAGCGCGGCGAGGCGCCGGTGAACGAGTAGATGGTCTGATTGGCGTCGCCCACCACGGTCAAGTCGTCGCGCTCGCCCAGCCAAGCCGAGAGCACCCGGTGCTGCAGCGGCGTGACGTCCTGGTACTCGTCGACCACGAAGCAGCGGTAACGGTCCCGGAACTCGGCGGCCACCGCCGCATCGTTCTCGATGGCGGCGGCGGTGTGCAGCAGCAGGTCGTCGAAGTCGAGCATCGCCACTTCGCCGCGGGCTTTCAAGGCTTCATACCCGGCGTAGACGTCGGCCAGTTTCGTGGCCTCGATCGGGGTGTCGCGGCCGGCGGCGGCCACCGCCTCCGGATATTGCTCCGGCCCGATCAGCGACGCCTTGGCCCACTCGATCTCGCCCGCGACGTCGCGGACGTCGTCGTTGGACAGCCGCAGTCCGGCATGTCCGGCGGCCCGGGCGACCACCCCGAACTTGCGGTCCAGCAGTTCCCAACCGGTCTCGCCGACCACCCGCGGCCAGAAGTAGCGCAGCTGGCGCCGCGCGGCGGCGTGGAATGTCAGTGCCTGAACTGCGCCCACACCGTTGCCAACGCCGCCCTCGCCGGCTGCGGCCGAGCCCAGCGCGCGCAGCCGCGACCGCATCTCCCCGGCGGCGCGCTGGGTGAACGTCACCGCCAGCACCTGCCCCGGTGCGACATGGCCGGCCGCGACCAGGTGCGCGATCCGGTGGGTGATGGTGCGGGTCTTGCCGGTCCCGGCACCGGCCAGCACGCACACCGGCCCGCGGGGAGCCAACACGGCGGCGCGCTGCTCGTCGTCCAGGCCGGCGATGAGCGCATCCATGGCGTCCATCTTGGCAGGGGCCTCCGACGCCGGGCCGCCAGCGGCCCGCATCCCCAGCCGCTAGCGTTAAGAGCTATGACTGTTAGCGATCCACCGCTCATCATGTACACGACGCAATGGTGCGGTTACTGCCGCCAGCTCAAAAAGGCCCTGGAGAAGTTCGAGATCGGCTACGACGAGATCAACATCGAGCAGGACCCCACGGCAGCCAAGTTCGTCGAGTCGGTCAACGGCGGCAACCGTACGGTTCCGACGCTGCGCTTCGCCGATGGTTCGACGATGACGAACCCGACCGGGCGTGAGGTTAAGGCGAAGCTGGATCGGCTCAGCAGCTAGGCGGCGGACGGTCGGGGCGGGCCGGTCGGTCGACCCAGGACTCGATGATGGTCCGGGCGATCGAGATCGACCCGGGCAGCAGTAGTTTCGCGTCCGGGGAGCCACCCGTCCAGGCGCCGGCCGCCAGCGCGGCCCGCACCTCGTCGCGGGTGAACCACGCGGCCTCGGTGATCTCGCCGTCACTGAAGACGAATTCCTGGTCCGGGTCGGCGACGGCGTGGAAGCCGACCATCAGCGAACGCGGGAACGGCCAGGGCTGGCTGCCCAGATAGTTCACGTCGCGCACCGCCAGCCCGACCTCCTCGTGGACCTCGCGGACCACGCAGGCCTCGAACGACTCGCCGGCTTCGACGAAACCGGCCAGCAGCGAGAACATCCGCACGGGCCAGTTGTGCTGCCGTGCGAGCACCACCCGGTCGGCGCCGTCGTGCACCAAACAGATCACCGCCGGGTCGATGCGCGGGAACTCCTCGGCGCCGGTGATCGGGTTGACCCGCGCCCACCCGCTGCGCACCGGCTTGGTCGGTGTGCCGTCGACAGCGGAGAACCGGGCGTTCTCATGCCAATTCAGCAGGGCGATCGCCGAGGAAACCAGCTGGGCGCTGGTGTCGTCGAAGACGTCACCGGTCACCCGCAGGTCGAGCACCGAGACGTCACCGTCGGGCGGGGCCTGCAAGGCGCCACGGATCGCCCAGACATGCCGGCCGTCGTCGATACGGCCCAAAAACACCGCGTCCGGCGGCGGGGTCCGACCCAGTTCGGTGGTGTCGTGCAGCACCACGCGCCCGCCGGCGACCAGCACCTGGTTGCGAGCATCGACCCGCAGCAGCGCCGCGGCCGACCAACCGGCGACGGCGGCGTCGGTGTCGGTGCGCAACTGGTCGGCCCGGTCGGCCCCGACCCGTGACAGCAGCGGTGTCTGGCGCAGCCGGAAGCTCACGGGTTGTTCACCGTCCGCACGTAGAGCAGCCGGTCGCCGGCCTCGACCGCATCCAGTTCCGGTGCGTCCAGCCGCAGCAGCTGCCCGTCACGGACCACGGCGAGCACGATGTCGTTGAGATGTTTCGCCGAGCCACCGACTTCCTGTTGCTCCACTTCCCGCTCGGCGATGGCGTAGCCGGCGTCGGGGGTGAGCAGATCTTCGATGATCTCCACCACGCTGGGCGTGGTGGTGGCGATACCGAGCAGTCGGCCGGCCGTCTCCGAGGACACCACCACCGAATTGGCGCCGGATTGTTCCAGCAGGTGCTGGTTCTCGGCTTCCCGGATGGCCGCCACGATGGTGGCCTCCGGGGCGATCTCGCGGGCGGTCAAGGTGACCAGCGCCGCGGTGTCGTCGCGGCCGGTGGCCACCACGATCGCGGCCGCGCGCTGGGCACTGGCCAGGCGCAGCACATCGGACTTGGTGCCGTCGCCGCGTACCGTCACCAGCCCCTTGCCCTCGGCCTGGTCGAGGACGGCCTGGTCGTTGTCCACCACGACGATGTCCTTGGGCGGCGACTCGTCGTCGCCACGCATCGCGGCGATGGCGGTCTTGCCCTTGGTGCCGTACCCGATGACGATGGTGTGGTCTTTCACCCTTCTCCTCCAACGCTGAATGCGGAACGCCTGCCGCGAATTCTCGGTGAACGCCTCCACGGTCGTTCCGACCAGCAGGATCAGGAACGCGATCCGCAACGGGGTGATGACCAGGACATTGATCATCCGGGAGAATTCGGTGACGGGCGTGATGTCGCCGTAGCCGGTGGTCGACAACGTCACCGCCGAGTAGTAGAGGCAGTCCAGGAAACTCAGCCGGTCGCCCTGCACATCCTGGTAGCCGTCGCGGTCGAGGTAGACCAACAGCGTCGACACCAGCAGCGCCGCAAACGCGATCGCGGTGCGCCGGTAGACGGTGCGTCCGGGACTGGATTGCCGCTGCGGCATGTGCATGCGGCCGACCAGCGCGTAACTGGGCTGGGCGGTCAGCGGTTCATCAAGGCCGCGCAGCCGGCGCCATCTAGCGCTCGCCACGACGAACGGTCACCGGTCAGCCTGACGCACGGACCCACTGTAACCATCCGGGTCGGCACCGGTGAGCAGTGCGGCCAGCTCGGCGGCATCGGGCAGCTCATCGGGGACGACGGTGGTCCCGGTGCGCACGTAGTGGAAGGCGGCCCGCACCCGCGACTCCGGGCAGCCGGTCAGCGCGGCCCAGGCCAGCCGGTAGACGGCGAGCTGGACGGCGGCGTGCCGGCGCGCCTCGGGGCCGTCGGGGGCCGCACCGGTCTTCCAGTCCACCACGGTGACCCCGCCGTCCGGCTCGGCGAACACCGCGTCGATGCGGCCCCGCACCACGGTCTGCCCGAAGGTCATCTCGAAGGGCACCTCGACGGCGGCCGGTGAGCGGGCCGCCCACGGCGAATCCAGGAACGCCACCTGCAGGTCCGCCAGCTCTTCGGCGTCGGTCCGGGCGATGTCGGCGTCGGCGGCACCGGGCAGGTCGTCGAGCTCGAAGAGCCGCTCGGCACCGTAGAACCGCTGTACCCAATCGTGAAATGCCGTGCCCAGCAACGCATGCGGGTCCGGGCGGGTGGGAAGCCGGCGGGTCAGCCGCTGGGCTGCACCGGTGGGGTCGCGGCTCAACTCGACCAGACCGCTCACCGAGACCTGGCTGGGCACCGGCCGGGCCGGTTGCGCTGCCACGCGCGCCCGCTCGGCCAGCAGCGCATCGACCTCGGCAGACCATGAGCCGGCCCGCGATCCGTCGACGGACTCAGCGTCCGGCGGCGGGTCGGCCCGGAGCGCCGCGCTGACCAGCGCCGCGCCACGTTCGACATCGCTTCGCCGGCCGGCCAACGGATCGACCGGCCAGGTCGCTTCGGTGACGTTGTCGCCGAGCGGGTTTCGCTCGCCGTCGGCCGGCGCGTCCACCCACTGCTCAATCGACCCGCACGGAGTCCCGGCGGCCGCCGAATTGTCGATCACCGCCTTGAGTTCGGTCAGGAACTCCGACGGGCCGCGCGGCTTGGTCTCACCGGTGCCCCAGTGGTGACCGGAGACCAGCAGGGTGTCCTCGGCGCGGGTGACCGCGACGTAGAGCAGCCGACGCTCTTCGTCGACACGGCGCTGATCCAGCCGGCGCAGATGCTCGGAGATGATGTCGGACAGCTGTTTTCGATCCGTGACCGCGGTCGTGTCGAGCACCGGGACGCCGTGATCGCCCAGCTCGGCGCGGTCGCCGCGCAGCAGCGGCGGCAGTTCGGCCGCATCCGAGAGCCAGCTGCGGCGCGACGCGGTCGACGGAAACACCCGCGCCACCAGGTGCGGCACCGCCACCACCTGCCATTCCAGTCCTTTCGCGGCGTGCACCGTCAGGATCTGGACCCGGTCGGCGGCCACCGCGGGTGCGGCCGGCGCCAATCCGTTCTCCACCACGGCAGCCGCATCCAGGTAGGCCAGCAGGCCCGGCAGCGATGCCTGTCCCACGCGTCCCTCCACGTAACCGGCCACCACGTCGGCGAACGCATCGAGCTGCTCGGTGCCAGACACTCCGGTCACCGGCTGCGCGGCGAGCATCTCGCAATCCAGCCCCATCACCCGGCGCACTTCGGCGACCAGGTCGGGCAGCGGATGGCACAGGTGGCCGCGCAGCACGGTCAGCTCGTCGGCCAGCGCGGTGACGCGCCGGTATCCGGTGGCCGAATAGCGCTCCGCCGGGCCCGGGTCGGCGAGAGCATCAGCCAGGCACGCGGTGTCGGAATCGGGTCCGGCCTGCGCGGCGATCTCGGCGGCCGACAGCGGCCCGCTCACCTGATCGGTGCGGGCCAGCTCGGCCGCCCGCCGCCACAGTGCGGCCAGGTCGGCGGCACCGAATCGCCACCGCGCACCGGTCAGCACCCGCATCGCCGCGGCACCGGCGGTCGGCTCGGACACCAGCCGCAGCATCGCCACCAGGTCGGCGACCTCCGGCACCGACAGCAGCCCGGCCAGCCCGACCACCTCGACCGGGATGCCGCAGGCCCGGATCGCCTCGGCGAACGGCGCGGCGTCGGCGTTCCGCCGTACCAGCACCGCGGCGGTGGGGGGAGCGACGCCGTCGGCCGCTGCCTGCCGGTAGCGCTGTTGCAGCGCCTCGGCCACCCACCGGTGTTCGGCGGCCACGTCGGCCAGCAGCGCCAGCCGCACCCCGCCCGGTGGCGCATCCGGCCGCGGCCGCAACGTGTGCACGGTGACCGAACGCCGGCGGGCCTCCGCGGAGATCTCATTGGCGACGTGCAGCACCTCCGGCGGGTTGCGCCAGCTGGTCCGCAGCTCCAGCGTCGGGGCCGGGGTGCCGTCGGAGAGCGGGAAGTCGGTGGCGAATCGGGGCAGGTTGGTCGCCGAGGCGCCGCGCCAGCCGTAGATCGACTGAATCGGGTCGCCCACCGCCGTCAGGGCCAGCCCGTCGTCGACGCCGCCGCCGAACAGTGACGACAGCGCGATGCGCTGGGCGTGGCCGGTGTCCTGATATTCGTCGAGCAACACCACCCGGTAGGTGGCGCGCAGCCGCGCGCCGACGGACTCGCCGGCCTGCGCCAGCCGAGCGGCCGTGGCCATCTGCGCACCGAAGTCCATCACCCGCTCCGCGCGCATCCGCTGGTGCAGTGCATCGATCAGCGGTACCAGCGAGGCGCGCTCGGTCTGGGTGTCCAGCATCTTGAGCAGCGACTGGTTGGGGTCGGCTCGCTGACGCGGTCCGGGTGGCAGGGTATGGACCAGCCGCTCCAACTCCAGGTGGGTGTCCCGCAGCGCATCGGTGTCCACCAGGTGTTCGGCCAACTGCCCGGCCAGGCGCAACACCATAGCGGTGATCGCTGCCGGGTCCCGGTCGGTGCGCAGTTCGCCCGGGTAGGCACTGACCACGTCGAACGCCAGCTGCCACAGCCCGGTCTCGGTGAGCAGCCGGGTATCGGGTTCGATCCCCAGCAGCAGCCCGTGTTCGCGCAGCAGCGCACCGGCGAACGCGTGGTAGGTGCTCACCGTCGGCGTTGCCGGACCACCGGCCGATCCGGCGGAACCCGGCTCGGCAATCATCAAGCCGGTGCCGGACAGCCGGGCCAGCCGGGAACGGACGCGGCGCAGCAGTTGGCCGGCGGCCTTGCGGGTGAACGTCAACCCCAGCACCTGGCCCGGATCGGCATAGCCGTTGGCGACCAGCCACACCACCCGGGCGGCCATCGTCTCGGTCTTGCCGGCGCCGGCGCCGGCGATCACCACCAGCGGACCCGGCGGTGCGGCGATGACCGCCGCCTGCTCCGCGGTGGGCTGGTGCAACCCGAGCGCTGCTGCCAGCTCGGCGGGATCGTAGCGGGCTTTCATGTGCCGCTCCCGCCGGTGTGGGCCGGGCAGATCGGCCGGATCGGGCAGTGCCGGCAGCCGTCGTTGACCCGGGCGGTGAACTGCGGACCGGCGGTGGCGGCGGCCGCCGCAGCGATGCGCTCCCGCCAGTCACGCCCGGACTCTGCGGTGAGCGGGTCCTGCTCGCGCGCGGTGGCGCCGCCGGCCGCGGCCTTGGCCGGGTAGACCAGCCGCGCGCCGCCGGGCTGCTCGTCGGAGCCGACGAGGCCGGCCTCCACTGCCAGCTGGTAGACGGCCAGCTGTGCGTGCTGTTGCGCGTCGTCCTTGCTGACCGGCGTCTTGGCGGTTTTGACGTCGACGACCACCAGCCGTCCGGCCGCATCGCGTTCGATGCGGTCGATCCGGCCGCGCAACCGCACCCCCTCACCGGCGTCGATCACGCCGTCGAAGGCGATCTCGGTGCCGACCTCGGTGAGTTCGTCGCGGGTCTGCGCCCGCCAGGCAAGGAACGTCTCGATCATGGTGCGGTGCCGGTCCTGCTCGTTGGCCGAGTGCCACGGCGATTCGAACGGCAGTTGCCGCCAGGCCCGGTCCAACTCGGCCAGCAGCTCTTCTCGGCTCACAGCGGACTCCGCGACCAGGGCGTGCATCAGCGACCCGATTGTCGAGCGCAGGTCACGGCCGTCGGTTCCACCGTGCCGTTCGGCCAGCCAGCGCAGCGGGCAGTCCAGCAGGCTCTGCAGCGCAGACGGCGACAGCGTAACGACCTGCCCACCATCGGCGCGCCACAGCGGTTCCTCGGTGCTCACCGGCGCCGTCCCGTGCCAGTCGGCCGGGTCGGCGCCCGGTACACCGGCAGCTGCCAGCCGAGCTAATTGTGTTGCGGCGTCGGCACGTTCGGAGTCACTGACAACACCGTCGGCAGCACAGACCACCGCCCGCAGCCGCCCGACCACCCCGGCCGCCGACAGCACCGGCGGGGCCGCAACCGGCGGTGCCGGTGCCGGCCCATCGTCGCCGGTGGCGCAGGCTGCGAGTTCGGCGTGGAACTCCGAGGGGAGCTGTTCCTCGGCCGCGCCGCCGTCCCCCTCACCGTCGACGGCGGTGATCATCAACCGATGGCGTGCCCGGCCCATCGCCGCCACCAGCAGCCGCCGCTCCTCGGCGAGCAGCGGCGCCCGGGCCGAGACCTCGTCACCGAGACCGTGCAGGCTGTCCAGCAGACGCTGGGTCCCCAGCACGCCGCCGCGCGGAACGGTATTGGGCCACAGCCCTTCCTGGACACCGGCGATGACCACCAGATCCCACTCGCGCCCGAGTGCGGCATGCGCGCTCAGCACCTCGACCGCCTCGACGCCCGCCGCGGCCTCGGTGCGCGGCATCACCAACTGCATGGCGGTGACATGCTCGATGAGGCCGGTCAGGGTGGCCCCGGCCGTGCGTGCGACATAGTGCTCGGCGAGATCGAACAGCGCGGTCACCGCGTCCAGATCCCGGCCGGCTTGGGCGCCGGCCGGACCGCCGCGCTGTGTGGCCGACAGCCAACGTTGTTGCAGCCCGGACCGATTCCAGGCCTGCCACAGCGTGTAGTGCGGATCCCGGCCATCCTCGTGGCTGCGCGCCGCGGCCTGCAACACCGCGCGCACCCGCCGCAGTGCGCGCGCGTGGGCGACCGGCAGCTGACCGGCCTCACCGCGCAGCACCGCCACCAACCGGCCACCGGGATCGGATTCCGGGTCGGCCGCGGCGCCGCGGCGCAGCACCCGCTGCAGCTGCCGCAACGAGATCGGGTCGATGCGCCCGATCGGGCCGGTGAGCAAGGTCAGCGCCCGGGGACCGTCCACACCCTCGGCCGCGCATTGCAGCACCGTCAGCAGTGCTGCCACCGCCGGCTGCTGGGCCAGCAGGCCGCCGGCGGCGGGAAGGGCCACCGGGACACCGGCGGCGGTCAGCGTGCGAGGCAGTCGGGACGCCGCGCGCGGCACCGACCGGACGATCACCGCCATCTGCGACCAGGGCACGCCGTCCACCAGGTGGGCGCGCCGCAGCGTATCGGCGATCAGGGCGGCCTCGGCATGGCCGGAGACCGCGGTGCGCACGGTGACCGACCCGCCGTCGGGACCGGCGCCCTCGAGGCGCCGGGTGGCGCTGACACCGGGCAGTCGCGCGGCGATGGTGTTGACGGCGTCAGCCACCGCCGGGGCGCAACGATACGAAACCGAGAGCTGCACAACGGGTGGGCCGTCGGAGAGCAGCGCGGCCGGTTCGGCGCCGCGGAACCCGTACACCGCCTGGTCGGGGTCGCCGGCGATCACGGTGCGCTGCGCTCCGGCGGCCAGTACCCGCACCAGCCGGGCGGCCTGCGGGTCGAGTAGCTGGGCGTCGTCGACCAGCAGCAGCCGCAACCGGCTGCGTTCCTCGAGCAGCAGGCCGGGGTCGGCGGCGAAGGCCTCCAGCGCGGCCCCGACCAATTCCGCGGCGCCCAGCGCCGGTGTGGTGGCCTGCGGTGCCGCGGTGCCCACCGCGGCACGCAGCAGCATCACCTGTTCGTACTGCCGGGCGAACCGGCCCGCGGCCGTCCACTCCGGGCGCCGGTACCGCTTGCCCAGCCGGATCAGCTCGGCCGGGTCGACGCCGCGTTCGGCGCAGCGCGCCATCAGATCCCGCAGTTCGGTGGCGAAGCCGTCGGTGCCCAGCGCCGCGTGCAACGACGACGGCCAGGCGCGGGCGCCGTCGCCGGCGAGCAGTTCCCGGATGACGCTGTCCTGCTCGGCCCCGGTGACCAGCCGCGGTGGCGCGGCCTCGGCCCGTCGCGCGGCGCGCTGCAGCACCGCGAACGCGTAGCCGTGCACGGTGCGGACCAGTGGCTCCCTGATCGCCCTGGCGGCCGCCGTGCCGCCCGCGGCCAGCAGCGTCGCGGTCAGTGCACCCCGGGCCGCCGCCGGAAGCCGGCCCGATCCGGTCAACAACAACAGCGAATCCGCATCGGCGCCGGCGGCGACGTGAGCCACGGCCACCTCGATCAGCAGGCTGGTCTTGCCGGTCCCCGGGCCGCCCCGCACCTGCAGCACTCCCCGGCGCAGCGGATCCAACGCCGCGGCGACCTCGCCGGCATACGGCTCCCAGTGCTGCGTCATGACGCCATGACACCACTACCCTCTGACAATCCCGGTGAGGGCTGGCACCATCGACGGGTGAATTCCGATCATCGGCTGCACGTGCACCGCTACGGTCCGGACGGCCCGATACAGCTGTTGGCCGTGCACGGCTTGACCGGCCATGGGGCCCGCTGGCGGCACGTCGCCGGGTATCTGCCTGAAACCACGGTCGCCGCACCAGATCTCATCGGCCACGGACACTCGTCGTGGGCGGCCCCGTGGACTATCGACGCCAACGTGGCGGCGCTGACCGGGTTGCTCGAGGGCGGCGCCGGCGGCCCCGTCGTAGTCGTCGGGCACTCCTTCGGCGGAGCGATAGCGCTGCATCTGGCCGCGGCGCGCCCCGACCTGGTCCATTCGGTGGTGCTGCTCGACCCGGCGATCGGCCTGGACGGCCACTGGATGGCCGAGATCGCCGCGGCGATGCTGGCGTCCCCGGACTATCCCGACGCCGCGGAGGCCCGCGCCGAGAAGGCCAACGGGGGGTGGTCGGACGTGGACCCGGCGCTGCTCGACGCCGAACTCGCCGAGCACCTGGTGGCACTGCCCGGCGGGCGGTGCGGCTGGCGGATCAGCGTGCCGGCGATGATGTCGTACTGGAGCGAGTTGGCCCGCCCCCTCGTGCTGCCACGATCGACGCCGACGACGCTGCTGCGCGCCACCCGCACCTCACCACCGTATGTGGGCACGCGCCTCATCGAGGCCCTGCAGACGCGACTCTGCACCAACTTCCAACTCGTGGACTTTGATTGCAACCACATGGTGGATCAGGCGCGGCCCGCCGAGGTGGCAGCCGTCATCCACGACCGGTTGGCCCGGAACTAGGAGGTCCACGGTGGCGACGGTGACCGACGAGCAGGTCGAGCGGGTACGCGCACTGATCCTCGGTATCCCGGCCGGCCGGGTCGCCACCTACGGCGACATCGCCTCCGCGGCAGGGCTTTCCAGCCCTCGCATCGTCGGCTGGATCCTGCGGGTCGACGGCGCCGACCTGCCGTGGCATCGGGTGATCAGGGCGTCCGGACGGCCGGCAACCCAGCTGCGCACCCGACAACTCGAACTGCTTCGCGCCGAAGGGGTGACTGCGGTCGACGGACGAGTGGATCTGCGCGCCGCGCGTCACCGATTCTGACGGCACCTGCGGTGTCAGAGCGCCAAGCGCACCAGTGCCGCGGTGCGGGCCAGCCCCGGGAATGCCTCGGCCGTCGAACGCGGGTGCAGCGCATGTACGGCGAGTCGGAAAATCAACGCGCGCAACAGCATCTGCGGCCACTCGGGCAGCGAATCCCAGCGTTCGATCAGCCCGTCATCGGCGTCACCCCACGACAGGGCGTCTACCACCACCACTCCGGCGGCCCAGGACGGCGGCCGCCAGTACGGCGTGATGTCGGTGATGCCGGGCGCCGCGGCGCCGGAGAACAGCACCGTGCCGTACAGGTCGCCGTGCACCAACTGACTGGAACCCTTGGTGGGCTTGCGCAGCGTGGCGAGCTGATTGATCAGGTCGATGGACCGCTGCCCGTCCACCGAACCCGGGGCCAACCGGGCGCCGGTCTGCAGTGAGGCGAACGGCTTCTCCTCCCACGCGGCCCGATCGGCGGCGATGAACACGTCGACGTCGGCCCACGGCGCCACCGGCGCCTGGGTGAGGAAGCGGGGTCGTTCCAACTTGGCGGTGGCCTCGTGCAACCGAACCCCCGCCGAGACCACTTCGTCGTGACGGGGTTCGGGAGTGCCCGCCACGAAAGTGTCGGCTCGCCACCCCGACACCACATAGCGTCCGTCGGTGGAGCGCACCGGCCGGGCCAGTCGGATGCCGTCGGCGAACAGCGTTTCGCGCACCTTTGCCGACCAGGCGGCCCTGGCATGGTCGGCAACCATCGACACCACCACTTCCCCGCACTTCCAGCCGTCCTCCCACCCGGCGTCCAGCGGAGTGGGCTCCATGCCGCGAAGGCCGAAAGTCGCCAGGACATGCTCAGGCGGCGGCTCGACAGTCACGCGACAACTCTATGTCGTCAGCGTCCGCGCGTCGGGGAGCCTCGCCGGGGTCATGCGGCGGTCCCAGCTTCGGCTCTCCTCCCTCGAGCCTCGCTGAACCGCCGGGGTTGATACGGCGGTCCCAGCTTCGGCTCTCCTCCGTCGAGCCTCGCTGAACCGCCGGGGTTGATACGGCGGTCCCAGCTTCGGCTCTCCTCCGTCGAACCTCGCTGAACCGCCGGGGTCATGCGGCGGTCCCAGCTTCGGGGGTCAGTACATCACCATGTCGGGCTGCATCGCCTTGGCCCACGCCACAATTCCACCCTGCAGATGGACCGCGTTGGCGAAACCGGCCTTCTTCAGAGTGGCCAGGGCCGCCGCCGAGCGCACGCCGGTCTTGCAGTACAGCACCGGAATCCGGTCCTGCGGCAGCGTCGCCAGCCCCTCGCCGGTGTTGAGCATCGACTGCGGCACCAGCCGGGCGCCCTCGATGTGGTTGATCTCCCACTCCGCCGGCTCCCGCACGTCGATCAGCTCCAGTTGCTGCCCGGAGTCCAGCAGCTCACGCAGCTCGGCCGGGGTGATGGTGGACCCGGCGGCCGCCTCGGCCGCATCCGCGGAGACCACCCCGCAGAACGCCTCGTAGTCGATCAACTCGGTGATCTTGGGCGTGGACGGATCCTTGCGGACCCGAATGGTGCGGTAGCTCATCTGAAGTGCGTCATAGATCAGCAGCCGACCCAGCAACGACTCGCCGATGCCGGTGATCAACTTGATCGCCTCGGTGCCCATCACCGACCCGACCGACGCGCACAGCACCCCCAGCACGCCCCCCTCGGCGCACGACGGCACCATTCCCGGCGGCGGAGGCTCGGGGTACAGGTCGCGGTAGTTGAGTCCCCGGCCGTCCGGTGCGTCCTCCCAGAACACCGAGACCTGGCCCTCGAAGCGGAAGATCGAGCCCCACACGTACGGCCGGTGCGCCAATGCCGCGGCATCGTTGACCAGATAGCGGGTGGCGAAGTTGTCGGTGCCGTCCAAGATCAGGTCGTACTGCTCGAACAGCTGCACGGCGTTCGACGCGTCCAGCCGGAAGTGGTGCAACCGGACGTCGACCAGCGGGTTGATCGCGTTGATCGAGTCGCGGGCGCTCTCGGCCTTGGCGCGGCCGACGTCGGCGACCCCGTGGATGACCTGGCGCTGCAGGTTGGATTCGTCGACGACGTCGAAGTCGATGATCCCGATGGTTCCGACCCCGGCGGCCGCCAGATACAGCAGCGTCGGTGCGCCCAGCCCTCCGGCGCCGATCACCAGCACGCGCGCGTTCTTGAGCCGTTTCTGTCCCTGCACACCGACGTCCGGGATGATCAGGTGTCGGCTGTAGCGCTCCACCTCATCGCGCGTCAGCTCGCCGGCAGGCTCCACCAGCGGCGGCAGTGATCTCGACACCGCACAATCTCCTCGAAGTCGTCTTCGTCATCCATCACAGCAGCTGGTGGCGGCAACGACAAACCCACCACGAAGCTTCCCGGGTCCGGCAGCCGGATCACTCGATCGGTTCAGGCGATGGGGGCCGGCCACGGGTTGAACCTGCAGGTCTTCCCGTCAGGCTTGACCCAGTCCGGGTCGAACTTCGCCGCGTCGTCATTGGAGGTGCCGAACGTCTGCTGCATCATCACCGGCGCCAGACCGTCCTGCCGCTCGCACGGCTCGTGATGCTGATAGCCCAGGGCGTGACCGACCTCGTGGTTGATCAGGTACTGCCGGTAGGAGCCGATGTCGCCCTGGAACGGCACCGCGCCGCGAACCCAGCGCGCCTCGTTGATGAACACCCGCGGTTCCGACCGCGCACCGTAGGACGGGTTGTAGCACGACGCTTCCAGCGGAATCTCGTACCCGCAGCCTTCCCGAACGGTCAGCGGCGAGGTCAGCGAGATCCGGAAGTCGGGTTCGACGCCGCTGGTCGCGTCGACCCGCACGAACCCGATCTGCGGGTTGTGCGTCCACCCCTTGGGGTTGCGCAACGTCTGGTCGACCATCCGGGCGAACGCCTCGTCGCCGCCGAAGGCGGTCGTGTCGATGCCGTTCTCCACCTCGATGGTGTAGGCGAACACCTTCTGGGTGCCCCGGCCGAATACCGGCTGGGCGCCCGGAACGACATGCCAGGTCATGGCGCCGGCCTCGGTGAACGGGCCACCGTCGGGCAACACCCCGGTCGGTAGGTTGACGTCGAATTCGGTGAGCCCCCGCGGCGGCGCGCCGATGATCGAGGTGCCGGCAGATCCGATCGTCGGCGGGCCCTGCACCGGCTCATCGAAGTCCTGGGCGCGTACCCCGGTGCCGGTCACGGTCTGATAGACCACCACCACGGTGAGCACCATCAGGACCGGCAGTGCGTAGGCACGCCAGCCGTAGGTGGACACGAAACTGCCCAGCCAGGTCTGTTTGCGCCACTGCCGATGGACGTCGCGGTCAGACCGCAGCCGGCCGGTGCCGGCGGCGAGTGGATCGCGCTGCGCGCGCAGGGGTTCGCGGAAACGATCCCGAAGTACCGGGGCTCGACCGCCGCCGCGTTGCCCCGGGTCGTAGGTCACCGTTCCAGAATGACACAACCTCTGCGAGCTGGGACTCTTCGCCGCGCCATGTCGGCGGGCCGCCAACCGTGCCGCAACGGGCCGGCGCCGTGTTGGTGGATGTCGCTGGCAGATCTGACGGGGGCAGCGCGTAGTCTCGCTCTCACGCACCGGCCGTCGGGCGCTCATTCCTGCCGGCCGGCCGAACCCGGATTGAGGAGTCGATGAGCAAACCGATCGACACGGCCGAGCGCGGTGGCGGCAAGTCGGCAGGCCGCGGCTCAGCGGCCACCAAGGCGCCGGCGGCCACCAACCGTCGGGGCAGCCGGCTGCCCCGCGACGAACGACGCGGACAGCTGCTGATCGCAGCCAGCGAGGTGTTCGTCGACCGCGGCTACCACGCGGCCGGTATGGACGAGATCGCTGACCGGGCGGGCGTCAGCAAACCGATCCTCTACCAGCACTTCGCCTCGAAACTGGAGCTGTACCTGGCGGTGCTGGCCCGCCACGTGGAAAACCTGGTCTCCGGTGTGCGGCAGGCCCTGCGGACCACCACCGACAACCGCCAGCGGTTGCGGTCGGCGGTGCAGGCGTTCTTCGACTTCATCGAGCATGACGGCCAGGGCTACCGGCTGATCTTCGAGAACGACAACGTCGCCGAGCCCCAGGTCGCGGTCCAGGTGCGGGTGGCGACCGAATCGTGCATCGATGCGATCTTCGATCTGGTCAGCCACGACTCCGGCCTCGACCCGCACCGCGCCCGCATGGTCGCCGTCGGGCTGGTCGCGATCAGTGTGGACTGCGCCCGCTACTGGCTCGACAGCGACCGTCCGATCTCCAAGGAAGACGCCGTCGAGGGGACGGTCGCGTTCGCTTGGGGCGGGCTGTCACACGTGCCGCTCACTCGTTGAGACGAACCGCCTCCGTCAAGAGGAATTAGCCCGGGCAATGGTTTCGGAGCCGATCCCGAACCCGACCCGCCGGCTGTCGGCGGCCCCGATCTCCACATAGGCGATCTTGGCGGCCTGCACCAGGAACCGGCGCCCCTTGTCGTCGGTGAGGGCCAGCAATTCCGTGCCCTTGCTCAGCGCGGCGACCACCAGTTCCTCGACTTCATCGGGCGTCTGCGCGCTGTTGATGACCAGTTCGCGCGAGCTGTCGGTGACCCCGATCTTGACCTCCACGCCAGCCCCTTTCGTTTGCGTCGGGCGTTGTCAAGCAGGCTAGTGGACGGGCCCGCGGTTGGTGCGCACCGGTCGTTCGCCCTTGGCGATACGCCGGCCGCTACGCCAGGCCCAGTTCGCGCATCCGCTCGTCATGGGTGTGCTGGATGCGGTCGAAGAACCCGGCCAGGTGTGCCAGCCCGGCCGCACCGGCGACCACCAGGTCGACGAGTTCGTCGTGGTCGGCCAACACGTACTGGGCCTGGGTGATCGCCTCTCCGAGCAGCCGGCGCGACCACAGCGCCAGCCGGCTGCGTTGCTTGGCGCTGGCCGTGACCGCGGTGCGCACCTCGTCGACGACGAACTGGGAGTGCTTGGTCTCGGCCAGCACCGCGCGCACCACGTCGGCCACCTCGTCGGGGAGGCCATGGGCGATCTGCAGATAGAAGTCGGCGGCCATCGCGTCACCGACATAGGTCTTGACCAGCGCCTCCAGCCAGGTGCTGGGCATGGTCAGCCGATGGTAATTGTCCAGGGCGGTGGTGTATTTCGACATCGCCTCCACCACATCGACACCGCGGGCGTCGAGGGCTTGACGCAGCAATTCGAAGTGGCCCATCTCCGCGGCGGCCATCGCCGCCATCGAGATCCGGCCACGCAGATCGGGTGCCATGCGGGCTTCGTCGGTGAGCCGGTAGAACGCCGCCACCTCGCCGTAGGCCAGTACCGCGAAAAGCTCGTTGACACCGGGATGATCGGCGGACAGTCGGGGCGGGGAAGGCTGCGCTTCGGCGTCGGTCGAGGGAACCGAATTCATCACCACACTGTAGGCGTTGCGCCGGACTGGACCGGTGCCCGGCCCGACCAGGTAGTATGACCGCAGGCAGTGCCGATTCGGCGCTGTCGCGCAATGTGCGTACACGCGGTTGGCCCGCCTCCTCGGCGAGTGCAGGGCCCCCCGGATTGGCAAGTCAGGTATCGACCGTCACAGCGTGTGCGCCCCGACCACACCGCGATCGACTTTCATACCGCGCCAACTCCGAAAGGCATCTGCCAGCGCATGACCCCCGTTATCGCCACCACTCGACCCACCTCCCCACCGACCTTCACCGAACTGGGCGTGCGCGACGAGATCGTCCGCGCCCTCGCCGAGGACGGCATCGAACGCGCTTTCGCGATCCAGGAGCTGACGCTCCCGCTGGCCCTGGCCGGCGACGACCTGATCGGCCAGGCCCGCACCGGTATGGGCAAGACCTACGGTTTCGGCGTCCCGCTGCTGCAGCGGGTCAGCACCAGCACCGACCGGCCGCTGACCGGCATCCCGCGGGCGCTGGTCGTGGTGCCCACCCGCGAGCTGTGCATCCAGGTCTCCGGCGACCTGGCCGATGCGGCGAAATACCTGACCGCCGGAGACCGTCCGCTGTCGGTGCAGGCCATCTACGGGGGCCGGCCCTACGAGCCGCAGATCGAGGCGCTCCAGGCGGGCGCGGACGTCGTCGTGGGCACCCCGGGCCGGCTGCTCGACCTGGCCCAGCAGGGCCATCTGCAGCTGGGCGGGCTGACCGTGCTGGTGCTCGACGAGGCCGACGAGATGCTGGACCTGGGCTTTCTGCCCGACATCGAACGCATCCTGGCCCGCATCCCCGATGACCGGCAGTCGATGCTGTTCTCGGCGACCATGCCCGGCCCGATCATCACGCTGGCCCGCAGCTTCATGAACCAGCCCACCCACATCCGCGCCGAGGCGCCACACTCCTCGGCGGTCCACGATGCCACCGAACAGTTCGTCTACCGGGCCCACGCGCTGGACAAGGCGGAGCTGGTCGCCCGGCTGCTGCAGGCCCGCGGCCGGGGCGCCACGATGATCTTCACCCGCACCAAGCGGACGGCGCAGAAGGTGGCCGACGACCTCGGCGAGCGCGGGTTCAAGGTGGGTGCGGTGCACGGCGACCTCAACCAGGTGGCCCGCGAGAAGGCCCTGAAGGCGTTCCGCACCGGGGACATCGACGTGCTGGTTGCCACCGACGTGGCCGCCCGCGGCATCGACATCGATGACGTTACCCACGTCATCAACTACCAGTGCCCCGACGACGAGAAGACCTACGTGCACCGCATCGGCCGCACCGGCCGCGCCGGTAAGACCGGTGTCGCGGTCACGCTGGTCGACTGGGACGAACTGGCCCGCTGGTCGATGATCGACAAGGCGCTGAACCTGCAGTGCCCGGACCCGGCGGAGACCTACTCCAGCTCACCGCACCTGTTCACCGAGCTGAACATCCCGACCGAGGCCACCGGCACCATCGGCAACGCGGGCCGGTCACCGGCCAAGCGGTCCGAGGGCGGCGACGGCGAGCGCCGCGAGAGCTCGGCCGACCGGCAGCGGGCGCCCCGCAACACCACCCGCTCCCGGCGGCGTACCCGCGGCGGCCGGGCGGCCGGCGGTGACACCTCGGCTCCGGCCGCCCGGACCGGTGAGCCCGGTGAGGCCAGGACGGCCGGGCCCTCGGACGACAACGGTCAGAGCGCGCCGCGCCGCCGCCGTCGCCGCCGGCCGAGCAAGACCGCCGCCGCGGTGAACGGCAACTGAACCGGACCCGTTGAGATGGTGCGACCGGAGCGCCGCACCGCCGGCGACATGCTGGCCGCAGTGGTGATCGCGGTCGTGGTCGTCGTCGCCGGCGT
This sequence comes from Mycobacterium sp. pW045, assembly GCF_041287085.1. Taxonomy (NCBI): domain Bacteria; kingdom Bacillati; phylum Actinomycetota; class Actinomycetes; order Mycobacteriales; family Mycobacteriaceae; genus Mycobacterium; species Mycobacterium sp. pW045. The sequence goes on along the minus strand of NZ_JBGGKU010000003.1, from coordinate 435,534 downwards.
CATCATCTGGTGGACCAGTGACGCCCGCGCGACCGTCAGCCGGCCTGCGCTGGATGAAGCGACCACTCCGCAGCCGGCCGCCATGGTGCCGGCTGCCCTGAACCAACTGTGGACGGCGGCCAGCCCGGCCACCCGCGCTCCGGTGATGGTCTCCGGGACGGTGATCACCGGCGAGGGGCCGCAGCTGACCGGGCGCGACCCGGCGACCGGCGAAGAACGCTGGAGCTATGCCCGCGACGTCGACCTGTGCGGCGTGTCCTGGATCTACCGCTACGCCGTCGCGGTGTATCCCGACTCCCGCGGCTGCGGCCAGGTCAGCACAATCGTCGCCGGGACCGGCCGACGCGGACCGGCCCGGACCAGTTACGCCGACCGGAGCGTGAACGTCACCTCCGAGGGAAGCTCGGTGCTCTCGGCCGGCAGCACCCGGCTGGAACTGTGGCGCTCGGACATGGTCCGGGTGCTGTCCTACGGTGAGATCGATGCCCGGGTGAAGCCGACGGCACGCGGCCGCGGCCAGGGCTGCACCCTGGTGTCGGCGGCGGCGGCCTCGTCGGCGGTCTCGGTGCTCGAGGCCTGCCCCGGGCAGGATGACCTGCAGTTGACGCTGTTGCGCGCCGGCAAGGAAGAAGACGAACCGGAGACCCAGCATGTCCCGCTGCCAGGCGTGGCCGCCGATTCCGGCGCCCGGGTACTCACGGTGACCGACTCCGACTCCGGCGTCAACACCGCTGTCTATCTGCCCACCCCGCAGCCGCGGGTGGAAGTGGTCGACCAGACCGGCACCACGATCGCCAAGACGATGCTGCCGGCCAAGCCCAGCCCCGCCAGCGCCGCGCTGCAGGTGTCGCGACCCACCGGGTTGGTCTGCTGGTGGATCGGCGACGCGGTGATGGTTTTCGACTCGGGAACCCTCACGTATCGCTACACCATCCCGGCGGCGGGGGCCGCGGTTCCGTTGGGACCGGCGGCGATGATGGCCGACCGTCTGCTGATCCCGGTGACCGGTGGCGTCGGCGTCTTCAACCAGCGCACCGGCGCCGCTGAACGTGTCATCCCGGTCAGCCGCCCCGCCGGCGTGACGGCGGTGTTCCCGGCGGTGTCGGGCCCGACGGTGCTGGAGCAGCGCGGCGACACGGTGGTCGCGCTGGGCTGATGTCGGTGTCGGCGAGGTGCGAGCGTGCGCAAATCCGGGAATTCACTCGGCGTGTCGACCGGGGACGCGCACCCTCGCGCGACAATGCGCTAGATCTCCGGGGTGAAGGTGGGCAGTGCCTTGCCGTTTTGCCAGTACTTGAGCAGCGCTTCGGCCAGCTCCCGGTAAGCCTGGGCCCCTTTGTTCTTGCGGGCCGCGATAACCGATGCGCCCGACGCGCTGGCCTCGGCGAAACGCACGGTGCGCGGGATCGGCGGGCCCAGGACCGCCAGCCCGTACCGGTCGGCGATGTCGAGCAGCACGTCGCGGCTGTGGGTGGTGCGCGAGTCGTACAACGTGGGCAACGCACCGAGCAGACGCAGTTTCGGGTTGGTGATCTGCTGGACGTCGGCGACGGTGCGCAGGAACTGGCCGACACCGCGGTGGGCCAGGGTCTCGCACTGCAACGGCACGATCACCTCGCCGGCCGCGGTGAGCCCGTTGAGGGTGAGCACCCCCAGCGACGGCGGGCAGTCGATGACGGCCACGTCGAACTCGCCGTCCAGCTTGGCCAGCGCCCGCTGCAGGGCGTACTCGCGGCCGGCCCGCATCAACAGCATCGCCTCGGCGCCGGCCAGGTCGATGTTGGCCGGAAGCAACGTCATACCCTCGTCGGTCGATACCAGCGCCGTGTTGGGCTCCACCTCACCGAGCAGCACCTCATGCACCGACACCGGCAGCTTGTCGGGATCGTGTCCCAGGGAGAAGGTCAGGCAGCCCTGCGGATCGAGATCGACCAGCAGCACCCGCCGGCCCAGTTCTGTCATCGCCGCGCCCAGCGACGCCACCGTCGTGGTCTTGGCCACGCCGCCCTTCTGGTTGGCAACCGCCAAGATTCGCATGCCCGTCACACAGGCCATACTGGCACGGCTCGCGGCCCCGCAGCACCAAACGCTGGTCGGTGTCCGTCGTCGGGCAGAATCGACGGACGTGGGCATTGAGGAGCACCGACTGCTGCTGCTGCGCCACGGCGAAACCGAGTGGTCGAAAAGTGGACGGCACACCGGGCGCACCGAATTGGAGCTGACCGAGACCGGCCGGCGCGAAGCGGTCGCCGCCCGCGCAACGCTGGCGAGACTGCGGTTGGACAACCCGTTCGTGGTCTGCAGCCCGCGCCGCCGCGCCCAACTGACCGCCGAACTCGCCGGGCTGCACGTCGACGAAGTCTCCGACGACCTCGCCGAATGGGACTATGGCCGCTATGAGGGGCTGACCACCGCGCAGATCAGGGAATCGGAATCGGACTGGCTGGTCTGGACGCACGGCAGCGCGGGAGGCGAGTCGGTGGCACAGGTCAGCGATCGCGCCGACCGGGCGGTCGCGGCGGCATTGCGACTGCTGGTCTCCCGCGATGTGGTGTTCGTCGGACACGGCCACTTCTCCCGGGCGGTGATCACCCGCTGGCTCGAGCTGCCGTTGGCCGACGGTGCGCGGTTCGGCATGCCCGCGGCGTCGCTCGCGGTGTGCGGATTCGAGCATGGGGTGCGCCAGCTCACCGCCCTCGGGCTGACCGGGCCGAAGGCCGCGGGGCTTTGACGGCACCGACGTTCGTGCTGTCCGGGCCCGCCGGGACGCTGGTGGCCGACGGGATGGCCGCCGGCTTCTGCGATGTCGGCGCCGCGCGGACCGCGCTGGCCACCGGCCAGGCGCCGATCGTGGTGGGCGCGTTGCCGTTTCAGCCGGATGCCGCCACCGCGCTGTTCGTGCCGGGCCGGGTGCGCCGCGAAAAAGCGCTGCCGGCCGGGCCGGTGACGACCCTGCCGGCGGTGCGTATCGTCGCGGAGCTGCCCAAGCCCGACGAGCACCGCGACCGGATCCGCCGGGCCTTACGTGAGTTGAACGCAGCAGACGGCGTGCTGCACAAAGTGGTGTTGGCCCGCAGCCTGCGGCTGGCCGCCGACGCGCCGTTGCACCCGGGCACGGTGCTGCGCCGGTTGGCCGCCGCCGATCCGAGCGGCTACGGCTATCTGGTAGACCTGAGCGCCGCCGGGGACACATTTGCCGGGGCTGTCCTGGTCGGTGCCAGCCCGGAGTTGCTGGTGGCCCGCGACGGTGACCGGATCACCTGCCGGCCGTTCGCGGGCTCGGCGCCGCGCTCGCCCGACCCGGCCGTCGACGCCGCCAACGGGGCCGCGTTGGCCGAATCCGGCAAGAACCGCCATGAGCATCAACTGGTCGTCGACCAGTTGCGTACCGCACTCGGGCCGCTGTGCAGCGAACTCGACATCGCACCGGAGCCACAGCTGACCGGCACCGCCGCGGTCTGGCACCTGAACACCCCGATCACCGGCCGGCTCCGCGATACCGCCACCACTGCACTGGATTTGGCGTTGGCATTGCATCCCACGGCGGCGGTCGGCGGGGTTCCGACGGCGGCCGCGATCGATCTCATCGCGGACCTGGAGGGCGACCGCGGCTTCTACGCCGGCGCGGCCGGCTGGTGCGACGCGAACGGCGACGGCCGGTGGGTGGTGTCGATCCGCTGTGCGCAACTGTCCGCCGACCGGCGATCCGCACTGGCCCATGCCGGTGGCGGGATCGTCGCCGGATCCGATCCCGATGACGAACTGGCCGAAACCGTGGCGAAGTTCAGCACTATCCTGTCGGCGCTGGGCGTTGCGCCGCCCAGCGCAGCGCCGCGGGGCTGAACAGCGCCACCAGCACCGCCGCCGCGGCGATGCCGACGACCGCGCCGTAGGCCCACCGGTGCGAGCCGACCCCCATGTACCAGGCCACCGGAAGCAGCGACAGGTTGGCGAACACCGCAACGCCGCGGCCGATCCGCCGGCCCCGCAGCAACGCCCAGCCGGCGGCCAGCACCGCGCCACCCATCAGCGCGAACCACGCCGCGGTGCCGTAACCGCTGGCCATCCGCTGATCGGCACCGGTCACCGCCCGCCACACCAGCACCACCGCGACCACCAGCGAGGCCACGCCCTGCACCGCAACGATCAGGCCCGCAGCGAGCACGGCGCGGGGTGGGTCGGCGACGGCATTCACGTCGCCAGCCTAGCCACCCGGTCGCACTTCCCGGCTGCCCATAGACTGATATCCCGTGCGTGCCGTGTTGATCGTCAATCCCAATGCCACCTCGACGACTCCGGCGGGCCGTGACCTGTTGGCCCACGCTCTCAAGAGCCGGCTCGAGCTGAGCGTGGTGCACACCGATTACCGCGGTCACGCCATCGAGATCAGCCAGGCCGCTGCCCGCGACGGGATCGACCTGGTCATCGCGCACGGCGGCGACGGCACCGTGCACGGCGTCGTCAACGGACTACTCGGGGCGCCCGGTTCGGCGCCGCCGAAACACCTGCCCGCGGTGGCAGTGGTGCCCGGCGGCTCGGCGAACGTCTTCGCTCGCTCGCTCGGGATCGCCGCCGACCCGACCGTCGCCACCAACCAGCTGATCGGGTTGCTCAAGGGCCCCGGCGGCCAACCGAGCTGGCGTCGGATCGGACTGATCGACTGCGGCGAGCGGTGGTCGGTGCTCAACGCCGGCATGGGTGTCGACGGCGAGGTGGTGGCCGCCGTCGAAGCCGAACGTGAGAAGGGCCACGCCGTCACCGCACTGCGCTATGTCCGCGCCGCGGTGCCCGCCGTGCTGGCCACCACCCGCCGCGCGCCGACATTGACGCTGCAACTGGACGGGGCTGCGCCGGTCGCCGGTGTGCACCTGGTCTTCATCTCGAACTGCGCTCCGTGGACCTACGCCGACGAGCGGTGTGTGTGGACCAATCCGGACACCACGTTCGAGGGCGGGATGGGGGTGTTCGCGACCACCAGCATGAAGGTGCTGCCCACCCTGCGGCTGGTCCGCCAGATGCTGTCGAAGCGGCCGAAGCTGCGCGCCAAACAACTCATCCGCGACGACGATGTGACCGCGCTGCGCGTCGATGCCGGCGACACACCGATCGCCACTCAGATCGACGGCGAATACCTCGGATTGCGAAGTGAGATGACGTTCCGCGCGGTTCCTGACGCCCTCAACGTCATCGCGCCGCCGCCAAAAAGAGCTGCTGACCTGCACAGATAGTAGTTTCATCAGTTGATGAGCACACACTTGACCCCACTGTAGTACACGGCCGCGACCCGACAGTCAGCAGCCCCTTGCAAGCGTGATGTTGGCCACGTGATAACGCAAACTCTTGACATCTGTCCAGGCTGTGAAACGATCGAGCGATCGGAAGCAAGCCGTAATCATTTCTTGCCGCCGCTTATAACAGTCGAAAAGCAAACGTTGCGCGCCGTGCTGCGCTCAGAGTGAGGAGTTGGAGACCTATGGATTGGCGCCACAAGGCGGTCTGTCGCGACGAGGACCCGGAGCTGTTCTTCCCGGTGGGAAACAGCGGGCCGGCGCTCGCTCAGATCGCTTCCGCGAAGCAGGTCTGCGCCCGGTGTCCGGTGGTCACCGAGTGCCTTACCTGGGCGCTTGAGACCGGCCAGGACGCCGGCGTGTGGGGCGGCATGAGCGAGGACGAGCGGCGGGCGCTCAAGCGCCGCAACGCCCGGACGCGGGCGCGCAGCGGGGTCTGACCCAAGCAGACAACTTCGACGCGGCTCCGACCTGGTCGGGGCCGCGTCGTTTTGCGCCGGGCGCGCCCGGCGCCTCACAGCGCCTGGCGGGTTCGCCGGCTTCCGACCGGAATCCGGAGCACCATCTCGGTCCCGCCCCCCGGAGCGTCGCGTGCGGTCAGGGAACCGTTGAGCTCCGCCGAGACCAGGGTGTTGACGATCTGCAGGCCGAGCCGGTCGGCGGTCTCCAGGCTGAACCCGGCCGGCAGGCCGTGGCCGTCGTCGTGCACCACCACGTCCAGCCAGCGCGCCGACCGTTCGGCGCGGATCGTCACATCGTGTCGATCGGCGTCGGCGTCGAAGGCGTGCTCGATGGCGTTCTGCACCAGTTCGGTGATCACCATGGTCAGCGCGGTCGCCCGGTCGGCATCGAGAGCCCCGAACGTTCCGGTCCGGGCGACATGGATCGGGATCTCGACACTGGCGACGTCGTTCATCATCGGCAGGATCCGGTCGATCACCTCGTCGAGGTTCACCACCTCGTCGACCGACATCGACAGCGCCTCGTGCACCACCGCGATCGACGACACCCGCCGCACCGATTCCAGTAGCGCCTCGCGCCCCTCGCTGCTGGTTGTGCGGCGCGCCTGCAGCCGCAGCAGCGCCGCCACGGTCTGCAGGTTGTTCTTCACCCGGTGATGTATCTCGCGAATCGTGGCGTCCTTGGACAACAGTGCACGGTCCCGGCGCTTGACCTCGGTGACGTCGCGAACCAGCACGGCGGCCCCCGCCGGCCGGCCGTGCACGATCAACGGCAGGGTTCGCAGCAGCACCACCGCGCCGGCCGCGTCGACCTCGAACCGCATGCTCGATCCGCCGGTGAGAGAGTCGGCAATGTGCTCGGCGAGCTCGTCCGCCTCGAAGGTGTCCGAGATCAGCGGCCGAGTGACGGCCACCAGGTCGTGTCCGGCCAGCTCGGCGGCCAGGCCCATCCGGTGATAGGCCGACACCGCGTTCGGGCTGGCGTAGCTGACGGTGCCGTCAACCCCGAGGCGGATGAACCCGTCACCGACGCGCGGGCTGGAGCGCGACACCGCGATGTCACCGACGTTGGGGAAGGTGCCCTCGGAGAGCATGTGCACCAGATCAGCCGCGCAGTCGAGGTAGGCCGCCTCCAACCGGCTGAATTCGCGCCCGGCCCGCAACGCGGTCTGGTGGGTCAGCACCGCCACCACCCGGTCGTCGTACCGAACCGGAACGGCTTCCGTATTGCGTTGGCCCGCAATGCTTTCCCGGGCAATTGCGCCTGACTCGAATGCCCCGGCCACCAATGGCATCCAGTCCGCGGCGGCCACGGTGCCGACGGCGTCGCTGAGCAGCACCGTGGGAGCGGTGTTGGGCCGGCATTGCGCCACACACACCAGCGCGCCGCCGGCGTCGGCGTCGCGGCGCACCCACATCAAGTAGTCGGCGAACGACAGGTCCGCCAGCAGTTGCCACTCCCCGACCACGGCGTGCAGGTGATCCACCGCATTGCCCGGCAAGACGGTGTGTTCGGCTAGCAGGTCACCGAGGGTGGACATCGGTCACGACGCGCCGTGGAACGCTGCGATCAGCCGATCACGGCGATGAGATCGCCGGCCTGGATGACGTCGCCGACCTTCACGGCGACCTTGCTGACGGTGCCCCCGGTCTCGGCCAGCACCGGGATCTCCATCTTCATCGACTCCAGCAACACCACGGTGTCGCCCTCGTTGATCTGTTCGCCCTCGTGGACCACGACTTCGAGCACGCTGGCCACGATCTCCGCGCGAACGTCCTCGGCCATCTTCACCTCGTTCATCATCCAGTCAACGATCCCCTGGTCCCCGAAATCCTCGTCTTATGGAACCACAACCCCCGCCCTGGCCTGCGCGGGGCGCACGGGTAAGCGAACTCCAAGACAACTAAGAGGACGTAGAGAGTTCGATCCGTGATCGTGTCGTGTTTCTCCTGTGACATTTGCATAGCACCGTTACTCGAGTGTTTCGAACGCGTGACGTATTCGCCGTGACGCGGCCAACAGTCGAAGTCGAACTTGAGGAGTAGCGCGTTGATTGTGAACCGATTTTCCAACCCCCGGATCCGCTTGCCACTGATCTGCGCCGGCGCGATGACGCTGGCCACGCTCGGATTCGGCGTCGCTTCGGCCAAAGCCGCCCCGGCGCTGGTCGATGACCCGATGCCGATTCCGGCCCCGATCGGCGCCCCGGCGCTGCCTGGGCCGGCGGTGGGAGGCTCGTCGGCAGGCGTGAACGCCGCCAACTCCTTCCTGCAGGCGCTCAACGGCATGCTGAACCGCGTGGTGCCCGGGGTCGGCTCGATCATGCCCAACGACGTCAGTTCGCTGACCCCGCCCGGTGCCACCATGCCCGGCGCGCCCGCACTCGAAACGCCGCCGGCGCCGGTGGCACCCGTGCCGCAAACCCTGGCGGGGGCGCGGACCTTCCACTGAGGCGCCGGCACGTTTGGGCGCCCGACGGGCCGATGCGGTGGCGGGGTCGCAAGCCCCGCCACCGCGTCACACCCGGTCGTGTGAGAGACTTTCCAGCCGGAATACCTGCTAGGAGGGTGGATCATGGCAAAGCGTGGCCGCAAGAAGCGCGATCGCAAGCACAGCAAGGCCAACCACGGCAAGCGCCCCAACGCTTAAAACGTCGTCCCGCCGGGCGGGCCCCTCCCTCAGCCCTCGCGGTGGATGATCGTGGTGCGGCTGATCTCCAGCCGGACCCGTTCGTAGAGTTGCCGCGGCGCCCGATCGCCACTGCATTTACGGGCGATCAGCGCCTTGATCCGTTCCTCGACCCCGTAATGCCGCAGGCAGCCCGGGCATTCCTCGAGGTGTCGGCGCAGCTTCGCCCTGGTCTCGGCGGTGCATTCGCCGTCGAGCAACGTCCATACCTCGGCGATGACCTCGGAGCAGTCGGCAGCCGGCCCGTCGGGTCCCGGCGTGGTGCATCCGCTGGTTTGCTCGGTCACGACGACACCTCCTCCGACTGGCCGCCACGGACGAACCCCCGGTCGCGTGCGACGTCGGCCAACAGACTGCGCAACTGGCGCCTGCCGCGGTGCAGCCGCGACATCACCGTGCCGATCGGCGTATCCATGATCTCGGCGATCTCCTTGTAGGGGAACCCTTCGACGTCGGCGTAGTACACCGCCATCCGGAATTCTTCGGGAAGCTGCTGCAGCGCGTCCTTGATCTCGGTGTCCGGCAGCGACTCCAAGGCCTCTACCTCAGCCGAGCGCAGGCCCGTCGACGAGTGCTCGGCGGTCGCCGCCAGTTGCCAGTCGGTGATCTCGTCGGTCGGGTACTCGGCCGGCTTGCGCTGTTTCTTGCGGTAGCCGTTGATGTAGGTGTTGGTCAGGATGCGGTACAGCCAGGCTTTGAGGTTGGTGCCGTCCCTGAAAGACCGGAACCCGGCGTAGGCCTTGACCATCGTCTCCTGCAACAGATCCTCCGCGTCGGCCGGGTTGCGTGTCATCCGCAGCGCACCGCCGTAGAGCTGATCGAGCATCGGGATCGCGTCACGTTCGAAGCGCGCCGTCAGCTGCTCGTCGGTCTCGTCGGAACGAACGGGAGCCGTCGTCTCGGTTTCGGTCGCACTTTCGCCGTCAGCCATCTCGATCGCTGCAGTCCCTTCTGTCGCGGTGCCCACAACCGGCCCAGCCGATGGCTCGATTTCCAGCAGACCGATCGCCATTGACACCCCGGACTCCTTCCCGATCCTAGGACTGTGACCGATATCCATGCGCAGTGACCGCAGGTTGCCTTGGTCAACAGCGTCGGTCACGGCGCTATTTCCGGCCGTATCCTCCCCCGGTGAGTCGCGCGCCAACCCGGGCCACCCGGCCCGGCGCTAGGCGCTGGATCCGCGGACCGGTCCCGGGTCTTCCCGCGGTGTGTCGCCGAGCGCCTCGTCGATGGTCGCGCAGAACGCCAACTCGCGGTGCAACCCCGCTGCGTTCACGACCCGGGCCACCAGGGGTTGACCGCTCACCAACCGGAGGCTGACACCGCGTCGGCGACACCGGGCCGATTCCTCGACCAGCACGGCAAACGCGCAGACGCCCATGAACTCGAGCCTGCTGCTGTCAATGACCAGCGGCCCAGGGGCTTGCGTGACGGCGGCGGCCTCGTTGACCAGTCGCCGCCAGACCTCCACGTTGGAGGCGTCGACGCTGCCACTGGCGGTAACCAGCAGCGCTGGACCGCTGCGCTCCAGGACGACACGAAGTTCCAAGTCCGGACGGGCCGCCACGGAGGTCAACGCCTCGCCGAGCCGTACCCGAAGACCGGTGTCGGTGGCGATCGCACCGGCCCCGTTACTCGCCGACGTGGCCAGCAAGCCGAGCCATGCCGAACAGCGACCGAGTTTACGGCGTAAACCGAACAGCATGCGGATGAAGCTACGCCAGTTTGTTTACGTTGTAAACCCGACCGCGGCACCGATCGCACCGATGAACACCAGCGCCAGGGCCCAGGCGCGGCGGGTCGCCACCGAAGACCGGCATCCGGCCACGTAGTTGGTGTGCGGGCCGACCCGGCCGGCGATCACGGCGGTGGCCACGCTTTCGGCGTTGGCGTCCAGCGCGGCGGAGAAATCCGCGGCGACGGCATTGCCGCAGCCGATCGAGCCGCCGTCACCATCGGCGACCGACACCGGCGCCAGCAGCACAACCGCGCCCGCGAGCAAGACCAGCAGCGCCACCGGCCAGAGCAGTCGTCGCACCGCCGTCATCCCCGCTCCCTTGCTTTCTGCCGCCACCACGAGGCCGCTGCCGCCACCAGGAGACGCGCCCCGCCCGGATTCACCGTCGGGCGGGGCGCGCATTCTCACTGGCTCAATCCTTGAAGGCGTCCTTGATGTTCTCGCCGGCCTTCTTCAGGCTGGACTTGCCCTGGTCGGCTTTGCCCTCGTTCCTGAGCTCGTCACTGCCGGTGACGTTGCCGACCGCCTCCTTGGCTTTGCCCGCGACATCCTCCGCTGCGTTCTTCGCCTTGTCCGCCAGTCCCATGGTGAAACCCCTCCCGCACTCGTACCGACATTGCGACACGCCACATACCCACGTTGTTTACAACGTAAACCGGTGTAACTGGGGGGCGGGCGCCTCAGGCCCGCGAGTGCAGCAGTTCGAGCCGGTCGAGCATGGCTTCCAGCGCCTCTTCGAACTCGATGCCGCTGTGATCTTCGGACAACATCGGCTGCAGCCGCTGCAGGTTCGGGTAGCTCGTCAGGTCGCGCGCGGGACGCTCGCCCTCCTCGAGGATGGCCTCGTCAGGGTGCAGCTCCGCGCCGCGCGCAGACACCTCCAACAGCAGGTGGCCGATCAGGAACGTGGTGTAGGAGCGGTAGGCGTCCACGGCGGCGCCGTCGTCGAACCCGTAGGAGATCAGCGTGTCGAGGAAGCTTTCCATCCAGCGCAGGCTGCGCAGCGGCGGGCGAACCCACGGTGCCTCCGGGGCCTGGGTGGCCACCAGCGGGAAAACCTCCGGGTGGTCGAGGGCGATCTGGCGCACGCCGTGTGCCAGCCGCATCAGATAGTCCTGCCAGCCGTCCTCTTGTCGCCGAGCGGCGAGTTGGTCGGCGTAGAGCCGGTCGACGATGTGGTCGACGACGCCGGTCAGCAGGTCGCCGCGACTGTGGACATAGCGGTAGAGCGCCATCGCCTCGACTCCGCAGGCTGTCCCCAGCCGGCGCATGGTCAACTTCGACAGGCCCTGACGATCGATGAACTCGATGGCCGTCTCCAGAATCGCGTCACGGCTCAACTGCGGCAGCGGCCGGATCCCATCGACGACGTCGCCTCCCGCAGCGTCCTCCGGCCGCTGCGCACCGCGATCGTCGGCATCCACTCAGACCACCCATTTCACTCGGCAACGACTGCGGCGCCGATCGTCGGGGAGCCACGTCGCGCACCGACCGTTAGTTTACGTCGTAAGCGCGCCGGGGACGCCGGAAGCATCGACCTCGACCGGCAGCCGCCTCGGTCAGCGGTCGGCCGCCGCCACGTCGCTGGGATGGGTCGCCAGCGGTGTCACCCGGATGTCCATGTAGCCGAACAACGGTAGGCCCGAAAGCAGTTCGTGCAGCTCGTCGTTCGAGGCGACATCGAAGATCGAGATGTTGGAGTACTCCCCGACAATCCGCCAGATGTGCGGCCACTTTCCGGACCGCTGCAGCTCCTGCGAGTACGCCTTCTAACCCCGTCACCCCTTGACATCACCGGCGAGCGAACCTAAATTCACAACTAATGAATTATTATTCATTTCGATTGAACGTGATCTCATTACCGCGGCGCCGCCCCCGACACCCGGAGATGCCATGACCGCCTACGAAGACATCACCTACGAGATCGACGGGCCCGCCGCCGTCATCACCATCAACCGGCCGCACCGCTACAACGCCTTCCGCGGCCAGACCGTCGAGGAGATGATCAAGGCTTTCCGGGCCGCATGGGCCGACACCCGGGTCGCGGCAATCATCCTCACCGGCGCGGGCGACAAGGCGTTCTGCACCGGAGGTGACGTCAAGCAGCGAGCCGAGACCGGTGACTACGGCCCCACCGAGAGCGGCATGTTCGAGATCGGCTACCTGCACAAGCTGATCCGCGACGTGCCCAAGCCGGTGATCGCCGCGGTCAACGGCGTCGCGATCGGCGGCGGCCACGTGCTGCACGTGCTCTGTGACCTCTCGATCGCATCGGCACACGCCAAATTCGGCCAGGCCGGCCCCCGGGTCGGGTCGTTCGACGCCGGCTTCGGGTCGGCGTTTCTAGCCCGGGTCGTCGGAGAGAAGCGGGCGCGCGAGATCTGGTACCTGTGCCGGCAGTACGACGCCGCCACCGCCGAACGCTGGGGTCTGGTGAACTGGGTGGTCCCGGGCGAGCGACTCCTGGACGAGGCCAAGGCGGTGGCCACCGAGATCGCCGAGAAGAGCCCCACCGCGCTGCGCTTCCTCAAGCAGTCCTTCAACGCCGACACCGACCACCAGGCGGGCTTGAGCAACATGGCGATGTCCGCGCTGGAGATCTTCGTGCACACCGACGAGGGCAAAGAGGGCGCCGCGGCGTTCGCCGAGAAGCGCCCCGCCGACTTCGGCCAGTTCGTCACCGCCTGACGGCGAGAACAGGAGCACCCGAATGACCACAACGATCGCACTGGTGACCGGCGCCGGATCGGGCATCGGCAAGGCCATCGCCCTGGCGTTCGCCGCCCAAGGTGACCGGGTGATCGCCGCCGACCTCGACCAGGCGGCGGCCGCGGCCACCGCCGGAGAGCACCCGGGCCTCATCACTGCCCTGCCGGTCGACGTCGCCGACCGCGCCCGGGTGGACGAACTGCGTGACCGCACCCACACCGAGGTCGGTGTGCCCACCGTCGTGGTCAACGCCGCCGGCTGGGATCGAACCGACCAGTTCCTCAACGCCACCCCCGAATTCGCCGAGAAGGTGGTGGCGATCAACTATCTTGGCCCGGTGCACGTGTGCAGTGCATTCCTGCCCGGGCTGATCGAAGCCGGCGGCGGCGGGCGGATCGTGAACCTGGCCAGCGACGCCGGCCGGGTCGGCAGCGCCGGCGAGACGATCTACGCCGGGGCCAAGGGCGGTGTCATCGCGCTGACCAAATCGCTGGCCCGGGAGATGGCGCGCCATCACATCACCGTCAATTGCGTCTGTCCCGGCCCCACCGACACCCCGCTGTTCGCCGCCCAGCCGGAGAAACTGAAAGAGGCGCTGGTCAAAGCGATCCCATTCCGGCGACTGGCACGGCCCGAGGAGGTAGCCGCGCCGGTGCTGTTCTTCGCCTCGGACGCCGCGTCGTTCATCACCGGGCAGGTGATCAGCGTCAGCGGCGGCCTCACCATGGCCGGCTGATGGGGAAGAATTCAACCAGCCCACCCCCACAGTAAGGACGCACCCATGACCACCCCCGCTTTCGACGCGCTCGACCCCCTGAGCCTGGATTCGTTGCTGTCCGACGACGAGATCGCGGTGCGCGACACGGTCGCGAAGTTCTGCGCCGAGCACGTGCTGCCGCACGTCGCCGAGTGGTTCGAGATCGGGGATCTGCCCGCCCGCGAGCTGGCCCGGGAATTCGGCAAGCTCGGCCTGCTCGGGATGCACCTGCACGGTTACGGCTGTGGTGGCGCTTCGGCCGTGCATTACGGGCTGGCCTGCGTCGAACTCGAGGCCGCCGACTCCGGTATCCGCTCGCTGGTGAGCGTGCAGGGGTCGCTGGCGATGTTCGCCATCCACCACAACGGTTCCGAAGAGCAGAAACAGCGGTGGCTGCCGGGCATGGCCGCCGGGGACCTGATCGGCTGCTTCGGGCTGACCGAGCCCGATGTCGGCTCTGATCCGGCCGCCATGAAGACCCGCGCCAGACGCGACGGCTCCGACTGGGTTCTCAATGGCCGCAAGATGTGGATCACCAACGGGTCCATTGCCGACGTCGCGGTGGTGTGGGCTGCCACCGACGACGGCATCCGCGGCTTCATCGTGCCCACCGACACCCCCGGGTTCACGGCGAACACCATTCACCACAAGCTGTCGCTGCGGGCCTCGATCACCAGCGAACTGGTGCTCGATGACGTGCGGCTGCCGGCCGAGGCGATGTTGCCGCAGGCGCGCGGCGTCAAAGGGCCGCTGGAATGCCTGTCCGAGGCGCGTTACGGGATCGTTTGGGGCGCAATGGGTGCGGCCCGCTCCGCCTGGCAGTCCGCCCGTGACTACGCCATGGCGCGCACCCAGTTCGGCAAACCGATCGCCGGCTTCCAGCTCACCCAGGCAAAACTCGTCGACATGGCCGTGGAGCTGCACAAGGGTCAGCTGCTCTCGCTGCAGTTGGGCCGGCTCAAAGACGGCGTCGGACTGCGGCCCGAACAGGTCAGCTTCGGCAAGCTCAACAACACCCGGGAGGCGATCAAGATCTGCCGCACCGCACGAACCATCCTCGGCGGCAACGGGATATCGCTGGAATACCCGGTGATCCGGCACATGGTCAACCTGGAATCGGTGCTCACCTACGAGGGCACCCCGGAGATGCACCAACTGATCCTGGGCAAAGCCTTCACCGGCCTTGCCGCATTCAACTGACTCTGCGTTCAATAGGGGCAACTGCGATGGGTCTGACTTACACCCCCGAGCATCAACAGTTCCGCGAGATGGTTGCCGACTTCGTGCAACGGACCGTCGTCCCGGCCCACGAGGACTGGGAGCGTTCCAGCGCGTGGGACCGCTCGCTGTTCACCGAGGCCGGCAAGCTTGGACTGCTGGGCTTTCCGGTCCCCGAAGAACTCGGCGGGCCCGGCGTACACGACTACCGCTACCACGCAATCGTCATCGAGGAGCTGCAGCGGGCCGGAGCCGCCTCCGAGGCCGTCGCCTTCTCATTGCAGAACGACGTGGTACTGCCGTATCTGACCGATCTGGCCACACCCGAACAGCAGCGCCGTTGGCTGCCCGGGGTGGTGACCGGCGAGACCGTGCTGGGTATCGCGATGACCGAACCCGGCACCGGCAGCGACTTGGCCGGTATCCGCACCACCGCCCGCCGGGACGGCGACGACTACGTCGTCAACGGCGCGAAGACCTTCATCTCCAACGGCCAGACCGGTGATCTGTTCGTGGTCGCGGTGCGCACCGGCGAAGACCGACACCGGGGACTGTCACTGCTGGTGGTCTCCGGCGACACCCCGGGCTTTCACCGCGGGCGCAACCTGGAGAAGATCGGACTGCACGCCCAGGACACCTCCGAGCTGTCCTTCACCGACATGCGGGTGCCGGCCGCCAACCTGCTCGGCGAGGAAGGCCAGGGCTTCTATCAGCTGGTGCGCAACCTGCCCCAGGAGCGGCTGTCGCTCGGGGTGGGTGCGGTCGCCGCCGCCGAGGGCGTGCTGGCCGAGACCCTCGACTACGTCAAGGCACGCCAGGCGTTCGGCTCCCCCATCGCGAGCTTCCAGAACACCCAGTTCGTGCTCGCCGAGATCGCCACCGAACTCGATGTGGCCCGCACCTTCCTCGACGACTGCATCGCGGCACACCTGGACGGCGAGCTGACCGCGGCGCGGGCCGCCAAGCTGAAGTGGTGGACCACCGACCTGCAGGTCCGTACCGCCGACCGGTGCCTGCAGTTGTTCGGCGGCTACGGCTACATGCGGGAATACCCGGTGGCGCGAGCGTTCGTCGACGCCCGCATCCAGACCATCTACGGCGGCACGACCGAGATCATGAAGACGATCATCGCCAAGGATCTGGGCATCTGATGGCCGTCGACTATGGTCAGCTGCCCGTCGAGGAGGCGGTGCGGGCGGCCCGCACCGATTCCCGGCGCCGGCAGATCCTGGACGCCGCGGTCAAAGTCATGCAGCAGACCGGCTTTCACCAGATGTCGATGCAGGATCTGGCGGCCGAGGCCAATGTCAGCGTCGGGCTGATCTACAAGTATTTCGGCGGCAAGGAGGACCTGCTGCTGGCGACGATCGTCCGGATCCAGGATGCCTTCTGCGATCAGCTCGCCCCGGTGATCGCGGCGGCCGGTACCGATCCGGTCGCACAGTTGACCGCCGGAATCCGGCGTTACATCGAGATCGTCGATGAGAACCTCGACGCCGTCGTGCTGACCTACCGGGAGAGCCGCACCCTGGACGCGGCTGGGCGGTCCCAGATCAAAGAGCTCGAAATCGCCAGTGCGACACCGCTGCGGGACGTGATCGAGGCCGGGATCGCCGCGGGAACATTCGCCGAGGTGGATGTGGATCTGATGGTGTTCGACATCATGCTGCTGGCCCATGGCTGGGCGCTCAAGCATTGGCACTTCGGCGAGCTGTACAGCCTCGATGACTACATCGGCCTGCAGACCCGCTACACGCTCAACTCGCTGCTGCGCGCAGGGATGACCGGCGCTCCGGTTGCCGCCACCACCTCGTCGTAGCTCACGCCCGGCGCCAGTTCCACCACCTCGAACCCTTCCCCGGTCACATCGAACACCCCGAGGTCGGTGATCACCCGACTTACCACACCGCGGCCGGTCAGCGGCAGGTCGCAGCTCGTAACCAGCTTGGCGGCACCGGTTTTGGTGACGTGATCGGTGAGCACGATCACCCGCTCGACTCCGCTGACCAGATCCATCGCGCCGCCCATGCCCTTGACCATGGCGCCGGGCACCATCCAGTTGGCCAGGTCGCCGTTGCCGGCGACCTGCATGGCGCCCAGCACGGCCGTGTCGACGTGTCCGCCGCGGATCATCGCGAAGCTGGTCGCCGAGTCGAAGAACGATGCGCCGGGCAGCACGGTGACGGTCTGCTTGCCGGCGTTGATCAGGTCCGGGTCGACCTCGTCGTCGTACGGGAACGGCCCGACACCGAGGATGCCGTTCTCCGCGTGCAGCGTGATGGTCGAATCCTCGGGCAGGTAGCCGGGAATCAGCGTGGGCAGGCCGATGCCGAGGTTGACGTAGTCACCGTCGTGCAGTTCCTGTGCCGCGCGGGCGGCCATCTGGTCGCGGGTCCAGCTCATCGGATCGTCTCCTGCTGCCGGGTGGTGCGTTTCTCGATGTCTTTGCGGGCGGCCTGCTCCGGGGTGAGTTCCAGGACCCGCTTGACGAAAATCCCGGGCAGATGAACTGCGTCGGGGTGCAGTTCCCCTACCTCGACGACCCGCTCGGCCTCGACGATGGTGATCTGACCGGACATCGCTGCCGGCGGGTTGAAGTTGCGCGCGGCCGCATGGAATCGGCAGTTGCCCGCCCGGTCGGCGACCGCCGCGCGCACCAATGCGTAGTCGGTGACGATGCCCTCTTCGAGCACCATGTCGGTGCCCCGGAAGTTGCGGACCTCCTTGGGCGGCGAGGCGATGGCAATACTGCCGTCGGGGTGATACCGCCAGGGCAGGCCGCCGTCGGCGACGACGGTCCCGACCCCGGTGGGGGTGAAGAAGGCGCCGATGCCGCTGCCGCCGGCACGCATTCGTTCGGCCAGGGTGCCCTGCGGGGTGAGCTCGACGGTCAGTTCACCGGAGAGGTATTGGCGGGCGAATTCCTTGTTCTCCCCGACGTAGGAGGCGATGACCCGGCTGATGCGCCGCGCGTCGAGCAGCAGGCCCAGCCCGGCGCCGTCGACCCCGCAGTTGTTGGACACGATGGTCAGATCGGTTGCGCCCTGCTGCAGCAGCGCCTCGATGAGAAACCACGGGATGCCGGCCAGCCCGAAGCCGCCCACGGCCAGGCTGGCGCCGTCCGGGATGTCGGCGACCGCCGCGGCGGCCGATTCGACCACTTTGTTCAGTGCCATGTGCGCCTCTCCTCCTCGTCGCTGCGCTCCGCATCGCCGTCGGCGCGTCTCATGGTTGCTCCAGGTGTTCGATGAGGGCGGGGGTGATGATGTCGGGTTGCTCGGCGTTGGCCAGGTGCGCGGCGTGCGGAACGACCAGCAGCCGACCGGCTTTGACACCGGTGGCGATCTCATCGAGTTTGGCAGGTGGGGTGGCCGGGTCGTCGGCGCCGGCGATGGCCAGCGTCGGGGCGGTGATGGCCGCCAGGTCACCACGCACGTCCAGCCCGGCGATCGCCTCACAGCAACCGGCGTAGCCCTCGGCCGGTGTCGCCGCGACCATCGCCTCGCTCGCGGCGCGCACATCCGGGTGCGCGGCAAGGTAGTCCGGGGTGAACCATCGCTGTACGACGGCGGCGGCGACCTCACCGGCGCCCTGTGCGCGGACCGTCGATGGTGTACGGCCCGTCGGGGACCGGCGAGCCGCCGTGACCACGCGTGTCGTAGCGCACCACCGCAAATCGCTGCTCTAGTGCGCCGATCTGGGCGTCCCACATCCGGTGGGTGGAGCCCAGCGAGTTGGACAGCACCACGACCGGGCCGGTATCGCGTCCGGTCACCACGGCGTGCACGTCGACGGCGCTCATCGCACGGCCTCGAATACCGCGGCCGGCGCGCCATCGCTACACCCGATCACGTTCTCAACAGTAGTGACCAGTATTGATATTTCGAAATATTGTTATTTCGTTCATTAATACATCGTTTTTATCAATATCTCGGCCTCCGGCTGACGTTGCGGCGGACCGCGTCGACTGAGTCACTGGACATCTCCGGCGAGTGCGGGTGTCGGCCGAGGCGGGTATAGTCGAACGTATGTTCGATACAGAGTTGCCGTCGTTGGTCGCCATCGGCGGCCTCGGCGACGAGGGTCTGGTCGATGTCATGCAGAGTGCGGCTCGGCTGGCGTCGGCGTCGCTGGCGTGGGTGTTTGCCGCGGGCGCGCAGCTGTATCAGCGTCGGCTGGCGCAGCGCGACGTGGCGGATCGGGAGATCTGGGCTCTTGACGGGTGGGACGCGGTGGCCGCTGAGATCGCGGCCGCCCAGGGCATCAGCCGCGGGCGCGCCGCGGGACAGTTGCGGATCGGTCTGGCGTTGGCCGAGCGGCTGCCCAGACTCGGGGCGTTGTTCGCCGCCGGTGTGGTGGATTACCAGGTGGTCGCCGCGGTGGTGCATCGCACGGATTTGATGATCGATGCTGCTGCGATCCCGCGGATGGATCGGTGGTTGGAGCGCAATGCGCCCCGATGGGGCAGCTGGTCGCGCCACCGTATCGCCGAAGCCGTCGACTACTGGGTGCAGGTCTTGGAGCCGGCTGCGGTGCGCGAGGCCCATGCCTTCGAGAAGTCCCGCCACATCGGTGTGGCGCCGCAACATTCCGGCCTGGCGGAGATCTTCGGCGACGTTCGCACCCCTGATGCGCTGGCCTTCGATCAGCGGCTCACCGAACTGGCCACGACGGTGTGCAAAGCCGATCCGCGCACCACAGCACAGCGGCGCGCCGATGCGTTGCGGGCGCTGACCGCCGGGTCGGCCACCATGGCCTGCGAGTGCGGGTCACGCGATTGCCCGGCGGTCACCGGCGACGCCCCCGTGGGTGCGGTGATGATCCACTTGATGACCGGTGCCACGCGTTCCAATACGATGCCTCAAAGTCCGCCCACCAGAGATGGCATCGATGAACCTGATTGACCGGATCACCGCGGCGCTCGACAACTTCCGCGTCAAGATCAACCCAGACGTCTTTGAAGCATGCGCCACTGATCTGCTACAAGATCGGTATCCCAACCTGGTTCCCGTCAGGGGTGGATCCGACAGCGGCCGGGATGCCGACTCTCTCGAACAAGCGGGCGTGCCTCCGATTCGAATGGCGATCACATCGTCGCGAACCTACGAAGGGGCCAGGAAAAACCTTCGCGGAGCGATGAAATCGCTGAAACAACACGATATGCCTGGAACGAAAATTGTTTCTGTTAGCCTCGCTGAGTTGACCCAAGATAAGCGAAAAAGGCTGGAAACTCTAGCTAAAGAAAACGGTTACACGCTAGTAGCGATCGTCGATCGCGCTTTCTTCGCGGACCGTCTTAGGCAGAATGGCGACTGGCGAGAAAAACTCCTCGGTTTACCGGGTGGCCCCTTCTCACTCTCTAAGAACTCGATACGCGGTGATATTAAAGTACGCACCTTTGATCTAGTCGGCCGCACAGCCGAACTAGAATCCGTGCAAAGCTCACACAACGACTTGCTAGTTTACGGAGTTCCAGGAGTTGGAAAATCTGCGCTTCTTGAGAACGTTCCGGGTTTATTCTTTGTCGACGGGAGCCCGTCGGTTGAGAGGCTGATGGACGACATCCTAGCGACGCAGCCCGGCATACTTGTCGTCGACGACACATTACGGCGGATCGATACTCTGACCAATCTTCAACTTATCCGTCGGCAAGAAAGTCTCACATTCCGAATAGTCGCGGTATGTTGGCCACACCAACGTGAAGAGATGCAAGCCTACATTCCCCAAGCCGCCGAAGTGCAGATACTGCCGCTAATTCGGAAAGACATCGGCAAGATCGTCCGAAACGCAGGTATAACTCGCGAGTCGCTCATCGGGCGGATTCTCGACCAGGCGCAAGGCCGGCCAGCGTGGGCTGCGCATCTCGCTGACCTACTAAAGAACGAGGTCGAGTGGCGTCAGGTTCACACCGGCGAAGCCATACGCGGCGAAGTCTCGCAATACTTGACACGTTCCGGGCTCTCCAAAGAAGCGAAGGACGTACTCGCTGCTATCGCAATCTTGGGATCACTTGCCGAGAGCGAAATAAGCGCCTTGTCAGGTCAACTAGGCGTTCCCCGAGTGACGGTAGTACACCTAATCCACGGTCTAGCCGTCGGTGGCCTCTTGGATGTGCGTCAGCAGTGGACAAAGTATGGAAGCCAGGAAAACGTTTATGGCGTAGCTCCGCAGGTCCTTGCGACGAGCATCGTCGTAGACGCGTTCTTCGGTTCGGGGCCATCCATATTGCCTATCGATGAGATTTTTGAGTCGTGGCCGGGAAAGCAGATAGCTATCGCCACCCATTGCATCAGCGCAGCGCTCCTCGGCGAACAGAGTGCCTATCCTCCGGCTCACTCCCTCTTCAACGCACTAGTGGATCAAGGTGTGATCGGAGCCAAATCAGATATCTACCGCTACTACCTGCATCTTGGAGCGGGCGAGGCCCGAGAAATCCTGCAGCGGTCCATCGCGGAATGGCGCGCGTTAGCGGCTGATGAAAGCGAATATCAGCGCAAGGCGATGTTAGAGCGGGTTGCAACCTTCGTAGCAGATGCAATCCGCGATATGAATGATGTTGCCATCGTTAATGATGTTCTTGATTTCGCGAACTCCGTCCAAAACACATCGCTTGCGCGGAAGCTTTTTTCCGATGCCATCAATGGCATAAGAAATGCGTATATCCCTGATGGATCGCTGAACTTGGGGCCTCTATTCCAGATCTGGGAGGCAGCCGCACAATGGTTCACGACCGCACCATCGCCAGAGAGAACCCGCACCCTAACGCGGCTAATAAGTGAGTTGCTGAACCCCGTCTTTGAGGCAAGCAGTCTGAGCCCAGAGGACAATCGATTACTTAGGCTAATTTCCGTCACACTGCCGTCCGAATCCATGCGGCAGTTCAAAGACAGTATTTGGACGCCGTTCGCTTCGCTCGTAGTAGACCTAAGCCACGACGACCTCGTTCTATTGACTAGCCTTTTTAAGATTTGGGCGCAGATTGCGCAGGGGTTTAACCCCGGTTTCGGCCAAGAACTTTCGGCAGATCAGATCTCGGAAGCGAAAATCATCGCTGCAAATATGGCCGATTATATTATCGCCCACAGCGGCGATTTCCCGGGCATACGAGCTTCCATCAGACGGCATTCGAACGCCATCGATCGAGAGTTTTCTGAACACGATCCCCTTGTTGCGGCAATCTTCTTTATATCTGACGAAGAACTAAACTGGCATGAACGGAGGGCGCGGCTCGAGGACGCCCTCCGTGAACAGGTGCGGCAAGGCTTGAATCAGCCATTGGAGTTTATTGCTCGACTCGCAGCGCTCCGCCCTCACATGAACGATTGGGATCAACCGTTAAGCAATCCACTCCATAGGGTTTTCCAGTTAATCACTGAGGAAGACACCGACTTTCTGCCGCTGCTTTTGTTCGCGAAGGATAGCGGGATGTTCCCCGACGCAGGGCCGCTAGTGCCCGCGACGCTCAATCCTTCCGACCTCGACGAGAACGTCCTAGCTGAATTACTCGCTGACGGGATGACTAGGCCTCATGTCGTGCAGTATGCGCTGACGACAGCGCCTGGCGAGCGTTACCTCGACCGCATCGTCGAACACCTAACGCCAGAAGACGTGGCGAATGTTGTTGTTCCTGCTTCTGTGGCCGACCGCCTACTTCGACATACCGATCCCGCGGTTCGTGCAAGCGCTGCTGCAACCATCCTGGTCAGTACGGACGGCGAGTTGGAATCAGACCTACCTGGCGCCACGGTTGACCTTGTGGGTGACGCGCTCAAAGACCTCATCTTGCCGGTTCCGATTCATGGACGGGATTCGACTTATTTCTTCGAACGCCTCGTCGCGTGCCTTCCAGAAGTCTACGAGCACTTGTTTGCCAAGGTCATCGCCGAACCTCCCGACGACAACCTCTATGAGGCTTTGCGGCCGTTCGAGGATACTGCGCCGGTACTCATAGCCGATGCCAAGACACGTTTGCTTTGTGCGTGCGAACCCGGCACGCGGGAGAGAAGTCATGTACTTGCAGTGTTGCGCGGCAACGATACCGACTGGCTGGAAAGCCTTCTAGAGGCCGGGCAGACAGATATCGACGACGTCGAATCCACATTTAATGGGTTAGGCGCGCCAGCACCAATCGAAGCTCTAGCCCGAATGCTCGTTCCCAAGGGTGTAGATCCCTTAAGGATTGCTACGAAAGTGCAACTCGGTACCCAGTGGGGCGAAGAACACGAGCGAATACAGGGTTACATTGACCGCATGCGCGACCTAGCGCAATCGAGCGAACCAGCGATTGCTGCCGTCGGCCAAGCGGGCTTGGAGTATTTCGTGCCGCAGCTGGAGGCTGCGCAAATGCGGTTCCGTGAAAGCCAAGTCAGGGGCCAATAGCAGGCTCCGCATCGCGATGAGATGCACTTCTTACCGAAATCTCGCGCAAAAAAATTTCTGACTACCGCGCGGCAGTCAGGTGGGGGGCTACCCGAATATTTTCGGGGGTGGGGGTGCCGTGACGGCACCGGACATCAGAACCGCCATTCGGTCGGTCGCAGGTCGTCGGCCGCGCGGGAACCGCTCGACCGCGGTGGCGTGGAGCCGAGGCGGCAGGTGTTGGCGTGGTGTCGGGATCAAACGACGCGGTGCCCGCAAGTGCAGCAGGCGAGGTCGCGGGCACCCCGGCCGGTTAGGAGGACGGCCGAAGTGCCCGCGGTCGGCCGCCGGCGCGGGTTCCAAGCCGCACCAGAGGAGGGCCTACCGGATCCGGCTGGAGCGCAACCACAACCAGAACCGCATCGCCGCCCAAACCGCCCAAGCCGCCCAACAACGCGCCCTGGCAGCCTGCAACGACCCACCGCCCTTCTAGTCAGCACGCGAACATTGCCGGCGGCGGTTAGGCATAGGCTGACACCATGGCCCATCCAGCTCCGCTCTCCGGCAAGACCATGTTCATCTCGGGTGCCAGCCGCGGCATCGGCCTGGCGATCGCCAAGCGGGCCGCGCGCGACGGCGCCAACATCGCGCTGATCGCCAAGACCGCCGAACCCCACCCGAAGCTGCCCGGCACCGTCTACACCGCGGCCACCGAGATCGAGGAGGCCGGCGGGCAGGCGCTGCCGATCGTCGGCGACATCCGCGACGATGACTCGGTGACCAGTGCCGTGGCGGCCACCGTCGAGCGGTTCGGCGGCATCGACATCTGCGTCAACAACGCCTCGGCGATCAACCTCGGGTCCATCCTCGAGGTCCCGCTGAAGCGCTTTGACCTGATGAACGGCATCCAGGTGCGCGGCACCTACGCGGTGTCGCAGGCCTGCATCCCGCACATGATCGGTCGGGAGAACCCGCACATCCTCACGCTGTCCCCGCCGATACGACTGGAATCGAAGTGGCTCAAGCCCACCGCCTACATGATGGCGAAATTCGGGATGACGCTGTGTGCGCTGGGCATCGCGGAGGAGCTGCGCTCGCACGGCATCGCATCCAACACGCTGTGGCCGCGCACCCTGATCGCCACTGCCGCGGTGCAAAACCTGCTCGGCGGCGACGAGGCGATGGCCCGGGCCCGCACCCCCGAGGTCTACGCCGACGCCGCCTACGCGGTCCTGACCAAACCGGCGGCCGAATACACCGGGAACACGCTGCTGTGCGAGGACGTGCTGGTCGAATCGGGTGTCACCGATCTATCGGTGTATGACTGCGTGCCCGGCAGCGACCTGGGCGTGGACCTGTGGGTGGACTCCGTCAACCCGCCGGGGTATGTGCAGCAGTAGCGCACATCCGGTCAGAACGACACCGCGGTTCTCACCGACGGCGAATCCCCCATCGGCGCGACACCGGGCATGAAGCGCTCGACCAATGACGTGGCGATGGCGGCGACGTCATCGCTGAGTGGATACATGTGCCGATACTGCAACACCTGCTTGCCGATCAGCCCGAGTCGTTCACCGAACGTCGGCAGCCGGCCCGGGTCGAGCAACGGAGAGTTGAACGCCGGCGAGTCGGCGCGCTGGAACTCGAATGCCGCACTGATCCGCGGGGCTTCACCCAGGCTGCTGGCCCGTCCACCCCAGTGCAGCACCGCCTGGTTCCAGGCCATCAGGGTGCCGGCGGTGGCCGGTACGGCGCGGATGTCTTGCAGGTTGTGGACCAGGGTGTTGTCGGGGCCGTCCCAACGCCGTTGCCGGAACCGATCATCGAGGTGGGCGGGCAGGAAGTACATGCACCCGTTGAGCGGGGTGGCGTCGCTGAGCGGCAGCCACACGGTCAGCGTGTGCGGCGAGTTGTCGGTGTCCAACGTCGGCATCACCCGGTCGCGGTGTGGACCCCAGCCCGCCGCGCTCTCGTCGGGCTTGACATGCCAGACCCAGAAGTCGGGCAACGCCCGATAGCCGTCACCGAGCACCGCCGTCAGGAACTCCGAAAGCCCTTGGAACGCCCGCCATAACTGGTCGTAGACAAACACGAACGGCAGCGGAATACCCAGCCCGAACAGCGTCGACACCGCGTCGCGCATCGGCGCGACCACCGCTTCCGGCAGCGCA
Organism: Mycobacterium sp. pW045; assembly: GCF_041287085.1. Taxonomy (NCBI): domain Bacteria; kingdom Bacillati; phylum Actinomycetota; class Actinomycetes; order Mycobacteriales; family Mycobacteriaceae; genus Mycobacterium; species Mycobacterium sp. pW045. The sequence goes on along the minus strand of NZ_JBGGKU010000003.1, from coordinate 410,142 downwards.
CCGGGCACCCGGATATAGCCCTCGCGTTTGAGGGTCACCAGCAGCGGGTCGGTCGGTCCGACCGCCGCGGGTACCGCCACGGCGTCGCCGTCGATCGACAGCTGGGGGCACAGTGCGCTCCAGAAGTCGCGCCGTTGCGCGTCGCGGGCGGTCAAGGTGACGCTCATCGCGTCATCGTAGCCTCGTCGGCCCCGGCAGGCTTGCGATAAACCAGCCAGCGCATCTCGATAGGGCAGGCGTCCGGTTCGACGTCGAACACGTCTTGGCCCCGGGTCCACTCGGTGTACCAACCGGTGGGTGGCCAGGCACCCTCAGGCAGATGGGCCTTCTCGTAGTCGTGAACCGAATCGTCGGCGACCAGCTGCAGGCCCAACCCGGCTGCCGCATCGTGCATCTGGTCCCAGGTGAAGAACATGTTGTAGCACTGCTGGCTCAGTTCAACGGCGGCCGCGTCGGGCAGATAACCGTCCCGGGCCAAGAACACGTTGAACACCAGCCGCCCGCCCGGTGCCAGCCGCCGAGCGGCCAGGTCGAACATGTCGCGAAGCTGCCCGGTGCTTCGGAAATCCGGCGTGACCTCCGAGAGCACGATCAGCTGGTAGTCATTGCCCAGTTCGTCTCCGGCGGTGAAGACATCGCGTTGAATCACGCGGACCCCGAGCCCGTCGCGCTGCGCGTCCGCGCGAATGCCGTCGGCGAACAGCGGCGTCATCTCGACCGCGTCCACCGGGTGTCCGCGCCGGGCCAGCGCCAGACTGTTGCGTCCGGTACCTGCTCCGATGTCGAGCACCCGGCAGCTTGCGGGATCGGTGGCCTCGCCGGCCAGCGCCCAGACGCGGGCATCGGGCTCGGTGCCGAACAACGGCGGTTCGCGAAGGGCGACCCAGCTCTCGTACCCCGCTTCGATCGACTGCCATTCGGCACGGACCCAGTAGTTGAGGACGCTGCCGACCGGCACCTCATAGCTGATGATGATGTGTGACCGCGGCGAGCCCGCAAACGCCGCTTCCGTCTCTGATTGCAGGACTTTTTGCAGGTGATCCCGTTGCTGGGCGTCCAGCGGGGTACCCAGCGCTGCGAACATCGTCTCGCACATCCGGACATACTCATCGAGCATGCCCGGAACCGCCGGCAGCTTGATTCGCCCGGTGGCCTCGGACCTGCGATACAGCCGCCGAGCCATCGCCTCCTGCAACATCGGCGAGCGACTCCACATCTGTGGCCAACTTTCCATCGCACCGTTGTACCCAATCCGCCCGCAATCTGCCAGCTATCAACCGGAATCTGCGCGCAGCGGCAAGACCAGCTGGAAACAGGCGCCACCATCCTGCGGGATACAGCTCAGCCGGCCGCCGTGTGCGTCGGCAAGTGCCCGCGCGATCGGCAGGCCCAGGCCGGCTCCCCCGTGATCCCGGCCGCGGGCACTGTCCAGGCGCACCAACCGGTCGAAGATCCGCTCCGCGTCCTCACTGCGGACGCCGATCCCGGTGTCGGCGACGGTTACCTCAGCGCGCTCGCCGAGACCCGCCACATGAACCGTGATGCTCCCGCCCGGCGGGGTGTAACGGCGGGAGTTGTCCAGCAGATTGGACAGGATCTGGGCCAGCCGGGTCGGATCGGCCCGGACGGTCAGGGTGTCCACACCGGTGCGGCCCAGGTGCAGTTGCGGCGCCAGCAGCGCCGCCCGGTCCAGCTGGGTGTCGACGATGCCGACCAGATCGATGTCCTTGAGTTCCAGGGGCAGCCCGGCGTCGATGTAGCTCAGGTCGAGCATGTCGGTGACCAGCCGGGTGGCGCGGCGCGCCTCGGTGAGCAGCAGGGTGGCGCGGCGGTGCTGGCGGAGCACTTCGGGCTCGACGGTGTCCAGCCCGACGTCCGGCCCGACGTCCTGGCCGACATTGCCGGCGATCTGCTCGGCGGCGGCCTGCATGCCGGCGATCGGGGTGCGCAGTTCGTGGGCGGCATCGGCGAGGAATCGCCGGACTGCGGCCTCGGCGCGCCGGGCAGCTTCGGCGGCCCGCTGCGCGCGCTTCTCGGAATCCTCCAGCTCGTCCAGCATGTCGTCGAAAGCGCTTGCCGCGCGGCCTAGTTCGGTTCGCGGCCGGTCGGGACGCAGCCGCCGGCCGCGGTCACCGGTGGTGATGTCACGGGCCAGGTCCGTGAGCCGATCCAGCGGGGCGAGCATGGCCCGGCTCACCCCGGCCAGCAGGATCGACGCGATGAACAGGATTCCCAGGCCGGCGCCGACCATCAGGCGCCGCAGCCGGCTCAGCGTCTCGGCGGCCTCGGTGGTGTCGGCGACCAGGATCACCCGCCCGCCGTCGGCCAGCGGGTGCACCAGTACCGTCGAGGTCTCGTCGGGCTCCAGCGGCGGGGGCGCCACTCGCGATCCGGTGGTCGCATCGGGCTCGATAGCGGGGTCACCGTAGCTGGACCCGTCCACGTCGACGACGAGTGCGCTGATGATGCCGCCGTTGAGTTGATCGGCCAGTTGTTCGCGTGAAACACCCAGTGCGACGAGGGAATCCGCGCGCTGCGTGGCCAACGCCAGCCGCTCCTGCAGGCTGTGATTCTCCAGCGCGGTGAGCGTGGCGTTGATCACCAGCCCCATGGTCAGCATCAACACCGCCAGCAGCGCCAGCACCATCACCGTCAAACGCCGGCGCAACGACGGGGTGGCGGTCATGAGACCGACAGCTGCAGCCGGTAACCGATCCCGCGCACGGTGTGCAGGATCCGCGGCCCGTGCGTCTCCAGCTTCTGCCGCAACCCGCTGATGTGGACCTGGACCAGGTTGGGGTCGTAGGCCTCATACCCCCACACCGCATTGAGGATCTGTGCGCTGCTGACGATGCGGCCACGCTGTTCCACGAGGTAGACCAGCACCCGCAGCTCCGTCGCGGTCAAGCCCAACGGGGTCCCCGAGCGGGAGGCCACCCCGGCGTCGACATCGACCATCAGATCGCCGAACTGCACGGCCGACGGCAGCCGGCCCCGCCGGCGCAGCACCGCACCGACCCGCGACACCAGTTCGGCCAGCTCGAACGGCTTGACCACGTAGTCGTCGGCACCGCTGTCGAGTCCGCGCAGCCGGTCGGGCAGTCCGTCGCGAGCGGTGAGCAGCACCACTCCGACCTCACCCCAGCGCAGGATCACCTCCATCAGGTCGAACCCGTCGCGGCCCGGCAACATCACGTCGAGCACCACCAGATCCGGCCGGAAGCCATCCAGCACCTCCTCGAGCCCGCGGCCGTCGGGCTGGGTTTCGGTCAGATAGCCGGCGTCGGCCAGCGCCTCGCTGACCATCTCGCGGATCGTCTCGGAATCCTCCACCACCAGCACCCGCGGTGTCCCCACGCTGAAGGTCTCGGCGCCGCGCGCCGAGGGAATGCCGCCTCGCCGATCGGCGGACCGCGAATCGGCCATGGTCCATTGATAACACCGCAGCGCCCGGATGGGGAGCATCCGTGCGCCGGTTCTCGTTGACCGGCAGCATCTTCAGGTTCACTTCAAGTTCACCATCTAGCGTCGCCGTTACTCGGTCAATGCTGCGTCCGCGTGGCGGCCGCAGCGACCCCGGCGATTCAGGAGGCATCATGACGCCTATCACTGACGGGCCTGGCTAGCAATGGATTTCGCAACACTTCCACCAGAGATCAACTCGGCCCGGATGTACACCGGAGCCGGCGCCGGACCGCTACTTGCCGCCGCCACCGCCTGGAGCGCCCTGGCCGCCGAACTGAACGCCGCCGGCGTGGCCTATGACTCGATGATCGATGAGCTGTCCGGCGGCTGGGCCGGGCCCAGCGCCACCGCGATGGCCGCCGCCGCGGCGCCGTACGCGCAGTGGATGCACGCCACCGCTGCACAAGCCGAACACGCCGCGTCGCAGGCCAGAACCGCAGCCGCCGCTTACGAATCCGCATTCGCCATGACGGTCCCGCCGCCGGTGATCACCGCCAACCGGGCCCAGCTGATGACCCTGCTGGCCACCAACTATCTGGGCCAGAACACCGCCGCGATCGCGGCCACCGAAGCCCACTACGGCCAGATGTGGGCCCAGGACGCCACCGCGATGTACGGCTACGCAACGACCTCCGCGGCGGCCTCCCGGCTTACCCCCTTCACGCAGGCACCGCCCACCACCAACACCGCCGGCGCCAGCAGCCAGGCAGGCGCGGTCGGGCAGGCGACCGCGACCGCGGCCGGAAACCAGGCCAACACCGTGGCCGCCGCGGTCACCCAGGCCCTGCAGGGCCTCGCCGCCCCCGGCTCGGCAGCGGCCGGAACCAATGCGTCGCTGCTCAGTTCCATCGGGTCGGCGGCGGCGATCGAGCCCGGTCTGGCGGCGTCGTACGCGGCGTTGGCGGCGAGCCTGTTCGGCACGTTCGTCATCGACTCCGCCGGCACATTCGGCGTCGACGCGGCCGGTTCCTTCGGCATCGACCTGATCGGCGTCGGCGAGATCGAGAACGAACTACTGCCGGAGCTAGCACTGGCCAGCGCGGTGACCCCGGTCAGCGCCGAGATGGGCGAAGCCGCCACGCTCAGCGGGCTGTCGGTACCGCAGACCTGGGCCACCACCGCACCGACAACCACGGTGATCCAGCAGGTGGGCGGCGCACTGCCCACCGCCGCCGAAGAAGCCGTCCCCGCCGCGGCGGGGGCCGCCGCGCTGCCACTGGCCGCGATGGCCGCCGCCGGTCTGGCCGGCCGGGCCACCGCCGGCGTCGGGCGCAGCCGCGGCGGCGCCGCGACCGCAACGACGAGCACGAAAGCAACCGCCAAGCAGCCGCCCCGACCGGTAGTCAAGCAACGCGACCCGGCTCAGAAGCCGGCGTCACCGCCGGCGCGGCCGTTGAACGGGCCGATCACGCGGATCTCCGGCGAACTGCGGGAACTGGCCGAACTGCGCGACGCCGGGATCCTCACCGAGGACGAGTTCACTCAGGAGAAACGGCGCCTCCTCGGCCGGTAACACCTATGGATTTCGCGTTCTTGCCACCGGAGGTCAACTCGGGCCGGATGTATGCCGGCGCGGGCGCCGGTCCGCTGCTGGCCGCGGCATCGTCCTGGGACGCCCTCGCCGCCGAATTGAACGCCGCGGGCCTTGCCTACGAATCGGTGCTGACCGAACTGTCGTCCGGCTGGGCCGGGCCCAGCGCCGCCGCGATGGCCTCGGCCGCCGCACCGTATGCCCACTGGATGCGTACCGCCGCGACCCAGGCCGAGGAAACCGCCATCCAGGCCAGGGCCGCCACCGCCGCATACGAGGCAGCGTTCGCCATGACGGTGCCACCGCCGGTCATCGCCGCCAACCGCAGCCTGTTGATGACGCTGGTCGCGACCAATTTCCTGGGTCAGAACACGGCCGCGATCGCGGCCACCGAAGCGCACTACGGCGAAATGTGGGCCCAAGACGCCACCGCCATGTCCGGCTACGCCGCCGGAGCCGCAGCGGCGACCAGGCTCGACCCGTTCACCACACCGCCGCGCACCACGAACACCGCGGGGGCGGCCGCACAGGCCGCCGCGATCGGCAAAGCTGTAAGCCACGCCGGCGGACTCGGCAAAGCCGTGGGCCACGCCGGCGGACTCGGCAAAGCCGTGGGGCATGCCGGTGGACTCGGCAAGGCCGTGGGGCATGCCGGCGGACTCGGCAAAGTCGTCGGTCAGGCCGCCGCCACCGCGGTCGACGGGCAAGGCGAGGGACTGGTCGTCGGATTCACCCAGACGCTGCCGGGCTCCACCCTCCCCGCCGCCGGTTCGTCGACGGGCGCGTCGGCGCTGGCCGGCATCATCGGCCCGGTCACCGCCGCAGCCGCGGCCAGCGCACCCGGCATCGAGCTGTCCAACGCCGGTCTCGAAATCATCGTCGACTCGGCGGGCTCGTTCGGCATCGATGCGCTCGGCTCTTTCCTGATCGATCCGCTGGGGGTCGCCGGAATAGGTGAGGAACTGCTGCGGGTGGCCGGCGTGCTGCCGGTGACGGTCAGCATGGCCTCGGCTACCTCGATCAGCGGCCTGTCGGTGCCATTGGCATGGGCCTCGGCGGTGCCGGCAGTGGTCCAGCAGGTCGGAGTGTCGTTGGCGTCCACGGGAACAGCCGCCGGCACCTCGACCGCTCCCAGCCTCGCCAGCGCCGAGACGGTGATCCCCGGAGTGGGTATGGCCGCCGCGAGCGTTGCCGGCCGGGCCAGCGCCGGTGCCACCCGGGGCCACCGGGTCCCGACCACCGGCGCCACCACCCCGCGACCACCGGAACGCCCGCCGAACGAGCTGCCGGCCCTGACACGCGAATCGGCATTCGGCCTGTTGATGGGCGCCGATGTCGAACTGCGCGAGCTGGCCGAGTTGCGCAATGCCGGCATCCTCACCGAGGAGGAATACGCCGCCGAGAAGCGGGCCCTGGTCGGTCACTGACCCAGCCGCCGGCGCGTGGCTACAGCAGATAGCCCTGCTCGGGCTGTGGCGCGGCTTCCGCGATCAACTCCGGTCCGTTGTTGCGCACGCTGTTGACCAGCGTCGAAACCTCACGCAACACCAGCCCCGGCGCCTGCGGCGAACTGGCCAGCAGCGCGGTGTCCAGCGGTGCGTCCGGATCCAGCCAAGCGTCCCAACGCTTTTCGGGAAGCAGCAGTGGCATCCGGTCGTGAATGCCGGCGATCTCTCCGGCCGCCCCGGTGGTGATGATGGTGACGCTGAGCAGCGGGTCGGATCGAGGGCCGCCCCGCCAGACCGACCACAGGCCCGCCGCGAACAGCATCCCGTCGTCGCCGTGGATGTAGAACGGTGTCTTGCGCGGCTTCTTCCCGACGGGGGCTTCGGCGCGCCACTCGTAGAAGCCGTCCATCGGAACCAGGCAGCGCCGGCGTTCGGCGGCCGAGCGGTAGGCGGGCGAGGTGGTGAGCTTGTCGGCGCGGGCGTTGATCAGCAGCGGGCCGCCGGCAGCCGGGGCGCCGTCGGGGCCGGCCTTGGTCCACGGCGGCACCAGTCCCCACCGCATCAGCCGGACTCGGCGGGTCGGCGCTCCCACGTCTGGGCCGGGATGGGTATGCCTGCTGACCACGGTCGCGACGGCATCGGTCGGTGCCACGTTGTAGTTCGGGGCCGGATCGGCGTCTGCCGGAACCTCGTTGATCGCCCCGATCCGCTCGGCCAGCAGCGCCGGGTCGGTGGTTACCGCAAAACGCCCGCACATGCCTCCATGGTGGCAGCTAGTCGAGCCGGGTGGCAGTCACGGCCCAAAACGGCATGTGCACGACGTTGTCCTCGAGCAGCGGTTGCAGGTAGGCGAACCGCTCCGCCAGCGCGCGCACGCCGTCGAGCAGATCCTCCCGGCCGAGCGCCTCCATCACCGTGATCATCTCGGTGAAGGAGTTGGGGTCGAAGGTGCCCTGATAGGTGGTGGGCCCGATGTGGTCGATCCGCCACCCGGCCTCGGCGAGCAACGGCCCGAAACGCTCGGGCGACAGCCCGTCCAGCTGCCAGCCGTTGACGTTGTGACGTCCGGCCTCGAACATGTACAGCCGCGCTTGGGGTTTGGTGGCCCGGTGCAGGCTGCGGGCATACCGCAGCTGGGTCTGCTCGTCGTCCTGGAACACGTGGTAGAACGCGCTGTCGACGACCGTGTCGAACCGGCCGTCGAACCCGGCGAGCTCGACCGCGTCGGCCACCTGGAAGTTCACCGTCACACCGGCTTTCGCGGCGTTGCGTTGCGCCACCGCGATCGCGGCCGGTGCCACGTCGATCCCGGTCGTGGGATAGCCCTGCGAGGCATAGTGGATCGCGTGATGCCCCGGGCCGGTGCCGGGATCGAGCACCTCACCGCGCAGCGCACCGTAGGCCACCAGCTGCTGCACCACCGGCTGCGGTCGGCCGATGTCCCAGGGCTCCGGGGGTCCGGCGGCCTCGGATGGCGCCGCGCCGGCGAACTCGGCGTCGCTGCTCATCGGCCCACTGTGCGTGACCGAAGTTAACGAAATCGGAACGCCGGGTTACCGGCGTCGATACCGGACCGGGGAATGGCAAGATCGCCGATGTGCGGCTCTCCGTCCTCGACCTAGCCCCGGTACGCACCGACCAGTCCAGTCCTGACGCACTGGCGGCGACCATGCGGCTCGCGAAGCTGGTCGACGGTCTGGACTACGCCCGGTATTGGGTCGCCGAGCACCACAACCTGCCCTCGGTCGCGGCGACCAACCCGGCGGTGTTGGTCGCAATGCTCGCGACAGCGACCTCCCGGCTGCGAGTGGGCGCGGGCGGGGTGATGCTGCCCAACCATGCGCCACTGGCGGTGGCCGAACAGTTCGCGTTGCTGGAGGCCGCCTACCCCGGCCGCATCGACCTGGGCATCGGACGTGCCCCCGGTGCCGACCCGGTTACCTCGACGGTGTTGCGCGGCGGCCGCGACGACCGCGCCGTCGATCAGTTCCCCGATCACCTCGATGACGTGATCGCCCTGCTGGGGCCCGCCGGGGTGTCGGTGCGACTGCCCGATCGCGACTATGTGCTCAAGTCGACGCCGCATGCACTGACGCGGCCTCGGGTCTTCGTGCTGGGTTCCTCGGTGCAGTCGGCCCGGGTCGCCGCCGCCAAGGGGCTGCCCTATGTGTTCGGCCACCACCTGTTCGGCGAGCAGACCGACGAGGCACTGGCGTGCTACCGGTCGGAATTCATGCCGAGCGAGCTGACCACCAAACCGACCGCATTCCTGACCGTCAACACCGTTGTTGCCGAAACACACCAGGAGGCAACGGCTTTGATACTTCCGTACCTGCAGCTGCATGCCCGGACTGCCACCGGGCAGCGGCCCGGTCCCGTGGAACTCGTCGAAGAGGCCCAGCAGGCCACGCTCACCCCGGAACAGCACCGTATCGCCCAAGCCGAACTGGGGCGCGCGGTGGTGGGAACGCCCGAGGAGGCGCTGGCGCAGCTGCGTGCCCTCGCCGAGCGGTTCGGCGTGGACGAACTGATGCTCAACCCGGTCGCCTCGGCCCGGCAGGGAACCGATCCCGCCGCCTCGCCGGGCCGCGAAACCACCCTGAAATTGGTGGCCGACGCCCTGCCACGCAAGGTGAACGAAGAGTGACGCCAAGGCAACATCGGCGGGCCGCTCGGTGAATGATTCGGGTGCCGTTCCGAACGGTCGATGAACAACTGTTGACAGTCTCCGAAAAGCCCGCCTCCCGACTGTGTCTCGGGGGTCAGATCGCTTAGCGTCGGAGCTGCGCCCAACCGCGCCTGCTACTCGCAAACTTTGCGATCGCAGATCATGAACTCGATGAGGAGCGTCATGTCGTTCGTCACCACGCAGCCCGAGGCACTACTGGCTGCGGTCGCCAACCTGCGGGTCATCGGTTCGTCGCTGGCCGCCCACAGCGCCGCGGCCGCGAGCCCCACCACCGGTGTGGTGCCGGCCGCCGCTGACGAGGTCTCCGCGCTGACGGCAGTCCAGTTCGCCAATCACGGCCAGTCCTACCAGGCGGTGAGCGCCCAGGCCGTGGCGGTGCACGAGATGTTCGTCAACGCACTGAGCAACGGCGCAAACGCGTACGCCGCTACCGAGGCTGCCAACGCAGCCGCGGCCGGTTAGGCGACAACAATGGACTATTTGTCTTCACCGCCGGAGGTCACCTCCACGCTGATCTACGCCGGGCCCGGCTCCGAGCCGATGATGGTGGCGTCCTCGGCGTGGAGTTCGCTGGCCGCCGAGCTGAAATCCATTGCAGCCCAGTACCGGGCGGTGATCAGCCAGCTGACCTCGGAGGAATGGCTGGGGCCGGCTTCAGCGACGATGGTCGCCGCGGTCACGCCCTACGTGAACTGGATGGAGCTCACCGCCGCGCAGGCCGAGCAGGCCGCCAGCCAGGGCCGCGCCGCCGCGGCCGCCTATGAGACGGCACACGCTCAGACGGTGCCGCCGGTGGCCGTCTACGCGAACCGCGAGCTGCTGCAGGAATTGGTCAACACCAACGTCCTCGGGCAGAACACCCCGTCGATCGCGGCCACCGAGGCCGAGCACGGCGAGATGTGGGCGCAGGACACCATGGCGATGTACGGCTACCAGGCCCAGTCCAGTGCTGCCACCCAGCTCAACGAGTTCGCCCCGCCGCCGAACCCGACCAACCCGGGCGGCGAGGCCGCCACCGGGAACGCGGCAACGGGGCAGGCGGCGAGAGCGTCCAGCGCCTTGCAGAACCTGTTCCGCCCGTTGTCGGCCGAGAGCACGGGCAGCCCCGCGGAGGACATCCTCAACGACCCGAACTACCAGCTGGGTGGCCAGGCCGTGGACCAGGTCACGGGCCAGATCAGCATGTACTCGAACAACCTCTGTGCGGTCTGGCGTGGTATGAGCGGTCTCACCGGCCTGCAGAAGATGTTCGCCGACGCCGCCAAGGACGCCGCCAAGGGCGCGTCCAGCGCGGCGTCGGGAGCCGCCAGCGCGGCCTCCGGAGCCGCCTCGGGTGCCGCCAACGCCGCCTCCGGAGCCGCCTCGGGTGCCGCCAGCGCCGCCTCGGGTGCCGCGGGCACGATCGGCGGTCTGTCGGTGCCCCCGGCTTGGGCTCCGCCGTCAGCGCCGTTGAGCGCCCTGGGCCCGGTGTCGGGCGGCACGTGGCAGCCGATCGGCGGCGCGGCCGGCAGCGGAATCCTGGGCAACACCCCGATGGCGCCCCCGATGGGGATGGCCGGCATGCCGGCGGGAGCCGCGGGTGCGGCCGGCGCCGGCTTCAAGGGATTCGGCGCGCCGCGCTACGGCAGCCCGTTGACAGTCATGCCACGTCGTCCGTTCGGCGGATAGACCGAGGAGTTCAGTGATCGACTACGGGGCGCTGCCGCCGGAGGTCAATTCCGCACGCATGTACGTCGGAGCCGGCTCCGGTCCGCTGTTGGCAGCCGCGGGGGCCTGGGACGTCCTGGCCCAGGAGTTGAGCATCACCGCGGCTGCGGTCCATATGACCATCACCGACCTGACCAGTGGTCCGTGGCGGGGGCCGTCGGCCACCGCCATGGCGGCGGCCGCGCTGCCCTACACCACCTGGTTCCAGACCACCGCCGCGCAAGCCGAGCAGGCGGCCCTGCAGGCCAAGGCCGCGGCGGCCGCCTACGAAGCCGCGTTCGCCATGACCGTGCCGCCGCCGGCGGTGCTGGCCAACCGGGTCCAGCTGATGACGTTGGTCGCCACCAACTTCTTCGGTCAGAACACCCCGGCGATTGCGGCGACCGAGGCCCAGTACGCGGCGATGTGGGCGCAGGACGCCGCGGCGATGTACGCCTACGCCGGTGGTTCCGCGGCCGCCACGCAACTGTCGGAGTTCACCTCGCCGCCGCAGGTGTCCAATCCGGCCGGGTCCGCCGAACAGGCCGCCGCAACCAGCAATGCGGCCGGGAACTCGGCGGCGACGCAGGCGCTGAACCAGTCGATCGCCCAGGCCGGCACCGCCAGCGGGACGCCCACCACGCCGGGCACCCCGGTGCCCCCGGGCACCGCGCCGCCCGGAGAACCGGTGTCGCCGCTGACCGCGTTCCTGCAGAAGTTCGTCGATGCGATGAAGCCGCTCGACAGCATGCGGGGGAACCCGCTGCTGCCGACGCGGTACATGCATCCGGCCGGTGAAGTTTTTAAAGGCTGGCAGCACGCGGGCTCCGGCCCCGCCGGTGTGCGCGATGTCCTGAAAGACGCGGCGAAGGCGGCCGAGTCCGCGGCCAAGAGCGCCGGCTCCGCCGCCACGCGCACATCGGGTTTCACCCCCGCGTCGCCGTCCGCCGCGGTGGGCCGGGGTATCCAGCTCGGCGCGTTGTCGGTGCCGCAGAGCTGGCCTGTCGCCCCAAGTGGCGCCAATCAGGCTGCGGCGACACTGGTGTCCCGGATGGCCGTTTCCGGGAGCACCGCGGCCTCGGAGGTCGCAGCCATGCCCCGCGGCGCCGGTATGGGCAGCATGGCCGGCCTGGCGGCTCTGCCCGCGGCCGCAGCCGGCGCCGGTGGCGGGCCCGCCGGTTTTCGCTTCGTTCCCCGCTACGGCTACCGCCACCGCGTCATGAACCGCCCGCCCAGCGCCGGCTGACCGATCGATCACTGCGCCGGCGCACCGCAAGCGGCGGCAGGCCTTGACAGCGGCGGGAACTCAGGCGGGTTTGGCGGGTTTGGCGGGTTTCACGGGTTCGACGGGGTCGACCGCTCCGACGACCTCGGCCGGCGCGTCGCCGAAGCGACTGGCGACCACCGGAACCCAGATCTGGGCGCCGCGCTGGGAACACTCGTTGGTGTCGACGGTGGCGACCATCGCGCCGTGCAGCACGCCCGGGATGGTCGGCGACAGTGTCAGCACCTGCGTGGTGGTGTGGGTGCCCAACCGCCCGTCGGGCGCCATGCACGGTCCCTCCAGCTGCTGCGGCTCGGACCGCCAGGTCTCGTTGGCGTATTCGAGCACCATGTGGGTGCCGCCGCCGGGCAGCGTCGCCGGTTTCCGGTGATCCTTCTGGTCGAGCATCCTCGCCGAGGCGGTACAGGCCTTCTCGTCGCATGACGTCCGGATCGCCCACCAGGTGCTCACGTTGGGCGGGTGCGGGTTGGGGACGCCGTTGTACTTCTCCCCCGCCCGGTTGGCGTCCACCCGGTAGGTCCCGTCGAACGCCGGCGCCTTGACCGGCGGCACCACCGCGGCCGCCGGCTCGCCGCCGGCGGCGGCCGTGTCCACCTGCTCGTCGGCCAACATGCGCGGGACGACGGTCGCCACCGAGCCGACCAGCACCAGCGCCAGCGGCACGACGAGGGCCGGCCGGGCCAGCGTCGCCAGCCGGCTCCGCGGCGCCGGGTTCGGTACCGCTCGCGGAACGCCCCGAACGACGGTGCTGGCGGCGTCGGGTGCGTCCGCGGCATCCGGATCGCCCAGCCGCTCGGCGAGCGCCGCGACGAAGTCCGAACAGTTCCGGAACCGCTCGGCGGGGTCTTTGGCCAGCGCCGCGGCCAGCACGTCGTCGAGTTCTTCCAGCTCGGGCCGCTGCTCGCTCAGCGGCGGCGGCGGCGTGTTCAGATGGTGGCTGATGACGGTCACCGGGTTGTCGTGCTGGAAGGGCGGCGTACCGGTGAGCATCTGAAAGGTGGTGGCGGCCAGCGCGTACTGGTCGGCGTATTGCAGCGCCTCGGCGCCCATCAGTTGCTCCGGCGCGGCATAGGCGACGGTGCCGATCGCCAGGTTGCTCGCGGTCAGCCCGGTGGGCCCGCTCAGTTGCCGGGCGATGCCGAAGTCGGCCAGCACGGCGGTCAGCTCACCGGCTTCGGACTCGGTCACCAGGATGTTGCTGGGCTTGACGTCGCGGTGCACCACACCTTGCCCGTGGGCGTAGTCGAGCGCGTCGGCGATGGTCGCGACGATCGGGACCACGGCTTCTGGGGGCATACCGGCCGGAAACCTGCGGGTGATCAGCTCGGCGAGACTCTCGCCGTCGACGTACTCCATGGCGATCCACAGCCGTCCCCGAAACTCGCCACGATCGTGCACCCGCACGATATTCGGGTGGTCCAACACCGCGGCGGCTTCGGCTTCCCGCCGGAAGCGCTCCTCGTACTCGTCGTCGGCGCTCAGCGAGCGGCGAAGCACCTTCAGCGCATCACGACGCGGGAGCCGGGGATGCTGCGCGAGGTACACCTTGCCCATCCCGCCGGCACCCAACAGTTTGAGGATGGTGTACTCAGCAAAAATGGAGCCCGCTGCCAGAGCCATGCCGCGATGGTAACGATCCCGGGTGAACGGCCGGGTGCTGCAAAGCGGCCAATCGGCAAAGAACGCGCCCAGCACATCCGGTACGCCGGGCTCCATGCGGCGGCCCCAGCTTCGCCTCTCCTCCGTCGAGCCTCGCTGAACCGCGGTGTTGATGCGGCGGCCCCAGCTTCGCCTCTCCTCCGTCGAGCCTCACTGAACCGCGGTGTTGATGCGGCGGCCCCAGCTTCGCCTCTCCTCCGTCGAGCCTCACTGAACCGCCGAATACCAGCGCCGGAGCAAAACGCTGGCAGGATGAAGCCGTGACGACTTGGCCGGCACCGACCGCTACCACCCCTGTCGACGCCACGGTCACCGTGCCGGGTTCGAAGTCCCAGACCAACCGGGCGCTGGTGCTGGCGGCGCTGGCGGCCGCGCGCGGCGGCGGGGTCTCCACCCTCTCCGGGGCGCTGCGCAGCCGCGACACCGACCTGATGCTCGACGCGCTGCGTGCACTGGGTCTGCGCGTCGAGGCGGTGGCCCACCAGGTGACGGTCAGCGGCGAGATCGACCCCGAGCCGGACACCTGGCTGAACTGCGGCCTGGCCGGCACCGTATTGCGGTTCGTGCCGCCGCTGGCCGCGCTGGGCACCGCGACCGTCACCTTCGACGGCGACGAGCAGGCCCGGGCCCGGCCCATCGCTCCGCTGCTGGATGCGATGCGCAGCCTGGGTATCGCCGTCGACGGTGACACCCTGCCGTTCACGGTCAAGGGCACCGGGTCCGTCGCCGGCGGCACCGTGGCGATCGACGCCTCGGCCTCCTCACAGTTCGTTTCCGGCCTGCTGCTGGCCGCGGCGGCGTTCGACGACGGGCTGACCGTGGTGCACACCGGCGCGTCGCTGCCGTCGGCGCCGCACATCGCAATGACGGTCACGATGCTGCGCCAGGCCGGGATCGACGTCGACGACACCACCGCCGACCGCTGGCGGGTGTCGCCGGCCACCCCGACGGCCCGGCACTGGGAGATCGAGCCAGACCTGTCCAACGCCACCCCGTTTATGGCCGCGGCCGTGGTCACCGGCGGCGAGGTGCGCGTCGCCGACTGGCCGGCGGTCGGCGTTCAGCCGTCCGACACCATCATCGACGTCATCGGCAGGACAGGCGCGACGGTGCGCCACACCGATTCGCAGTTACAGGTACAGGGACCGCCCAGCTATGCCGGATTCGACATCGACCTGCGAACCGTCGGTGAGCTCACCCCGACCGTGGCCGCGCTGGCCGCGCTGGCCGCGCCGGGATCGGTGTCGCGGTTGAGCGGTATCGCGCACCTGCGCGGGCACGAGACCGACCGGTTGGCGGCGTTGGCCACCGAGATCAACCGGTTGGGCGGTGACGCCGCCGAAACACCCGATGGCCTGATCATCACCGCGGCGCCGCTGCACGGCGGAACCTGGTGTTCCTATGCCGATCACCGGATGGCCACCGCAGGCGCGATCATCGGCCTGCGGGTCGCCGACGTCGACGTGGAGGACATCGAGACCACCGCCAAGACCCTGCCCGCCTTCCCCCGGATGTGGGCGGAGATGCTGGCCGATTCGGGTTCGAGCGCTTGAAGCCCGGCGACTACGACGAGTCCGACGTCAAGGTCCGTTCCGGCCGCGGCTCCCGGCCGCGCACCAAGATCCGCCCCGAACACGCCGACGCCCGTTCGGCCATGGTGGTCAGCGTCGACCGCGGCCGCTGGGGGTGCGTGCTCGACGGCGAGCCGGATCGCCAGATCACCGCGATGCGCGCCCGGGAACTGGGCCGCACCCCGATCGTCGTCGGCGACAACGTCGACGTCGTCGGCGACCTGTCCGGCCGGCCCGACACGCTGGCCCGCATCGTCCGGCGCGGTCCACGACGAACGGTGTTGCGCCGCACCGCTGATGACACCGATCCGACAGAACGGGTGGTGGTCGCCAACGCCGACCAGCTGCTGATCGTGGTGGCCCTGGCCGACCCGCCGCCGCGCACCGGACTCGTCGAGCGGACGCTGATCGCCGCCTACGCCGGCGGATTGGTGCCGATCCTGTGCCTGACCAAGACGGACCTGGCCGATCCGGAGCCGTTCGCCGGCCAGTTCGCCGACCTGGATCTCACGGTGGTCACCGCAGGCCGCGACGATCCGCTCGACGCGGTGGCTCCGCTACTGCAGTCGCACATCACGGTGTTGCTGGGCCACTCCGGGGTGGGCAAGTCGACGTTGGTGAATCGCCTTGTCCCGCAAGCCGACCGAGCGGTCGGGCAGGTCACTGACATCGGCCGGGGCCGGCACACCTCCACCCAGTCGGTGGCGCTGCCGCTGGCCGGATCAGGCTGGGTGATCGACACCCCGGGCATCCGATCGTTCGGCCTGGCCCATATCGCGCCCGACGATGTGCTGATGGCGTTCTCCGATCTCGCCGAGGCGATCACCGAATGTCCGCGGGGCTGTGGACATCTGGGGCCGCCGGCCGACCCCGAATGCGCCCTGGACTCGCTGAGTGGGCCCGCGGTACGGCGCGTCGCCGCCGCGCGACACCTGCTGTCCACGCTCCGCGAGGGTTAGCGCGCCACAACGGGAGGTCAGGCGGCCAGGCGGGCCGGCTTGTCGCGCCGCCAGCCCCGCACGGTAGAGATCGCGGTCTTGAGTCCGCGACGCCGGCCGGTCACCGGGTCGGCTCCGGTCGACTCCGGGCCCAGCTCGGCGAACATCCGCTCGCTGCGAGTCTCCGGGGCATCATCGGCGGTGTCACGCAGGAATCGGTCCGGCAGTGACAACTTGGCGATGGTGCGCCAGGTCTTGCCGTACTGCACCAGAAAGGGACCCGAGGTGTAAGGCAGGTCGTAGCGCTCGCAGATCTCGCGCACCCGCACCGCAATCTCGGGGTAGCGGTTGCTGGGCAGGTCCGGGTACAGGTGGTGTTCGATCTGATGGGACAGGCTGCCGCTGAAGAACCGCATCGGCTGCCGGGCGTCGATGTTGGCGCTGCCCAACAGCTGTCGCAGATACCAATGGCCGCGTGTCTCGCCGACCATGTCGGTCTTGGTGAATTTCTCGGCGCCGTCCGGAAAGTGGCCGCAGAAGATGATCGCGTTGGACCACACGTTGCGGATCACGTTGGCGATCGCGTTGGCCTTGCATGTCGAGCCAAACGTCGCGCCGGGCGACAGCGCGGTCAGCGCCGGGAACGCGATGTAGTCCTTGAACACCTGCCGGCCGGCTTTGGTGACGAACTCCCGCAGCCGCACCAGCGTCGCCGCACGATCGGCCCGGCCCATGAAAATCTTGCCGATCTCCAAGTGCTGCAAGGCGACTCCCCACTCGAACCCGATCGCCAACATGGCGTTGTAGAACAGGTTGAACAGGTTGAAGCGCTTCCACGGAGTGTCACGGGTAACCCGCAGCAGGCCGTAGCCCACGTCGTCATCCATTCCGAGGATGTTGGTGTACTTGTGATGCTGGAAGTTGTGGGTGAAGCGCCAGTGCTTGGACGACCCGGCCATGTCCCACTCCCAGCCACCGGAGTGGATCTCCGGGTCGTTCATCCAGTCCCACTGGCCGTGCATGACGTTGTGGCCGATCTCCATGTTCTCGATGATCTTGGCCACGCCCAGCGTCGCGGTGCCGGCCCAGCGGACCGAGCGGCGAGAGCCGGCGGCCAGCATCAGCCGGCCGGTCACCTCGAGCACCCGCTGCGCGGCGATGGTGCGACGGATATAGCGGGCGTCGCGCTCGCCGCGGGATGCCTCGATGTCGCGGCGGATCTCGTCGAGCTCGGCGGCGAGATTCTCCACATCGGCGTCGCTGAGGTGCGCGAACACCTCGACGTCGGTTACCGCCATCGAACCGCCTTTCGGACACGGGATGCTGAAGCCTTGACCTACGATATCGTAACCTACGTTGGCGTAGGTTACCAACGGGTAACCCTCAGACGTCCAGTTCGCAGTCGCCGGCGGCGGTCGAGATGCACGTCTGGATGCGGGTGCCCGGCTCATGATCGTCACCGGTGCGCAGGTCGCGGACCTGGCCGGCCGTCAACTCCACCACACAAGACTGGCAGATGCCCATCCGGCAGCCGAACGGCATCTGCACCCCGACGCTCTCACCGGCCTCCAGCAGCGTCGTCGCCGCATCCGTCACGACGATCTTGCCGCTGGCGGCGAAGGTGACCGTACCGCCACCGTCGGCCACCGCGGTGCGCGCGAGGGTGAATCGCTCGATGTGCAGCCGGTCGGCGATCCCGGCGGCCGCCCAGATGCGCTCGGCGTCGCCCAGCAGCGCCGCCGGCCCGCACGCCCAGGCCTGCCGGCCGCGCCAGTCGGGCACCGCGGCGTCCAGCGAGCCGGGCCCGGACAGGTCCAGCCGGCCTTCGGTGCGGGTGGCGCGCAACAGCAGCCGGTAGCCGGGATGCTCACGCGCCAGGGCCGCCAACTCGTCGGCGAACAGCACGTCGTCGGCGGTGGGCGCCGAGTGCAGGTGCACCACGTCGGTGATGCCGTCCCGGCGGGCCAGGGTCCGCAGCATCGACATCACCGGGGTGATGCCGGACCCGGCGGTCAAGAACAGCACCGTGGCCGGCGACGGATCCGGTAGCACGAACTCGCCCTGGGGGGCGGCCAGCCGGACCACGGTGCCCGGGGCGACGCCGTCCACCAGGTGGCTGGACAGGAATCCCTCGGGCATCGCCTTGACGGTGATCGCGATGGTGCGTGACCCGGTCACGGGACTGGAGGTCAGCGAGTAGGACCGCCAGCGCCAGCGGCCGTCGACCAGCAAGCCGATGCCGATGTACTGACCGGCCCGGTAGTCGAAGTGAAAACCCCAGCCCGGTTTGATGACCAGCGTCGCCGAATCGGCGGTCTCACGCCGCACCTCCAGCACCCGCCCGCGCAGCTGGCGGGCCGACCACAGCGGGTTGGCCAGTCGCAGGTAGTCGTCCGGCAACAGCGGCGTGGTGATGCGGGTGGCGATGCGGCGCAATGCGTTCCAACCCGGATGACGATCGGCGCCGGCGACGGTCGGCCGCTTGGTGTCGCCGATGTTCGCGGTGACTGCGGAATGTTTCTTGCTCACGATGAACCTACGGTAGCGTAGCTTCGCCCGGCCGACATCAGAGCAGGTCAAGCAGGAACGGCAGCTCCTGGGTGGCATACCAGGCCAGGTCGTGGTCCTGGGCGTCGCCGACGGTCAGCTCGGCGTCCTCGTCGCCGAGGTCGGCGTCGTCGATCACGGCCACCGCCGCGCGCACTGCCGGTTCGGCGGCCGCGTTGTCCACGTAAGCCGCCACGACGTCGCCGATCTCGACCGGCCCGGCCAACCGCACCACGGCGGCATCGAGATCGGGGCGCGCGGCCGCGCCGTCGACCTCGGCGACCAGCACCGCCCGGCGGGCGGGCAACGTATCGTCGCCGGGGCCCGTGCCGGCGCCGCCGAGCAGCCGCAGCGAGGCCAGCGCCGCCTCGCCGAGTGCCACCTCGGCCAGTTCCTCGTCGTCGCCGTGGGCGTAGGACTCCCGCAGCGCCGGGGTCACAGCGAACGCGGTCCCGCTGACCGCCTGCAGTGACCCGTCGGCGACCAACTGGGCCAGCATGGCCAGCGTCACCGGGATGTACACGCGCATGAGCCCAGACCTTAGCGGCGATAACGAGCGCGACGAAGCCGGTCGCAGCCATCAAACACCGCGGCCCGGCCGGGACCGGTCACGCCTCGCCCGCCAGCGTCGCCGCGTAGTCCTCGACGTAGCGGTAGTTTCCGCGGTCGGGGCGCTGGTAACCGTCGCCCGCCGCGGGCCGGTCCGGCAGTTCCACCTGCGGCAGCGCCACCTCGCGGTAGGGAATCGTCGACAGCAGGTGCGCCATCATGTTCAGCCGCGCGTGCTTCTTGATCTCGGACTCGACGACGTACCAGGGGCTTGCCGCGACGTCGGTGTGCGCCATCATCTCGTCACGGGCCCGCGAGTAGTCATCCCAGTGGTTCACCGACTCGAGGTCCATCGGGGACAGCTTCCACTGCTTGAGTCGATCGTTGCGCCGGTTGCGAAACCGACGCAGCTGTTCCTCCTGGGAGACCGAGAACCAGTACTTGCGCAGCAGGATTCCGTCGTCGATCAGCAGTTGCTCGAAGACCGGGGCCTGTTCGAGGAAGCGCGCATGCTCTTCGGCCGTGCAGAATCCCATCACCTTCTCCACGCCGGCGCGGTTGTACCACGACCGGTCGAAAAGGGTGATCTCGCCGCGGGCCGGCAGCGCGGCGACGTAACGCTGGAAATACCACTGAGACCGTTCGCGTTCGGTGGGCGCCGGCAGAGCCGCCACGTGGACCACACGCGGGTTGAGGGTCTCGGTGATCCGCTTGATGACACCGCCTTTGCCGGCCGCGTCGCGGCCTTCGAAGATCACCACGACTCGAGCGCCGGAGCGCCGCACCCATTCCTGGAGTTTGACGAATTCAATTTGCAGGCGCAGTAATTCGGCCTGATACACATCGTCGGCGATCCGGGCCTGCGCTCCGCTCATGTCGCAGCCTCCAGCAGTTCGGCCAGCGCTTCGTCCAACAGCGCAGAGACCAGCCCGACGTCACTCATCGACTTGCGGTCGGCGTTGACCCCGTAGTACAGCATGCCGTTGTAGGACGTGACCCCGATGGTGAACGCCTTGTTGGGCAGCAGCGGGGGCACGCTGTAGGTCTCGAGCAGTTTTGCGCCGCAGACGTACAGTTGCCGCTGCGCGCCGGGCGCATTGGTGATCAACAGGTTGAACACCCGCCCGGAGAACCCGGCGAACGCGGTGGCGACCCGAACGCCCATCGCATGCAGCGTCGGCGGCGCGAAGCCCGACACCGTCAAGATGGTGCGGGCATCCACCAGGCCGGTCGGAGCGGGGTGCGACTCGGTGGCGTAGGCGATCTGGGACAGTCGCACCACCGGATTGGGTTCGCCGACCGGCAGATCCACCAGGAACGGGGTGACCGAACCGATCGGCTGACCCGCGGTGTCGTACTCATGGTCGGGATACACCGACAGCGGCGCCATCGCCCGCACCGTCCGCGTCGAGGACACCGGCTCGCCGCGGGACAGCAGCCAGTTGCGCAGTGCCCCGGTGATCACGGCGAGCACGACGTCGTTGATCGCACAGCCGTAGCGGGCCCGTACCGTGCGGTAGTCCTCCAGCGCCCCGTGCGCCACCGTGAAGAGGCGGTTCTGCGACACCTGGGTGTTGAGCGGGGTGTTCGGCGCGGTGCCGCGCACCATCGCCCGGGCGGTGTCGAATGCCTTGCGGCCCACCCAGGTCAGCGGGTCGCTGAACGTCGATCCGACCGCCCGCAGCTGGGTTCGAGGTGCCGCCACCCAGTCCCCGAGCGCCCCCAGCACCAGTTCGACGGCGCCGGGCTCGCGCCGCGGAACCCAGATGTCCTCGTCGAACGGCGGCGGGCGCTGCGTCCGGTCCACCAGCACATGACCGAGCGCGGGCGCCGCCATTCCGTTGACCAGCGCCTGGTGCGACTTGATGTAGAGCGCCATGCGGTTGTCGGCCAGGCCCTCGATCAGGTACAGCTCCCACAGCGGCCGGTGCCGATCCAGCCGCTGCTGCCCGAGATGGGCGATCAACTCGTGCAGCTGGCGGTCGCTGCCCGGCGACGGCACCGCGAGATGGCGCACATGGTAGGTGATGTCGAACTCGTGGTCATCGACCCACACCGGCCGGGCCAGGCTCATCGTGACTTCCCTGATCTTCTGCCGGTAATACGGGATCTGTGGCAGCCGTTGCTCGACGGTGGCCAGCAGCTGCTCGTAGCTCAATCCGCCGCGCGGCCGGCGCACGATGAACAGCGATTGCACATACATCGGCGTGGTGGTGTTCTCCAGCCGGTAAAAGGCCGCGTCCGTCGCCGACAGCCGGTTCACCATCGCCGCCCGCCCTCCCTACTGACTCGATTCGGCCTGGCGCGCGACACCCACCGGAACCAGAACCGGAGAAACACTGCCGCTCACGGTAGCCCGCCGCCGCAGCGCAGGTACCCGGATACGGCCGCGCCGTGATTGTGCGATGATCGCCACACATCCTGCCACTCTCCAGCAGGGTCATCCGTCGGATCGACCGTGGAGAGCTGCCGTGACCGTGGACCCCTCCCCGCCCATACCCGCGACCGTCGCGCCGGTGATCGACTACGAGCCACCGGCCCGGGCGGCGACCCCGTGCCGGCCGGCACAACAGGCAGCACCGCCCGGGCCCCGGCGCGGGCGCGGGCAGCCCCCCGGAGGCGGGCAGGACCGGCCCCCGCGTCACCGGCTGTCGCCACCGTTGCAGTCGGCCGTGGTGTTCGCCGACGCCGCGCTGCGCCGGGTGCTGGAGGTCGTCGATCAGCGTCGCTCGGCCAAACACCTGTATCCGCTGCTCGCCGCCGGACTCGCCGAGTCGGTGCTGGCGGCGCGCCCCGGCGCCAAGCTCCGTGGCGGGCCGGCGACACTGCAGCGGGTGCGCGTGCGACCGGCCGGATCAGCCGAACCGGCCACCGCCGTCGAGGCGTTCGGCACCTACCGGCGCGGCCGGCGCACCCACGCGCTGGCCTGCCGTATCGAGCGGGTGGCCGAAACCGGACCCGAATGCACGGCCTGGCAGATTGTCGCCCTGCACATCGGCTGAGGGCCGGTCGGGCGAACGCTGCCCAGTCCCGGCTACCCGGCACTGTACTTCTCCACCAGCACGTCCTTGTACAGCTTGCCGGCGGCGCACATGCCGCCAGTGTCGCCAAGGCGTACGTCTCCGATGCTCGGGTTCACCTGGGAACACGACCTGCACCTGTACCTGCGGCGCGCACGGACCGACGCACTGCTGTACGGGGACGCCGTCTTTCACCGGGAGCAGCTGTGCCGATCGCTGGAGGCCGCGAACGCCTAGGCGGTCTTGACCGGCCGCAACCGCGACGCCAGCGCGGCCGGCGAATCAGCTCTTGCGCGTCTTGGGGGGTTTGGGTCCGCGGCCTTCGCGGCGGGCCGCCTCCCGGCGCTCACGCCGCGATGCCGCACCCGCCGGCTGCAGGTCGCGGCTGCGCCGCACCTGCGCGGAGCCGTCCTCGTCGGGACCGGAGTACGTCAGGCCCGCGGTGCCGTCGGCGCCGTCGGCGCCATTGGCCCCGTCGACTCCCTTGGCGCGCAACCCGAACTGCGCCAACCCCTCCGGGGCGTCCACCGGTGCCACCTGCGGCTGGGTGGGCGCGGCCTCGACGGCGACGTTGAACAGGAAGCCGACCGACTCCTCCTTGAGACCCTCGAGCATGCCGGTGAACATGTCGTAGCCCTCACGCTGGTATTCCACCAGCGGGTCGCGCTGAGCCATCGCCCGCAGCCCGATGCCCTCCTTGAGGTAGTCCATCTCGTAGAGGTGTTCGCGCCACTTGCGGTCCAGGACCGACAACAGCACGCCGCGTTCCAGCTCCCGCATGGCCCCGGCACCCGCCTTGCCGTCGACCTCGGCCTCGCGTGCGGCGTAGGCGTTCTCGGCGTCGGCGATCAGCGCCTCCAGCAGTTCCTCGCGGGTCAGGTCATCAGCCTCGCCCACGTCGGCGGCGTGCAGCAGGTCGTGATAGTCGATGCCCACCGGGTACAGCGTCTTCAGCGCGGTCCACAGCTGCTCCAGGTCCCAGTCCTCGGCGTAGCCCTCGGACGTGGCGCCGTTGACGTAGGCGGTGATCACGTCGACGAGCATGTCGTGGGCCTGCTCGGCCAGGTTCTCGCCGTCGAGGATGCGCCTGCGCTCGGCGTAGATCACCTTGCGCTGCTGGTTCATCACCTCGTCGTACTTCAGCACGTTCTTGCGGATCTCGAAGTTCTGCTGCTCGACCTGGGTCTGGGCGCTCTTGATCGCCCGGTTGACCATCTTGGCCTCGATCGGCACGTCGTCGGGCAGGTTGAGCCGGGTCAGCAGCGACTCCAGCGCCGCACCGTTGAACCGTCGCATCAACTCGTCGCCCAGCGACAGGTAGAACCGCGACTCGCCCGGGTCGCCCTGCCGGCCGGATCGGCCGCGCAGCTGGTTGTCGATACGCCGGGACTCGTGCCGCTCGGTGCCCAGCACGTAGAGCCCGCCGGCCTCGCGGACCTGCTCGGCCTCGGCCTCGGCCTCCGCCCGGATCTTCTCCAGGACCTCGTCCCAGGCGGCCTCGTACTCGTCGGGGGTTTCGACCGGGTCCAGTCCCTGGCTGCGCAGCCGCTGGTCGGCCAGGAAGTCCGGGTTGCCGCCGAGCACGATGTCGGTGCCGCGGCCGGCCATGTTGGTCGCCACGGTGATCGCACCGCGCCGGCCGGCCTCGGCGATGATGTGCGCCTCGCGCTCGTGCTGCTTGGCGTTGAGCACGTTGTGCGGGATCCGCCGCTTGGTCAGCTGTTTGGACAGGTACTCCGAGCGCTCCACGCTGGTGGTGCCGATCAGCACCGGCTGACCCTTCTCGTACCGCTCGACGAGGTCGTCGACGACCGCGGCGAATTTGGCCTCTTCGGTCTTGTAGATCAGGTCGATCTGGTCGGTGCGCACCATCGGTTTGTTGGTCGGGATAGGAACCACGCCCAGCTTGTAGATCTCGTGCAGCTCGGCGGCCTCGGTCTCGGCGGTGCCGGTCATCCCGGCGAGCTTGTCGTAGAGCCGGAAGTAGTTCTGCAGGGTGATGGTGGCCAGCGTCTGGTTCTCGGCCTTGATCTCCACCTGCTCCTTGGCCTCGATGGCCTGGTGCATGCCCTCGTTGTAGCGCCGTCCCACCAGCACCCGGCCGGTGAACTCGTCGACGATGAAGACTTCGCCGTTTCGGACGATGTAGTCCTTGTCGCGGTTGAACAGCTCCTTGGCCTTCAGGGCGTTGTTGAGGTAGCTGACCAGCGGCGAGTTGGCCGCCTCATACAGGTTGTCGATCCCGAGCTGGTCCTCGACGAACTCCACCCCGAGCTCGTGCACCCCGATGGTGCGCTTGCGCAGGTCGACTTCGTAGTGGACGTCCTTCTCCATCAACGGCACGATCCGGGCGAACTCGGTGTACCAGTGGGAGCTGCCGTCGGCCGGCCCGGAGATGATCAGCGGGGTGCGGGCCTCGTCGATCAGGATGGAGTCGACCTCGTCGACGATGGCGAAGTTGTGCGGACGCTGCACCAGCTGGTCCAGCGAATGCGCCATGTTGTCACGCAGGTAGTCGAAGCCGAACTCGTTGTTGGTGCCGTAGGTGACGTCGGCGTTGTAGGCGACCCGCCGCTCGTCCGGGGTCATCGACGACAGGATCACCCCGACCTCCAGGCCCAGGAACCGGTGCACCCGGCCCATCCACTCGCTGTCGCGCTTGGCCAGGTAGTCGTTGACGGTGACGACGTGCACGCCGTTGCCGGCGATCGCGTTGAGGTAGGCCGGAAGCACACAGGTCAGGGTCTTGCCCTCGCCGGTCTTCATCTCGGCGACGTTGCCGTAGTGCAGCGCGGCGCCGCCCATGAGCTGGACGTGGAACGGCCGCTGGGTCAGCACCCGCCAGGCCGCCTCGCGGGCCACCGCGAACGCCTCCGGCAGCAGGTCATCGAGGGATTCGCCACCTTGGTGCCGCTCCCGGAACTCGTCGGTCTTGGCCCGCAGTTCGGCGTCGGTGAGGGCTTCGACGTCCCCGGAGAGGGTGTCGATGTAGTCGGCGACCTTCCTGAGCCGTTTGACCATCCGGCCTTCACCAAAACGCAGCAACTTGGACAGCACGGCTGGTCCCCTACTCAGTCTTCGTCTATTACGAGCGCCACCCATGGTAGGTGACGCCGCTGCGCAGCACGGTTTTGCCGCGGCCGAGCAGTGTCAGGACGGCTTTTCCGCGGCGCCGGGCCGGGCGGCGTCAGACCAATCGGATCAGGCCGTAGTCGTAGGCGTGACGGCGGTAGACCACCGACGGCTGGTCGGTCTCCTTGTCGTGGAACAGGAAGAAGTCGTGTCCGACCAGTTCCATCTCATACAGCGCGTCGTCGACCGACATCGGCGTGGCGGCGTGCTCCTTGGTGCGCACTATCCGGCCCGGCTCGTGCGCGTACGCGTGCCCGTCGGGGTGCACGGAGCCGTGCCGGTCCGGTTCGGCGGTGCCGTCCCGGTTGAACGCCGCGGCAAGGAACTCCGGGTCCGGCGCCGTCGCCCCGGTCGCCTCGGCCACCGACAACGGCGTCTTGTCGCCGTAGGAGACGTTGCGGCGGTCCTTGTGGCGGCGAAGCCGGCCCTCCAGCCGGTCGAGTGCAGCCTCGAATGCGGCGTAGAAACTGTTGGCGCGGGCCTCGCCGCGGATCACCGGTCCGCGACCGTGCGCGGTGATGTCGATCTGCTGGCAGGACTTTCGTTGCCGGCGGTTGTTGGCGTGTTTGAGCTCGACGTCGAACAGCCGAATGGAGCGATCCAGCCGCTCCAGCCGGGCCAGCTTCTGCGCGACATAGACCCGGAAGTGGTCCGGTATCTCCACGTTGCGGCCCTTGACCACGATCTCCGCGCCGGTCGACTGCTCCGGGCTGTCATCGACGTCGACCTGCGTACGGCTGGTTTCCACGAATTGACTTGCCATGCTCGACACTCTTTTCTCGTCGTCTCGACCACGTACTGCTGCGCCTCTACGGTCCAGCGAACCCCTTGATGACGACCGTAGCCATGCCGCCGGATACGTGCCACCGGTTTGACGGACCCGTTGCCGGTTGGTTGCCGCAGCGGCATCAGGCGGCCGCGATCACCAGCGCGGCGATCACCCGAACGCCCCCGGCGCGCAGCACCCGCACCGACTCGGCCAGCGTGGCGCCGGTGGTGACGACGTCATCGATGATCACGACGTCACCACCGGCGGCGGGCAGCCGGCGGCGGTTCAGCAGCACCCGGCCGGCGATGTTGCGTTCCCGGGCGCCACTGCCCAGCCCGACCGAGTCGCGGGTCAGCGCCCGCATCCGCAGCGCGGGCGCCACCGTCATGCCGGGCTGCCGCGCCGTGGCCGCGGCCGCCACCCGCCCGACCGGGTCACCGCCGCGGCGGCGGGCGGCGCTGCGCCGGGTGGGTGCGGGAATCAGCGTCAGCGGCACGTCGACCATCTGCCAGCACAGCAGCCGGTGCAGCGCCGCGGCCAGCGTCGCTGCCAACGGCGTGATCAGGTCGGTGCGCCCGTGCTCCTTCAGCGCGACGATCGCCGCCCGGCGGGCTCCGGCGTAGCGGCCCAGCGCGAACACCGGCACCTGCGGGTCCAGCCGCGGACTCACCAGCCGCGGCTCATCCGGCCCGATGGCCAACTGCGCCGCGCAACCGGGACACCACCGGGTCGCCGGGGCGCCGCAGCCACCACACTGCCGGGGCAGCACGAGGTCGAGCACAACGACGAAACTGCCACCGGCCACCGACAACCTGACTGCGCCAGAGGCCCTACTACGCGATGTCGTACTTCGGTGTCAAGGGGCATTGGTCAGCGACAATGTTAACCCCGGACCCCAATACCGTGAGGTCCCTAACAGATTCACGAATTTTCCGCTTCGATACTGTTAGCGTCCCCGTCCATGACCTCCGAAGCGACACAGATGGGCACGCCGACCAGCGACTCCGGCCGCGCCGAAGCATTGGTCAGCAAAGGCTGGGCCCAGGGCGTGGCCCTGGTGATGATCTTCGGATTCCTGGTGATGGGAATCTTGGCCTACCGCACCTATACCGCATCGATGCCGATGCCGGACAAGGTCGTCACCGAGACCGGCGAGCAGTTGTTCACCGGCGACGACATCACCCGCGGCCAGACGCTGTTCCAGGCCCGCGGACTGATGCAGTACGGCTCGATCCTCGGCCACGGCGCCTACCTCGGCCCGGATTACACCGCCGAATACCTGCGGTTGGCCACCGACAACGTGGCCGGCCAGTTCGAAGCGCAGGGCGTAGCCAACCCGCACCAGGAAGTGATCGCCGAATTCCGGACCAACCGCTACAACGCCGACACCGGCACGCTGGTCTTCACCGACAAGCAGGCCCGCGCATTCGACGACATCCAGCGCCACTACGCCGAGTACTTCGGTGAGGCCACCACCAAATACGGCCTGCTGCCGGACATGATCACCGACCCGGGCGAGATCCGCGACCTGACGGCGTTCTTCGCCTGGACGGCCTGGGCGGCGGCGGCCGAGCGGCCCGGCCACAGCTATAGCTACACCAACAACTGGCCCTCCGAGCCGCGCGTCGACAACGGCCCCACCGGATCGGTCGTGGTGTGGTCGGTGCTGTCGCTGATCGCGCTGCTCGGCGGTATCGGGATCATGTTCACCATTTACGGCCGGTGGAGCCAGAACATCGGCTGGCACGGCGCCGAGACGACCAGGCTCAAGTTCCGCCAGCCCGGCGAGGTGCCGCTGACCCGCTCGCAGCGCGCCGCGATCTGGATCTTCGCCGTGGTCGCGGTGCTGTTCTTGATCCAAACGCTGCTGGGCGGCGCCGTCGAGCACTACCGCGCGGACCTGGCGGAGTTCTACGGCATCGACCTGGCCAGGCTGCTGCCCTACAACCTGGCCCGCACCTGGCACCTGCAGCTGTCGCTGTTCTGGACCGCGGCGGCGTTCCTGGCCGGCGGGATCTTCCTGGTGCCGTTCATCACCCGCCGTGAGCCCACCAAGCAGTCGTGGCTGGTCTACGGGCTGCTCGGCGCGCTGGCGATCGTGGTCTTCGGATCCATGGCATTCGAGGCGCTGTCGATCTTCGGGATGATCGAGCCCGGCACCGTCCTCTCCCAGCAGTGGGAGTTCCTGGACCTGCCACGGGTGTTCCAGCTGTTGCTGATCGTCGGATTGTTCTTGTGGATCTTCATCATCTGGCGCGGCATGCGCGCCAAGCTGGCGTCCACCTCGAAGCTCAATCTGCCCTGGGTGTTCTTCTTCACCGGCCTGACCATCCCGGCCTTCTACGCGGTCAGCCTGCTCGCCGGCAGTGAAACACACTTCTCGGTCGCCGACTTCTGGCGGTTCTGGATGGTGCACCTGTGGGTGGAGGACTTCCTGGAGCTGTTCACCACGGCGATGGTGGCCTACCTGTTCGTGCAACTCGGGGTGGTGCGCGAGCGCGTCGCGCTGCTGGTGATCTTCCTCGACATCATCTTGTACTCCGCCGGCGGCGTGATCGGCACCATGCACCACCTGTACTTCTCCGGCACCCCGGTGGAGCACATGGCCCTGGGCGCGTTCTTCTCGGCCGCCGAGGTCATCCCGCTGACCTTCCTGACCGTGGAGGCGTGGGCGTTCCTGCAGCTGGGCGCGCGTCAGGAGGCCGGCGGCGAGCACAACTTCCCGGCTCGCTGGGCGGTGATGTTCCTGGTCGCGGTCGGGTTCTGGAACTTCCTGGGGGCGGGCATCTTCGGCTTCCTGATCAACCTTCCGGTGGTGTCCTACTACGAGATCGGCACCGCGCTGACCGCCAACCACGCGCACGCGGCGATGTTCGGGGTCTACGGCATGCTCGCAGTGGCGCTGGCGATGTTCGCCTTCCGCTATGTGATCCCGGCGGACCAGTGGCCCAACAAGCTGGCCCGGCTCTCGTTCTGGAGCATGAACATCGGACTGGCCTGGATGGTGTTCGTCACGCTGCTGCCGCTGGGGGTGCTGCAGCTGTTCCACTCGGTCAACGCCGGCTACTTCGAAGCGCGGTCGCTGGGCTACATCACCAAGCCGGGCAACGCACTGCTGGAGTGGATGCGGCTGCCCGGTGACTTGATCGTCATCGTCGGAGGCGTACTGCCGTTCTGCTGGATCGCCTGGATCGCGCTGCGCAACTTCCGTTCCGGTGAGACGGTCGACGAGTTGCCGGAGCACCCGCTCTACGCCACGGTGACCGTCGGCGAGGATTCCGAGGCCGAGGGCTGACGACGATGACGATGCCGGGAGCGTGGGTGTGGCTGATGTCCGGCTACGCCGTTCTCCTGCTCGTCTTCGCGTGGGGCTTCGACGCCATGGCCAGGCGGACCTCCGACCGCGCCGCCCAGTGGCGCACCGGCAGGTTCGCCTACCACGACGATCACGACGCCTGGAAGTGCCCGGAGGACCAGTGGCTCTGGCCGACGTCGTTCGACCCCGACAACCGGGTGATGCGCTACCGGGCGACGCCGTCGATCTGCAACGCCTGCCCGGTCAAGGACACCTGCACCACGTCGAATCACGGCCGGGAGATCACCCGGCCGGTGGACCCGTGGCCGCATTCGGAGGCGGGCCGGTTCCATCGGGGCATTGCCTGTGCGGTAGCGGGGTTCGGGGTGGTCATGCCGCTGGCGACGCTGATTGCCAACCACCGGTCCGGCGACGTGCTGGTGCTGGGTGCGACGATCCTGATCGTGCTGGCCGGTGGTGCCCCACTGGTGCGCCATCTGTGGAACACTCCGTCGAACGCCCCGACCGAGACGCCGGGCCCGGCCGGCGGGCAAGCACAGGTCGAGCAGGTCGAAGCGGCCATCGACCGGTATTCCACCCGGTGGGGCGGTTTCTCCGACAGTGCTCTGACCACCAAGACCAGGAAGGCAGCGCGCAAGTGAGTGAAGGGCTCATCACCGTGGTGGTGCTGGTGATCGCGGCGCTGGCCGTGCTGGCCTACTTCTCGATCCATGTGCTGCGGGAATACGAGCGCGGCGTCGTCTTCCGCGTCGGGCATGCCCGCCCGCTGTATCAGCCGGGACTGCGGATCCTGATTCCACTGGTGGACAAGATGATCCGCGTCGACCAGCGGGTCGTGACGCTCACCATTCCCCCGCAGGAGGTGATCACCCGCGACAACGTTCCCGCCCGGGTGAACGCGGTGGTGATGTTCCAGGTGGTCGATCCGCTCAAAGCGATTCTGGCGGTCGAGAACTACGCGGTGGCCACCTCCCAGATCGCCCAGACGACCCTGCGCTCGCTGCTGGGCCGGGCCGACCTGGACACGCTGCTGGCCCACCGTGACGACCTCAATGCCGACCTGCGCACCATCATCGACAAGCAGACCGAGCCGTGGGGCGTGCAGGTCCGGGTGGTCGAGATCAAGGACGTGGAGATCCCCGAATCGATGCAGCGGGCGATGGCCCGCGAGGCGGAGGCCGAGCGCGAACGCCGGGCGAAGGTCATCAACGCCCGCGGTGAACTGCAGGCCTCCGAGGAGCTGAGCCAGGCCGCCGAGACGCTGTCACGTAATCCGGCGTCGCTGCAACTGCGGTATCTGCAAACCCTTTTGGAGCTCGGCGCCGACCAGAATTCCACGGTGGTGTTCCCACTGCCGGTGGACATCATCACGCCGTTCCTGGGCGGCGCGAGCCAGGCGCTGCGCGCTACCGGACGCGACAGCACAGCCGGCTGAGTCGGTTAGCGGGCCACCATCCCACCGTCGGCGTGCAGGGTCTGCCCGGTGATGAAGCTGCCGGCGTCGGAGACCAGAAGCAGCGCCGGGCCGACCATTTCGGCAGGGTCGGCGATGCGCTGCTGCAGCGTGGCGACCCGCAGCGATTCGATGAACTCCGGCGGGTTGTTGCGCACCATGTCGGTATCGACCGGTCCGGGGGCAAGCGCATTGACCCGGATCCGCGATGAGGCGAACTCGGCGGCCATGGACCGGGTGAAGGAGACCAATGCCGCCTTCGCCGCCGAGTACATCGACGTCGCCGGCGAATAGACGAAGGCTCCGGCCGACACCATGTTCAGGATCGCGCCCCGGCCGCTGGCGCGAAGGTGCGGTAGCGCCGCTTGGACCAGCAGCACCGGCCCCTGCAGATTCACCGCGAACGACTTGCCCAACGCCTCGGGGGTGATCTCACCCAATGGCTGGGCGAGCGCATTGGCCGCATTGTTGATGACGATGTCGATGCCGCCGAACCGCTCGACCGCGGTGTCGACCAGCTGCTGGATCGCCTCGACGTCGCCGAGATGCGTTGGCACCCCGATCGCCTCGGCGCCGGCCTGGCACAGTTGCTGCGCGGCGCGCTGGCATGCATCGCCCTTGCGGCTGGCCACGACGACCTTCGCGCCGGCGGCGGCAAGGCCGTGCGCCACCGACAACCCGATGCCGCGCGTACCTCCCGTCACGATGGCGGTGCGGCCGGTCAGGTCGAACAACGCGGTGAGGGCGGACCGGTCCACTGTGACCTCCTTTGCTGATTGCCGATATTACTTCCGAGCGGTATCGGGGCTTTGTACCCTGTGAATCCGCGGGTTGCGCCACTACCGTGGTCAGTGTCTGAGCGGAGAGGACGCGTTGTGGTCACAGTCTTTCTGGTCGACGACCACGAGGTGGTGCGCCGCGGCCTGATCGACCTGCTCGGCGCCGATCCGGAGCTCGACGTCGTCGGCGAGGCCGGTTCGGTCGCCGAAGCGCTGGCGCGCATCCCGGCGCTGCGCCCCGACGTGGCGGTGCTCGACGTCCGGCTGCCCGACGGCAACGGCATCGAGCTCTGCCGGGAACTGCTGTCGCGCATGCCGGAGCTGCGGTGCCTGATCCTGACGTCCTTCACCTCCGACGAGGCCATGCTCGACGCCATCCTGGCCGGCGCCAGCGGCTACATCGTCAAGGACATCAAGGGCATGGAGTTGGCCCGTGCCGTCAAAGACGTCGGCGCCGGACGTTCGCTGCTGGACAACCGCGCCGCGGCGGCGCTGATGGCCAAACTGCGCGGCGCCACCGCCAAGCCCGATCCGCTGTCCGGGCTCTCGGAACAGGAGCGCACGCTGCTGAGCCTGCTCGCCGAGGGCCTGACCAACAAGCAGATCGCCGACCGGATGTTTTTGGCCGAGAAGACCGTCAAGAACTACGTGTCGCGGCTGCTGGCCAAGCTGGGGATGGAACGGCGAACCCAGGCCGCGGTGTTCGCCACCAAACTCGAGCGCTCCCGGAATGACTGACGACGGACCCGCGGACGGCCCGGACCCGCTGCGCGACACGTTATCTCACCTGCGGTTGCGCGAGCTGCTGGTCGGTGTCCAGGACCGGGTGGAACAGATCGTAGAGGGACGCGATCGCCTCGAGGGCCTGCTGGCCGCGATGCTGGTGGTCACCTCCGGATTGGAGCTCGACGCCACGCTGCGCTCCATCGTGCAGACCGCCACCAACCTGGTCGATGCCAAATACGGTGCGCTGGAAGTACACGACAACGACCGCCGGATGCTGGAATTCGTCCACGAGGGCATCGACGACGACACGTTCGCGCGGATCGGACGGCTGCCCGAGGGGCTGGGCGTGGTGGGCCTGTTGATCGAGGATCCCAAACCGCTGCGGCTCGATGATCTGACCAAACATCCGTCCGCGGTGGGATTTCCGTCCGGGCACCCGACCATGCGCACGTTCCTGGGGGTGCCGGTCGGCGTGCGTGACGAGGTCTTCGGGAATCTGTATCTCACCGAGAAGGCCAACGGACTGCCGTTCAGCGAGGACGATGAGGTGCTGGTGCAGGCACTGGCCGCCGCCGCCGGGATCGCCATCGCAAACGCCCGGTTGTACGCCCAGGCCAAGGCGCGACAGTCCTGGATCGAGTCCACCCGCGACATCGCGACCGAACTGCTGTCCGGAACCGATCCGAGCACCGTGTTCCGGCTGATCGCCGAGGAAGCCGGCAAGCTCACCGGATCGGAGTCGGCGCTGGTCGCCATCCCGCTCGATGACGACACCCTCGAAGCCGAGGTCAACGAGCTTCTGGTGGTCGAAACCATCGGCGCGGCAATGGCTCCCCTCGACGGCGACACCATCCCGGTCACCGGCAGCTCGGTCGGCGAGGCGTTCTCCCAGCGCAAGCCACGCCAGGTGGCCCGGCTTGCGCTGCCCGGCATCGACGCGACCGGTCCGGCACTGATCCTGCCGTTGCGCGCCGCCGACGCGGTGGCCGGCGTGGTGGTGGTGATGCGCCACGGCACCAGCATTCCGTTCAGCGTCGAACAGCTCGACATGATGGCCGCCTTCGCCGACCAGGCCGCGCTGGCCTGGCAGCTGGCCACCTCGCAGCGCCGGATGCACGAACTCGACGTGCTCACCGACCGCGACCGGATCGCCCGCGACCTGCACGACCACGTCATCCAGCGACTGTTCGCCGTCGGGTTGTCGCTGCAGGGCACCATTCCGCGGGCTCGCGACGCCGTGGTGCGGCGCCGGCTGACCGACGCGGTCGACGACATGCAGGAGATCATCGGCGAGATCCGCACCACCATCTTCGACCTGCACGGCGCCTCGGCGACGGTGACCCGGCTGCGGCAACGCCTCGACAACGCCGTCGCCCAGTTCTCCGGTTCGGGCCTGCACACCACCGTTGCGTTCATCGGCCCGCTGTCGGTGGTCGAACCGGTGCTGGCCGATCACGCCGAGGCGGTGCTCTCCGAGGCCGTCAGCAACGCGGTCCGGCACTCCGGCGCCACCGAGTTGGCGGTGCAGATCAAGGTCGAAGACGACCTGGCCATCGAGGTGGCCGACAACGGCCGCGGGATGCCGGAGGTGGTCACCCCCAGCGGTCTGGCCAACCTGCGGCGACGCGCCGAGCAGGCGGGCGGGACGTTCGGCATCGAGGAGGCGCCGGGCGGTGGCACGGTGGTGCGCTGGTCCGCGCCGCTGACGATATAGCCTCGGGCCGTCAGACACACACCGCGAGGTTTCCGGTTTCCTTCCCGGCTTCCGCGGAGCCGGCCCGCCGATCACCGGCGGTCAGCCATTCGACGGTGTCGTCGAGGAAGCGCCGCGGGGTGGCCGGCAGCGGGTCGGCGTTGATCGGGGCCCAGCCCACCCGCAGCAGCATCTGCGGATAGCCGCTGGTGCCGAAGACGTCGCGGCGCACCGCGGCGCGGGTTTCGGCGATCTCGAGCGGCTCGGTGACCGGGCAGCTGGCCAGCCCCAGCGCCGTCGCGGTCAGCAGCACCACGCTGGTGGCCTCACCGGCACGCAGCTGCGCCAGCCGGTCGTCGTGCTCGGTGCCCAACGCCAGCATCACCGCGCGATCCTCTGCCGGGCTGGCTCCGGGCGGCTGGGCCAGCAGCGGGTCGGCGAACAGCCGCCCCGGAATCGGCGCGCCGGTGCTCGGCGCCGGAACGCTGCGCGCCGGGACGCCGGCCACCGACCCGTATCGACCGCTCCACCTCGCCAGCTCGGCAAGGTAGTCGTAGTCGGTCCGGTGGGTGGAAACGGCTTGAGCCACCAGGGTGTTCAGCTGGTCGAGCGCGTCGATTCGGCGCAGCATCACCCCGGCGCGGGCGGCGCGGGCGCCCATCAACGCGATGTCGGCCGCCGCCACCGGCCAGCCGCTGAAGTAGCGGCGATCGGTGCGGCGCCGGGGTATCGCCGCGGCCAATGACACATTGACCTGCTCGGGAACCGGTTCGGGCACCCCTCCGGGATCGGGTCCGAACAGCTCAATCGAGGCCAGCTGGTCGGGACGAGCCGGATCGGGCAGCCGGTGAACCCGGCAGCGCCACCCCAATGCGGCCAGCGCCACCACGCAATGATGCAACGCCGCTCCGCAACTCAGCATCAGACCGCGGCCGTCGGGATCCACGCTGCGCAGCTGCAGATCGGGGTTGGCGAACAGCTCCAGTCGAGGCTGCTGCGTCGCCAGCTGCACCTGCCAGCGCCACGGCTGGGAGTTGTGCACCGACGGTGCACGGGCCGCCAGCTGCAGCGCAGTGCGAACGGTCTCCCGAACGGCCGCGGTGGCCAGGTAGTCAGCAGGCTGTTCATCCACGGTCCGGCCCCCTTTCGACTGCCATGGGCCTGCGCCGAATCGGCGCCGCCTCCGAGCCCTTGCGGAGCCCTTGACGCTTCCACGATGCCCCGGGGCGCGTGGCCCGCGACAGGGCAGGAAGACCCGGCTGCAAAGGACTTTGGGCCACCGGCGGCAGCGGCCTTCGCCGCCGATTTCATCCTGCCGCCGGACCGACTGGCCGCCGCGGTGCTGGCGCTACTAGGGACTTCTGGCCCTGCCTGCGCCGACCGGTACGGGCGGATCATGGAGAGCGGACGCAGGCAGGAGGTCCGCATCATGGAGCAACTGACCACACTGGACGCGGGATTTCTGGAGGCCGAGGACTCCGACCGCCACATCAGCCTGGCGATCGGCGGGCTGGTCATCCTGGAAGGGCCACCGCCGGATTATGCGTCCCTGGTTGCCACGTTGGGGGCGCGGATCAGCGGCTGCCGGCGGTTCGGCCAGAAACTCCAGTTCCACCCGTTCGACCTGGCGCCGCCCCAGTGGGTCGCCGATCCGGACTTCGACATGGCGCATCACCTGCGGCGGGTCGCGCTGCCGAGCCCCGGCGGCGACGCCGAACTGTTCGGCTTCGTCGCCGACCAGATGGCGCGCCGGCTGGACCGGGATCGGCCGCTGTGGCATATCTGGGTGATCGAGGGCCTGACCGACGACCGGTGGGCCATGCTGATCAAAGTTCACCACTGCGTCGGCGACGGGATCGCGACCTCGCACCTGTTCACCGGGCTCTGCGATGAAGGCGGCGACCTGGGCGACCGGGTGGCGAGTTTTGCCGGCCACCTTCATAGCTCACACGAATCACATTCGGGCGAATGGCATTTCGGACTCCCCACCGTGAACAGCAGCCCTGCGGCCTGGGCCGCCGAGCTGTGGAACGTGTCGACCGCGATCAGCGCCGCGGCGGTGCGGGCGGCCCGCGGCACCGTCGAGCTGTCGGCGGGGCTGCTCCGCCAGGGCACCCCCACCTCGTTGAACGGGCCGATGAGGACCATGCGCCGGTACAGCTCGGCGAAGGTGTCGCTCGCCGACGTCAGCCGGATCTGTCAGGCGTTCGACGTGACCCTCAACGATGTCGCGCTGGCCGGCTTGACCGAGGCCTACCGCGGCATGCTGGAGCGCCGCGGCGAACGCCCGCTGCCCGAAACGCTGCGCACCCTGGTCCCGGTGTCCACCCGCGGCGGCGACGCCATCGGCGCGACCGACAACCGGGTGTCGGTGATGCTGCCCTGCCTGCCGGTGGAGGAGGACAACCCGGTGCGGCGGCTGAAGCTGGTGCATGCGCGGCTGAGCCGAACCAAGCGCACCGGGCAGCACCAAGCCGGCAGTGTGTTCGTCTCGGCGGCCAACCACATTCCGTTCCCGCTGACCGCATGGGCCGTGCGGCTGTTGACGCGGTTGCCCCAGCAGGGCGTCACCACCCTCGCGACCAATGTGCCGGGGCCGTCGGAGACCCTGCACATCATGGGCCGCACCGTGCTCGAGGTGCTTCCGGTGCCGCCGATCGCGCTGCAGTTGCGGTCCGGGGTGGCGATGCTGAGCTACGCCGAGAGCCTGTCCTTCGGCGTGCTGGCCGATTACGACACCATGCCCGATGTCGACGAATTCGCCCGCAGCATCGAGGCGGCGGTGGCCCGCCTGGCTGCCGTCGCAAAGCGGCACAACGACAGGCGAGAACGTAGCGAACACCGGCAGCCGGCGCTGGTAGTCACCGGGTGAGCGATCCCCCGCAGCGCCTCGAAGCCTCAGCCCGGCAATACCGGCAGCGCGCCGGCGACCATGAACGGCCCCAGCGGCGACCAGCTCTGATCATCCTCGGCCCTCGACGACGACAGCGCGAGCACCCCGCGCGGATCCGCCACATAGACCGTGGACGGGTCGGCGACGATCGTCGATACCGGCAGCTGCAGATTGCCGCTGGGGGCATCGGAGTTCACCCCGTCGATGTTGACGTAGGACACCGGGTCCTTGGGATCGGATCGGCTCACCACGATGTCGTCGCCGGTGCGCCAGCTCAGTGACACCACCGAGGAGCCGAGCCCAAAGCCCAGCCGGCGGGGATAGTTCAGCACGAACTGGCCGGCCGCCGTCTGCTCGACACCGGCCAAGATCACCTGTCCTTCGATCACCATGGCGGCCCGGGTGCCGTCGCGGGACAGCTGCAGCTCGCTGATCGGTCCGGGGAACCGCGCGTTGATCGCCCCGGAGTCCACCGGGATCCGGGCCGGCCGGCCCGAGGCGACCTCCTGGATCGCCCGCACCACGTAGTTGCCGTCGACCACCACCCACACCGCTTCGTCCAGCGACCAGCTGGGCCGCGACAGGGTGTGCCCCTCGGCCGCCTGCACCGCCTCACCGCCGAGATCGCCGATCCACAGCGTGGCCTCGGGGTCGCCGGGGTGCACCACCACCGACGCCACCTGACGCCCGTTGCGCGACAACGCCGCCGACTGCTGGTCGGGTTCGCGGCCGAACGCCCCGGGCACCCGGTTGGCCTGCTGGCCGTCCAGGACCAGCAGCGAACCGCCCACCAGGGCGTGGATCCCGGCGCCGGCACCGTCGGACGCACCCGGGTCGGTGGTGGCCACATCGGAGGTCGTCCAGCCGTCGGGGAACCGGTCGTCGAGCGCCGCGCCGTCGGCGTTGATCACATACGGCCCCTTGATGTCCGCCCGGGCCAGCGTCCAGATCAGTTGGGCGGCAAGCAGTTGCCTGCTGTTGGGATCGGTGGTCGAGAGGCTGTCCAGCTCGATCTTCGCTCCGCCGTAGCCCCGGCCCACCCCGCTCTTGCCCCCGTCGGCGCGGGTCACCGGCCCGCGCAACCGCAACGGCGCCGCCAGCAGGTTGCGCACCCCGGCCATCTCCGGACGGGGGCCGGCGATCAGTTTGGACACCAACTCCGTCGCCAGCTGGTCCGGGTCGGACACCGCCACGTAACGGGGGTCGGGAACCACCGTCTTGCCGGTGGGGTCCACGAAATACAGCGTGTTGCGCTTGTAGGTGGCCTGAAACTGCTGCCAGTCCAAAAAAACTCCGTTGGGCAGCCGGTCGATGCGCCAGCCATCGGAGGTCTTGAGCAGCTCGATCGGCTCCGGGGACGGCAGTGCCCCCTCGGCGGTCTCGAAAACCCCCATGTCCGACAGCGAACCCAGCATGTCGGCTCGCATGGTGACCGCGACCCGGTCGGCGCTGCGGGTTTCGACGAACACCACGTTGTCGATCAGCAGCGCGCTGCCGGCGTCGTCCCAGGCGTCCGACGCCGACTGGGTGAGAAACTGCCGCGCGGCGCGGTGCCGGTTGGCCGGATCGGCTGTTGCCTTGAGGAATTCGCGCAGCAGCACGTCGGGGTCCATCCCCGGGGTGGGTTTGGGCAGCACCGACGGCGGCGGCGCCTGCACCGTGCCGATCGCCTGCGGCGCGGAGTTGCTGGGCACCCCGGCGCAGCCCGCCAACACGAGCACCGCGTTCATCAGGGCGACCAGCAACGCCACTGGAGTCCGCCGGCGCATCACCCGCTCCGCTCAGCATGTTCGCGTGCCCGCTGCCGGCGCTCCCGGCGCTCGGCGGCGCTCACCGGTTTCATCGGCAGCGGGCTGGTGGTGACCTTGTGGCCGCGGACCAGCGGCAGCGTGAGCCGGAAGCAGGCACCCTTGCCGGGTTCGCCCCAGGCCTCCAGCCGGCCCTGGTGCAGCCGGGCGTCCTCGACACTGATCGCCAATCCCAGCCCGGTGCCACCGGAGCGGCGTACCCGCGACGGGTCGGCGCGCCAGAACCGGCTGAACACCAGCTTCTCCTCCCCCGGCCGCAACCCGACACCGTGATCGCGGACGGTGACCGCGACGGTGTCCGCGTCGGCGCCCATCCGGATCACCACCGGCTTGTGCTCGGCGTGGTCGATGGCGTTGGCGATCAGATTGCGCAGGATCCGTTCCACCCGTCGCGGATCGACCTCGGCGATCACCGGTTGGCCCGGAACGTTCACCCGGAGTTCGACGCCGGCCTCGGCGGCCAGATGACCGACGTTGTCCAGCGCGCTGTTCACCGTCGAGCGCAGGTCCACCGACTCCACCGACAACTCGGCCACGCCGGCGTCGTGCCGGGAGATCTCCAGCAGGTCGTTGAGCAGCGACTCGAACCGGTCGAGCTCACTGACCAGCAGCTCGGTGGAGCGCCGCAGCGACGGCTCCAGGTCTTCACTGTGATCGTGGATCAGGTCGGCCGCCATCCGCACCGTGGTCAGCGGGGTCCGCAGCTCGTGGCTGACGTCAGAGGTGAACCGGCGCTGCAGGTTGCCGAACTCCTCGAGCTGGGTGATCTGGCGCGACAGGCTCTCGGCCATGTCGTTGAACGACACCGCCAGCCGGGCCATGTCGTCTTCGCCGCGCACCGGCATCCGTTCGGACAGGTACCCCTCGGCGAACCGTTCGGCGATCCGCGAGGCCGACCGCACCGGCAGCACCACCTGGCGCGAGACCAGCAACGCGATTCCCGCCAGCAGCACCAGCAACACCAGGCCGCCGGTGGCGATGGTGCCGCGCACCATCGAGATGGTGTTGCGCTCGGTGCCCAGCGGGTAGATCAGGTAGAGCTCCAGGTTGGTGATCCGCGAGGTGGTCGGTGTCCCGATCACCAGCGCCGGGCCGGAGAACCCCTCCACGTGCACGGTGGCGTACTGGTAGCTGACCTGACCGGCCTTGACGAATTCGCGCAGTGCGGCCGGCACCTGCTCGACCGGCCCGGCGCTGGTCGCCGCACGCGGGCCCTCGCCGAGCACCACCAGCACCGCGTCGAACGCGCCGGCGGTTCCGCTGCCGGAGGCCGGGTCGGTCTTGCTCATCAGCGTGTTGCGGGCCAGTTGCAGGCTCGAGGTCAGCGACCGGGCCTCCTCACCGCCGACGATGCCGCCGGCCGTGACGCGGGCCCGCTCGATCTGTTCGGTGGCCGCGCGGACCTTGACGTCGAGCACCCGGTCGGTGATCTGGCTGGTCAGCACAAAGCCGAGCGCCAAGATGACCGCAGCCGACAATCCCATCGTCAGCACCACGACCCGCAGCTGCAGCGACCGCCGCCAGGCGACCTGCACCGCGCGGCGCAGCGTGTTCACGCCGAGCAGCAGGGGACCCGACCGCCGGGGGCGCCGTCTGGAGCTGAAGATCACTGGCGCCGCACCCCGGGGGGGATCACGGAGGTCCGGCCTTGTAACCCACTCCTCGAACGGTCAGCACCACGGTCGGATTCTCCGGGTCTTGCTCTACTTTGGCCCGCAGGCGCTGGACGTGCACGTTCACCAGCCGGGTGTCGGCCGGGTGCCGGTATCCCCAGACCTGTTCGAGGAGCACCTCACGAGTAAACACCTGGCGGGGTTTGCGTGCCAGCGCCACCAGCAGGTCGAACTCCAGCGGCGTCAGGGAGATCTGCTCACCGCCGCGGCTGACCTTGTGTGCCGGCACGTCGATGTCGATGT
Organism: Mycobacterium sp. pW045; assembly: GCF_041287085.1. Classification (NCBI taxonomy): domain Bacteria; kingdom Bacillati; phylum Actinomycetota; class Actinomycetes; order Mycobacteriales; family Mycobacteriaceae; genus Mycobacterium; species Mycobacterium sp. pW045. The sequence goes on along the minus strand of NZ_JBGGKU010000003.1, from coordinate 369,269 downwards.
CGGCGATCGAGAGCATCTCGGCCGGCTCGTCGTCGTTGCGGCGCAGCCGCGCGCGCACCCGGGCCACCAGCTCCTTGGGCTTGAACGGCTTCATGATGTAGTCGTCGGCACCCGACTCCAGCCCGAGCACCACGTCGACGGTGTCGGTCTTGGCGGTGAGCATCACGATCGGCACCCCGGAGTCCTTGCGCAGCACCCGGCACACGTCGATGCCGTTCATGCCGGGCAGCATCAGGTCCAGCAGCACCAGATCGGGCCGCAGCTCGTGTACCGCGGTGAGCGCCTGGGTGCCGTCGCCGACGACCGCGGTGTCGAAACCCTCCCCGCGCAGCACGATGGTGAGCATCTCGGCCAGCGAAGCGTCGTCATCGACGACGAGAATCCTTTGCCTCATGGCGTACATGGTGTCATCAGATCGAGATAAAACCCTGCTACCACACGCGTGTTTCGCAGGTTAACCGCACAGCACGCCGGCGAGCTCGGCCGGCGAGACCGTCGGACCGGCCAGCTGCCACCGCCCGCCGAAGCCGGCGCGGGCCAACCGGCGGTACACCTCGCCGGTGCGGCGCTGCAGACCGTCGTCACGTTCGTAGCTGTCGCGGGCCCGGGCGGTGTCGTGCGTCTCGCGGTCGCGGGCACGCTGGGCGGCGAGCTCGGCAGGGACGTCGAGCAGCACCTGCCAGTCCGGCGCGGGCAGCCCGAGTCGCTCGAACTCCAGCTCGCGCACCCAGGCCACCACCTCGCCGTCGGCGTTTTGGCGCAGCCGGGCGGCGCTGTAGGCCGCACTGGAGGCCACATACCGGTCCAGGATCACCACGTCATGTTCGCGGCACAGCTCCCCGATCTGGTCTTTGGCCCCGGCCCGGTCCAGCGCGAACAGCATCGCCATCGCATACACCGAGTCCGCCAGGTCGCCGTGCCGGCCGCGCAGCGCCTCGGCGGCGACGTCGGCGGTCACCGAGAGGCCGTAGCGCGGGAAGGCCAGGCTGGCCACCGACTTCCCGGCGGCCCCGAACGCCGCGCGCAGCCCGTTGGTGAGGGTGTTCTTGCCGGCGCCGTCGATCCCTTCGATCGCGATCAGCACGGCGGGAAACCCCTCGCGAGCAGACATGAAAGCCCCCAAATTCCCGCGGAAATGGGGGCGTTCATGACTGCTCGGCAGCGAAAATCAGTACCGGTAGTGGTCCGGCTTGTAGGGGCCTTCGACGTCGACGCCGATGTACTCGGCCTGTTCCTTGGTCAGCTTGGTCAGCGTGCCGCCCAGGGCCTCGACGTGGATGCGGGCCACCTTCTCATCCAGGTGCTTGGGCAGCCGGTAGACCTCGTTGTCGTACTCGTCGCCCTTGGTCCACAGCTCGATCTGGGCGATGACCTGGTTGGAGAAGCTGTTGCTCATCACGAACGACGGGTGCCCGGTGGCGTTGCCCAGGTTGAGCAGCCGGCCCTCGCTCAGCACGATGATCGAGCGGCCGGTGTCAGGGAAGGTCCAGACGTCGACCTGCGGCTTCACGTTGTCGCGCACCGCGCCGGAGGTCTCCAGAGCGGCCATGTCGATCTCGTTGTCGAAGTGGCCGATGTTGCCCAGGATGGCCTGGTTCTTCATCGCCTTCATGTGCTCGAGGGTGATGATGTCCTTGTTGCCGGTAGTCGTGATGACGATGTCGGCCTCACCGATGGCCTGCTCGACGGTCTGCACGTCGTAGCCCTCCATCAGCGCCTGCAACGCGTTGATCGGGTCGATCTCGGTGACGGTCACCCGGGCACCCTGGCCCTTGAGGGACTCCGCACTGCCCTTGCCGACGTCACCGAAGCCGCAGACCAGCGCCTTCTTGCCGCCGATCAGCGCGTCGGTGCCGCGGTTGATGCCGTCGATCAGCGAGTGCCGGCAGCCGTACTTGTTGTCGAACTTGCTCTTGGTGACCGAGTCGTTGACGTTGATCGCCGGGAACACCAGCTCGCCGGCGGCGGCCAGCTGGTACAGCCGCAGCACGCCGGTGGTGGTCTCCTCGGTGACGCCCCGAACCGACTCGGCGATCTTGGTCCACTTGGTTTTGTCGGTCTCGAAACGCTCACGCAGCGTGTTCAGGAAAACCTTCCACTCGTGCGAGTCGCCGTCCTCGGCGGGCGGCACCACACCGGCCTTCTCGTACTGGGCGCCGCGCAGCACCATCATGGTGGCGTCGCCGCCGTCGTCGAGGATCATATTGGCAGGAGCGTCCGGCCACGTTAATGCCTGCTCGGCGCACCACCAGTACTCCTCGAGGCTCTCGCCCTTCCAGGCGAACACCGGGGTGCCCTTGGGCTCCTCGACGGTGCCGTGGGGGCCGACGACGACCGCGGCGGCGGCGTGGTCCTGGGTGGAGAAGATGTTGCACGACGCCCACCGGACCTCGGCGCCGAGGTCGACCAGGGTCTCGATGAGCACGGCGGTCTGGATGGTCATGTGCAGCGACCCGGTGATGCGAGCGCCCTTGAGCGGGTTGACGCCGTGGTACTCCTCGCGCAGCGCCATCAGGCCGGGCATCTCGTGCTCGGCCAGCCGGATCTCCTTGCGGCCGTAGTCGGCCAGCGACAAGTCGGCGACCTTGTAGTCGATGCCGTTGCGGCTGTCTGCGGTCAAACTCATCAGTGCGCCCCTGTAGGTTCGGTGAAATCAGCTCCGCTACAAGCTACCGGCGGGAAGCCGAGTCTGCTCGAGCGGGTCAATCGACGTCGACGACCCCATAGGTCTCGGCTGCCGGGGTGAACAATCGGGCCAGGTCAGCGGCCACATCGTGGTCGGCTTCGGGCGGCATCGAGACATAGCTCATGGCCAGCCGGACGATGGCCCGGGCCAGGATTCCGGCGTCTTCCTCGCTGGCCTTGACCCAGCTGTGCATGAACGACGAGGTGAGCCGTGCCGAGCAGCGGGTGATGATCGGCCCGCTGTCGGTGGTGATGATCTGCAGCAGGTCCGGCTTGGCGGCGCCGGTCAGCAGCGAGATCACCAGCGGGTCGGCGGCCGAGGAGGAGAAGAAGGACCGGAATCCCTCCAGGAACGCGGCGTGGACGTCGCCGACGTTGTCGTAGATGGCGCGCTCGACGGCGTCGACGAGCCGGTCGGCCAGCCTGATCGCGTAGCCCTGCGCCAAGCCCTGACGGGAGCCGAACTCGTTGTAGATGGTCTGCCGGCTGACCCCGGCCGCCTCAGCTACCGCGGCGAGCGTGATCGACGACCAGTCCCGGCTGGTCAGCAGCTCCCGCATCGCGTCGAGGACCGAGTCGCGCAGCAGCGCCCGGGATGCCTCGGCGTAGGGGACGCGTTTCACCACCGCGAGAGTAGCGGGTGTCACGCTTGGACCTGCTCGAAGTCCGGCTTCTCGCGTACCGCGCAGTCCGGGCAGCACCAGTCGTCGGGCACCTGCGCCCACGGGGTGCCGGCTGGAAAGCCTTCGCGGGGCGCGCCGACGGCCTCGTCGTAGCAGTAGTCGCAGCCCGGGCAGCGGTAGCTCGCCATCACGCGGCCGCCGGTTCGTCCAGGGGCGCACCGTAGCGGGCCAGGATCTTCGCCCGCCGGCGCGGCTCGATGTTGACCCGGGTGATGTCGCCGTCGTAGTGGGCCAGCACCCGGTGGTCCATCAGCCGCCGCCACAACGGCGGGAGGTAGGTCAGCCCGATCAGCGTGGCGTACCCACTGGGCAGGTTCGGCGCCTCGGCCATGCTGCGCAGCGTCTGGTAGCGCCGCGTCGGGTTGGCGTGGTGATCGCTGTGCCGCTGCAGGTGGTAGAGGAACAGGTTGGTCACCAGGTGGTCGGAGTTCCAGCTGTGTTCGGGTGTGCAGCGCTCGTAGCGACCGTTGGCGCGGGTGCCGCGCAGCAGGCCGTAGTGCTCGATGTAGTTCACCGACTCCAGCAGCGAGAAGCCATAGCCGGCCTGGATGACCACGAACGGGATCAGCGCCGGGCCGAACACCGCGATCAGCACACCCCACAGCACCACCGACATCAGCCAGGCGTTGACCACGTCGTTGGACAGCCAGGTTCTCGGATCCGCCGGGTTCTTGTCGAGCCGGCGCAGCCGCGCGGCCTCCAGCTGCCAGGCCGAACGCAACCCGCCGAACACGCTGCGCGGCAAGAACTCCCAGAACGTCTCACCGAACCGTCCCGACGCGGGGTCTTCCGGAGTGGCCACCCGCACATGGTGGCCGCGATTGTGCTCGATGTAGAAGTGGCCGTAGCAGACCTGGGCCAGGGTGATCTTCGCCAGCCACCGCTCCAGCCGATCCTTCTTGTGCCCCAGCTCGTGTGCGGTGTTGATGCCGACGCCGCCCAGGGTTCCCACCGACAGCGCCAGCCCGATCTTGGCGAACCAGTTGAGAGACCCCTCGACTCCCAGCCAGCTCAGATCGGTTGCGGTGAACAGGTAGGCGCCCATGACGACGCTGGCGTACTGGCACGGGATGTAGGCGTAGGTGCAGTAGCGGTAGTACCGGTCGCTCTCGAGCTGCGCCATCAGCTCGTCGGGCGGATTCTGACCGTCGGCGCCGAACCGCAGATCCAGCGCCGGCAACAGGATGTAAACCAGGATCGGCCCGATCCAGAACGGCAGCTGGGCGGCGACGTGCCAGCCGAGCCGGTTCATCGCCCAGATCATCGGCAGCATGGTGAACAGCAGTGTCGGGGCGATCAGGCCCATCAGCCACAGGTAGCGCTTCTTGTCCCGCCAGATCTCCACCTCGGTGCTCAAATTCCCGCCTCCTTGTGAGTTCAACCACCGTCGCGCATGGACATTACCCCGTGATTCGTCCGGGGTCTAGACATTTGACGGTAATTTGTACACGTGCGTTCGGTGCAATGGCATCCGCGCAGCCGTATAACTTTGAGTGCACAACGCACTCACGGATGGGCACCACCGCGATGATGACTGCAGGGCCGGAGGCGGATTCGCGGCCGCCCACAGCGCTGCGACTCGGCGCCCACTACGCCGCCGGACTGGCGTTCGCACAACTGCTCACCAGCACCGAAGCGATCGCGGTGGTGATGTCGCTGAGCGGTGAGCCCCACAGCGGCACCGGTATCTGGCGCTCGGATTACCTGGTCCTGACCGTGGTGCTCGTCGCGCTCAGCACGCTCAGCGTGGCCATCGCGGGCACCGCCAGCATCGCCCCCACGCTGCGCTGGTACACCGCCGGACAACAGCCCGACGCCGCGCAGCGCCGCGCGGCCCTGCACATCGTGCGCCGGCAGTCGGCGGTCGTGTTCGGCACCTGGGTGATCGGCGGCGCGATCGGCCTGGCCACCGTGCGCTCGAGTGACGCCGGGATGATCGTGTTGCAGAGCCTGGTCGTCGTCTTCGGTGGAACCGCCACGGTGAGCACCAGCATGCTCTTCACCCACCGCACGTTTCGGCCGATCGTGGCCGCGGCCTGGCGGGAGACCGAGATCCGCGAGAACGCTCCCGGCGTGCTGCCGCGGCTGGTCACCATGTGGTTCATCACCAGCGCGCTGCCCGCGGCGGCGATCGTGGTGCTGATCGTCTGCCGCCGGATGGGCTGGGTCATCGACCGCGACGCCTCGGTGGAGATCCCGGTGCTGGTGCTGTGCCTGGTGGCGGTGCTGCTCGGGATGCGCGCCATGATCCTGGTGGCCCGCTCGATCTCCGATCCGGTCGGCGAGGTGGTGCGCGCGATGGCCCGGGTCCAGCACGGCGAGCGGGACGTCGCCGTCGGCGTCTACGAGCACTCCGAGATCGGCCGGTTGCAAACCGGGTTCAACAGCATGGTGGCCGGCCTGCGCGAACGCGACCGGCTGCGGGATCTCTTCGGCCGGCACGTCGGCCCGGAGGTGGCCCGGCTGGCGGTGGAGCGGGATCTCGCGCTGTCGGGGCAGGTGCAGGACGCGGCGATCCTGTTCATCGACCTGACGGGCTCGACCGAACTGGCGGCCACGCACCCGCCCGATGAGGTCGCTGCGGTGCTCAACGACTTCTTCCGCATCGTGGTGGCCGCCGTCGACGCACGGCACGGCTCGATCAACAAGTTCCAGGGCGACGCGGCGCTGGCGGTGTTCGGCGCCCCGGTCGCCTCCGACGGCGCGGCCGCAGCGGCGCTGGCCACCGCCCGGACCCTGCTCACCCAACTGCGGCGGCTGCCGTTGGTGGACTTCGGCATCGGCGTCTCGGCCGGGCCGGTGTTCGCCGGCAACATCGGCAGCGAGAACCGCTACGAGTACACCGTGGTGGGTGACGCCGTCAACGAGGCCGCGCGGCTGGCCGATCGCGCCAAGACCGTCGCCGCCCGCGCGCTGTGTTCCCAGACGGCACTGGAATGGGCCGACGACGACGAACGGGCGCGGTGGGCGACGCACGCAACGGCGGTGTTGCGCGGCCGCTCCGAACCCACCGTGATGTCCATGCCGGCCGGCGAGCCGACCCCGGTGCCGGCCACCGGGATGTGACCCAGCTCCCACCGTCATGTCACACTCTGGGCATGGTTTACGAGATCGCCCGCCCTCAGATCGAGGGCAAGATAGCCGTCGGTGAAGACCGTCAGCTCGGCTTCGCCGAGTTCGGCGCCCCGCACGGCCGGGCGATGTTCTGGCTGCACGGCACCCCGGGTGCGCGGCGACAGATCCCGGTCGAGGCGCGGGTCGTCGCCAAGGAGGCCGGCATCCGGCTGATCGGGGTGGACCGGCCCGGCATCGGCTCCTCCACGCCGTATCAGTACGAGACGGTGTCGCAGTTCGCCGATGATCTGCGCGCCGTGGCCGACACGCTCGGCATCGACAAGATGGCGGTCATCGGGCTGTCCGGCGGCGGCCCGTACACCCTGGCGTGCGCCGCGGCGATGCCCGAGCGGGTGGTGGCCGCCGGGATTCTGGGCGGCGTCGCCCCGGCCGTGGGCCCCGATGCCATCGACAGCGGCCTGATGACGCTGGCCCGGATCGCCGAGCCGGTGCTGCAGCGCGCCGGGCGCCCGATCGGCATCCTGGCCACCGGCCTGATCCGGATGATCCGGCCGGTCGCCGAACCGGCGCTGGAGCTCTACGCCCTGATCTCCCCGGAGGGCGACCGCCGGTTGCTGGCCCGGCCGGAGTTCAAGGCGATGTTCCTCGACGACCTGCTCCACGGCTCCCGCAAGCAGCTTGCCGCGCCCATCGCCGACGCCGTGTTGTTCGCCCGGTACTGGGGTTTCCGGCTCGAGGAGGTGAAGGTGCCGGTGCACTGGTGGCACGGGGATGCCGACCACATCGTCCCGTTCGCCCACGGCGAGCACGCGGTCTCGCTGCTGCCCGACGCGCAGCTCCACCCGCTGCCCGGCGAGAGTCATCTGGCCGGACTGGGGCGCGCGGAGGAGATTCTGCGCACCATGTCGCAGGTCTGGGACGACGCCGAGGCGCGCTGACTCACGCCATGACCGCACCTCAATCGATCAGGGAGTTGTTCGACCAGCTCGGCCTGCAAGAAGTGCCGTCGGCCGATGACACCCTGACCATGGAGATGCCGGTCGATGAGCGGGTGGTCAACACCGCCGGCGGGCTGCAGGGCGGCTTGATCGCCACCATGGCCGACGTGGCCGCCGGGCAGCTCGCCGCGCGCAGCACCGCGTTCGGCAACGGCATCGCCACCACGGATCTGTTCATCCGGTATCTGCGGCCGATCAAGATCGGGCCGGCCCGTGCCGTGGCGGCCATCCTGCGCACCGGCCGGCGCTCGGTGGTGGTCCAGGTCGACATCTACCGCGGCAACGACGACCAGCTCGCGGCCACCGCGACGGTGAACTTCGCCGCCATCGATCTGCCGGGCTGAGCTCCGGGCACGCCGCGCTGATTGCGCCACTTAGCTAAACAACCTAATATTTGGACACATGTCCAGACAGCCAGCCGATGATGTCGAGCGCCTGCGGATCGCGCTGCTGTCTTATCGCAGCAAGGAGCACTGCGGCGGTCAGGGTGTCTACGTACGCCATCTGAGCCGGGGGCTCGCCGAGCTCGGCCATCACGTCGAGGTGTTCTCCGGGCAGCCCTACCCCGAGCGGCTCGACCCGGCGGTGCAGTTGCGCAAGGTGCCCAGCCTGGACCTGTATCGCGAACCGGACCCCTTCCGGGTGCCGCGGCCCAGCGAGATCCGCAGCCGCATCGACCTGCTGGAGCTGACCACCATGTGGACCGCCGGGTTCCCGGAACCGCGCACCTTCAGCTTGCGCGTCGCCCGGCTGCTCGCCGCCCGCCGCGACGACTTCGACGTCGTCCACGACAACCAGTGCCTCGGCACCGGCCTACTGCAGATCGCGGCGACCGGGCTGCCGGTGGTGGCCACCGTGCACCATCCGATCACCCGCGACCGGCGGCTGGACCTGGCCGCCGCGCCGTGGTGGCGCAAGCCGGCGGTGCACCGCTGGTACGGGTTCGCCGAGATGCAGAAGCGGGTGGCCCGCCGGCTCCCCGAGCTGCTGACCGTCTCGAGCACCTCGGCCGCCGACATCGCCACCGACTTCGAGGTGGATCCGGCACGGCTCAGGGTGGTCCCGCTGGGGGTGGACACCGAGGTGTTCCGGCCCCGCGAAGGGCCGCGGGTCGCCGGGCGCATCGTGGCGATCGCCAGCGCCGACGTGCCGCTCAAGGGGGTGGCGCATCTGCTGGCGGCGGTGGCCGAACTGCGCACCGAGCGCGACGTGGAGCTGCAGCTGGTGGCCAAGCTGGAACGGGGCGGGGTGACCGAGAAGCTCATCGCCGAACTCGGCATCGCCGACATCGTGACGGTCTCCAGCGGCCTGACCGACGCCGAACTGGCGGCGGTGCTGGCTGCTGCCGAACTGGTCTGCATCCCCTCGCTCTACGAGGGGTTCTCGTTGCCGGCGGTGGAGGCGATGGCCAGCGGCACCCCGGTGGTGGCCAGCCGGGCCGGCGCCCTGCCCGAGGTGCTCGGCGACGACGGCGCCTGCGCGCAGCTGGTGCCCCCCGGCGACGCGGCGGCGCTGACGCAGGCACTGGGCATGCTGCTCGACGACCCCGAACGGCGCCGTCGGCTCGGCGCGGCGGGCCGCCGCCGCGCCCTGGACGTCTACAGCTGGCCGGCCGTCGCCGCCCAGACCGTCGCCGTCTACCGCGACGCGATCCAGCGGAGCGCGGCACCGTGTTGACCGTCGACTTCGACCGGCTGGGGATCGGAGCCGGGACGACGGTGATCGACGTGGGCTGCGGCGCCGGACGGCATTCGTTCGAGGCCTACCGCCGCGGCGCCGACGTCACCGCGTTCGACCAGGACGCCGACGAGATCGACGGTGTCGCAACCATGTTCGCCGCGATGGCCGAGGCCGGGGAGGCTCCGGCGGGCGCGTCGGCGCGCGCGGTGGTCGGTGACGCGCTGGCACTGCCCTACCCCGACGGCGCCTTCGATGTCGTGATCGCCTCGGAGATCCTCGAGCACGTCCCGGCTGACGGTGCCGCGATCGCCGAGCTGATCCGGGTGCTCGCCGACGGCGGCACGCTGGCGGTGAGCGTACCCCGCTGGCTGCCCGAGCAGGTCTGCTGGCTGCTCTCCGACGAGTACCACAGCAACGAGGGCGGTCACATCCGGATCTACCGGGCGTCCGCGCTGCGCAGCAAGATCACCGGAGCCGGGCTGCGATTCACCGGATCGCATCACGCCCACGGGCTGCACGCCCCGTTCTGGTGGCTCAAATGCGCTGTGGGGGTCAATAATTCGGACCATCCCCTGGTGTCGGCCTACCACAAGCTGCTGGTCTGGGACATGATGTCGCGGCCGCCGGTCACCCGGGTCGCCGAAGCGGTGCTCAATCCGGTGCTCGGCAAGAGCGTCGCGATGTATTTCACCAAAGCTGACGCAACGGCCGACTTCAAGGCCGACTTCCCCACCTCGGCGGGCACCCGTGCGCCCCGCTGAGATCGGCGCGCCGGGCGTTCCCGGCGTGCTCACCCCGCAGCAGTGCCGCCAGACCGCCGCCTCGATCGTCGCGGTGCAGGAATCATCCGGGGCGATTCCGTGGTCGGCGACCGGGCACACCGACCCCTGGGATCACGTCGAATGCGCGATGGCGCTCACCGCGGCCGGACTGATCGAGCCCGCCCGCGCGGCGTTCGACTGGTCTCGGGAGTCCCAGCGTGCCGACGGGTCGTGGCCGATTCAGTTGCGGGCCGGTGCGATCGAGGACGCCAACAGCGACAGCAACTTCTGCGCCTACATCGCCACCGGCGTCTGGCACCACGTGCTGATCACCGGAGACCGGTCGTTCGCCGCGGCCATGTGGCCGACGGTGGCGGCCGCGATCGACTTCGTGCTGGGGCTGCAGCGCGGCTCCGGGGAGATCTGCTGGGCGGCGTCACCGGCCGGCCCGGTCCCCGAGGCGTTGCTGACCGGATGCGCCAGCATCTACCACAGCATCCGCTGCGCGCTCGCCCTCGCCGACTATCTCGGCGCGCCGCAACCGGAGTGGGAGGTGGCGCTGGGCCGACTCGGGCACGCGATCACCGCCCACCCGGGCGCGTTCACCGAGAAACCGCATCACGCGATGGACTGGTACTACCCGGTGCTCACCGGAGCGCTGCGCGGCCCGGCGGCCGATGAACGGATCGCCGCACGCTGGGACGCCTTCGTGGTCGACGGCCTCGGTATCCGCTGCGTCGATGATCGGCCGTGGGTAACCGGCGCCGAAACCTGTGAGCTGGTGCTGACATTGGACGCGATGGGCTGGTCCGATGCGGCCCGCAACCAGTTCGCGGCGATGCAGCACCTGCGCGAGGCGGACGGATCCTATTGGACCGGCCTGGTTTTCACCGACGGAAAACGCTGGCCGGTGGAGCGCACCACCTGGACCGGGGCCGCCGTCATCCTGGCCGCCGACGCGCTGTCGGACACCACCGCCGGCGCCGGGATCTTCCGCGGCACCGACCTGCCCCGCGGGCTGGAAGGCGACTACGACTGCGCCTGCGCCGAACTGCCGCGCTAGACGTCGTCGCCGGCAACGCCGGACGTGCGCCGCAGCACCCGCAGCGACCCCGTCTGTGACACCGGCTCGAACTGCCGACTTTCGATTGCCCGGCAATAGATCTGGTAGGGCGCCTGACCACCGTCGGCCGGATCGGGGAAGACGTCGTGGATCACCAGCACCCCGCCCCGGTCGACCCAGCGCGCCCAGCCGTCGAAGTCCTGCTGCGCGGCCGCCTCACTGTGGCCGCCATCGATGAACAGCAGCTGCAGCGGGGTGCGCCAGCCGCGGGCCACCACGCTGGACTTGCCCACCACCGCCACCACGGTGTCGTCGAGGCCGGCCTGATCGAGGGTGCGCCGGAACGCCGGCAGCGTGTCGAACCGGCCGCTGTGCGGGTCGACCATGGTGACGTCGTGGTACTCCCAGCCCGGTTGGTGCTCCTCGGATCCGTGATGGTGGTCGACGGTGTAGAGCACACTGTGCCGTTCGAGCGCCGCGGCGCCGAGCAGCACGGTGGATTTGCCGCAGTAGGTACCGATCTCGACCGCCACGCCGCCGTCGAGCGCATCGACCGCGGCCCGGTGAAGCGCCCGGCCCTCGTCCTCGGGCATGAAGCCGGTCACCCGGCCGGCCAGGTCGAACAGTCGCTGGGTCTCATGGGATGCCATGCAGGCAAACTACGCTAGCGTGCGCTGCGCTGTTGTAGTAGCGTCCAGACATGTGTCCAGTCCGGTGGCTCGGGAGTCGACGCGTCGTCGGCTGACCGCCAAACAGGCTGACACCGTGGAGCGGCTGAGCCGCGCCACGATGACGGTGCTGGGCCGGGAGGGATTCTCCGGCCTGACGATTCGCATGGTGGCCGCCGAGGCCGGGATCGGCGCCGCCACCGCCTACACCTACTTCTCGTCGAAAGAGCATCTGGTCGCCGAGATCTTCTGGCGTCGGCTGGCCCTGGCACCGGCCCCGACGGTCGACTCGCCCGACCGCACGGTCCGGGTCGTCACCGTGCTGCGCCACATCGCGCTGCTGGTCGCCGACGAAGCCGAGTTGGCCGGTGCGGTCACCGCTGCGCTGCTCGGCAGCGCCCCGGACGTCGAGCACCTGCGCCGCCGGATCGGTACCGAGATCCATGACCGACTGGCCACCGCGGTGGGCCCCGGCGGCGATCCGGACCTGGTCGACTCACTGGAGCTGCTCTACTCCGGGGCGCTGGTGCGGGCCGGGATGGGGTACGGCTCCTACCAGCAGATCGCCGACCGGCTGGAGAAGTCGGCGCGGCTGCTGCTCAGCGCCGCGAGCTGAGCCGCCGCTCGGCGATGAAGTGCGGCAACCGGAAGTGGCGCGGCTGCTGCGCGGCCGGTTCCTGCTGCGCCACTCCGCCGTTCTGGGCCGCGGCGTAGGCGCCGGAATCACCGGCGACAGTCAGCACCTGGCCGCGCCAGCTGATGTCGGCCTCCCGATTGGCCTCCACCAGCGCGCGCTCCAGCAGTTCGTCGGCCTGCTCGATCGACAGCGCCGCCAACTCGACGAATTCGCCGTCGCGGGCGTCGAGCTTCAGCGTCGTCGGGCCGGTCTCGACCAGGTCGCAGTTGGCCCGGATGCTCAGCTCGGAGTTGGCGCGGGTCAGCCCCGCCAGCGCGTAGGCGGCCAGCAGCGCGCGGCCGGCCTCATCCCCGGCGATGCCGCAGTCGAAGCGCAGTTGCCGCAGTGCGGCGAAGCTCAGCACCTGGGTGCGAATGATGCGGCTGCAGCAGACACCGGACTCGGCCGCGGCGCGCGAGTCCGTCGGCGCACCGTCGACGAGCACCCCGATGATCTCGCCGGACAGCACGCCGCGGAAGCGGCTCTGGCCGGTGCCGCGGGCGGCGTCGATCGCACCGAAAACCAGGCTGCCCGGGCTCAACTCGGCCACGGCGCGGGCATTCTCCGGAGTGCTCTCGCGTGCGGCCCGATAGGCCGGGTGGGCGATCGCCGGCTTGCCGCCGATCGAGCCGGTCAAAAAGTGGCCGTCGAAAATCCGTTGCGGCAGCTCAAGATCGGTGTAGACCGTCCGGCAGCCGTCGTAGCACACCTCCAACCGCGGCACCCGGCCCAGCACCGGATGCTGATCGCGGATGCCCTGCAGGATCGCGGCTTCCACCCGCTGGATCTGGCTCTGGTTGTCGTCGATGATCACCGACGCGGTCGGATTGCCGTCGATCAGCCGGGTCTCCTGGGCGATCGCCGACGGGCCACGTCCGGCGCGGTGGGCCGGGCTGATCGCGGCATGCGGCCCGCCGGCGGGGGCCAGCTCGGTGTACACGCTCAGCGTGCTGGCACCGCCGGCCTGACAGGCCGCGATGAGCTGCCGGTAGGAGAAGCTGGACAAAGCAATCAACCTTTCTGCTGCCGCGAGTCTGGCACAGCGGCGCGGTCCAGGTCGGGTTCGAGGTAGATCACCCGGGCTGCCGGGACCGCCCTGCGGACGTTGGCTTCGGCATCGTCGATGGTGGCGGCGACGGCGGCCAGATCCAGCTGCGGAGGCAGCGCGATCTTGGCGCCCACCAGCATCTCGTCGGGCCCCAGATACAGGGTGCGGATGTGGATCAGCCGGGTGACGTTACGGGTCTGCTCCAGCGCCGCGCGGATGGCCCGGTCCTCGGCGAGCGTGGCGCCCTCACCGATCAGCAGGCTGTGCATCTCGACCATCAAGAACACCGCAACGACGCCCAGCAGCACGCCGATGCCCAGCGTTGCCACGCCGTCCCACACCGGGTTGCCGGTGACCACACTCAGGCCCACACCCGTCAACGCCAGCACCAGGCCGATCAACGCCGCGGTGTCCTCCAGCAGCACCACCGGAAGCTCCGGGGTACGTGAGGTGTGCAGGAACCGCAGCCAGCTGCCCTCCCCCTTGAACGGGCGCGACTCCACCACCGCGGTGCGAAAACTGAATGTCTCCATCCCGATCGCCACCACCAGGATCACGATCGCCACCACCGGCGAACTCAACTCGACCGGGTGGTGGACCTTCTTGTAGCCCTCGTACAGCGCGAACATCGAGCCCAGGCTGAACAGCACCAGCGCCACCACGAACGACCAGAAGTAGCGGCTGCGGCCGTATCCGAACGGATGCAGCTCGTCGGGGGCCTTGGCGGCGGCGCGCTGGCCGAACAGCAGCAGCGCCTGGTTGGAGGTGTCGGCCACCGAGTGCACCGCCTCGGCGAGCATGGCGGCGCTGCCGGTGATCAGATACCCGGTGAACTTCGCGACCGCGATCCCGGCGTTGGCCAGCAGCGCCGCCAGGATCGCCCTGGTGCTGCCGGAGGTCGACACTCACAGACCTATCGTCGAGCGGAACAGCACGGCCTGTTGCTGGGCCAGCAGGCGGATCGGCCCGTCGTCGCTGGGGACCCAGGCCGACTCGCCGCGGCGCAGGATCAGGCTCCCCGACTTGGCGTGCACGGTGACCGAGCCTTCGGTGCACAGCAGGATCTGCGGACCGTCATGGTGGGCCGGAGCGTCCAGCTCATGACCGAGGTGGGCGCCGTCCAGCGTCAACCGGGACACCGCGAACTCCTCGGCCGGGGTCTGGTAGACCACCTCGGGGCCGTCGGAGTGGATCGCCGGCCGCAGCGCCTCCTCGGTGGTCGGGGTGAAGTCCAGCACCCGCAGCAACTCGGGCACGTCGACGTGCTTGGGCGTCAGGCCGCCCCGCAGCACGTTGTCCGAGTTGGCCATCACCTCCAGCCCGACCCCGTGCAAGTAGGTGTGCAGGTTGCCGGCCGGCAGGAAGATGGCCTCGCCGGGCGCCAGGCTGATCCGATTGAGCAGCAGCGCGGCCAGCACGCCGGCGTCGCCCGGATAGCGCTCACCGAGTTCGAGCACGGTCTTGGCCTCGGCTGCGAATTCGCCGGCCTCCGAATGCAGGTATTGGATGGCCCCCTCGAGTACCGCGGGAACCAGCACGTCGAGGTCGGGCTGGGGCGCGGTGATCCAGGTGGTGAACAGCGCCCGCAGCCCGTCGGCGTCGGACTGGGCATCGGCGGGATCGAGGGCGGGGCGATCGCCGGCGGTCTGGCCGCCGAGCAGGTCGATGAACGGATCGAGGTCCGAGACCGCCAGCGCCCGCAGCAACTCGACGGTGCGCGCCGCGGGCCGGAAGCCGGCCAGCGCCTCGAACGGCTGCAACGCCACCAGCAGTTCGGGTTTGTGGCTGGTGTCGCGGTAGTTGCGGATCGGCGAGGACACCGGAACCCCGAGCCGCTCCTCCCGCTCATAGCCCTCGATCGCCTGCATGGCGCTGGGGTGGGCCTGCAGCGACAACGGCTCGTCGGCGGCGAGCACTTTGACCAAAAACGGCAGCCGGTCACCGAAGCGGGCGTGGGCCACCGGCCCGAGCTGGCCCTCCCAGTCGGCGGTCAAGACCTCCAGCAGCGACACCTCGCCGTCGGGAGTCTCCAGCCAGGCCGGGTCGCCGGGGTGGGCGCCCAGCCACAGCTCGGCCTCCGGGTGCGCCGCCGGGACCGGCCGCCCGGTGAACTCGGCGATGGCGGTCCGCGATCCCCAGGCGTAGGTCCGTATCGCGCCGCGTAGTGGTTCCACTGTTCCCGTCAACCTCGTAAAAGTCGCACGTAGGCGGCGGCCATCTCCAACCGCACGGCCAGTACCGCAAGCTGTTGCTCGGCCCGGCCCGGTCCGCCCGGTGCCGGCACGGCCGCCGCACCCGGTGTGTCCTCGGCTGCCGCCGGTGCCAGCGGCACGTCCCCGGCGCCGATCAGGTCGACATCGTGCAGCCCGCTGATCCGGGCCGCCACCACCGTCCGCTCGGCCGACAGTGCCAGGGCCAGCACTCGCAGCCGCTCTGCAGCCGGCCCGTCGATCTGCTCGTCATGAAAAATATCAGCGGATCCGCCGGCGCCGTCCGCGGCCCGGGCACGCAGCGCGCTCACCGCGTCGGCCAGCCCGGTCGCCGCCACCGCGGTCCGCCCGATCCGCAGCATCATCGCCGAACCGTGCCGGGCCAGTGCCAGTGATGCCGCGCAGTCACCGGCCAGGGCGACGTCGCGGCCGACGATCCGGTCGGCCAGGATCTTCGCTGGGTTGGTGAACAGCTCGCGTCCGGCGCTGTTGCGCAGCGCCTCGGCATCCAGTTCGTCGGCCAGCGCGCCCAGGTCGATCTGCGCGGCGGGATTCTCCGGCTCCACGGCCTCCAGCACGGCAAGCCCGGCGGCCAGGTAGCGAGGCAGCCCGAATTCGTCGGGGACCCCGACCCGCGGCTCGAGCACCGCGACCCGGCCGGCCGTGGCATCGCGCAACGGGCCCTGGTAGGGCGCGGCCACCACGACCCGCGCGCCGCGGCGCACCCCGGCGGCGGCCGCGGCGACCAGCGCGGGATCTCCCGGGTCATCGCCGGCGACCACCAGCACGTCCAGCGAGCCCATCCAGGCCGGGGCCTCGCCGGCCCGCACCAGCGGTTCGCGAGCCGAATCCCCCCGGGCCGCGGCCAGCAGGCTGCCCGCCGTCGCCGCCGCGCCGCGGGTCGCCACCCAGATCAGGGTGCGCGCCGGAAAGTCCCGGATGTCGCCGCGCACGGTGTCCAGGGCGCCCTCGGCGACCGCGGCGGCGGTGGCGCGCACCTGCGCCCCGGCCATCGACGCGGCCCACAGCGCCCCGTCGCGGTCAGCGGCCAGCAACGCCTCGGCGTCGTCGAGATCGACGGTCGTCGGGAAGGACCCGGGGAACGCGTTCACGGCCGTGACTTCTCGGCTGCGGTGACGGCCTCGACCTGTTCGGTGACCTGGGCCACCACCGCATCGACCGCGGCGGAATCGGGGGCCTCCACGTTGAGCCGCAGCAGCGGTTCGGTGTTGGAGCTGCGCAGGTTGAACCAGCTGCCGCCGCCCAGGTCGACGGTCACCCCGTCGAGATGGTCGACGGACGCCTGCTCGCCGAACGACGCGACCACGGCATCCGCATAGGCCTGCGCGTCGACGCCGTCGGCCAGGGTGTAGTTGATCTCGCCGGAGGCCGCGTAACGCTGGTAGTCGGCGGTCAGCTCCGACAGCGGCCGCTGCTGCTCGCCGAGCGCGGCCAGCACGTGCAGCGCTGCCAGCATCCCCGAGTCGGCCCCCCAGAAGTCCCGGAAGTAGTAGTGCGCCGAGTGTTCCCCGCCGAAGATGGCGCCGGTCTCGGCCATCATCGCCTTGATATAGGAGTGTCCGACCCGTGACCGCAGCGGCGTGCCGCCGCGCTCGGCCACCAGTTCGGCCACCGCGCGGGAGGTGATCAGGTTGTGGATCACCGTCGCGCCGGGTTCGCGGGCCAGTTCCCGCGCGGCGACCAGGCCGGTCACCGCCGACGGCGAAACCGGCTCGCCGCGCTCATCGACCACGAAGCACCGGTCGGCGTCGCCGTCGAAGGCCAGCCCGATATCGGCGCCGCTGTCGCGGACGAACGCCTGCAGGTCGACCAGGTTGGCCGGGTCCAGCGGATTGGCCTCGTGGTTGGGGAAGGTCCCGTCGAGCTCGAAGTACAGCGGCAGCAACGTGATCGCCGGCAGCGAACCGAACACCGCCGGAGCGGTGTGTCCGGCCATGCCGTTGCCGGCGTCCACGGCCACCCGCAGCGGGCGCCCGCCGGAGATGTCGACCAGGGAGTGCAGGAACGCCGCGTAGTCGGCCAGCACGTCGCGGTCGGAGACGGTCCCGCGGGATCCGGCCCGGTCGGCATCGGGCGCCACCCCGGCGATCAGCTCATCGCGGATCCGGTCCAGGCCGGAGTCGGCGCCGACCGGCTTGGCGCCCGCCCGGCACAGCTTGATGCCGTTGTAGGCGGCCGGATTATGGCTGGCGGTGAACATCGCCCCCGGGCAGTCCAACGACCCGGAGGCGAAGTAGAGCTGATCGGTGGAGGCCAGCCCGATCCGGATCACGTCGAGGCCTTGGGCGATCACCCCCTCGGCGAACGCCGCCGACAGCGGGGGCGAGCTGTCCCGCATGTCGTGGCCGATCACCACCTGCCGGGCACCCTCGTTGGCCATCAGCCGGGCGAACGCGGCGCCGACCTCGGCGACCAGGGATTCATCGATCTCCGAACCGACCAGACCACGTACGTCGTACGCCTTGATCACACGGTGGACAGCCGCAGCGGGCCGAGACATGGACAGGGCTCCTGACGAAGTGGACTCTTGACGCTCAAGCGTAGCCCGGAACGTCCGATCAGTCCGAAGGGTCCGGCAACACGCGCAGGTGGCCGCGACGCCTGCCGTTGCTCTTGCCCGGCGGGCCGGGCGGCGCCAGTACGCCGCCGCCGGGCGCGCCCCGCGAGCCGGTATCCGCCGGGCCGGCCTGCGGATACCACCCGTTGGCCGGCGCGGCTTGGCCGGACCGGCCCTCGCGCACCGCTTCGGCGAGCGCGATCAGGTCGTCCTCCTCGGGGGACACCCACGGGCCGGGGTGGCGGACCAGTTCCCAGCCGCGCGGGGCGGTGATCCGGCCGGCGTGGCTGAAACACAGGTCCCACGAATGCGGCTCGGCGGCGGTCGCCAGCGGGCCCACCACGGCGGTGGAGTCCGAGTAGACGAACGTCAACGTCGCCACCGCATAGTGCGGACACCCTGGCCGGCAGCAGCGGCGGGGAACCTTCACGCGGTCGAGGCTATCGTGGCGGCGCATCCCCGTGGCGCCGGACACGCGCAACGCGCGGCGACCCTATGCGCAACCGTTACCATCTTCTTTCGTGATCGCCACGCGTCGTCCATGGCGCGGCCGCGAACCCCGCGGACCGCTGCTGCCGCCGACGGTGCCCGGCTGGCGCACCCGGGCCGAACGGTTCGACATGGCGGTGCTGGAGGCCTACGAGCCCATCGAGCAACGCTGGAAACAACGGCTGGCGGCGCTCGACGTCGCCGTCGACGAGATTCCCCGGATCGCCGCCAAGGATCCCGACAGTGTGCAGTGGCCCCCGGAGGTGGTCGCCGATGGGCCGATTCCGCTGGCTCGCTTGATACCTGCCGGGGTGGATGTCCGGGGTAACCCGACACGGGCGCGAATACTGTTGTTCCGCAAGCCGATCGAGCAACGCGCGAATGACAGCGTGGAACTCGGGGATTTATTGCACGAGATCCTGGTGGCTCAGGTCGCCACCTACTTGGATGTCGAGCCCACCGTCATCGATCCGACGATCGAGGACTAGCGGCCGACGGCGGTGTGCGGCGCGCTCAGATGATGCCGCGCTTGAGGCGACGGCGCTCCCGCTCGGACAGGCCGCCCCAGATGCCGAATCGCTCATCGTGCGCCAGCGCGTATTCCAGGCACTCGCTGCGCACCGAGCACCGCTGGCAGATCTTCTTGGCCTCGCGGGTGGAGCCGCCCTTCTCCGGGAAGAAGGCCTCCGGGTCGGTCTGCGCGCACAGCGCGCGGTCCTGCCACTGCTCATTGGTGGCCGAGGCCGGGTCGAACGGGTCGAACTCGTCGTAGTCGTCGAGCTCCGGGACCAGGCTCAGGTGTGGCCGGCTGGGCGCCGGGTCGGCCTCGGCTGGTGCCATGAATCCGGTATTGGCATGCGGTGTCGCTCCCATTACGCCCCAAAGGTGCTCATAGGACATGCTCCGCTCCTCACCTGGTTGCGCGATTCTGATGTGTCGCCCGTATTGCGATGCTCTGCATCCCAATTCGAACATGTGATCGAATCTCGGTCTGCGACACCGAAATCGGCTGGCCAACCGCGAAATGACACTGATGTGATTAGACACGGGATGACTGGTCCGGTCAAGCCGAATGGCGAAATTCCTTACCATCTCGTGACCGATTTCGGACGTGTCCGAGACCGGCGAGTCCGTGTCATCTAGCCCACACCCCCGTTTCGGCGTGTCTTACCGGGGCCGGCCGGGCGGCCCGCTGTGGCGGTCCGCCACACCGGTCGCGGCCACGTCAACGGTACTGTCGTGCGCTGTGAAGGTCACGGTTCTCGTCGGCGGGGTCGGCGGCGCGAAGTTCCTGCTCGGCGTGCAGAAGTTGCTGGGCCTGGGCCGGTTCGGCGAGGCCGACGCTACGGCACACGAGTTGACCGCCGTCGTCAACGTCGGCGATGACGCCTGGATGCACGGGGTGCGCATCTGCCCGGACTTGGACACCTGTATGTACACGCTGGGCGGCGGGGTGGACCCCGAGCGCGGCTGGGGTCACCGCGACGAGACCTGGCACGCGATGGAGGAGTTGGCCCGCTACGGGATGCAACCGGACTGGTTCGGTCTCGGCGACCGTGACCTCGCCACCCATCTGGTGCGCACCCAGGCGCTGCGCGGCGGCTACCCGCTGACGGAGGTGACCGCGGCGCTGTGCGACCGCTGGCAGCCCGGCGCGAGGCTGCTGCCAGTCACCGACGACAGCTGTGAAACCCATGTCGTGATCACCGATCCCGCCGACGACACCCAGCGTGCGATCCACTTCCAGGAGTGGTGGGTGCGCTACCGCGCCGAGGTGCCCACGCACGGATTCGGCTTCGTGGGCGCCGAGAAGGCCAACGCGACACCGCAAGTCCTCGAGGCCATCGCCGACGCCGACATCGTGCTGCTGGCGCCGTCGAATCCGGTGGTGAGCATCGGCGCCATCCTGGCCATTCCCGGCATCCGGGCAGCGCTGCGGTCCACCCCGGCGCCGGTCGTCGGCTACTCGCCGATCATCGCCGGAAAACCGTTGCGCGGCATGGCCGACACCTGCCTGAGCGTGATCGGTCTGGAGTCCAGCTCACACGCCGTGGGTCAGCATTACGGGTCGCGCAGCGGGACCGGGATCCTCGACTACTGGCTGGTGCACGAGGGCGAAGCCACCGCCGACGAGCCGGCCGGTATCACCGTGCGCAGCGCCCCGCTGCTGATGACCGATCCGGCGGCGACGGCCGAGATGGTGCGCGCCGGGCTGGATGTCGCGGGCGTGTCACCGTGACGGGTCGCGGCGAACACGGCAGTGCCGCCAAGGTTCAGATCCTGCCGGTCACCGGCTTGGGCGAGTTCCGGCCGGGTGACGATCTGGCGGGTGCGCTGGCGCAGGCCGCGCCGTGGCTGGCCGACGGCGACATCGTGGTCGTCACCAGCAAAGTGGTGTCCAAGTGCGAGGGCCGGATCGTGCCGGCGCCCCACGACCCCGAGGCGCGTGACGCGCTGCGCCGGCAACTGGTCGAGGCCGAGGCGGTGCGCGTGCTGGCCCGCAAGGGCCGCACCTGGATCACCGAGAATCGGCTCGGGCTGGTGCAGGCCGCCGCCGGCGTGGACGGCTCCAACGTCGGCTCCGACGAACTCGCGCTGCTGCCGGTCGATCCCGACGGCAGCGCCGCGACGTTGCGCGCCCGGCTGGCCGAGCGGCTCGGCGTCGACGTCGCGGTGCTGATCACCGACACGATGGGTCGTGCCTGGCGCCATGGGCAGATCGACGTCGCGATCGGGGCGTCCGGCCTGACCGTGCTCAACGGCTACGCCGGCGCCGTCGACCGGCACGGCAACGAGCTCGTCGTCACCGAGGTTGCCGTCGCCGACGAGCTCGCCGCCGCCGCCGACCTGGTCAAGGGCAAGCTCACCGACGTCCCGGTGGCGGTGGTGCGCGGTGTCGTCAGTCCCGACGACGGATCCACCGCGGCCGCGCTGGTGCGCTCCGGGCCCGAGGACCTGTTCTGGCTCGGCACCGCCGAGGCCATCGAGGCCGGACGCCGGCAAGCCCAGCTGCTGCGCCGCTCGGTGCGCGCGTTCTCCGCCGAGCCGGTGCCGGCCGAGACGATCACCGACGCCATCGCCGAGGCGCTGACCGCCCCGGCGCCCCACCACACCCGGCCGACGCGGTTCGTCTGGCTGCAGAGCCCGGGTGTGCGGACCCGGCTGCTCGACGCCATGGCCGACAAGTGGCGCGCCGACCTGGCCGGCGACGGCAAATCCCCCGAGGCCGTCGAGGCCCGGGTCGCGCGCGGCCGGATCCTCTACGAGGCACCTGAAGTCGTCATCCCGGTGATGGTTCCCGACGGGGCGCATGACTACCCCGACGCGGCCCGCACCGCCGCCGAACACACCATGTTCACCGTCGCGGTCGGTGCCGCGGTTCAGGCGCTGCTGGTGGCGCTGGCGGTGCGCGGTGTCGGCAGTTGCTGGATCGGGTCCACCATCTTCACACCGGATCTGGTACGGGCCGAACTGGATCTGCCGGCGGACTGGGAACCGTTGGGCGCCATCGCTATCGGGTATGCCGCCGAGCCGCCCGAACCCCGGTCGCCGGCCGCCGTCGATGACCTGCTGGTACGCCGGTGAGCACGCACGACTCCGCCGTCGAGGCGCTGATCGGGTGGGCCGCACCGGATTTCGCGCAGGACGCACTGCGCCACGCGGTGCTGGCGTTCCTGACAGCCCGGCCCGATGCGTGCGCGCGCGAATGCGTGCCCGGCCACATCACCGCTTCTGCGCTGGTGCTCGACCACACCGGTGAACACGCGCTGCTGACGCTGCATCCGCGGGTCGGCCGCTGGGTGCAACTCGGCGGGCACTGCGAGGACTCCGACGCCGATATCGTCGCCGCGGCAATGCGTGAAGCCACCGAGGAATCCGGCATCGCCGGGCTGCGGCTGGAGCCGCAGCTGGCGGCCGTGCATGTGCACCCGGTGACCTGCTCACTGGGGATCCCCACCCGGCATCTGGACCTGCAGTTCGTGGCGCACGCGCCGGCCGGGGCGCAGATCGGGATCAGTGACGAGTCGGTCGACCTGCGCTGGTGGCCGGTCGACGCGCTGCCGCCGGATGCCGACGACGCGCTGCGGTATCTGGTGGGGCGGGCCGTCGCCACCACCCGCATCGGTTGACACCGAGCGCAGCGTCAGCGGGGAGACCGGGCTCAGATGTCGCTGGAGTAGCGGATCCCGCAATCCGGGATCGAGACCCCCGGCCACACCCGTGCGCCGCGCAGCAATTCGCAGCGCGCCCCGATGTCGGCGCCGTCGCCGATCACCCCGTCGCGGATCAGCGCGCGCGGCCCGATCCGGGCGCCGAACCCGATGATCGAGCGTTCGATCACGCTGCCCGCTTCGACTTTCACACCGTCGAAGATCACCGCGCCGTCCAGCCGGGCGCCGGGGCCGATCTCGGCGCCGCGCCCGACGACCGTGCCGCCGATCAGCACCGCGCCCGGCGCCACTGCGGCGCCGTCGTGCACCAGCGACTCGCCGCGCCGGCCGCCCAGCGCCGGTGACGGCGCGATCCCGCGCACCAGATCCGCCGAGCCGCGCACGAAGTCCTCGGGGGTGCCCATGTCGCGCCAGTAGCTGGTGTCGACGTAGCCGCAGACCTTGACCCCGTCCGAGAGCAGCGCCGGGAACACCTCGCGCTCCACCGAGACCGCCCGGCCGCGCGGAATGCGGTCGATGACGTTGCGCGACAACACATAGCAGCCGGCGTTGATCTGGTCGGTCGGCGGGTCCTCGGTCTTCTCCAGGAACGCGGTGACGCGGCCGTCGTCAGTGGGCACGCACCCGAACGCGCGCGGGTCACCGACCCGCACCAGATGCAGGGTGGCCTCGGCCTGATGCTCACGGTGGTAGGCGTACAGCTCGGCCAGGTCCGCCCCGGAGAGCACGTCGCCGTTGAACACCATCGCGGTGTCGTGGCGCAGTTTGGGCGCGACGTTGGCGATACCGCCGCCGGTGCCCAGCGGCTCGTCCTCGGTCACATAGTCGATCTGCAGGCCCAGCGCGGACCCGTCACCGAATTCCTGCGCGAACACCGCCGGCTTGTAGGAGGTGCTGAGGATGACGTGCTCGATGCCGGCTGCGGCGATCCGCGACAGCAGGTGCGTCACGAAAGGCAGACCGGCGGTCGGCAGCATCGGTTTGGGCGCCGACAGCGTCAGCGGCCGCAGCCGGGTGCCCTTGCCGCCGACCAGCACGACCGCGTCGACTTGGCTGAGTGTCACGGGCGTCCCCTCGTCAGTTTGCGGCGAGCGTTGCGCACCGCCAGGTGTGAGCGCACCGCCAGCGCCCCCCGCATGGTCGCGCGCAGCGGCGCCCGCCACCACCCGGTGTGCCGGTCGGCCAGATAGGTGTAGGTGCTGCGGTGGTGCGCCGCCAGGTTGGCCGCCGGGTCCTTGCCGGTGGCGTGGCCGTTCTGGTGCAGCACTTCGGCGGCCGGGACATAGACGTTGAGCCAGCCGGCCCGGCCCAGCCGGTCTCCTAGGTCCACGTCTTCCATGTAGAGGAAGTAGCGCTCGTCGAAGCCGCCGATCGCGTCGAAGGCGGTGCGGCGCACCAGCAGGCAGGCGCCCGACAGCCACCCCACCGGGCGCTCGCTGGGTTCCAGGCGTTCCTGCCGGTAGGCCCGCGACCAGGGGTTGTTCCGCCACAGCGGACCCACCACGGCGTGCATACCGCCGCGGATCAGGCTCGGCAGCTGCCGCGCCGAGGGGTAGACCGAGCCGTCGGGCTCGCGGATCAGTGGACCCAGCGTGGCCGCGTCCGGCCAGCGGGCGGCCGCCTCCAGCAGCGCGTCGATGCTGCCGGGCCCCCACTGCACGTCCGGATTGGCCACGATGAAGAATTCACCGCACTCGTCGTTGCCGCCGAGCTTGGACACCGCCCGGTTGACCGCTCCGCCATAACCCAGATTCGCCCCGGTGACCAGCAGTTCCACGTTGGGATAGCGCTGCACGGCTTCCTGCGGCGCACCGTCGGTCGACCCGTTGTCGGCCATCACCACCTGCACCGGACGGTCGGTTGCCAACGACAAGGACGCCAGGAAGCGGTCCAGATGCCATCCCGGCGAATAGGTCACCGTCACCACCGGCAGGGCCTCACTCACGGCGTAGAGGTTAGCTGGCCACCGCGGCGGCCAACGCATCGCGCCATGGGCGCAGCGGCGCCAGGCCGGCCCGGGCCGAGTCGACCCCCGACAACGCGGAGTAGGCCGGCCGGGTCGCCGGGCGGGGGTTGGCGGTGCTGCTGACCGGACGCACCCGGTCGGGGTCGGCGCCGAGCGCGGTGAACACCGCGCGGGCCTGTTCGTAGCGGCTCACCGCGCCGGCATTGGCGGCGTGCAGCAGTCGCGCGGCCGGCCACGCCTCGGCCAGCCGCAGTAGCGCGTCGGCCAGGTCGCCGACGTAGGTCGGTGAGCCGATCTGGTCGTCGACCACCTCCACCGTCTCGCCGGCCTCGGCGCGGGCCCGCATCACCGCGACGAAGTCCGACCCGCCGGCGGCGCCGGTGTAGACCCAGGCGGTGCGCACCACCAGGGCATCCGGCGACCCCGCCAGCACCGCGTTCTCGCCGGCCAGTTTGGTGTCGCCGTAGACGGACAGCGGCCGGGTCGGATCGCCCGGCTCGTACGGGCGCGGCGGGGCGCCGCCGAAGTCGCCGTCGAAGACGTAGTCGGTGGAGATGTGGATCAACCGGGCGCCGGCCCGCGCGCAGGCGGCGGCCAGGTGGCCCGGCCCAGCCGCGTTGACGGCGCGGGCGCCCTCAGGGTCGGTCTCGGCGGCGTCGACGGCGGTGTAGGCCGCACAGTTGACCAGCAGGTCACCGGCGCGCAGGTCAACGGCGTCGACGGCGCCGGGATCGGTGATGTCGCACTGCGCCGAGGACAGTGCCAGCACGTCTCGGCCCGCCTCGGCGGCGCGCCCGGTCAGGAACCGGCCGAGCTGGCCGCGGGCCCCGGTGATGACGATCCGCTGCGTCACTGTCATTAACCGCCACTCCTCCTCATCGCTCCGCAGGCTCCACTCTGCATCGTCGTCGCGGTGCCGAGTCTGGCACGCCGACCGCGGCTACCGCCGATACGGCTGTGACGCAAGTAGTCTGATGTGATGCCTGCGCAACGTGTGATACGTGTGATCGCAACCGTGGCAGCCGTTGTCATCCTGCTGGGAACCGGGGTGGCCTGGAGCCAGGTCCGGTCTTTCGAGGACGGCATCTTCCACGTCGCATCGCTGGCGCTGGGCCAAGGCGGATCCGACGGCGCGGTCGACATCCTGCTGGTCGGGATGGACAGCCGCACCGACGCCCACGGCAACCCGCTGACACCCGAGGAACTGGCGGAGCTGCGGGTCGGCGACGACGACGCCACCAACACCGACACCATCATCTTGGTCCGCATACCCAACAACGGGAAGTCGGCCACCGCGATCTCGATCCCCCGTGACTCCTACGTGGCGGCGCCCGGGCTGGACAAGACCAAGATCAACGGCGTCTACGGCGCCACCCGGCTGGAGACCGCCGACGCGCTGGTCGAAACCGGGATGGACCCGGTCCAGGCCCAGGCCCGCGGCACCCAGGCCGGCCGGGAGGCGCTGATCCAGACCGTGGCCGAGCTGACCGGGGTCACCGTCGACCACTACGCCGAGATCGGTCTACTGGGCTTCTCGCTGATCACCGACGCGCTCGGCGGCGTCGACGTCTGCCTGCGGGAGCCCGTCTACGAAGAACTCTCCGGCGCGGATTTCCCGGCCGGCTGGCAGCGGCTCGGCGGCGCCCAGGCGCTGAGCTTCGTGCGGCAACGCCACGAGCTGCCGCACGGCGACCTGGACCGGGTGCGCCGCCAGCAGGCGGTGATGGCGTCGCTGGCCCACAAGGTCATCTCCGGCAAGACGTTGTCGAGCCCGGCCACGCTGTCGCGGCTGCAGGCGGCGGTGCAGCGCTCAGTGGTGCTGTCGGAGGGCTGGGACGTGCTGGATTTCGTCACCAAGCTGCAGGATCTGGCGGGCGGCAAGGTCGCGTTCGCCACCATCCCGGTGCTCGAGGAATCCGGCTGGAGCGACGACGGCATGCAGAGTGTGGTGCGGGTCGATCCGGGCCAGGTGGCCGACTGGGTCGACGGGCTGCTGCATGACCAGGACGAGGGCAAGACCGAGCAGCTGGCATACGAACCGGAGCACACCACCGCCAGCGTCTACAACGACACCGACATCAACGGCTTGGCCGCCGCAGTCTCGGGAGTGCTGCGGGCCAAGGGATTCGGCACCGGCGCGGTCGGCAACAACGAGGCCGCCCGGGTGCCCGCCAGCCAGGTGCAGGCCGCCAACACCGACGACCCCGGCGCGCAGGCGGTGGCCAAGGACCTCGGCGGGTTGCCGGTGGTGTCCAACGAGTCGGTGCCCGCCGGCGCGGTGCGTGTCGTGCTGGCCGACGACTACACCGGACCGGGCTCGGGCCTGGGCGGCGGGGGCTACGCCGAGGTGGCCGGCATCTCCGGCGTGCAAGACGGCGGCGTGAGCGAAATCCCGCCCGCGTCACCGATTCTGACCGCGGGTTCCGGTGACCCGCAATGCGTGAACTAACGTCGCTGAGGTGACCAACCTCAGCTCGGCGATCCTTGATCCGATCATGCGCGCCGATCCGGTGGGGCCACGGATCACCTACTACGACGACGCCACCGGGGAACGCATCGAGTTGTCGGCGGCCACGCTGGCGAATTGGGCCGCCAAGACCGGCAACCTGCTGCGTGACGAACTCGGCGCCGGTCCGGGCGCCCGGGTGGCGGTATTGCTGCCGGCGCACTGGCAGACCGCGGCGGTGATGTTCGGGGTGTGGTGGATCGGCGCCGAGGTGCTGCTCGAATCCGGCGGCGACGCCGATATCGCCCTGTGCACCGCGGAGCGACTCGACGAGGCCGACGCGGCGGTGGCCGGCACCGGCGGGGAGGTGGTGGTGGCGTCGCTGGACCCGTTCGGCCGGCCGGCCGCGGATCTGCCGGTGGGTCTCACCGACTATGCGACGGCGGTACGCGTGCACGGCGACCACCTCGACCCCGAGCGCTCCCCCGGCGCCGCGCTGGCCGGATCGTCCGCCGACGAGGTGC
The DNA here is from genome assembly GCF_041287085.1 of Mycobacterium sp. pW045. NCBI lineage: Bacteria > Bacillati > Actinomycetota > Actinomycetes > Mycobacteriales > Mycobacteriaceae > Mycobacterium > Mycobacterium sp. pW045. The sequence goes on along the minus strand of NZ_JBGGKU010000003.1, from coordinate 341,547 downwards.
TGGCGCTGTGTGAGAAATCCGCGGCCGCAACCGGTCTGACGTCCGCCGATCGGGTGTGGTCGGCCAACGGCTGGCAGACGCCGGCCCGGCTGATCGACAACATGCTGGCGGTCTTCGCCGTGGGCGCCTCGCTGGTGCAGGTCGGCAATCCGGACCCGGACCGCCAAGCGCGTCGCCGGGAAACCGAGAAGGTGACCCGGGTCCTGGCCTGACCCGGCGGCAGGCCCGATCCGGCGGCCTGGCATTCATGCATAAATGCTTATATGATGATGCTCCTGCCGGCGAGAACCACCGGCGAGAACCAGGATCTAAAAGGGGATTACTCATGGCGGTGCAGGGACTGCTGGCGAAAGCGGCCACGACGGTGTTCACCGGGCTGGTCGGGGTGAGCGCCTATGAGGTGGTGCGCAGGGCGCTGGAGAAAGCGCCGCTGCACGAAGCCGCGGTGACCGCCACCGAGTGGAGCCTGCGCGGCACCCGGCGCGCCGAAGAGGTCGCCGAGTCGGCACGGCTGAAGGTGGCCGACGTGGTCGCCGAGGCACGCGAACGCCTCGGCGAGGAGGCCACCCCGCCGGCGGTGGCCGTCGCGCACGACCACGACCATTGATCGCGGCGACGTGAGCGCCGCCAACAGCGCAGAGCTGATCGTCGTCTCCGACGCTGCCGGCCGGATGCGGGTGCGCACCCCCTGGGTCCGCGGCGACTCGCGGCGCGCGGTGGCAGTCGAGGAGACGGCCGGCCGGGTCAACGGGGTGCGCACGGTGCACGCCTACCCGCGCACCGGCTCGGTGGTGGTCTGGTACTCCCCGCAGCGCTGCGACACCGACGCGATCCTGGCCGCGATCCGCGATGCGGCCGACGTCGCGGCGGACCTGATCCCGGCCCGCACGCCGCGCTCGGCCGATATCCGCAACACCGATGTGCTGCGCATGGTGATCGGCGGCACCGCGCTGGCGATGCTGGGCCTGCGCCGCTACGTGTTCGCCCGGCCACCGCTGCTGGGACCGAGCGGCCAACTGGTCGCCACCGGCGCGACGGTCTTCATGGGCTATCCGTTCCTGCGCGGCGCGCTGCGCTCGATCCGATCCGGGCGGGCCGGCACCGATGCGCTGGTGACGGCCGCGACCATCGCCAGCCTGGTACTGCGTGAGAACGTGGTGGCGCTCACCGTGCTGTGGCTGCTCAACATCGGCGAGTACCTGCAGGACCTGACGCTGCGCCGTACCCGGCGCGCGATCTCGGATCTGCTGCGCGGCAGTCAGGACACCGCCTGGGTGCGGCTACCCGACGGAGCCGAGGTGCAGGTACCGATCGATACGGTGCAACTCGGCGACGAGGTGATCGTCCACGACCACGTCGCGATCCCGGTCGACGGCGAGGTCATCGACGGCGAGGCCATCGTCGACCAGTCGGCGATCATCGGCGAGACCCTGCCGGTCAGCGTGATCGCCGGGACGGCGGTGCACGCCGGCTCGGTGGTGGTGCGCGGCCGGGTGGTGGTGCGCGCCACCGCGGTCGGCAGCCAGACCGTGATCGGCCGGATCATCAGCCGCGTCGAGGAGGCCCAGCACGACCGCGCCCCGATCCAGACCGTCGGCGAGAACTTCTCCCGCCGTTTCGTGCCGGCGTCGTTCATCCTGTCGGCGTTCACCCTGCTGGTGACCGGCGACGTCCGCCGCGCGATGACGATGCTGCTGATTGCCTGCCCGTGCGCGGTCGGGCTGGCCACGCCGACGGCGATCAGCGCGGCGATCGGCAACGGTGCCCGGCGCGGGATCCTGATCAAGGGCGGCTCGCACCTCGAGCAGGCCGGCCGGGTCGACGCCATCGTGTTCGACAAGACCGGGACACTCACGGTGGGCCGCCCTGTGGTAACGAATATCGTTGCCATTCACAAGGATTGGGAGCCCGAGCAGGTACTCGCCTACGCCGCCAGCTCGGAGCTGCACTCGCGGCATCCGCTGGCCGAGGCGGTGATCCGCTCCACCGAGGAGCGGCACATTGTGATCCCGCCGCACGAGGAGTGTGAAGTCCTGGTGGGGCTGGGCATTCGCACCTGGGCCGACGGGCGCACCCTGCTGCTGGGCAGCCCGAATCTGCTGCGCGCCGAGAAGGTCCGCATTTCGAAGAAGGCGGCGGGCTGGGTCACCAAGTTGCGCGCCCAGGCCGAGACACCGTTGCTGCTGGCCGTCGACGGCACCCTGGTCGGGCTGATCAGCCTGCGCGACGAGGTGCGCCCGGAGGCGCACGAGGTGCTCGAGCAGTTGCGCGCCAAGGGTATTCGTCGCGTCGTGATGCTCACCGGCGACCATCCGGAGACCGCCGCGGCGGTGGCCGCCGAACTCGGCATCGCAGAATGGCGCGCCGAGGTGCTGCCGGAGGACAAGCTGCAGGTGGTTCGCGACCTGCAGGACGAGGGCTACGTCGTCGGCATGATCGGTGACGGCGTCAACGACGCGCCGGCCCTGGCCGCCGCCGACATCGGCATCGCGATGGGGCTGGCCGGCACCGATGTGGCGGTGGAGACCGCCGACGTCGCGCTGGCCAACGACGACCTGCGGCGGTTGCTGGACGTCCGAGACCTGGGCAGCCGGGCGGTCGAGGTGATCCGGCAGAACTACGGCATGTCGATCGCGGTCAACGCCGCCGGCCTGCTGATCGGCGCCGGCGGAGCGCTGTCACCGGTGCTGGCGGCGATCCTGCACAACGCCTCGTCGGTGGCGGTGGTCGCCAACAGTTCGCGGCTGATCCGCTACAAGCTGGATCGCGAACCGATGGCATCGGACCCCGCGGAGGCGTAATCTGTCCCCGTCCCGACTGTTCCTGTCGAGCAACACCACCAGCTCCAGGACAGTCGGGACTTTGTTCAGCAGCCGCAACCCTCGCCACGCCAGGACCGGAAACCCTGCCAGACCGACACCGCCGCCACCGCCAGCCCGATCAGCGGGTCCAGCCACCATCCGCCCGTCCACTGCGCGGTCAGCGTCAGCCCCACCAGCACCGCGGCGGCCTGAATCGCGCACAGATAGTTCTGTACGCCTTCCCCGACGGTGGCCGCCGAGCCCAGCCGGGTGCCGAGCCGTCGCTGCGCGCGGCCCAGTACCGGCATCACCAGCACCGCCACCGAGGTGAGCGCGATCCCGATCAGGCTGCTCTCGGCGCGGTGGTCGCCGAACAGGTGGCGGACCGACTCGGCGGCAATGTAGGGGGCGTTGATCCAGAACGACACCGCCACCCCGATCTGGGCGCGCCGCTCGGCGGTCTCCGAAAGCGTCCGGGCGCCGGTGAAGCGCCAGATCACGATGGCCCCGGCCAGCGCCTCGGGAATGGCCCCCAGCGCCCAGCCGGTCAGCGCGATCGAGCCGGCCGCCAGGCCCTGCCAGATCCCCACCACGCCTTCCACCCCGACGACCAGCAGGCTGACCCAGGCCAGCCGCCGGGCCCAGCGTGCGGCGCGATGCCAGCCCGCGTCGAACACCGGGCGGATGACGGTGCGGTGTCCGCGGTGATCGTGACGGTGGCCGGTGTCCACGTCGCTCGGACCGATCACGGCCGCATCGGGGCCCACGACGCGACTGTCCACGCCAAAATGCTACCGCCCATGTCGGGCCCGGGCCCGCCGCCGGGCCGCTCAACCTGCAGGATCCGGCGTGAAACGGCTCTCAGCGTTCGGCGTCGACCTTGACCACCCGATCATTGCCGCGGTCGGCGACGTAGACGTTGCCGTGCTTGTCCACCGCGACGTCCAACGGGGCGTTGAGGCCGGTGAACGGCAACACCACCGGGATCGCGGCCCCGGCCGCCAGCTTCACGACCTTGTTGCGGTTGTGCTCGGTGACATAGACGTTGCCGCCGTCGTCGACCGCGATACCCCGCGGTGAGACGATCCCGGCGAACGGCAACACCACCTGCTCGTTGGAGACCGCCACCAGCTTGAGCACCCGGTTGTTGCCGGTGTCGGTGACGTAGACGTTGCCGGCCGAGTCCACCGCCACCCCGTCGGGCTTGTTGAGACCGACGAACGGCAGCGCGGTCTGGGTGTTCGTGCCGGATTCGAGCCGCAGCACCAGATCGCTGCCACGGTCGGCGACGTAGACGTTGCCGTCGGAGTCCACCGCCACCCCGTCGGGATCGTCCAGGCCGGCGAACGGCAGCACGGTGTGGGAGTCGTCGTCGGCGGCCAGCTTGACGACCCGGCTGGCATCGGAGAAATAGACGTTGCCGATGTCGTCGACCACCAGGCCGCGCGGCTGGTACTGGTCGCTGAACGGCAGCACCGTCGAGGAGTCCGAGCCGGCCGCCAGCTTCACCACCCGCCCGTGGATGCCCTCGCTGCTGACATAGACGTTGCCCTCGGCGTCCAGCGCCACCCCGCCGGGCGAGAGCCGATAGTCGAGGTCGGTGAACGGCAGCACGTCCTGCGGGGGCGCCGCCACCGGCGTCGCCGATGACGGCCGGCTCACCAGCTGGCCCACGGCGGTGGCGAGGGCGACCGCGGCCAGCACCGCACCGGCCACCAGCACCGGTTTGCGCGGCAGCCGGCGGCGACGCGACGCGGTCGGCATCGGCGGGGTCTCGGCGGCCGGGTCGGTCTGCAGCAGCGGGGACACCGGGAACGGTCCGCCCCAGCCGCCGAACCCGGTGTCGGGGCGGGCGTCGGGCCTGGTTTCGGGTTCCAGGCCGCCGGGCAGGTGCAGCGCCGGCTCGCCTCGCCGCAGGATCCTGCTCACCTGATGGCGTTCGGGCTCGGTCAGCGCCTGGTAGGCGGCGGCGGCCAGCTCCCCGGCGCTGCTGTAGCGGTCCTCGGGTTTGCGGGCCATGCCGCGGGCCAGCACGTCGTCGATGGCGGCGGGAACGCGTCCCGGGCGCGCCCTGCTGGGGCGAGGGGCGGCGGCCGTCCGGCGTTCCTGCAGCGCGGCGTCGACGGTGTCGGCGGTGAACGCGGGCACTCCGCTCAGGCACTCGGCCAGCACGGCGGCCAGTGCGTAGATATCGGCGAGGTGGGTGACCTGCTCGCCGGTCAGCCGTTCGGGCGCCATATAGGCCACCGAGCCGGTCGCCGGGTCGACGGGCTTCCCGGGGTCGGCGATCGCCGCGGCCACCCCGAAGTCCATCAGGTAGGCCAGGTCGTCGTCGGTGACCAGGATGTTGGCGGGTTTGACATCGCGGTGGACGACGTCGGCGTTGTGGGCGGCGTCCAGCGCCGCGGCGATCTGCCGCACCACGGCCACCGCCCGCGGCGGGCTCAACGGGCCGCCGTCGGCCAACACGGTGGCCAGGTCGGTGCCTTCGACCAGGTCGGTCTCCACGTACAGCAGATCGTCGATCTCGCCGTAGGCCCGGATCGACACCACGTGCGGTTCGGTCAACTGACCGGCGGCTTCGGCCTCGTCTTCCAGCCGATTGCGGAACGCCTCGTCGCCGGAGAACGATTCGGAGATCAGCTTCAGCGCCACCATTTCGTCGGTGCGGGTGTCCTCGGCCCGGTAGACCTCACCCACGATGCCGTGGCCCAGCAGGTCGCCGAGCTGGTAGGGGCCGAACCGTGACCCGGCCCGCGAACCGGGCTCGGTGTTGTTCACCGACGACACTCCTTTCGACCGCAGCGCACCACCGTGCCGCGAATCCGCGGCGAAAGACCGGCTATCAGCCTAGTGGGTGCCGACCCGCCAACCGGTCAGGAGACGGCGTTCACCGCGGCCAGCACCTTGGCCGCGAAGGCTTCCGGCAACGGGATCGACCCGTACTGGTCCAGGCCGTCCTGTCCGGGACCGACCGCGGCCTGCAGGAACGCCCTGACCGCTGTTGCGGTGGCGGCGTCGGCGTACTTCGAGCAGACGATCTGATAGGTCGCCGACACGATCGGGTAGGCGCCCGGCGTGCTCGGCTTGTACAGCGACGACATGTCCAGCACGAGGTCGTTGCCGTGACCGGAGCCCGCCGCGAATTTCGCGCCGGCGATCGTCTTGCCGACCGACTCGGCGGAGATGGACACCGGCCGGTCGCCGGCGGTGGCAATGATCTGGGCCATGGGCAACTGCTTTCCCGCCGCGAACGACCACTCGCTGTAGCTGATGGAGCCGTCGGTGTTCTGCAGCGCCGCCGACGTGCCGTTGTTGCCGACGGCGCCCTCGCCGACGCCGCCGTTGAACGTCTCGCCGTCGGCGGCGTACCAGGCGCCGTCCGAGGCGCTCTCGAGATAGCGCTGGAAGTTGGCCGTGAGCCCGGACTTGTCGCTGCGGTACACCACGTGGATGGGTGTCGACGGCAGCGCCACACCCGCATTGAGCGCCTTGATGGCGGGGTTGTCCCAGGTGCCGATCGTGCCGTTGAAGATCCTCGCCACGGTCGGGCCGTCGAGGTTGAGCGCGCCGACTCCGCTGATGTGGAAGGTGACCGCGATCGGGCCGAACACCGTCGGCAGGTGCCATGCCGGTGATCCGCACCGCTCCGCGGCCCGTTCCGGCTGCCCTTTGGCCGGATCCAGCGCCACATCGGTGCCGGCGAAGTCGGTCTCGGCGGCGAGGAAGTCGTCGACCCCGGCACTCGAGCCGTTGGCGGTGTAGTTCAGCGTCTGTCCCGGGCAGGCCCGGCTGTAGGCGTAGCCGAACTGTGCGATCGCGTTCTGCTGGGCAACCGAACCGGCGGCATGCAGGTCCTGCTTGCCGCCGCAATCCACCGTCGACTCCGGCCCGGCCGGCGGGCCCGCCTCCTCAGCGGAGCCACCGCACGCCGAAACGGCAAGTGCGCCAACAGCGAGCAGGGTCGGCAACACAGACCATCGGCCGGATTTCACAGCACCGAACCTTACCCCGACTCAAGCGGATCGGGCATCGGCATACGCCCGGGATCCGGGCACTGTGCCTATCGTGTTCATGGTGTTGCTCATCATCGCCGGACGTCGGCTCGCCGGGCCGTCCGGCCGGCATCGGAGAGGGCTGAGCAGATGACCGACGATTCGGGACCGAGACCACTGGACGGATTCCGCGTGCTGGACTTCACCCAGAACGTGGCCGGGCCGCTGGCCGGCCAGGTACTGGCCGACCTGGGCGCCGAGGTCATCAAGGTGGAGGCGCCGGGCGGCGAGGCCAGCCGGCAGATCACCTCGGTGCTGCCGGGTCGTCCGCCGCTGGCCGTCTACTTTCTGCCCAACAACCGCGGCAAGAAGTCGGTGACCGCCGATCTGCGGGCCGACGGGCCCAAACAGCAGATCCTGTCGTTGGTCGACACCGCCGACGTCGTGCTGGAGGCGTTCCGGCCCGGCGTGATGGAACGGCTGGGGCTGGGGCCCGACGAATTGCGGACGCGAAACCCGAAGCTGGTCTACGCGCGGTTGTCGGCCTACGGCGGCAACGGCCCCAACGGCGACCGGCCGGGGGTCGACCTGATGGTGGCGGCCGAGGCCGGGATGACCTCGGGCATGCGCACCCCGGACGGCAAACCACAGATCATCCCGTTCCAGCTGGTCGACAACGCCAGCGGGCACGTGCTGGCCCAGGCGGTGCTGGCTGCGTTGCTCAACCGCGAGCGGCACGGGGTCGCCGACGTCGTGGAAGTGGCGATGTACGACGTGGCGGTGGCCCTGCAGGCCAATCAGCTCACCGTGCACCTGAACCGGCCGGCGGCCGCTGCCGCCGGCCCCGCGGGCGGGCAGCCGGCCAAGCGCCGAAAGGGCGTCGGCTTCGCCACCCAGCCGTCGGACGCCTTCGCCACCGCTGACGGCCACGTCGTCATCAGCGCCTACACCCCCAAGCACTGGGACATCCTGTGCCGCACCATCGGCCGGCCCGACCTGGTCGAGGATCCGCGATTCGCCGATCAGCGCTCCCGGTCGATCAACTACGCCGAGCTCACCGACGAGCTGGAGACCACGCTGGCCTCGGCGACATCGGCCGAATGGGTGGCTCGGTTGCAGCGCAACGGCCTGATGGCGTGCCTGGCCAACACCTGGAAGCAGGTCGTCAACACCGCGCTGTTCGCCGAGAACCGGCTGGCGCTGCGAATCGGCGACGGCGACGACGCGGTCACCGTAGTGCGAACCCCGGCCCGCTACGGCTCGTTCGAGGCGGTGGCCACCGGCGCTCCGCCGTCACCCGGCCAGCACAACGCGGATCTGTTGGGCGAGAAACCGCCGGGCTGAGCCGGCGCATCGGGGCCGGGTCAGACGAATTGCCAGGCCGCCCGGGCGATCGCCAGTTCCTCGTTGGTGGGAACCACCAGCACAGTGCTGCGCGAGTGCTCGGCGGAGATGATCCGCGCACCGTTGCCGCCGCGATTGCGCTGCGGGTCGACGACGATGCCCAGGCCGTCCAGGCCGGCCAGTGCGTCCTCGCGCACCGCGGCGACGTTCTCCCCCACTCCCGCGGTGAAGGCGATCGCGTCGACGCGGCCCAGCACCACCAGGTAGGCGCCGATGTACTTGCGCAGCCGGTGGATGTAGACGTCGTAGGCCAGCTTCGCGGCCGGCGAACCGTGTGAAACCTGGTGTAGCAGTTCGCGGAAATCGTTGACCCCGCACAGTCCCTGCAGCCCGGAGCGGCGGTTGAGCAACTCATCGAGCTTGTCGACGCCCAGGCCGGCGGTGCGGTTGAGATGAAACAGCACGCCGGGATCGATGTCGCCGCAGCGGGTTCCCATCACCAGCCCCTCGAGCGGCGTCAGACCCATCGAGGTCTCGACGGCCACCCCGCCCCGCACCGCCGACGCCGACGCACCGTTGCCCAGGTGCAACACGATGGTGTTCACCTCGGCGGGCTCGCGGCCCAGCAACAGCGCGGCCTCACCGGAGACGTACTCGTGCGAGGTGCCGTGGAACCCGTACCGGCGGATGCCGTACTGGCTTGCCACCTCGCGCTCTATCGCATAGGTGGCGGCGGCCGCCGGCAGGGAGTGGAAGAAGCCGGTGTCGAACACCGCCACGTGCGGTACGTCCGGGAAGTCGGCGCGCGCCACCTCGATGCCGATCGCGTTGGGCGGGTTGTGCAGCGGCGCCAACTCGGCGAGCCGCTTGATCTCTGCCACCACCGCGTCAGTGATCAGGGTCGGTGCGTGAAATTTGGTGCCGCCGTGCACCACCCGGTGGCCTACCGCTCGAACCTCACCGAGGTCCACCCCGGAATCGGCCAGCCGTTGATGGATCAGCCGCAGCCCGGCGGCGTGGTCGGTGACCGCCGAGTCCGGCTCACCGATCTGCTCCACCAGCCCGGACACCACCGCGGTGCCGGCCACCGGGTCGATCAGCCGGAACTTGATCGACGACGAGCCGGAGTTGAGCACCAGCACCAGCCCGGCCGACACCGTGCTCACCGGGCCGCCTCCTGCGCCTGGATCGCGGTGATCGCCACCGTGTAGACGATGTCGTCGACCAGCGCGCCACGCGAGAGGTCGTTGACCGGTTTGGCCAGGCCTTGCAGCACCGGCCCGATCGCCACCGCGCCGGCGCTGCGCTGCACCGCCTTGTAGGTGTTGTTGCCGGTGTTGAGGTCGGGGAAGACCAGCACGGTGGCCCGTCCGGCCACCGCCGAATCCGGTAGTTTGGCCGCGGCCACTCCCGCATCGACCGCGGCGTCGTACTGGATCGGTCCGTCGGCGAGCAGATCGGGGCGCCGCTGGTGCACCAATGCCGTTGCGGCACGTACCTTGTCGACACCCGCCCCGGCCCCGGATTCACCGGTGGAATACGACAGCAGCGCCACCCGGGGTTCGATACCGAACGCCGCGGCGGTGGCCGCCGATGAGATGGCGATATCGGCGAGTTGCTCGACGGTCGGATCGGGCACCACCGCACAGTCGCCGTAGGCCAGCACCCGGTCCGACAGGCACATCAGGAACACACTGGACACCGTCGACACCCCCGGCGCGGTCCGGATGATCTCGAACGCCGGCCGGATGGTGTGGGCGGTGGTGTGCGCCGCACCGGACACCATGCCGTCGGCGATACCGAGTTGCACCATCATGGTGCCGAAATAGGAGATGTCGCGCATGATCTCGCGGGCGCGGTCCTCGGTCATGCCCTTGTGGGCGCGCAGCTGGGTGTATTCCGCACCGAACGAATCCAGCAGCCCGCTGCTGGCCGGGTCGACCACCTGCGCCGCAGCCAGGTCGACGCCGAGTTCGGCGCCGCGCCGGCGCACCACATCCTCCACCCCGAGCAGCGTCAGGTCCACGATGCCGCGCGACAGCAACCGGCCGGCGGCCAACAGGATCCGGTCATCGGTGGCCTCCGGCAGCACGATGTGGCGGCGGTCGGCCCGGGCCCGTTCCAGCAGCCGGTACTCGAACATCTGCGGGGTCACCACCGTCGACGCCGGGACCCGGATCCGTTCGGCCAGTTCGGCGCCATCGACGTGGTCGGCCATTACCTGCAGTGCGGTGTCGATCTTGCGCAGCGAATCGACGGTGATCCGGGACCTGGTGTGCGACACCTGCTCGGCGGTGTCATAGGTGCGGTGGCCGGTGGCGATCAGCGGCAGCGTGGGGCGCAGCCCCTTGACCAGCTTGTCGATGGCCGGGTGCGGCAGCAGTCCGCCGTTGAGAATGATCCCGGCCAGCGACGGAAAGCCCTGTGCATCATGGGCGTTCACCAACGCCAGCAGTACGTCGGAACGATCGGCCGGCACGATCACCACCTGGCCCTCGGTGAGCCGGTCCAGGATGTTCTCGGCGGTCATGCCGCCGACCATGACGCTCAGCGCCTCCCGGCGCAGCAGCTCCGGGTCACCGCTGTAGACGGTGCCGTCGAGCGCCGCGCAGAGCTCGGCCATCGTCGGCGCCGATAGCAGCGCCACCTCCGGAACGGCGAACGCCGGGAGGTCGGCGGCGGCCGGCTGACCCGAGATCGCCTCGGTGATCTCTGGCAACCGGTCGGGGTCGCAGCGGTTGGCGATCACCGCCGCCGGGCGCGCATGTACGGCCGTCGCCTCGGCCAGGCAGCGCGCGGTGATCTCCGCGATGTCTTGCGCCCCTCGGTTGTGACCGTTGATGGCCAGCACCAGCGGCGCGTCGAGGTTCACCGCGACGCGGGCGTTGAACGTCAACTCGCTCGGGTTGACCACGTCGCTGTAGTCGCTGCCGACCACCAACACCGTGTCGCAGTGGCGCGCCACCTCGTGGAACCGGGTGACGATCTCGCCCAGCGCGGCTTCCCGGTCGGCGTAGACCTGCTGGTAGGTCACGCCGCGACAGCTGCCGTGGTCGTCGATCCTGGCGGTGGCGTGCGCCAGTAGCAGCTCGAGTTGCTCATCGGGCCGCTCGAGGGAGCGGACGATCGGGCGGAACACCCCCACCCGCGCCGACGAGGCGGCCAACAGGTGCAGCAGCCCCAGCGCGATGACGGCCTTGCCGGTGCCGCCCTCGGCGGCGGCCAGGTAGATGCTCGATGCGCGGGCCGGATCGGCTTCGGTCATGGCGCCCGGGCTCAGCTGATCCGGTCGATCGCGGAGCAAAGCCGCGCGACGGTCCCCTCGATGTCGGCCAGCTTGTCCAGGCCGAACAGCCCCACCCGGAAGGTGCTGAATGTCGCCGGCTCGCCGCATTGCAGCGGCACCCCGGCGGCCGTCTGCAGCCCTTGCCCCAGAAACTTTCTCCCGGAGCGGATCTCGGGGTCGGTGGTGTAGCTGACTACCACCCCGGGGGCTTCGAAGCCTGGTGCGGCCACGCTGGGGAAGCCACGTTCGGCCAGCAGCGCACGCACCTTGCGCCCCAGGGTGAACTGCCGGTCGGCCACCTCGCCGAAACCGCGGTCGCGGGTCTCGGCCATGGCGTCGCGCAGCCGGCCGATGACCCCGGTCGGCATGGTCGCGTGATAGGCATGGCCACCGTTCTCGTAGACCGCCATGATCTCCCGCCACTTCTTGAGGTCCAGCGCGAAGCTGGTGCTCCGGGTGCGCTCCAGGGCCGCCAGCGCCCGGCCGGACAGGCCGACCATGGCGCAGCCCGGTTCGGCACTCCAGCCCTTCTGCGGCGCGGTGACCAACACGTCGACACCGAGCGCTGTCATGTCGACCCAGACCGCACCGGAGGCGATGCAGTCCAGTACGAACAGGCCGCCCACCGCCGTCGTCGCCGCTCCGAGGCGCGCCAGATAGTCGTCGGGCAGCAGGATTCCACTGGCGGTCTCAACGTGCGGGACGAACACCACCGCCGGCCGGGTGCGCGCGATCGCCTCCTCGACCTCGTCGATGGCGGGGGGCATCCAGGGGTCCTGTTCGCCGTCGCCCGCCGGGCGCGCAGTGAGCACCGTAACGGCGTCGGTGATGCCGGTGGTCTCCAGGATCTGACTCCACCGGTAGCTGAAGAACCCGTTGCGCACCACGAGCACGTCGGCACCATTGGCGAACTGCCGTGCGACCGCCTCCATGCCGCATGTTCCGTTGCCGGGCACCAGGATTGCCGCATCAGCGCGGTACACCTCACGCAGCATGGCCGAGACGTCGGTCATGACGTCGCGGAAACGCACCGACATGTGGTTGAGCGCGCGGTCGGTGTAGACGACCGAATACTCCAGCAATCCGTCGGGATCGACGTCGGGCAGAAGTCCTGGCATGAAGCTCTCCTAGGCGGGGCGAACGGAGCCGATCTCGACATCGGATATGTCTCTGCCGCCCAGCCACAGCCCCAGCGCCTCGGCGGTGCCACGGACCACGATGCCACGGCCACGGGGCCGGCCGATCCCGTTGGTGGGCTCCACCCGATACCGCAGCAACGTCGGCTGCAACTTCTGCAGGGTCAGGCTCATACCTTCGGCAAGGATCGCGGCCTCTTCGGCCGGCGGGATCTCCCGGGACCGCCCCAGCCCGCGCAGCACGTCCTGGTGATGCATGGCCACATCGCCCAGCAGGAAGCCGGCCATCGCCCGGTCGGGCACCCGCGCCCAGCGCCGGCCCGCGGCCATGATCTCGTCGCGGTCGCGAACCCGCCCGGCCGCCACGATCTCGGCGTTGATCCTGTGCAGCCGCCACGGTGCCCGCAGGTACCGGCCGATCTCGGTGGTGCCGATCAGGTGCGCCAGCACATCGCGCGGTGACCAGCCCGCGCACAACGTGGTGCCGTGGTCGAACTCCGCGTCGCTGAGTCCGTCGACCGTGTCGATGAACGCCTGGCGCGCCGCACGGGCGGTCTCGATCCGGGATGTCATCGAGCCAATTTAACGCAGTAGGTGCCGGCTCATCACGACACGCTGAATCTGGTTGGTGCCCTCGTAGATCTGGGTGATCTTGGCGTCACGCATCATCCGCTCAACGGGGAAGTCGGTGGTGTAGCCGGCCCCGCCGAACAACTGCACGGCGTCGGTGGTGACCTCCATGGCCACATCGGAGGCGAAGCACTTCGACGCCGCGGAGATGAAGCCCAGCTCGGTCTCGCCGCGCTCGGCGCGCGCCGCGGCCGAGTAGACCATCAGCCGGGCCGCCTCGATCTTCATCGCCATGTCGGCCAGCATGAACTGCACGCCCTGGAAGCTGCTGATGTTCTTGCCGAACTGCTTGCGATCCTTGGTGTAGTCGATCGCCGCGTCCAGGGCGCCCTGCGCGATGCCGACGGCCTGCGCGCCGATGGTCGGGCGGGTGTGGTCCAGGGTCCGCAACGCGGTCTTGAACCCGGTGCCGGGCTCGCCGATGATCCGGTCGCCGGGGATGCGGCAGTTCTCGAAGTACAACTCGGTGGTCGGCGAGCCCTTGATGCCGAGCTTGTGCTCCTTGGGCCCGACGGTGAAACCCTCGTCGTCGACGTGGACCATGAACGCCGAGATGCCGTTGGCGTCCAGGTCGGGGTCGGTCACCGCCATCACGGTGTACCAGCTGGACCTGCCGCCGTTGGTGATCCAGCACTTGGACCCGTTGAGGATCCAGTCGTCGCCGTCGGCCTTGGCGCGGGTGCGCATCGCCGCGGCGTCACTGCCGGCCTCCCGCTCGCTCAACGCGTAGGAGGCCATCACCTCACCGGCGGCCAGCCCCGGCAGCACCTGCTGCTTCAGCTCGTCGGAGCCCGACAGGATCAGCCCCATGGTGCCCAGCTTGTTAACGGCGGGAATCAATGATGCAGATGCGTCGACGCGCGCGACTTCCTCAATCACGATGCAGGCCGCCACCGAGTCCGCACCCTGCCCGCCATAGGCCTCGGGCACGTGCACCGCATTGAAACCCGACGAATTCAGTGCCGCCAACGCCTCCTCGGGGAAGCGGGCCTGCTCGTCGACCTCCTTGGCGTACGGAGCGATCTCCTTCTCGGCCAAGGCGCGGATCGCGGCCCGCAACTCGTCGTGCTCTTCGGGGAGTTGGAACAGGTCGAACGAGGGATTTCCGGCCCACCCAGCCATGACAGCCTCCTAAGCTACTCGCCGGTAACTTTACCTTGAAGTGCGGCGTCCTTCGCAAGCACGGTGTCCGCCAGCTGCTGCTGGAAAGCCGCCATCCGGGCCCGTAGCGCCGGGTCGGCGGCGGCCAGGATTCGCACTGCCAGCAAACCGGCGTTGCGTGCGCCGCCGATGGAAACGGTGGCCACGGGCACCCCGGCCGGCATCTGCACGATCGACAGCAACGAGTCCAGTCCGTCCAGGCGCGCCAGCGGAACCGGAACGCCGATCACCGGCAGCGGTGTGGCCGAAGCCACCATCCCGGGCAGATGCGCCGCCCCGCCCGCCCCGGCGACGATCACCTCGATGCCGCGGCCGGCGGCGTCACGGGCGTAGTCGAACATCCGTTGCGGGGTGCGGTGCGCCGAGACCACCCCGACCTCGAACGGGATGTCGAACTCGGCCAGCGCCATGGCCGCCTCCTCCATCACCGACCAGTCGCTGTCGCTGCCCATGATCACGCCGACCCGGGGACCGGGCTTGTGCTCACTCATGCGGGTCCCATCCGTCCGTCCAGATTCCGTGCGACAACCAGTGTGCCGCGCTTTCAGCTCGCTCACGCAGCTCCGCCGAACCTGCCGCATCGTCACCGAGCAGGTTGATGTGCCCGATCTTGCGGCCGGGCCGCTCATCCTTGCCGTAGAGGTGCACGCGCGCGTCGGGATAGCGGGCGAACAGGTGGTGAAGTCGTTCGTCGATCGTCATCCCCGGCGGCTCGGGCGCGCCGAGCACGTTGGCCATCACGGTCACCGGCACCACCGGGTCGGTGGCGCCGAGCGGATAGTCCAGTACGGCGCGCAGATGCTGTTCGAACTGGCTGGTGGCCGCGCCGTCCATGGTCCAGTGCCCGGAGTTGTGCGGCCGCATCGCCAGCTCGTTGACCAGCAACTCGCCGTCCACCGTCTCGAAGAGCTCGACGGCGAGCACCCCGACCACGCCGAGCTCATCGGCCAGCCGCAGCGCCAGTTGCTGTGCGGCGGCCGCCGACTCCTCGGACAGCTCGGGGGCCGGCGCGATCACCGCCACGCAGATCCCGTCTTGCTGCACCGTCTCCACCACCGGCCACGCCGCGCCCTGGCCGAATGGTGATCGGGCGACCAGCGCGGAGAGCTCCCGCCGCATCGCCACCCGCTCCTCGACCAGCACCGGCACCCCGGAGGCCAGATAGTCGGCGACGGCGGCCCGCGCCCCGGCCGCATCGTCGACGATCGACACCCCGCGCCCGTCGTAACCGCCCCGGGCCGCCTTCACCACCATCGCGCCACTGGTCTGCGCCCCGAACTCGTCGAGGGCCGCCATCCCCGCAGCGGTCTCGATCGCGGCGAACCGGGGCACCGGAGCCCCCAGTGCCGCCAGCTTGCGACGCATCACCAGCTTGTCCTGGGCGTGGCGCAAGGCGGCCGGTGGCGGGGCCACGTTGACTCCCTCGGCCACCAGCTTGTCCAACAGCTCGCCGGGGACGTGCTCGTGATCGAAGGTCAAGACGGTGGCCCCGGCCGCGACCCGACGCAGATCGTCGAGGTCGGTGTGCGATCCGATGACCACATCGGGGGTGACCTGAGCCGCCGGTTCGTCGGTCGCTCCGGCCAGCACCCGTAGTCGCTGACCGAGCGCGATCGCGGCCTGGTGGGTCATCCGGGCCAGCTGACCGCCGCCGACCATGGCGACCTGGGGGTAGCGCCCGGTTGCGGGCGCCGGCGTTGCAGCCGGGGGCGTGGAGGGCACTGGCACGGGCAATATCGTGTCACGCCGTTCCGGCTACGGCGTTACCCAGTCATTAGGCAGGGATCCGGCTAAGTCCGTACACTGGCGACTTGTGTCTTTTACCGACGCCACGATCGCCCGGTTGCCGCGGGTGATCCGGCCGCTGGCCGAGCGCCACCACGAGTTGATCAAGTTCGCCATTGTCGGCGCGACCACCTTCGTCATCGACTCGGCGCTGTTCTACACCCTCAAGCTGACCATCCTGGAACCCAAGCCGGTCACGGCCAAGGTCATCTCGGGCATCGTCGCGGTGATCGCGTCCTACATCCTCAACCGTGAGTGGAGCTTCAAGGACCGGGGCGGCCGGGAGCGCCACCACGAGGCACTGCTGTTCTTCGGGGTCAGCGGCGTGGGCGTGCTGTTGTCGATGGCGCCGTTGTGGTTCTCCAGCTACGTCCTGCAGCTGCGGGCACCGATGGTGTCGCTGACCATGGAGAACATCGCCGACTTCATCTCGGCCTACATCATCGGCAACCTGCTGCAGATGGCGTTCCGGTTCTGGGCGTTCCGCCGCTGGGTCTTCCCCGACGAGTTCGGGCGCACCCCGGACTCGGCGTTGAGCGCCTCCATCGAGGACGGCGCGCTCGTCGAGGCTCTCGAGGACACCTTGGAAGAGACCGCCGAGTCCTCACCCGACGGCCACGCCGGCGTGGTGACCCTGTTCCGGCGCCCGGCCCGGCATCAACCCGCAGCGGACGGGTTGTCGAAGACTTCGTGATAAAGCAGCGCGTGCACCTGTTCCACGCGCGGGATGTCGTAGAACTCCAGCGGTTCTTGTGACGCCGACTCGATGATCAGCGTCCCGGTGCGCAGCATCCGGTCGATGAGCCCGTGCACGAATTCCACGCTGTTGATCCGCGCCAGCGCGATGTCGATGCCGCTGCGGGTCAGCAAGCCGTGCCGATACATCACGCGCCGGTCGGTGACCACGAAATGCGTGGTCAGCCAGCTCAGGAACGGCCAGAGCGCCAGCCAGCCGACCACCACCAGCCAGATCGTCCAGATCACCGCGAAGACCACGTTCTTGGCGTTGGGATCCCAGGCCCGCGGGTTGACGAACCCGGATGCGAAGCCGGCGCAGGCGGTGGCCGCCAGCAGCGCCAGCACCGGACCGAGCAGGCGTTTGACGTGCGGGTGGCGGTGCAGCACCACCTGTTCGTCTTCGGCCAGCACGCTCTCGGGATAACCCACGGCCCGCCCTAGCTGTTCGGCCGCAGCCGGGTGACGTCGCCGGCCGACACGGTGACCGTTTCACTTCCGGTGTCGATGACCAGTCGGCCGGTGTCGTCGATGGCTCGGGCGAGACCCTCGATCTGCTGGCCGCCGGGCATGTCCGCGCGCACCCGGGCGCCCAGCGTGCAGCTGTACCCGCGGTAGTCCGCGGTCAGCGCGTCGTCGGCCCCGCCGGCCGCACGCCAGGCCGCGATCCGGTCCGCCAGGTTCCGAAGAATCTTGTCCGCCCACAGGTTTCGGTCGATCACCGAGGCGCCCAGCATGGCCAACGAGACCGCCCGCGGATCCGGCACCTGCTGCGCGGTCATGGTGACGTTCAGGCCGAGTCCGACCACGACGAGCTGTTTGGGGGCAGCCACCTCGGCGAGGATCCCGGCCAGTTTGCCTTGGTGGTCTGCGCCCACGATCACGTCGTTGGGCCACTTCAGACCGACCTGCAGGCCCGCGACCTCGGTGAGTGCGTCGGCCACCGCGACGCCGGTCGCCAGCGTCAGCCAGCCCCAGCCCGATGTCGGCACCATGTCGGCGGCGACCCCCACCGACAGGGCCAGCTGGCTGCCCGCAGGCGCCACCCAGTCCCGGCCGTGCCGTCCGCGTCCGGCCGTCTGGTGTTCGGCCAGCAACACCGCGCCGTCGATGTCCCCACCGGCGGCCGAGCGGGCCAACAGGTCGGCATTGGTGGACCCGGTCTCGGCGACCACGTCCAGTGCACGCCACGGCCGGCCGGGCCCGGTGAGCCCGTCACGCAGAACGGTTGCGTCGAGCGGCGGAACATTCATTTCGCCAGCTTAGAGCCGGGATCCCCGCGTCGCCGGTTGAAACGCCCGACCGCGGGGTACCCGGCCCCTTAGCGGCGCATGGGGGGTGATCGGGGTGGGCACCGGGGGGTTGAAGCGACGAATTCACCGACGTCACAGCACACAATCGGTTGCGGTGTCGCTGGCGAGCAGGCTCGTAGTCAAGAACGTGGTGCGCGCATGGGCGATTCGGCCGGACATGCCGTGGCCGTTCGCCTCCGTCGACCGCCTCGCCGGCTGGGTACCCTACCGGCCGGCCGTGACAGTCGAACGACTTCGCCTGGGTTCCTGTGTCGCCGAACGTGTTCAGGACAAGCAGACACCGGCGCAGCGAGCGATCCTCTACCTGCACGGCGGCGCATTCCTGACCTGTGGACTCAACACCCACCGCGCCCTGGTGGCCCGGCTGTCGCGGGAGGCGGAGGCAGCCGTTCTCAACATCGATTACCGAATGTTGCCCTCGCACGGGGTATCCGACGCGATCGAGGACGGCTTGGACGGCTTGCGATGGCTGCTCCGGCGCGGCTACGACCCGGAACGAATCGTGATCGCCGGCGACTCGGCCGGCGGCTATCTGGCCTTTATGACCGCTCTGGCCGCCGCGCAATACGGTCTTCCGAAACCTGCTGGTATCGCAGTGATTTCACCGTTCACCGACGCAGATCCGACGGCAAAGATGCGGCATCGCAACGCGAACCGGTGCGCGATGTTCCCGGGCGGGGCGCTGCCGGCGTTCACCCGCTATCTCCGCCGCGCCCAAGTCGTGTCGCCGGTGGATGCCGACCTCTCGGCACTGCCGCCGGTCACCATCCACGCCAGCTCCGACGAGCTGCTGCTGCCCGATGCCGAGGCCATGGCGGAGCGGCTGGGCAGCGCCGGCGTCCCGTGCGATCTGCACCTGTGGGACGGCCAGATTCACGATTTCCCGCTGGCCGCCGATGTGCTACCGGAGGGACGGCGGGCGATCCGCTACATCGGCGACTTCGTCAAGCGGGTCACCGAACCGCCCGAACCCGGTACGGCCGCGGCCTGACGCCGCTGCTTTCTGCCACCGGGCCCTGCCCTCCGCTAGGCGCCGAGCTTGGCCAGTCGATTCCGCAGCGGGGCCAGCGCGCACGCCTGCCGGTACATGTCTGCCCAGGGATCACCGCGCTCGCACATCCGCTTGGGCACGTCGCGCAGGGTCCAGCCGTCCGGTCGCATGCCGGGTACGTCGAGCTCGTCCCACTCCAGCGGGAGTGCCACCGGCGCACCGGCGCGAGCCCGTACCGCGTACGGCGCAACGCCGGTCTGGCCGTAGGCGTTTCGCATCACGTCCAGATACACCCTGCCGCCGCGGCCGGCCTTGCGGATCTCGAGGGTGCGATGCAGCGGGTCGTCGTCGACGACGAGGCCGGCAATGGTGCGGGCGAACTGGCGGGCGGTGTCGAAATCGGCGTTCCCGCGCAGCGGTGCCACGATATGCAGGCCGCGCGAACCGGTCGTCTGCACGTAGGCCGTCATCCCCAGTTCCTGCACGACGTCGGCGACCGCCCGGGCGGTCGCCCGGACCACCGCGAAGTCGTCATCGGCGGGATCCAGATCGAATATCAGCCGATCGGGTGTCTCCAGGTGCGGGCGCCGGGACAGCCAGGAGTGCAGCGTGATGCAGTCCTGGTTGGCCGCCCACACCAGCGCCTCCTCCCGCGTCACCACCGGATGCACCACGGTGCCCTCGCCGGACTTCCGGGCGACCTCGACCCGGTCCATCCAGTCCGGCAGTGTGGCGGCGAAGTTCTGCTGAATGAACCCCTCCTCGTCGATACCGCCGGGATACCGGGTCAGCGTGAGCGGGCGGCCATCCAGGTGCGGCACCATCACCGGCGCGATTTCGGCGTAGTAGTCGATGAGATCGCCCTTGGTGATCGCCTCGTGGGTGCCGGACGCCGGGAAGAGCACCCGGTCGGGATGAGTGATCGAGACGTTGGGCTTCATAGCGGCCGCGTACCCGTTGCCACCGAACCGGTAAACCGGCACCCGAGGGCCGCCCCGGACCGGGAACTCCGCATCGCGGCGCGGGCAGCCATGTCGTGTTAGCGGGTCCGCGCGGCTGATCCGATTGCTCGCGATTAAGATCATTTCTTATGACCGTTACTGAGCACTCCGGACAGTCCGCTGTAGAAGCCCAGGGCGAGCACGTCGTCGACATCCACACCACCGCAGGCAAGCTTGCCGACCTCAGGCGTCGCGCCCAGGAGACGCTGCACCCGGTCGGTGAGGCCGCGGTGGAAAAGGTGCACGCCAAGGGCAAGCTGACCGCCCGCGAGCGCATCCTGGCCCTGCTCGACGAGGGGTCTTTCATCGAGCTCGACGCGCTGGCCAAGCACCGCAGCACCAACTTCGGCCTGGCCGGGAAACGCCCGCTCGGTGACGGGGTGGTCACCGGCTACGGCACCATCGACGGCCGCGAGGTCTGCATCTTCAGCCAGGACGCCACCGTGTTCGGCGGCAGCCTCGGTGAGGTCTACGGCGAGAAGATCGTCAAGGTCCAGGAGCTGGCCATGAAGACCGGCCGGCCGCTGATCGGGATCAACGACGGCGCCGGTGCCCGCATCCAGGAGGGCGTGGTCTCGCTGGGCTTGTACAGCAAGATCTTCCACAACAACATCCGGGCCTCGGGGGTGATCCCGCAGATCTCGCTGATCATGGGCGCGGCCGCCGGCGGCCACGTGTACTCCCCCGCCCTGACCGACTTCATCGTGATGGTCGACCAGACCAGCCAGATGTTCATCACCGGGCCCGACGTGATCAAGACCGTCACCGGCGAGGACGTCACCCAGGAGGAGCTGGGTGGCGCCCACACCCACATGGGTAAATCCGGCACCGCGCACTACGTCGCCTCCGGTGAGCAGGACGCCTTCGAGTACGTGCGCGACCTGCTCAGCTACCTGCCGCCGAACAACTACGCCGACCCGCCGCGCTTCGCGGTGCCGCCGGCCGAGGGTGCGATCGAGGACAACCTCACCACCGAGGACATCGAGCTGGACACGCTGATCCCGGACTCGCCGAACCAGCCGTACGACATGCACGAGGTGATCACCCGGATCCTCGACGATGATGAGTTCCTCGAGGTGCAGGCCGGCTACGCGGGCAACATCGTGGTCGGGTTCGGCCGCATCGAGGGCCGTCCGGTCGGCATCGTGGCCAACCAGCCCACCCAGTTCGCCGGCTGCCTGGACATCAACGCCTCGGAGAAGGCCGCCCGGTTCATCCGGACCTGCGACTGCTTCAACATTCCGATCGTGATGCTGGTCGATGTGCCCGGCTTCCTGCCCGGTACCGAGCAGGAATACAACGGCATCATCCGCCGCGGCGCCAAGCTGCTGTATGCCTACGGTGAGGCCACCGTCGCCAAGATCACCGTCATCACCCGCAAGGCCTACGGCGGCGCGTACTGCGTGATGGGATCCAAGGAGATGGGCGCCGACGTCAACGTGGCCTGGCCGACCGCTCAGATCGCGGTCATGGGCGCCTCCGGCGCGGTCGGGTTCGTCTACCGCCAGCAGCTCGCCGAGGCGGCCCGCAACGGCGAGGATGTGGACGCGCTGCGGCTGAACCTGCAGCGGGAGTACGAGGACACCCTGGTGAACCCGTACGTGGCCGCCGAGCGTGGCTATGTCGACGCGGTGATCCCGCCGTCGCACACCCGCGGCTACATCGCGACGTCGCTGCGGCTGCTGGAACGCAAGATCGTCCAGCCGCTGCCCAAGAAGCACGGGAACATCCCGCTGTGAGCGCCGAAGCCGACGAGGCCACCGCCGCGGCCGAGCCGCAGATCCGGGTGCTCAAGGGCAACCCCACCGACGAAGAGGTCGCCGCCCTGGTCGCGGTGCTGGGCACCGCCGGCGGCGGCGCGGCCGAGACCGGCCCACCGGAGCGCAACATGTGGGGCCACCCGGTCGACAAGCTGCGGTATCCGCTGTTCAGCTGGCAGCGGGTGACCCTGCTGGAGCGCACTCATATGCGCCGGTGACGACACCGAGCGCCGGCGAGGCCGCGGGGATGCCTCCCGCTTGCGGGGGCGAACGGCGCCCCAGGCGCAGCCGGTGACGCGCCTGGTTCTCGGATCGGCCTCGCCGGGCCGGTTGGGCGTGCTGCGCCAAGCCGGCGTCGACCCGTTGGTGGTGGTGTCCGGGGTGGACGAGGACGCCGTGATGGCGAACTTGGGTCCCGATACCGGTCCCGCCGATCTGGTGCGAACACTGGCGTGCGCCAAGGCCGAACACGTCGCGAGCGTCCTGGACCGATCCGTCGCGACCGATTGCGTGGTGATCGGCTGCGATTCGATGCTCTACATCGACGGTGAGCTGGCCGGCAAGCCGCCGTCGGTGGATGAGGCACGCCGCCGTTGGCGGTCGATGGCCGGACGCGCCGGACAGCTGCACACCGGTCACAGCGTTATCCGGTTGCAGGACAATCAGATTCAACATCGCGCCGCGGAAACAGCGGTCACCACAGTCCGATTCGGGACACCCACCGATGACGATCTGGAGGCCTACCTGGCCACCGGCGAACCGCTGCGGGTGGCCGGCGGATTCACCCTGGACGGGCTGGGCGGCTGGTTCATAGAAGGCGTCGACGGCGACCCGTCCAGTGTGGTCGGAATCAGCCTGCCGTTGGTGCGGTCGCTGCTCGCCAAGGCGGGGTTGTCCGTCGCCGCACTGTGGGCGGCCAATCCGGTGTAGCCGAGCCGGCAACGAATCACGACGATGAGCCGGTTTGTCGGCCCGTCAGCTTGTCGCGGATCCGGTCGACCATGCCGACCCCGGCGCCGAGGGTCTTGTGGAACAACTCCGAATGCGGTGCCTGCGGGTGCGGGCGAGTTGGCGCCAACTTCTTGGCGTTCTGGACCTTTTCGCCCATCTCGACGAGCTCCCGGGTCGAAAGGTGTTCCCGTAGCTTGGGAAACTGCTCGGATTCCTCGTCGTGCGCGTGATGACGCAGCAGCGACTTCAGCTCTCGAGTCAGGCCCAGGAACTCCGGATCCGATGCGGCGACGTCCTCGAGCTTCTTCATGACCTTCACGATCTCGTCGTGCTCTTCGTTGTCGTGCTTCACATCGTCGGAGCCGCCGGGGAGCTTGTCCGCCATGACCGGGTAGACGAACATCTCCTCGGCCACGGCGTGACGCATCACCTCGGCGGTGACGGTGTCGGCGATGTCGCGCTGAGCGTCGGAGTCGGCAGTGCTCTCGACTTCGGTCAGCAGGTCGATCATCTCGTTGTGGTCGGCGGTGAGGATGTCGACGACATCTGTGGTCGCCGAAGCGTGCGTGCTGTCAGCCATGAAACGTTCCTCCGGGGGTGCGTCAGCCATCGGCAACTGGGTACCCGCTTGCTGCGGACCCAACCCCGCGGTTGCCCGGCATTCGGCGCCGTCTCGCCGCGCGGCGCGGGGCCGGGGTGAGTAGGCTCGACACCGTGCCAGTGCCTGCCGACCCCAGCCCCGCCCTGCAGTCCTACGCCCACCCGGAACGGTTGGTGACCGCCGACTGGCTCGCGGGAAATCTCGGTAAACCCGGTCTTGTGGTGGTGGAGTCCGACGAGGACGTGCTGCTCTACGACGTCGGCCACATTCCCGGCGCGGTGAAGATCGACTGGGTCACCGACCTCAACGACGCGCCGGTCCGGGACTACATCTCCGGCGAGCAGTTCGCCGACCTGATGAACCGCAAGGGTATCTCCCGCGACGACACCGTGGTGATCTACGGCGACAAGTCCAACTGGTGGGCGGCTTACGCGCTATGGGTGTTCACGCTGTTCGGCCACGAGGATGTGCGGCTGCTCGACGGCGGGCGCGACCTGTGGGTGTCCTCGGGCCGCGAGACCACCCTGGAGGTGCCGAGCAAAACCACGGCGGGCTACCCGGTCGTCGAGCGCAACGACGCCCCGATCCGGGCGTATAAGGAAGACGTGCTGGAGATCATCGGCCGTGCGCCGCTGATCGACGTCCGCTCGCCGCAGGAGTACACCGGCGAGCGCACCCACATGCCGGACTACCCGGAGGAGGGTGTGCTGCGCGGCGGCCACATCCCCACCGCGATCTCCATTCCGTGGAGCAAGGCGGCCGACGACGCCGGCCGGTTCCGCAAACGCGAGGAGCTCGAACAGCTCTACGGCTTCTTGAAGCCGGGCGACAATCCGGTGGCCTACTGCCGCATCGGGGAGCGCTCCAGCCACACCTGGTTCGTGCTGACCCACCTGCTCGGCATGGAGGGGGTGCGCAATTACGACGGCTCCTGGACCGAGTGGGGCAACACCGTGCGGGTGCCGATCGTGGACGGTGAAGCACCGGGAGCCGTGCCGGCCCGATGAGCCTTCCGGAGGGCCTGGCGCAGGTGGTGTCCGACTTCGCCGAAGTCGAAGGGCAGGACAAACTCAAGCTGCTGCTGGAATTCTCCGACGAGCTCCCGGACCTGCCCGACGACCTGGTCGAATCCGCCATGGAGCCGGTGCCGGAGTGCCAGTCGCCGTTGTTCCTGCATGTCGATGCCGCCGACCGGCAGCGGGTGCGGTTGTATTTCAGCGCTCCCCCGGAGGCGCCCACCACGCGCGGGTTCGCGTCGATCTGGGCCGCGGGCCTCGACGGTCAGCCGGCCGACGTCATCCTGGCCGTGCCGGAGGATTTCGCCTCGAGTCTGGGGCTGGCGGCGCTGATCAGCCCGCTGCGGCTGCGTGGGATGTCGGCGATGCTGACCCGGATCAAGCGGCGGTTACGGGCTGCCTAAGGGGCACCGAAACCGGTTCGGCGGTCGCGCCTTACACTGCTGTGAACTACATTCTTAAAGACATTTCTTAAACATGCCATCAGGAGGGCCAGTGGCGAACCATGCCAGCTCGAAGATCTCCAAGGTGCTCGTCGCCAACCGGGGGGAGATCGCAGTCCGGGTGATCCGCGCGGCGCGCGACGCCGGGTTGTCCAGCGTGGCCGTGTACGCCGAGCCCGATGCCGACGCACCGCACGTGCGGCTCGCCGACGAGGCGTTCGCTTTGGGCGGGCAGACCTCGGCGGAGTCCTACCTGGTCTTCGAGAAGATCCTGGACGCCGCGGCCCAGTCGGGTGCCAACGCGATCCACCCCGGCTACGGCTTCCTTTCGGAGAACGCCGATTTCGCGCAGGCCGTGCTCGACGCCGGGCTGATCTGGATCGGGCCGAGCCCGCAGTCGATCCGTGACCTCGGCGACAAGGTCACCGCGCGGCACATCGCCGCCCGCGCCAAGGCGCCGCTGGTGCCCGGCACCCCGGACCCGGTCAAGGACGCCGACGAGGTGGTGGCCTTTGCCAAGGAGTACGGCGTGCCGGTGGCGATCAAGGCCGCGTTCGGCGGTGGCGGCCGCGGCATGAAGGTGGCCCGCACCATCGAGGAGATCCCGGAGCTGTTCGAGTCGGCCACCCGCGAGGCGATCGCCGCGTTCGGCCGGGGCGAGTGCTTCGTGGAGCGCTACCTGGACAAGCCCCGCCACGTCGAGGCCCAGGTCATCGCCGACCAGCACGGCAACGTCGTCGTCGCGGGCACCCGGGACTGCTCGCTGCAGCGCCGCTTCCAGAAGCTGGTCGAGGAGGCACCGGCACCGTTCCTGACCGACGCGCAGCGCAAGGAGATCCACGAGTCCGCCAAGCGGATCTGCAAGGAGGCCGGCTACTACGGCGCCGGCACCGTGGAGTACCTGGTCGGCCAGGACGGACTGATCAGCTTCCTGGAGGTCAACACCCGCCTGCAGGTCGAGCACCCGGTCACCGAGGAGACCTCCGGTATCGACCTGGTGCGCGAGCAGTTCCGCATCGCCAACGGCGAGCAACTCGACATCACCGAAGACCCCGAGCCGCGTGGTCACTCCATCGAGTTCCGGATCAACGGGGAGGACGCCGGCCGCGGCTTCCTGCCCGCGCCCGGCCCGGTCACCCGCTTCGACCCGCCGACCGGTCCCGGCATCCGGATGGACTCCGGTGTGGAGACCGGCTCGGTGATCGGCGGCCAGTTCGACTCGATGCTGGCCAAGCTGATCGTCACCGGGGCGACCCGCACCGAGGCGCTGGAACGCGCCCGGCGTGCCCTGGACGAGTTCCACGTCGAGGGGCTGGCCACGGTCATCCCGTTCGACCGCGTGGTGGTGCGCGACCCGGCGTTCGTCGGCGACGAGAACGGCTTTTCGGTGCACACCCGCTGGATCGAGACCGAGTTCGAGAACACCATCGAGCCCTTCACCGGCGGCGAGCCGCTCGACGACGAGGCGGACGCCTCGCCGCGGCAGAAGGTGGTCGTCGAGGTCGGCGGCCGGCGCCTGGAGGTGTCGCTGCCCGGCGACATGGCCCTCGGCGGCGGCGGTGGCGGTGGCGGTGCCGCCGGAGTCATCCGTAAGAAGCCCAAGGCCCGCAAGCGCGGCGCGCAGGGCGGGGCGGCGGCTTCCGGGGACGCGGTCACCGCGCCCATGCAGGGCACCGTGGTGAAGGTGGCCGTCGAGGAGGGCCAGGAGGTCGCCGCCGGTGACCTGGTCGTCGTCCTGGAGGCGATGAAGATGGAGAACCCGGTGACGGCACACAAGGACGGTGTGGTCACCGGCCTGGCGGCCGAGGCCGGCGCGGCCATCACCCAGGGCACGGTGCTCTGCGAGATCAAGTAACCCGCGTTATCCGCCAGGGTGCGTGTCCCCGGCCGACACGCCGGTGAACTGACCGGATTTGCGCACGCTCGCGGCGGAGCTAACCGGGGCGGAGGTGACCGATGGAGCCCGTCGAGATCAACGCCGGCCCGTGGTATCTGCGGATGCCGCGGGCCGATGATCGCGTCGATGACCGCCCGACACTGGCCGACCTCGGGGAGTTCGACCGGGACTACGTCGCCAAGGCGGAGTCCGGCTGGGCCGATGACACCCGCTACCTGTGGGCAGTCTGCGAGCCGACCACCGGCGAATTGTTGGCGGAGGTCACGCTGAACCCGGCCTCGGGTGACATCGCCACCCGCAGTCGGCCGGGCCAACAGGAGGCGGCGCTGACCGGGGCCCAGGCGGTGTCCCGGTTCGCCGCCGGTGCGCTAGGTCTGACGCCGGTGATGACCGGCCCCGGCTGCCCGGACGGCGCGGTTTCGCCCGACCCAGATCCAGGCCACGCCTCCGGCCGCCAGCGCTAGGGCAGCGATCCCGAACCCCAGCGACCAGCCGGCGTGATGCTGCACGGCAGCGCTCATGAAGCCCACCATCGCCAGTACCGCCATCAGCAGCATGGCCAGGCCCGGCGCCTCGCGGCGATCCTTGAACATCATTCCGTCCCGCGGCCGCGTGGTACGGGCCTCGTCGATCGGGTACTCGGTCTCGTCCATGGCTCTCTGGTACCCGCCGCTGCCGGACCCGAAACCGGGTCCGGCTCAGGCCGCGGCGTCGCGCAGCGCCGCCAGCAACGGTTCCGCGGCCTCCTTGAGGAAGGCGTCCTGCGACTGGCCACCGATCTGGATGAGCGCGATGTCGGTGAACCCGGCATCGCGGTAGGCGCCCACCGCCTCGACGATCGGATCCAGGTCGGGGCCGCACGGGATGGCGTCGGCGACGTCCTGCGGTGTGACGAACCGGGTGGCAGCGGCGAACGCGGCCGGCGTGGGCAACTCGGAGTTGACCAGCCAGCCGCCGCCGAACCAGCGGAACTGCCGGTGGGCGCGCTGCACCGCGGCATCGCGGTCGGGGTCCCAGCACACCGGGAGCTGCCCGATGACCCGGCCGCCGCCCAGCCCCGATGCCTGACGAGCGGTGTGCCAGGCGCTGACCAGGTCCGCGTCGGGCTGTACCGCGATCAGGTCGTCGGCGGCGGCGGCGAATCTGTCGACGCCCTTGTCCCCGGAGACCGCGACGGCCAGCGCGACGGGAATCTCCGGCAGGTCCCACAGTCGCGCCCGGTCGACCTCGAAGTGGTCACCGCGCAGATTGACCGTCTCCCCCATCAACAACTCGCGGATTATCTTGATCGCCTCGCTCAGCATGGCGTGTCTGCGCCCGACGTTCGGCCAGCCGGCGCCGGTGACGATGTGCTCGTTGAGGTTCTCCCCGCTGCCCAGCCCGAGCGTGAACCGGCCGTCGGCCAGGATCTGCACGGTGGCGGCCTGCTGCGCCACCACCGCCGGGTGGTAGCGCATCGTCGGGCAGGTCACATACGAACACAGGCCGACCTGTTCGGTGGCCTGCGCGACCGCCCCCAACACCGCCCACGCGTTCGGGGCGTGGCCCTGCGAGGCCAGCCAGGGCGAGAAGTGGTCGCTGCACACCTCGAAGTCGAAGCCGCGTTCTTCGGCGGAGACGGCGAAACGGACAAGGTCTTTGGGATCGCTCTGCTCGGTCATCAGGGTGTAGCCGAACCGTGTCATGGTGCTCGGGTACCCACCGGCTCGTCCCCGAAACAGTGCGGACGGTCGCGGCGTCGTTTGGCCCCGCCGTGGCCGGGGTACTCGCGAGCGTGACCATCGCACCGCAGCGCACCGATCCCGTGACCGAACCGGAGCTGCCCGTGGCGTGTGGGCCGCTGTCGGCCGCGGTCTGCGGGCTGCTCCGCCGGCCCGCGGGCGCGACCGGCGACGTCGCTGTCACGACAACCGGCGCCGACCCCTACGGGCGGGACCTGCAGCTGGCCCTCTACGTCTGCTACGAGCTGCACTACCGCGGCTTCGCCGGCGTCGACCCGGGGTGGGAGTGGGACGCCACCTTGCTGGAACTGCGCGCGCGGATGGAGCGCGTATTCCTCGATAGTGTTCATCGGGACGTCGGCCCGATACCCGCGGACATCAATGTGAACGACGAAATGGCGGCTGCGGCAACCGAACCCGTGCGCGGCAGTGGACCCTCGTGGTACCTGCGCGATCAGGGCAGCTGGGAACAGGCTCGGGAGTACTTCGTGCACCGGTCGCTGTATCACCTCAAGGAAGGCGATCCGCACGCCTGGGCGATCCCCCGCCTGACCGGCCAGGCCAAGGCCTCCTTCGTCGCGGT
The DNA here is from genome assembly GCF_041287085.1 of Mycobacterium sp. pW045. Lineage (NCBI taxonomy): Bacteria > Bacillati > Actinomycetota > Actinomycetes > Mycobacteriales > Mycobacteriaceae > Mycobacterium > Mycobacterium sp. pW045. The sequence goes on along the minus strand of NZ_JBGGKU010000003.1, from coordinate 312,397 downwards.
CGAGTTCGACGAGTACGGCGCCGGCCGAGGGACCCGGGTGCATCAGCAACTCTTCGCCGACCTGCTCAGCGCGGCCGGTTTGGACGCCGATTACCTCTTCTACCTCGACGTTGTTCCCGCCGAGTCGCTGGCTGTGGTCAACCTGATGTCGCTGTTCGGGCTACACCGCCGGTGGCGGGGGGCGGCCGTCGGGCACTTCGCCTCGACCGAGATCACCTCCCCGCCCGGGTCCGCCCGCCTGGTGGCCGCGCTGCGGCGGATGGGCGCCCCGGAGCCGTGCGTGGCGTTCTACGCCGAGCACGTCGAGGCCGACGCGGTGCACGAACAGGTGGTCCGCACCGGTGTGGTCGGCGACCTGGTACGTCACGCGCCGCAACTGGCGGCCGACGTGGTGTTCGGCATGCGGGCCCGAGATGTCGTCGAGAACAGGCTCGCCGACCTCATGATGGCGGCGTGGTCGGCGGGCGAATCTTCGTTACTCGCAAATTGAAAGTTAAGCTTTCACTGGGATTTTGCGGAATTTGTCGCCGATCTCTTTGCCAATCGAGACGGGCATGGGTAACGTCTGGTTCCTCCGGTTGAGTTCACAGCCGCAACTGAACGTCACCGTGTTTGGTAGCTCTCGCCGAGAGATTACGCTGACGTGATCCAACAGCACGATTCGTCGACTGATGGAGCCACAAATGACAACCAGCAGCATCCCCGAAACCGCTTTCGCCGCTCCCGCAACGGAATCCACTCAGGCCTGGCGAAGCCACACCGCCAAGTTCACCATCCACTGGGGCCGGTCCGGGGCGGTGGTCGCCGCGGACGGGGAGATCGACGCGGCCAACGCCGCACCGTTCGCCGACTACGCCAGGCGCTGCGCCGACTGCTGTGAGTGGCTGATCCTGGACCTGGCCGAGCTGACATTCATTGGCACGGTCGGATTTACCGCGCTGCAATCGGTCAGCGCCCGCTGCGCCGCGGCGCAGACCCGGCTGATGGTGGTCCCGAGCCCGGCGGTGACCAGCGTGCTGCGGATCTGCGACCCGCAGTCCCGCCTGCCGCTGGTGCCCTCGCTGGCCGACGCCCTGGCGGACGTGCAGAAATCCGGGCGCCCGCTGCGCGCGGTGACCTGAAGCCCGGTGACCTGAAGCCGGGCCCGAACCCGGGCCCGGCTCCCAGCGGGCTAGGCGGGCACCTCGTCGGCCTCCCGGTCCCAGGCGCGGTGCTTGGCCAGCACCGTGGCGAAGGCGTCGAAGAACTCCTCGCCCAGATCGCCGGCGGCCGCGGTGGTGGTGATCACGCCGGTGGAGACCGTGACCCCGGTGTCCTCGGCCAGCCGCTCGCCGATCCCCGCCTTGGGTAACAGCTCGACCCCGGCGCCGAACGCCCCGACGGCCTTGAGGTGCTTGTAGGCCTCGGTGATGAAGTGCATGGCGTAGCCGTCGGCGGCCAGGGCGCGCATCGCGTCCGGACCGCACGGCACCACCACTGCGTCGTAGAGCACCGACGCCATGGTGGTGATCGCCCGGTCGACGCTCAGCTGCCCGCCCGAACCGCCGGCCAGCTCTCCGCCCGCGGTCGGCGCCAGCACCTCGGCGATAGCACCGCGCTCGCGCATCGCCGCCACGAAGCGTTCGACACCGACCACGTCGACGCCGTCGGCGGCCAGCACCGCGATCTTGCGGCTTTCGATGGTGGGCGCGCCCCGGGACTCCGGCGGAAGGGTGGCGGCGTGCAGCTGCGAGAGCGCCGGCGACGTCCCGACCTTCTGGGTCGCGGCGTCGAGCTGGCGCTCATCGGGCGCCGGGAGCCCCAGCTTCTCGGCCACCTGCCGCGCCAGGTCGTGGTCGATGCGGTTGAGTTGTTCGACCACCCGCTCACGGATCTCGACGGTCTCGCATTTGCCCAGTTCGAAGGCGTACGCGGCGACGATGTGCTTCGCCTCGATATCGGACATGCTGTTGTAGAACATCCGCGCCTGGCTGTAGTGGTTCTCGAAGCTTGCGGCGCGTTTGCGGATCTTGTCGCCGTCCACCTTCTGGGTGTAGTGCCGAAACACCTCGGCGTCCTCCCCGGACCCCGCAAGCGCCGGGCAGCCGCCGCCCAGCGAGTTCTTGTAGTAGCTGGTCCTGCCGACCGGGATGGCGTGTTGGCTGTAGCCGTCGTGCTGGTTGGTGCGCACTTCGGCCACCGGCCGGTTGATCGGCAGATGATTGAAGTTCGGTCCGCCGAGTCGGATCAACTGGGTGTCCAGGTAGGAGAAATTGCGGAACTGCAGCAGCGGGTCGTTGGTGAAGTCGATTCCCGGCACGACGTTGGCGGTGCAGAACGCCACCTGCTCGGTTTCGGCGAAGAAGTTGTCCGGGTTGCGGTTGAGCACCATTTTGCCCACCGGACGAACCGGGACTTGTTCTTCTGGAATGATTTTCGTGGCGTCCAGCAGGTCGAAATCGAATTTGAATTCGTCGCTCTCGGGCACCAATTGCACCCCGAGCTCCCACTCCGGGTACTGGCCGGCCTCAATCGAGTCCCACAGGTCGCGGCGGTTGAAGTCCGGGTCTTTGCCGGCGATCTTCTGGCATTCGTCCCAGATCAGCGAATGCACGCCGAGCTTGGGCTTCCAGTGGAACTTCACAAAGGTTCCCTGACCCTTGGCGTTGACGAAGCGGAAGGTGTGCACCCCGAAGCCCTGCATCATCCGGTAGCTACGCGGCAAGGAGCGGTCCGACATCAGCCACATGATGGCGTGCAGCGTCTCCGGCTGCAGCGACACGAAGTCCCACAGCGTGTCGTGGGCGGACTGTGCCTGCGGAATCTCGTTGTCCGGCTCCGGCTTCACCGCGTGCACGAAGTCGGGGAACTTGATCCCGTCTTGGATGAAGAACACCGGGAAGTTGTTGCCCACCAGGTCGTAGTTGCCTTGTTCGGTGTAGAACTTGGTGGCGAACCCGCGCACGTCGCGCACGGTGTCGGCCGAACCGCGGGAACCGGCCACGGTGGAGAACCGCACGAACACCGGGGTCTGGGTGCCCGGGGTGGTCAGGAACTTCGCCGCCGTGTACTCGGCGAGCGAATCGTCGTAGGGCTCGAAGTAGCCGTACGCCCCGGCCCCGCGGGCGTGCACCACCCGCTCCGGTATCCGCTCGTGGTCGAAGTGCATGACCTTCTCACGGGCGTGGAAATCCTCCAGCAACGTCGGCCCGCGTTCCCCGGCCGTCAGCGCGTCGTCGGTGTGGTCCACCCGCACGCCCTGCTGAGTGGTCAGATAGCCGGACTGCCGGTCGTACCGGTGGTCGTCGAGCTGTCGCTGCTTGGGGTCACGGTCGTCGGTAGCCACCGCTGGTCCTCTCGGGGTAGGGGGACGGAATGGGGGTATTCCCTGGGTGGGTATCCCAGCGGGGACATCCGCAAACGAAAGGGACACTCGTGACCGCCCAAGCCGCTGTGTTGTTCGATGTCGACGGCACCCTGGTGGATTCCAACTACCTGCATGTGCACGCCTGGCGGCTCGCGTTCGCCGAGGTGGGCATCGAGGCCGAATCCTGGCGCATCCACCGCGCCATCGGGATGGACGGATCCATATTGGTGCGGCTGCTCTCCGATGATGCACCCGAGGACGTCCGCGCACGGCTCAAGGACCTGCACTCCCGCTACTACCTGGAGTCGGCGGCGCTGTTGTCGCCGCTTCCGGGAGCCCGGCCGCTGCTGGAACGTATCGCCGCGCTCAACCTTCCGGTGGTGCTGGCCACGTCGGCGCCCGACGACGAACTGGCGGTGCTGCGAAAGGTGCTGGACTGCGACGACCTGGTCGCCGCGGTCACCTCGTCGGCCGATGTCGACGTCGCCAAACCGGAGCCGGACATCATCGGGATCGCCCTCGATCGCATCGGCGCGACGGCGGAGCGGGCGGTTTTCGTCGGCGACGCGGTCTGGGACGTGGCGGCCTGCGTGCGCGCCGGAGTACCCAGCATCGGTGTGCTCAGCGGCGGGGTGTCCCGCGCTGAGTTGGAAACCGCAGGCGCGGTGGGCGTTTTCGACAACGCCGAGGATCTGCTGGCGCACCTCGACCAGACGCCGATCGCCGACTTGGGGCGAGCCGGACATGGATGAGAATGCGTTTCTGACCACGCTGATCCGGGCAATGGGCGCCCTGCAGCGCGCCGACGTACCCTTCGCCCTGGCCGGTGGCGCCGCGGTGTATGCCCGCGGCGGACCGCACTCCCACCACGACATCGACCTGCTGGTGCAACCGTCCGACGCCGAGCGGGCCGCGCAAGCCCTCACCCGCGCCGGCATGTCGCGCTTTGAGCCGCCGGAGGACTGGCTGCTCAAGGTCTTCGACGGCGACGTGCTCATCGACCTGATTCATCGCCTGGGTGACACTCCGGTGAGCGCCGAGACGATTTCGCACGCCGCGCTGCTTCCGGTCGGTTCGCTGAGTGCCCGCGTCATCAGCGCGACCGAGCTGATGGTGCAGAAGCTCGCGGTGCTGGATTGTCACCGCTGCGACTACGCCGAGCTTCTCGTGGTGGCGCGCATCCTGCGGGAACAGGTGGATTGGGCCCAGGTCCGTTGGCGTCTGCGGGACTCGCCGTTCGCCAAGGCGTTCTGGCAGCTGCTGTGCGGCCTGTCCATCGTCGACGCCGATGACGCCGCCGAACCCGATCCGCCGGATCATCTGGTGGCGGCGGTGCGACGCCAGCTGGCCGAGGACCCGCAGATCGGTGAGCTGGGCATCGGGATCGAAATCCACTCCGGCACAGTGTGTCTGACCGGCTCGGTCAACGGCCCGCGACGCCGGGCGGCGATCGAGGCAGCTGTCGCCGGCATGGTGCGGCCGCGCACCGTGGTCAACGACATCGAGGTGGTCCAGCTGTGCGAGCCGGTCGAGCAGGTGACCGGGTGATCCGGGTAGCCGCGGTCGGCGACATCCACCTGGGCGAGGACTCGCGCGGCACGATGCGCTGGCACGACATCGACGAACGAGCCGACCTGCTGCTGGTCGCCGGCGACCTGACCTGCCACGGGACCGCCGCCGAGGGCCGGGTGGTCGCCGATGAATTGTCCGGGTGCCCGGTGCCGGTGGTGTGCGTGCTCGGCAACCACGACTACCACCAGAACCAGCAGGATGAGATCACCGCGGTGCTGCGCGACGCCGGCGTCGTCGTGCTCGAAGGCCAGACGCACACTGTCGACGTCGCGGGCCGGCGGGTCGGGGTGGCCGGTGTGAAGGGATTCGGGGGCGGGTTCGCCGGGAAATGTGCGACCGCGTTCGGCGAACCGGAGATGAAGGCATTCGTCGCCGCCACCAAGACGGCGTCGGCGGCGCTGCGAGCGGGCCTGCGGACGCTGGACACCGACTACCGGATCGCGCTGCTGCACTACTCCCCGGTCGCCGACACCCTGCACGGCGAGCCGCCGGAGATCTATCCGTTTCTGGGGTCGTGCCTGCTGGCCGAGGCCATCGACGACGCCGGGGCGGACCTGGCCGTGCACGGGCACGCGCACTCCGGAATCGAGGCAGGCCGCACCGCGGGCGGGGTCCCGGTGCGCAATGTCGCTCAGCCGCTGATCCGGGCGCCCTACGCCGTCATCAACGGCGTCCCCACCGCCACGGCAAGTGCCGCCAACGCGGCGAACATCCACGCCAGGTAGTCGCCGATGTGACCGGAGTGCGCGGTGCGCAGCGCGCTGAGCACCGGCGCGCTCAGCGCCGCGGCCCGGCGGCGGCTCACCGGGTCCCAGTGGTGCAACCCGGCGGCCGCCACCCCCGCCGCCGCCAGGCAGCCGAGGACTCCCAGTCCGGCGCCGAGCACCGACCAGGAGGACGCCGCGGTACCGGCCCCGGCGTCGACGAACCGGCGGGCGGCGGTGTCGGCGCCGCGTGCAACCGCGGGCAGCACCCCGGTGGCCAGGCAACCGACCAGCAGCAGACCGATTGCGGTGTACATGCTGGGCGGGGTCCGCCGCAGCCAGGTGTCGGGCTGCTCGTCACCTCTGGTGGTCCGCGAATCCTCGGCCGGCTTGGACCGCCCGCCGAGGCCGGTGAAGCAGCGGATGCCGGCGCGCAGCACCGCCCCGCCAGTGAACGCCGAAACACCCAGGAACAGTGCCGATCCCCAGCCGCTGCCCAGGGCCTCCTCGCACAGCGACTTGCCCAGCGCGGTACCGAACGGCGGCAGCCCGGCCAACGCCAGCGCGGCAAGCAGATAACAGCCGGCCAACACCGGCTGGCCCCGGCCGCGGCCTACCAGCTCCCACTCGTCGACACTGTGGTGGCGGTCCAGCAGGATCCCGACTATCAGGAACAGTGCCGACTTGGCGCCGGCGTGCCCGATCGCATACACCGCCGCGCCGCCCACCCCCTGCGAGCTCAGCGTCGCGGTAGCGACCAGCAGTAGCCCCATGTGACCGACCGTCGAATAGGCCAGCATCCGCTTGAGGTGCCGCTGCAGCAGACACATCACCGAGCCGACGACCGCGGTCAGCACACCGGCCGCCACAAAGACGCGACCGATCACGGCGGGCGGCAGCACCCCGGCGAACACCACCCAGTACACCCGCCACAGCCCGTAGAGGCCGAGTTCGACCATCACGCCGGAGAACAGCACGCACACCCCGGCCGGCGCGACGGCGTGAGCGTCGGCCAGCCAGAAGTGCACCGGCACGATCGCGGCTTTGACCAGCAACGCCGCCGACACCAGCACGAAGGCGGCCACCACCAGGGCGTCGGGCGGGCCGCCGCGCAACGCCGCACCCAATTGCGCCATACCCAGCTGGCCGGCCCGGGCATAGAGCATGGCGATGCCCACCAGGGTCAGGCAGGCACTGAGCGACTGGATGATCCCGAAGTTGAGCGCACCCTGGATCGCCGACCGGTCTTCGATCTTGATGCCGGTCAGCGCGTAGCCGACCGCGCCCATCAGCTCCAAGAACACGAACAGGTTGAACAGGTCCGCGGCCAGGACGAATCCGTTCATCGCGGCCAGGAAGATCAACGCCAGGGCGTCGAAGCGGGTATCGGCCTCATCGAGTCCGCGGCGGCTGTACAGCGCCGCGCACCCGGTCAGCGCACCGATCAACACCGCCAGGCCGGCCGACAGCGGATCGGCCGCCAGGGCGATACCGACCGCCAGCCCGTCGCGCGGCTGCCAGCCCCCGCTCCAGGCCACCACGGTGCGTCCGGCTGCGGCGCTCAGCACGTAGCCGGCAGCACCGGTGGAGGCCGCCGAGGTGGCCAGCACCACCGCGTTGGCAAGGGAGTTGGACAGCCGACGGCCCAGGCCCAGTAGCAGACACGCCACCAGGATCGGCACCGCGACCAGCAGCGGTAGCAGGTTGGTCGCGGCCGGCACGGCAACTCACCCCCGCAGCGCCGACAGCTGGTCCGGGTCCAGGGTGTGGTGGCGCTTGTGGACCTGGATGGCCAATGCCAGCAGCAGCGCGGTGACTGTGGCCTGAATGACGATGTCGGTCAACGTCATCGCCTGCACCACCGGATCCACCACGGGCGTCGATGCCGGAGCGTCGACGAAGATCGGTGGTGCCGCGCCCTGTTGGTAGCCGACCGCCAGCAGCAACAGGTAGGTGCCGGACTGCGCCACCGATAGGCACACCACCGCGTGAATCAGGTTGCGGCTGCGGACGATTCCGAACGAGCCGATCAGCACCAGCCAGCCCGCTACCCCGTAGATGTAGGTGCTCACGAACGTTCCCGCCGTGGCGCGACGGTGATCTCCTGCGCCAGGAATTGCGCCAGCAGCACCGTCATCCCGCACGCCACTGCCACCCCGACCGCCGCGTTGAGCAGCGGCACCGTCCCGGCCGACAGCAACGCACCGCGGGTGCCGGTCGGCAACGCGTTGCACAGGAACGCTCCGCCGGTGATCAGCCCGGCGATCCCGATACCGGCGAACGCCGCCGCGCCCAGCGCCTCGCCGACATCGAACACATTGACCGGACGCAACCGGTCCAGCGCGCGGAAGCTTCCGGTGATGTAGAGCAGGTGCAGGCCGGTGGCCAGCACCACGCCGCCCTGGAAGCCACCGCCCGGGGTCAGGTGGCCGTGCAACACCACATCGAGTCCCACCGCCAGCGTCACCGGCAGCAACAGATACCCGACGAACCGGGTGGCGTCCAGGGCCGCACGCCGGCCGCTTTCGTGGTATTCGCGCTCCTCGGCAGCCGGACGCAGCAGCGCCATCACGCCGGTCACCGAGGCGACGAGAATGGTCTCCTCGCCGAACGTGTCCAGGGCGCGCTGGTCGAAGTTCACCGACGCGACCACGTTGGCCGTGGCATGGGAAAACGCTTCCCGCACCGCAAGATCCCGATACGGGTGGTGGCCGTGGCCGAACGCGGGAAGCCCGGCGAAACCCAGCCACAGCAGCAGGCCCACCCCGGCTGCTCCGAGCAGGAACAGCACCGTTCGGCCGGTACGGGTCACCGGCCGACCTCCCGGTGCCGGCGCTGCACCGTCCGGACGGTGAGCATGACCATCAGCGGCACCACCACGCCGCCGATCAGCAGCTGGGACAACGCCACATCGGGGGCCTGCAGCACCATGAACAACACGGTGAGCGCCAGCCCGAACACCGCCAGCACGATCGCCTGCCGTTGCGGGTCGGCGGTCAGCGTGACGATCGTCCCGGTGACTCCCACCACTGTGATCGAGACCAGGATGAGCGCGGTCATGGCGGCGAATCGGCTTTCACCACACCGGCTTGCTGCGCGGTCAGTCGGGCGGTGGCCGCCGACATCGCCGGCGCGGTGAGCACCACCAACGCGACGATCACCGCGACCATCACCGACGCCTCGGTCGCTCCCCGGTACACGATCAGGCCGAGCCCGGTCAGCGGAAAACCCAGCGAACTGGTCACGCTGAGCAAGTGCAACCGGTCGACCACGCCGGGCAGCACCGCTGCGGCCACCGCGCAACAGACCATCACCGACACACCGGTGAAAGCCAGGATCCAGCCGGTCACGGTCGGCCGGCCAGCAGTCGGGTGTAGACCAGGGTTCCGGGAAAGGTGACCAACGCCAACGCCAATGCGACGATCAGGCTCCAGTCCTGGCGCCAGGAGATCGCCAGCACCATCAGGATCGCGATCGCGCCGACCCCGGCGAATTCCAGGCCCACCAGGCGCTGCCGCGGCGCGCCCCGAGCCGTCATCCAGACACCGGGCAGAAAGACCCCGCACTGCAGCACCAGCGCGGCCAGCTCCCCCGGCTTCACCGCCGCACCGCCGACTCCAGCGCGCCCGGGCGCTGCCCAACCCGGTGGATCAGCACCGCGGACGCGGCACTGTCGAGCACCACGGTTCCCGGGGTCGTTGCCAGCGCCAGCGTCGCGGCGGCCCGGCGGGCGGCCGCCACCGGTACCGGCTCGTCCGGCAACATCACCTCGCTGATCGTCGAGCGGCAACGCCGCGACGGCGCCACGACATAGACCCACACCTGCACGGTCTGCCTGAGCAGTTCGACGGCAACCGTCGGCACCCAGCGCAGCCATCGGCGCCGGAACCGCCAGCTACCGCGGTTGGCCCGCCGGGCGGCGCGCGCCGCGGCCGCACACGGCAACGTGCACAGCGCCGCCACCACCAGTTCCGCGGCGGTGCGCTCGGTCAGCGTGGCCGTCCACAGCGCGGCGGCGACCAACCACCACAGCAGCGTTTCGCCGGCCGCTCCCGCAAACCGGCTACTTGCCCCGGACACGGCGGTTGTGCCTCTTGATCGCCGTGACCAGTTCCGATTTCTTCATCGTCGAGCGGCCGTGAATGTCCAGCCGGCGCGCGACGTCCATCAGATGTCGCTTGCTGGCGTTGGCGTCGACACCCTCGGCGGACGGTCCCGAGTTGTTCGGGCCCCCGCCCTGCGCGCGCTTATCCGACGGGCCGCGGTTCTTCTTGGGCTCCCAGTGGTCTCCAACCTTTTCGAAACTGTGCTTGAGCGCCGCGTAGGCGACCCGGTGGGCGCGCTGCTCGCTGCCGTACTCCTTGGCGGCCGCGTCGTGCGCTTTGGCGAAGGTGCGTTGCGCCTTCGCGCTGGATCGTTGCAGCGTGCTCGGCAACTCACTTTGCTTGGCGGCGCCCCGCTTCGTCGTCTTGGGCATGAAGACCTCCAATCAGCGACTGCAGTCCGGTCTGCATACCCCCCGAACCGGTTCGGCAACCATGTCGAACCTGCCGACGACGTTTGCGGGGCCGATCACCGGGCAACCCGGATGCCGAACGATTCCGTGGATTGCTCACTGCCCGTGCCCGGTTCGTCTCGGTGTACTTCGAGGACTCGCACGACACCGAGGACGCGGCCACCAAGCTCGACCTGACCCGATGAGGCGCTGCCGTGGCGCGCGATCGCAGTCGGCGCGGGCGTGGTGGCCGCCGGCGGGACGACCCATCCGGCCGACGACGTCCGTGCTCATCCGGATTCCGCCCAATCGTCATCCTCGAAGAGCTGTCGTTGCGCGAGGCCCTCGACGGCCACCGCTTCGTAGGCGGCATCGTCGAACAGCGGGTCGTCGAACAGCGGATCATCGCGAACCGGGTCGCCGGGCCACGGCCAGTCGGCGTCGGGCGCTGGCAGGTCCTCGGGCGGCGGGCGGCGGTGGTAGTCGATGACGGCTTCGATGAAGTGGAAGGGATTGACCCGCGGCTGGCCGCGCTCGCGGTGTGGCGGCGGGATCCACTCGACCCGGCCGGATTCGCCGAGCAGGGTGCGCCAGCCCTGCTCGCTGGCCATCCGATTATCCGGCGCACATGCCAGCGCGAGGGTATCGATGTCGGTTTGACCGTTGTTGGCCCAATCCTGCTCCAGATGATGCGCCTGAGACAGGTAACCCGAGACCGTGCACCCGGGTCGGGTACAGCCGCGATCGCGTGCGTGCAACACGATGCGCTGGTCAGCCGAAGCAATGCGCTTGGTGCGCCCCAGCCACAACGCTCGCCCCCGGCCGTCGAAGATACTCAGGTAGTGATACGAATGGGAGGCCATGCGCAGCAGGTCGCTCATCGGCAACAGCGATCCGCCGGCGGTGTGCGCCTTGCCGGCCGCAGCCTGCAGTTCGGCCAGCGTGGTCGAGACGATCACCGTGACCGGCAGCCCGTTGAGCCGGCCCAGATCTCCGCACGCCAGCACCGCCCGGGAAGCGGCCAGCAACGCGTCGTGGTGGCGCTGATCGCGGGTGCGGTGATCAGCCTGGATCTGTTCTTGGCTCGGTGTCCCACTGACGCAGGGCGTTTCGTCGGCGGCGTTGCACATGCCCGGCGCTCCGAGTTTGGCCAGGATCGGCTCCAGGGTGGCCCGCAACTCGGGGGTGATCTTGCCCGAAAGGGTGCTCATCCCGTCGGCGTCTTGGCGACTCAGCCGCAGCCCGCGCCGGGCCTGACGTTCCCGGTCGGTGATATCGCCGTCGGGGTTCAGCGCCGCCAACAAGTGGTCAGCCAACCGTCGAAAGGCCTCCGGGCCGAACTGTCCGGCCAACACCGCCAGGTCGCGTTCGGCGCGCTCCCGATCCGCGGCATCGACGGCGGCCGGAATCTTCGCCATCGTCTTGCGGGCGATCGCCGTATGCTCCGGGCCGATGCGCCCGCGCGCTTGGGCGGTGGCCAACTCGGGCAGCACCGGAGCCAGCGGCTCCCCGGTCACCGCGGTGCGCGGACCGAGTTCCGCGGCCTCGGCCAACCGCCGTTGCGCCGCGGCGCTGCTGATCCGCAACCGCTCGGCCAGCGCCTTGCCCACGGAGCACTCCCCCAACAGCCCGGCATCGCCCTCGGTGACGAGCCGAACCAGAATCTGATGATCGATGGCCGGTGCTCGCCACGCCAGCGCTTCCCGGCGGGCCAGCACGTCCACCAGCTCCTCGGTGGTCAGCGCGGCAAAGGAGCATTGTTCCAGTCGGTCATGGGCGGCCTCGGCCGCGTCGAGGCACGCCATGATGGTGTCTCGATCCGCGAATGCGTCCCTGCCCATGCATCGCACACTAGTTCGACCCACCGACACGAAACGGTCCGGCTTCGGATCCCGGCGATTAAGGAAACGGTGTGAATCAACGCCGCCGCGCGGCGGCCAGCACACCGGCCCCTGCCGCACCCAGCGCGGTGGCCGCACCGGCGACCAACCCGGCGTGGCGGGCGGCCCAGAGCTGCGGGCTGTGCGCGTGCGAGGAATCGTCGAACTGCCCCCGCGCCCCGTGGTCGCTTCCGGGCTGCTGGTCGAGCGGCTCCCAAAGATTGTGCGGCGGCACACCGTCGATGCGTTCACCGGTCTGCTGCGAGTCGTAGCCGGTACGCGCCAGGTAGCGGTCCAGCAGCGGTGCGGCGACGCGCTGCGCCAGCAGGGTGGCCACAGTACTCTCACCGACCCAGTACTGCTTGCGGCGCGGATGGTCGGCGGCACGCAACACCGCCCGGGCGACCAGCTGCGGCTGATAGATCGGTGGCACCGGCTGGGGATGGCGAGGCAGCCGGGACAGCACCCAGGAGAACTGCGGGGTGTTGACCGCCGGCATCTGAACGATGGTGATGTTGACCCCGGAGCGTTCGTGCAGCAGCTCGCAGCGCACCGACTCGGTGAAGCCGTTGACGGCGTGTTTGGCACCGCAGTAGGCCGATTGCAGCGGGATCGCCCGCTCCCCCAGGGCCGAACCCACCTGCACGACGGTGCCGTGGTCCCGGGGTTTCATCTTCGCCAGCGCCACCATGGTGCCGTAGACGAAGCCGAGGTAGCAGACCTCGGTCACCCGCTTGAACTCCTCCGGCCCGATCTCGCTGAACGGCGCGAACACCGAGGCGAAGGCGACGTTGACCCAGATGTCGATCGGACCGAGTTCGGCCTCGACACGGTCGGCGGCGGCTGCTACGGCGGCGTAGTCGGCGACGTCGACGCTGATGGGCAGCGCGATTCCACCGGCATCCTCGACATCGCTTGCCGCGCCCCGTAATCCGGCTTCGCCCCGCGCGAGCAGGGCCACCTTCGCGCCGCGGGCACCGAACCGTTGCGCGACGGCGCGGCCGATCCCGGCACTGGCTCCGGTGATGACGACGGTCTGAGTCATGACTGGAATCCCTTCTGCATAACCTGCTTTCCGGCCAGCCGCTCGGCGAGCCGGGAGGCCAGCGCCATGATGGTCAGTGCCGGGTTGGCCGACCCCTGGGTCGGGCACACCGAGCCGTCGGAGAGGAACAGATTGGGCACCCCCCATACCCGGTGATCGGCGTCGACCACCGAGTTCTCCGGCGTGGTGCCCATCCGGGCGCCCCCGATCAGGTGGGCATAGCGCTGGATGGTGAGCACGTCCTGCGCGCCGGCCGCGTAGAGGATGTCGGTGATCACCTTGGTGGAGTACGCCATATTCGCCTTGTCGTTGTCGCAGCGGGTGTAGTCCATTCGGGCCACCGGGAGGCCGAAGTCGTCGGCCTCGTCGGCCAGTGTGACCCGGTTGTCGGGCAGCGGCAGTAGTTCGTTGAGGACCCCGATCGTGCTCCAGTGGTTGTAGTCGCGCATGTATTCGCGCATCGCCCGTCCCCAGTGCCCGTCGGCGAGCACGTGCTCGGCCCAGCCGATCGGCAGCGGTGAGACGGTCTGGATGGAGAACCCGCGCGCGAATCCGCGCGTGGCGTCGGTTTCGTAGAACTGCTCGCTGCTCACCTGCGGCGGCGGCGCCTTGTACATCCGCAGCTCCTCGGGCCACCGGCCGGCCGTCTGGGAGGCACCTTGGACCATGACGTACCGGCCGACCTGATCGGTGTTGTTTCCCAGCCCGTTGGGGAACCGGGAACTGGTCGAATTGAGCAGCAGCCGTGGGGTTTCGATGGAGTAGCCGGCCACCGCGACGACCTTGGCGCGCTGCAGGTGCTCGGTGCCGTCGCTGTCGAGGTAGACGACACCGCAGGCCGCACCGGTGTCGTCGAGTTCGATCCGGGCGGCCATGCTGTCGGCCCGGATCTCCACGCCGTGTGCCAGCGCGTCGGGCAGGTGAGTGACATAAGGGCTGGCTTTGGCGTTGACCTTGCAGCCCTGCAGACAGTAGCCGCGGTAGATGCAGTGCGGCCGGTTTCCGAAGGTGCCGTTGACGATCCCGACCGGACCGACCCGCATCTCGATTCCGAGATTGAGCGCGCCCTCCCACAGCTTTGACGCGGCAGCGGAGATCGGATGCGGCGAGGACGGGTAGCGGTGCGGATACCCCCACGGCCAGTTCTGTCCCGCCACCGGCAGTTCGGCCTCCAGCACTTCGTAGTGGCGGCGGATGTCCTCGTAGTCGATCGGCCAGTCCGCTCCGACCCCGTCGAGACGGTATGTCCGAAGGTCGCTGGGGTGGAACCGCGGGCAGTAGCCGGCGTAGTGCACCATCGAGCCGCCGACGCCGCGACCGGAGTTGTTCTTGCCCAGCTCGATCGGGTCGTCGCCGCCGATGATGCGTTTCTGCGTCCAGTACAGCGGGTGCGATCCGGCTTCATCGGAGACCCAGTCGGTGTCGGGGTGCCAGAACGGCCCCGCCTCGATGATCACGATCCGCCAGCCGGCCCGTGCCAGTCGCTGCGCCAGCACCGATCCGCCGGCGCCGGCCCCGACGACGACCAGGTCGACCTCGTCATCGGTCGCATACCGGCGCATCGTGTTCTCACCGGGCAACTGCCGCGATTGCACATCGAGCAGGAACCGTGAGTCATTGTCGGGTGGGCCCAGCGATCCTTTGAGCAGGCCCCGCCAGAAATCGCCCACTACGAGCCCTCTTCTTGCACCAGTCTCACCGGGTCCTTGTCGATGGCGCCACGACTCTCGAACGGTTCACGCACCGACGCCGGGCCGCTCGGTCCACCCAGCCGCATGTATCCGCGCGGGTAAGCCGGCCCACCGAATCCGATCTCGTTCCACGCCCACGGATGCGAGTAGAACGCCGTCAACGCCATGCGCATGCACACCGACCACGCCCGGCTCTCGTTCAACCGCGACCATGCGCCGCCGTACAACCCGCCGCGGGAGAACTGTTCGACCAGCGCGAGTTGGCTGGGAACCTCGGCGTCGGCGAATGACGCCCTGCCGTACCTCTGCTTGGCGGCCTCGTCCAGTCCTTGCAGCACCAGCCGCCAGGTGTCGCCGTCATCGGGCATGTCGGCGTACTGGTAGCCGTCAAGCCGGCCGTCGGCCAGTTTGGCGTCGACGAACTCGGCCACCGGCACGCGCGGGTCCTTGTCTTGTGCCAGCACGATGTCGCAGAATGCCCGCAAGGTGGGCTCCTCTGCGGCGGTGAAGAACCGCAACGGTCCCGGCGGCTCGAGCCGGGCCAGCACCACCTTGCGGGTGGCCTCGTCCCAGCTGTCCTGCGTCTCGAGCACGTCGAAATCGGGATAGCGCCCGATCATCTGCGGTGTGGTGCCGCGGCGCTGCCGGGGCAGCCAGGACGGGTGCGGGGGTTGGCGATCGGCACGCAGGTTCGGCAGATGGTCGGGGCGGGAGGTGTCGGCCATTGGCGGCGGCCCGTCAGCGTTCGCGGCGCAGCACCGCGGCCAAGAGCCCCATGCCGCCGACCATCGCCATCAGGCCGGGTGCCGCGATCGGCGGGCCCATCGGAACGTTGTAGGACGCATTCCGCCAACCGCCCGGTTTGCGGGCCACTCCGCGGGCGTGCAGGTACTCCCCGAGCAGGCCGTTGGCGGCATAGACGCCGGCCGTCAACGGCAGCCAGCGTTTGGCCCAGCGGCGGGAGAACACCCCGCCGATGCCGGCGACCACCACCGGCGGCGTGACCAGCACCGGGCTCCACATCCATTTGTTGCCGAAGCCGGCCTTGTAATGCTCGAGATAGATCTCGGCGGTCGTCACCACCGCGGCGAACGCCGTCATCGCCGACAACGACCGCTCGAAGCGGCCGTGCGCGACGTTGCGCAGCATGTGATCGACGAGCTCGCCGGCTTCGCCGATCCATTCTGCGTGACTTCCTGCCCGCAAACCGGATTCGCCCGGGCCCAGCAACATCATCTGCCGCACTCCGTCCTCGCGTTCCTCGCGTTCGTCGATGTCCGCAGATTTGCGGACGTACCCCGCTGCTGCAGGCACCAAACATCGAGGTTTCGACAGCGATGGAAGCGGGAATTATCGGGGGTACAGATGAATGGAGGACGGATGCGGATCGGTGGGCTGGCCGGTGCGATTGTGCTGATATGGCTGCTTATCGGCGTTTTCGCCGCATGGCAGCGAGACTATTTCCATGGGCACGAGACCAGTTGCGCGACTGCCGGAACCATTGCGGTCACCACACTGGCCGGCCCGCTGAACTATCTCGGGTTCAACCCGGTCGTGACGGATTGCCATGTACCGCAGCCCTCGTCGCAGGGTGCGGTCGTTCGGATCGTTTAAACAGAAGGGATCGGTGATGATTGCACTCGGAGTGATCTTGCTTATTCTGGCGCTCGTTCTCAAGATCAATGTGTTGTGGACGATCGGAATCATTCTGGTGGTGATCGGCGCGGCACTATGGATTCTGGGAGCGATCGGGCGTCCGGTGGGTGGTCGGCGTTACTGGTATTGACCAGCGCCGCCCCCGGCAGCGTTAGACTGACCGGGTTCTGCGGCCCGTTCAATGACGGGGGCTCATGCGATGGCTGCCGCTGCCGACCACGGCTCCTTCAGTCATATCGCGCTGTTCTACCGATCACCGAGGGATTACGTAGCGCACCTGGTGCCGTTCCTCGCCGATAGTGCGGCCGCCCGGATCCCCGTCCTGGTGGCGGTGCCCGAACCCAATCTCTCGCTGTTGCGAGACGCCCTTCCCGGGGGGATGGCCGATTCCGTGACGATGGCGGATATGAGCCGGGTCGGACGCAATCCCGGGCACATCATCGGCGGTGTGTTCGGCGCGTTTGCCGCCCAACATCCCACCGGACCGGTGCGGATGGTCGGCGAACCGGTCTGGCAGGGCCGATCCGATCAGGAGTATCCGGCCTGTGTCCAACATGAAGCCCTGATCAACTGGGCGTTCACCGGCCGGGAGGTCACGGCTGTATGCCCGTATGACGCAACGAATTTGAACTCCGACGTCCTCCTCGACGCCGAGATCACCCATCCGCGCCTGGACGGTGCCGGACATCCGGAGCGCAGCAGCGCGGCCTTCGCCCCCGAGGCGGCCTGGGCACGCTACAACGAGCCGTTGCCGAGCAGTCCGACAGCGGCGAGCTGCACCCTGAACGAACTCAGCGATCTGGCCGTAGCCCGGGCGTTCGCCGCCAAGTACGCCCGCTGGTTCGGATTCTCCGATGCCGACATCGCCGACCTGCAACTGATCGTCAACGAACTGGCCTCCAACAGTCTGCAGCACGGGCGCGGCCCGTGCACCCTGCTGCTGTGGGAGTCGGCCGGACAATTGATCTGCCAGGCGCGCGACTTTGGCCACCTGGCGGACCCGATGGCGGGCCGGCGGCCGATCACGTACGACGACCCGCAAGGGTTCGGATTGTTCGTGGTCAACGCCACCGCGGACCTGGTGCGAATCCACACCGCAGCATCCGGGACCACGGTGCAGGCGCACCTGCGGATCAGGGAGTCAGCATGAGCGCCCCACCCGCCGGGCCGACCGCCACCTTGCTCGAGCACATCCACAATGACACCGGGTTGGAGTAGCGGGAGAAACCGATGGCCAATTTTGAACCTAAATACGCTGAGCTGCAGTCGATCTACGACATCTCCAATGAGTTCTTCGAGCTGTTCCTAGGCCCGACGATGGGCTACACCTGCGGCTACTACCCGGATCCGGACACCACCCGCGACGAGGCGCAGAACGCCAAGTTCGACCTGGCTTTGGGAAAGCTGGGACTGGAGCCCGGGATGACGTTGCTGGATATCGGCTGCGGCTGGGGCGGCGGGATGAGCCGAGCACTGGAAAAATTCGATGTCAACGTCATCGGACTGACACTCAGTGAGCGACAACGCGAATACGCGGTCGCCAAGCTGGCCCGGGTGCCAACCCGGCGCCGCGTGGAGGTGCGTCTGCAAGGCTGGGAAGAATTCGACGAGCCGGTCGATCGCATCGTATCCATCGGCGCCTTCGAACACTTCGGGCACAACCGTTACCCCGAATTCTTCAAGACGGCCTACCGCGTTCTGCCGTCCGACGGGGCGATGCTGTTGCACACCATCACCGCAATCACCCAGGACGACGCCCAGCGGTTGGGTCTTCCGCTGACCATGAGCCTGGTCCGATTCAACAAGTTCATCATGACCGAGATCTTCCCCGGCGGTCAGCTGCCGACAGCCGCTATGGTTGCCGACCGTGCAGCCGAAGCCGGATTCGCTGTCGCCCGCATCCACGAGATCGGCCCCAACTACGTGCGGACGCTGCAGGATTGGGCCGCCGCGCTGGCCGCCAACAAAGAGCAGGCGATCGCCGCGCAGTCCCAAGAGGTCTATGACCGTTACGACAAGTACCTCAACGGCTGCGTGCCGCTGTTCCGGGACGGCTACACCAGTGTTCACCAGTACACGCTGCGGAAGTGACGCCGCCGGCCGCGCCTTGCGTCAGCGGTGCCGTCGCACCGGGCCTGCCCGCAGGTAGTCCTGCGATGACGAGGACTGCCGGCGGTAGCTGACGGGGATGGTGACCGGACCGGCCGCGGCGGATTGGTGGCCGCTCCGACGCAATGCGTCATATGCGCAAAGCAGCTGCCGCAGTCGTGCGGCCGCATCATCGGGTGGGGACGAACCCGCATAGCCGCTGTCGGGGTGAAGGCTGCGCACCTTGATGCGGAACGCATGGCTGATCTGTGCCGGGGTGGCCGAATGCGGCACTCCCAGTATGTCGTAGGGATCGGGGCTCTCGTTCATCACGTCACCAAGGTCGCTTACCAACTCGGTCGCTCACCAACTCCAGGACTTTTTTGCTGCGGGTCGGCGGGTCCCGCTGCCCGGGAGAGCAGGGTGGGCAGCGGGGCCACGCCGGACCGCGCGGCGCTCATCGCGTTGGATCATCACCTCCCGTCATCACGCGGCGGACGGCATCGGGGGGGTAGCCGCCCGGAGGCGACCGTTGCGTCGGCCAGACTCGCCGGCTGCGCCGCCGCGTATCCGACCGGTTACGAGGACTCCCCGGTGGTGGCGCGCCACGCCGCTCGGGTGTGGCGTTACGAATGGCGAGCTCGGGGGGTCGGGGCCGGGCGGCGGGCATTTCGGTGTGCACCGCGTGACAGCACTCCGGGATCGCCGCGGCCAGCAGGCGCAGCCATTCGGCGCGCACGATGCGGTCCGCCTCCTCAAGCACCTCCGCGGTCAACGTGTCGGTGGTCATGCCGCTCACCTCCTTCACCGCGCAAACCGCCTCCCGGCCCCTCGCTATCAGGCGTTGATGGCCCGCTCGCCGTGTCCGCTGGCGACCTTGATCCGGCGCGGCTTTGCCTTCTCCGCGACCGGAATGGTCACCCGAAGCACCCCGTCCTGGTAACTGGCCTGGATGTGCTCGGCATCGAGGTTGTCGCCCAGGAAAAGCTGTCGGCTGAACACGCCGCGCGGCCGTTCCGCCGACACCATCTCGCGATTCTGATCAAGTCCCGGCCGTTCGGCGTGCACCGTCAGCACGTTGCGTTCGACATCGAGGTCCAGCGAGTCTTCTTTGATCCCCGGCAGGTCGAACTCGACGATGAACTGATCACCGTCTCGCCAGGCATCCATGGGCATGACCGCCGGCCGCGCCGCGGTGCCCAAGACCTGCTGGGTCCAGCGGTCGAGATCACGGAACGGGTCGGTACGCATCAACATCATCTCCACCTCCTCAATCTGCAGCAGATCATCTATGTCTGCTGACATAGATTTTTATATAGCACTGATGGTAGGTTCGTGCAAGAGGATCTCCGACGAACGGAAGCGACGCACCTTGACCGAGAACATGAATGCCCGATCCGGGCTCGGGGTATACAGCATCTCCGTGGCGGCAGAGTTATCCGGTGTCGGTCAGCAGACGTTGCGGCTCTACGAGCGGCGCGGCCTGCTCACGCCGGCGCGCACCGCGGGCGGCACCCGCCGTTACAGTGACGACGACCTGGCGCGGCTGCGGCGCATCGTCGAGCTGGCCGGTGTGGGGGTCAACGTGGCCGGCATCGGGGAGATCCTCGGGCTGGAAGCCCGAAACGTCCGGCTGGAATCGGACAACCACCGGCTGAAGTCGGACAACAATCGACTCAGATCGGATAACGACCAGCTGAAGTCGGACTATGCCCTGCTCGTCGCGCAGCGAGCGAAGCGAGCAGGCGCAGCGCGCGAGCGCGGAACCGAAAGGGGTCATGATGATCGACGCTGAAGGACTGTCGCCGAGCGATGGCATCCCGGAGGCGGACCGTGCCGAACAGTGGCTGCCGGCCGACGTCGGCGACGAGGAGGCCGGGCTGGACCCGGCCCATCTCGAGAACATCCACGACAAGGACGCCAACCCGGCCGACGTGATCGATCAGGCGATCAGCGTTCCGCTTCCGCACGACGACTACGACATCGAGCAGTAGCGCGGCCCGGTCAGCAACGCAGCCCCGGTCGGACTACTCGGCGTCGGCCGGGTCGCCGTCGACGTGGCGCGACGACGGGTCACGCCGCCGATGGCTGGTGTCGCACAGCGGGTAGGTGCGGCTGCGCCCACAGGCACAGATCGCGACCATGAACCGATCCGATTCCACGACGCCGCCGGGGGTTTCGATGCGCACCGGCCCGGCGACCAGCACCGGACCGTTTCGCACCGGCTGTACCAGGTGGGGCTGCTGCTCACTCACGGCTTGTCCGCCCGTATCACGACCAGTTGCTCCTCGCGGCAGCCGCGGGGCATTCGGCCGGTTCGTTCCAGCCAGTCGGCACGCGCGGACAGCACCGGGCCGAACGGGATCCACCGGGTAGCCGCGATGTCCGCATCCAGGCCGCTGTCCCGCAATGCTTTCAGCGATCGGCCGGCATCGGCCAGCGCGGACTGGACCAGCAACATCGATCCACCGCTGCGCAACAGCGTCGCCGCCGAGCGGCACAGTGGGTCCAGAACGATCCGGCCGTCGACGCCACCGTTCCACGACCACTCCGGACCGCCTGCCACCGGGACCGGCCCGCTGTGGCGCGGGCTGGGCACATACGGCGGATTCGACACGATCAGGTCGAATGGCTCGCAGCTCAACGCGCCGGTCCACGGCCCCTGCCGGATCTCGATGTCGACACCGGCCGCACCCGCGTTATCCCGGGCGCACCGGACCGCCCGCGGACAGATGTCGAATGCGGTGACGCTGCCGGCGCCCAGGCCGGCCGCGGCGATCGCCACCACACCGGACCCGGTGCACAGGTCCAGCACCCGGCGCCGGCGGGCCAGCCCAGACGACTCCATGACGTCGACCAATAGGTGCGAATCCTGCTGCGGCGCATAGACACCGATCGGGGTCAGCAGCTGCGGCCGGGTAGCGTACGTGGCGATGGTGGGGTTCACCTAGCCCGTTTACCCAGCTGCAGCCGCCGACAAACGCCATTGGCCACTCCCGTAACGGGGGCACCGTTACGGCGGGCAACCCAGGTCAGCCGGCGCGTTCGCGTCGCCGTAAGCCGAATGCGGTGACCGCTCCCGCTGCTGCGAGCACAGCAACCGGTCCCGCGGTGCGGACGGCGCGTACCCCCTTGCCGGGTACCGGGCGCCCCGGCCTGCCGGCCGAGCCGATATCCGCCATCAGCTGTCCCAGGTGCAGCGGCGATGCCGCGCCGGCGTCGCGCAGCTGCGTCTGGCAGGAGAAGCCGTCGGCCACCACCATCGCGTCGGGGTGGTCGCGGACCGCCGGGAACAGCGCCTGCTCACCGCAGGCCAGAGACAGCTGATACTTGCCCTGCTCGAAACCGAACGACCCGGCCAGCCCGCAGCAGCCCCCCGATACGGGCGCGACGTCCACGCCCATGCGTTGCAGCACCTGCTGATCGGCGTCGACGCCGCCCGTCGCCCGCTGATGACAGTGCCCCCACAGCAGTGCCCGCAACCCCGGCGTCTTGGGCACCTCGAGACCGAACTCGGCGAAGAACTCCGCGAAGTGATAGCTGTTGCGCACCAGCCGCTCGGCGTCGTCGTCGTATGGGAGCAGCTTGGGCAGCTCGTCTTTGAACACCGCCAGGCAGCTCGGCTCCATCCCGACCACCGGGGTGTCGTCACGGATCTCGTCGCGCAGCTGGGAAAGAACGTTTAGCAGATAGCGTTTCGCGAAGTCGAGAAAGCCGTAGTCATACAGCGGACGTCCGCAGCAGATGTGGCCCCGTGGCATGATCACCTGCCAGCCGGCCGCTTCGATGGCCTGCACGCAGGCGACGCCGACATCGGTGTGCAGGTGGTTGTTGAAGGTGTCGGGGAACAGGATGACCCGCGGCCCCCCGGAGTTGATCACGGGCCGTTGGGAGAACCACTGCTGCAACGTCATCGGCGCGAACGTCGGCAGTGCGCGTTGCCGGTCGATGCCGCCGACGAACTTGGCCAGCCGGGACAACACCGGGGTCTGGGTGGCCAAGTTCGCCAGCTCCGGCACCTTGGCGGCCAGCCGGGCGGCCTGGTCGATGAAGCCGAAGGCGTAGGCGTAGCGGGGCCGCCACCGCCGCCACGAGCGGTAGTGGTGGTAGAGGAACTCCGACTTGTAGGTCGGGATGTCGACGTTGACCGGGCAGTCGTTGGTGCAGCCCTTGCACGCCAGGCACAGGTCCAGTGCGTCGGCGACTTCGGTTGACTGCCAGCCGTCTTGGATCACCTCGCCGCGCAGCATCTCGAACAGCAGCCGGGCACGGCCCCGGGTGGAGTGCTTCTCCTCCCGGGTGACCTGATAGCTGGGGCACATGGTGTCCTGCGCCTCGGGCACCCGGCATTTGCCCACGCCGACGCAGCGCAGCGCGGCGTGGGAGAAGTCGCCGTGATCCTCGGGGTAGGCGAACTTCACCTGCGGGCGCGGCGGGTTGTAGTCGGTGCCGAGCTTGAGGTTCTCGTCGAACCGGTAGGCGTCGACGACCTTGCCGGGGTTCATCTTCCACAGCGGATCCCAGATCGTCTTGAACTCCCGCATCGCGTCGATCAGCCGCGGACCGTACTGTTTTCCGAGCAGCTCGGCGCGCTGCTGGCCGTCGCCGTGCTCACCCGACATGGATCCGCCGTAGGAGGCCACCAGATCGCCGGCGGCTTCCATAAAATGCCGGTATGTCTTCAGCCCGTCCTTGTGGCGCAGATCGAAATTGATCCGGGAGTGGATGCAGCCCTCCCCCAGATGTCCGTACATGGCGCCGCGCAGCCCATGATCGACGTAGAGCCGCTGCAGGTCTCGCACGTAATCGCCGACCCGCGCCGGCGACACCGCGGAATCCTCCCAGCCGGGCCAGTGGTTGCCGCTGTCCACCGGGAACGCCGTCGACCCCAGACCCGCTTCCCGGATCGCCCACAACTCAGCGCTATTGCCGCCGTCCTGCTCGCTGCGGGCCATCACGACGCGGTCGGAGTCGAAGCCCTTCTTGTTCTGCAACCACTCGACGAACCGCTGCGCCTGCGCCGACGAATCGCGTGCGTCATCGGATCCGAACTGCACCATCAGCCAGGCCCCGGCCGAATCCAGCTGCGGCAACGCCGCTCTGCCGGCGGCGTTGGTACCGGTCAGCTCTTGATCGTGCACCAGCAGCTTGTCCACCGCCTCGCACCCGATCGGCTTGGACTCCAGGATCTCCGGCGCCAGGTCGCCGGCGTCGCCGAGCGAGTCGAAGGCCACCACCACCACGCTGCGGTGGATCATCGCCGGGGTGAGCATCACGGTCGCGTTCAAGACGACCGCGCAGGTGCTTTCGGTTCCCACCAGCGCGCGCGCGACGTTGAAACCCTTCTCCGGCAACAGTTCGTCGAGGTTATAACCAGAGACCCGGCGCGGCAGCTCCTCGACGTCGGGATAGCCGCGGCGGATGTCGTCGGCATACTTGTCACGCAGCGCGCGCAGCGCGGCATAGATCTCGCCCTTCCGGCCGCCCTGGGCGATAATCGCATCGATCTTCGACTCTTCGTTGTTGCCCACCCAGAACTGGGCGCCGTCGTAGGTGATGACCTCCAGCGCGTGGGTGTTGTCCGAGGTGCGGGGCCCCGGTCCGTAGAGGTGGGCCTGGATGGAATGCACCCCGCACGAGTTATTGCCGATATTGCCGCCCAGCGTGCACCGCGAATGCGACGACGGGTCCGGCCCGAACACCAAGCCGTACTCACCGGTCGTCTTGTTGAGCTGCTCGTTGATCACCCCGGTCTGCACCGTGGCCAGCCGTTGTCCCGCGTCGATGTCGACGATCTCGGTCAGGTACTGCGAGAAGTCGATGACCACCGCCACGTTGACGGTCTCCCCCGACAGGCTGGTCCCGCCGCCGCGGCACAGCACCGGCGCCCGATAGCCGTGACAGGCCCGCACGGTCTGCACCACGTCCTCGATGGTCTTGGGCACGACCACCCCGATCGGCACCTGCCGGTAGTTCGACGCATCGTTGGCGTACATCGCCTTGGTGCCGGCGTCGAAGCGCACCTCGCCTTCGACGTGGCGGCGCAACTGCTTTTCCAGTCCGATGACGTTGACGCGGTCGACCGCCGCCATCCCCGCCACGAACCGGCTGTCCGGCCGGGCGGGGATCTGCTCGGTGTGCCGGTGGCCGAGCAGGCTCACTAATCGTCCTTGTCGCGCAGGTCTCGCACGGTCTGCTTGGCCGACTCGGTGAACTCGTGCATCTTCTGCTTGGCGCCCTTGGTGGCGATGCTGACCCGGTCCGGGTCCTTGATCATCGCCTTGGCGGTGTTCTTCGCGATGTCCATCCGGATCTGCGGCGGCACCGGGGCGACGTCGGCGTCGACGACCACTTCCAGCACCACCGGGGTGGTGGCCGACAGCGCCTGATCCCAGGCGTTCCCGATGTCCGCCGGGTCATCGCAGCGGATACCGGTCAGGCCCAGCAGCTTGGCGAACTCGGCATATGGCACATCCGGAATGTATTGGGAGCCTTCGAATTTCTTCTCCCCGCCCATCGCCCGCTGCTCGAAGGTGACCTGGTTGAGGTCCTGGTTGTTGAACACGCAGAAGATCAGCGGGCCTTTGGACAGCCGCTCCTTGTAGCGCTTGACGGTGATCATCTCGGCCAGGCCGTTCATCTGGAACACCCCGTCGCCCACCAGGGCGATCACCGGGCGACCCGGATGGGCCAGCTTGGCGGCGATCGCATACGGCGTGCCGGGCCCCATGGTGGCGAGGTTGCCGGCCAGTGAGGCGGCCATCCCCGGGCGCAGCCGCAGATGCCGCGCCCACCAGTTGGCCACCGAGCCGGCATCGCAGGTGATGACGGAGTTGTCGGGCAGCCGCTTGGACAGCTCGTGCACCACCAGTTCGGGGTTGAGCGGGTTGGCCTTGTCGTGGGCCCGCTTGTCGAGCACCCGCCACCACTCCTGCACTTCGCTTTCGATCTTCTCCCGCCAGGACCGGTCGTCTTTGCGCTTCAGCAGCGGGATCAGCTCTTGCAAGGTGTCTTTGGAGTCACCGATCAGATTCGCGTCCATCGGGTACCGCACGCCGATCATCCGGCCGTCGTGGTTGATCTCCACCCCGCGGCACTGCCCTTCTTTGGGCAGCCATTCGGAGTAGGGGAAGCTCGATCCGATCATGAACAAGGTGTCGGCCCCGGACATCATCGCTTCGCTGGCAGTGGAGCCGAGCAGCCCGATCGGACCGGTGACATACGGCAGGTCATCGGGCAGCGCGGCCCGTCCCAGGGCGGTCTTGGCCACTCCGGCACCCAGCAACTCGGCGACCTGCACCACCTCATCGGAGGCGTCGGCGGCGCCGGCGCCGATCAGAATCGCCACCTTCTTGGCGTCGTTGAGAATGTCGGCCGCCTTCTGCAGCTCGGGCTTCGCCGGCAACATCCGCGACCGGCTCCAGCCGACGCTGCTGTACACCGCGCCGTGCATCCGCGGCGGCGAGGGCACCGCGTCTTCCTCGGCGACGTCCTCCGGCAGGATGATGGTGGCCACCGTCCGATTCGTCAGCGCCACCTTGCACGCCCGATCCACCAGATGCCTGGCTTGCACGGGCGCCATGCAGGTTTGGATGAAGTCCGATGAGACGTCCTTGTACAGCGACATCGGGTCGATCTCCTGCTGGAACGCCGCGCCCAGCGACATCCGCTTCTGCTGACCGACGATGGCGACCACCGGCTGGTGGTCGAGTTTCGCGTCGTAGAGCCCGTTCAGCAGGTGGATCGCGCCGCCGCCGGAGGTGGCCAGGCAGCAGCCGAGTTCGCCGGTGAATTTGGCGTGCCCGGTCGCCATGAACGCGCCCATCTCCTCGTGCCGGGGCTGGATCAGCTCCGGATCGCCGTTGGCCCGGTCTAGTGCGCCGAGCATGGAGAGGATGCCGTCCCCGGGATATCCGAAGATCCGGTGCACCCCCCACTGGCGTAGCCGGTCGATGATGAAGTCCGCGGTTTTCGGCATGGTGCGCTCCCTTCTATCGGCAAACGGTTACCCGTCGCCCTCGTTGTCAAACAGCGCCGTCCTACAAGCGGTGCTGCCGGTCGCCGCACTGGCGGCCACGCGTAAGTCGTCGACGAACGCGCGGTAGGCCTCATCGCGCCGGTCCCTGCGGTCTCGCAGCACCGCCGAGGGATGCACGGTCGCCAGCACCGGCGGCCGGCACTGGACACCGGTCGGCGGGTGCAGCAACTCCCCGCGTCCGGTGGAGACCCGGAACGCCGCGCCCAGCAGCGATTGCGCGGCGGTGGCCCCCAGGCAGACCACCAGTTGCGGGCGCACCGCGTCGATCTCGGCGATCAGCCACGGCCGGCACGCCACCACCTCGGTTCGGCCGGGCTTCTGGTGGATCCGGCGCTTGCCTTCCCGGCGGGTGAATTTGAAGTGCTTGACCGCGTTGGTGGCATACACCAGCTGCGGGTCGATGCCCGCGTCGCGGATCGCCCGGTCCAGCAACCGCCCCGCCGGACCGACGAACGGATGGCCGGCCCGATCCTCCTGGTCGCCGGGCTGCTCACCGACCAGCATCAACGGCGCCCCGCGGGGGCCCTCGCCGAACACGGTCTGGGTGGCGTCGCGATACAGCTCGCAGCCGTGACACCCGGCGGCCGCCTCCCGCAGTGCGCTCAGCGTCCGGCTGTCGGGCAGATAGCGTTGCGCTCCCGGCACCTTCGTCGTCACCACGGCTCATGCCGCCAATTCCGGCGCGATCTCGGCTTCCCAGAAGGCGAAGAACCCCTCCTGCCGGACCAGCTCGTTGGGGCCAAACTCCTCGCAGGACAACGCGTAACCCAGGGTCGTCATGTGGCAGGCATACCCGTCAGGGCGGGGGCTAATCGTGGTCGGCGCGGCGTTTACCGGCAACCGGGAGGCCGCCGCCGTGGATCAGCGGTGGGGTCAGTAGCCCCCCGGTGTCCCGTTGCCCAGACAGGCCAGCCGTGCTCCGCCGACCGCACGGCGGTCGACGATGTTGCGGGTGTCGACGACCACCGCACCGGTGGCCGCGCACCGGGCGATGGCATCCCAGTCCAGCGCGGCGAAGTCGGGCCACTCGGTGAGCACCACGATCACGTCGGCGTCCTTGGCGGCGACGTAGGGGTCGTCGGCGACGGCGGTGGGCAGCCGCGCGGTGTCGATTGCCGCCAGCCGCGGATCGTAGGCAGTGACCTGGGCGCCGATGTGCCGCAGACCGTCGCAGACCGCGATCGCCGGGGAGTCGCGGATGTCGCTGGTGCCGGCTTTGAACGTCAGACCCAGCACCGCGACTTTCAGTTCGGCCGGCGAGCGGCCCGTCTGCCGGCCCAGCAAGGCGGCGATGCGCTGCACCTGGGCGGCGTTGGTACGCCGGGCCGATTCGATCTCCGGCAGCTCGACACCGTGCGCCCGGCCGGTGCAGACCAGGGCTGCGCTGTCCTTGGGCAGGCAGGAGCCGCCCCAGCCCGGGCCCGGCCGCAGAAAGTGCGGGCCGATGCGCGGGTCGGCGCCCATGCACCGGGCGATATCGGCGATATCGGCGTCGACCCGGCTGGCGAGCTGGGCCAGCGAGTTGACGAAGGACAGCTTGACCGCCAGGAAGGCGTTGCTGGCGTACTTGGCCAGCTCCGCACTCTCCGGGCTCATCTGCAAGATGGTGGCGCACTCGCCGGCGTAGAGCTGCGCCACCCGGTCGGCCGCCGCCCGCTGCTCCGGGTCGGCCCCGATCACCACCCGGTCGGGGTGCTGGAAATCCTCGACGGCGAAACCCTCCCGCAGGAACTCGGGGTTGGCCACCACCTGGATGCCGCGAGCCACCAACCGCTGCCCGATATGCCGGCAGGTGCCCGGCGGAACCGTGGATTTCACGGCCACCACCGATCCCGGCGCCATGGTGTCGGCCAGTCGGCCGATGACGCGTTCGACGGCGCTCAGGTCGGCGCTGCCGTCGTCACTGGTCGGGGTGGGGACGCAGACGAAGACGACGTCGCGGTCGGCCAGGGTGCCGTAGTCGCCGGTGACGCGTAGGGTGCCGCGCGCCAGGGCGGCGCCCAGCAGATCGTTGATACCCGGCTCGTCGATGGCGGCGTGGCCGGCGCCCAAGTCGGCGACGCGACGCCGGTCGGTGTCGATGCACACCGTGTCGACACCCTTGGCGGCCAGGCACACCGCGCTGGTCAAGCCGACATATCCGGCTCCGACGACGCCTACCAGCGGGATGCTCACGCGCACTCCGCGAGGATCTGCCGGGCTGCCGCGATCACCCGCGCCGGCGTGATCAACAGCAGTCCCGCGTCCGGGCGGTCGCCGTGCGGGTCGCCGCGGTCACCGGCCCAGATGGCGATGTGTGGGCCCGGGCCGCGCGGACCCCAATGCGCCGGCGGGGTCGGACCGAACAGCAGCACCGACGCCGTGCCGGTGGCGGTGGCGATGTGGCCGATGCCGGTGTCGCCGCACACCAGCAGCCGGGCGTCGCTGATCAACGCGACCACGCCCAGCAGGTCCAGCTCACCGGCGAGCACCGAGGTCGATCTCAATCCGGCGTAGGCGGCGACGGCCTCGGCCAGCGACCGTTCCGCGGCCGAGCCGGTCACCACCACCCGGTGGCCGGCCCGGCTCAGCGCTGCGGCGACGGCGCCGAACCGGTCCGGGGGCCAGCGCCGCGCCGCCGCCGCGGCCCCGGGGTGGATCACCACCACGCCGTCCCGGCGCGGGTACCCCGGCGGTCGGCCGATACCGAGTTCCCCGGGCCGGCAGGCGATTCCCGCCGATTCGAGCAACATGCACCATCGGTCCACGTCGTGCAGGTCGTCACGCCAGGGCGGTCCCTGCACCGCGGGATAGTCGCAATTGGCGTGGCTGATCACGGTTTCGGCGCCGGTGGACATCAAATCGGCGATGCTCTGCGGACCCCGGCCGTGCAGGTTGACCGCCAGCTGCGGCGCCGGGCCGGACCAGTGCAGTTCACCGAGGCCGGCGGTCGGCGCCACCTCGTCGACCGCGGTGCAGCAGCGTGCCAGCGGTTCCAGCGGCCCGGGCGTGGCCAGCACGATCCGCGCCGACGGATACGCCCGTCGCAGTCCGCGCAGCGCTGGCACGCCGGTGAGCAGGTCGCCCACTCCCAGCGCGCGCAGCACCA
This sequence comes from Mycobacterium sp. pW045, assembly GCF_041287085.1. NCBI lineage: Bacteria > Bacillati > Actinomycetota > Actinomycetes > Mycobacteriales > Mycobacteriaceae > Mycobacterium > Mycobacterium sp. pW045. Next base: position 282,794 of record NZ_JBGGKU010000003.1, on the reverse strand, counting down.
ACACGGTTTCGTCGGTCATGGCCACGACGCTTCCTCGCTGCAGCACACCACCATTTCCCGGATCTCGCTGCCGGTCGGCTGGCGCAGCGCGAACAGCACCGCCTCGGCCACCTGGTCGGGGTCGTTGAGTTTGGCGTCCGGCGGCGGCTTGTACTGCTCGGCGCGGCCGTCGAAGAACGGCGTGGTCATTCCGCCGGGGATGAGCAGCGTCACGCCGACCTCACCGGCCAGTTCGGCCGCCAGTGCGCGGGTGAAGCCGACGACCCCGAACTTGGAGGCGCAGTAGGCGGTAGCGTCGCTGACCGCTTTGATGCCGAGCGTCGAGGCACAGGTGACGATGCGCGCCCCCTCGCAGTCGAGATACGGCAGCGCGGCACGAATCACCGCGGCGGTGCCCAACAGATTGACGTGCAGCACCCGCTCCCAGTCTTTGGCCGGGACGTGGTCCAGCCGCCCGCAGCTGTCGACACCCGCCGGGGTGAACACCCCGCGCAGCGGTTGGCCGGCAGCGCCGGCCAATTCGGCCACCGCGTCCTCGACCGCCACGGTGTCGGCCAGATCCGCGCACCGATAGGCGACCTCTTCGGCCGGTTGGTTGATGTCGATCACCAGCGGTGTCCCGCCGGCGCGTCGCACCGCCCGCACGGTGGCGGCGCCCAGCCCGGAGGCGCCACCGGCGATCAAGATGTTGCCCAGTCGGTCCATCTCCCACTCCTTCTGCTCGCTAGCGGACGGCGGCGATCAACTTCGACGACGAGTAGCCCGGGATGGTGGGCAGCACCATCACCTGGCCGCCGTTGCGGCGCACCGTGTCCGCCTCGGGTAGCTCCACTCCGCCGTAGTCACCGCCTTTGACCCAGATGTCGGGGCGCAGCCGCTCGAGCACCGCTGTCGGCGAGGTCTCGTGGAAGATCGCCACACCGTCCACGCAGGCCAACGCGGCCAGCACCCGGGCACGGTCCTCGGCGGCCACCACCGGGCGCCCGGCGCCTTTGAGGGCGCGCACCGAGTCGTCGGAGTTGATCAGCACCACCAGCGCGTCGCCGAGGTCGCGGGCCCGGCGCAGCAACCGGACGTGCCCGGTGTGCAGCAGGTCGAAGCACCCGCCGGTGGCCACCAGCGTGCCGCCGCGCCGCCGCACCCGCTGGGCCAGCGCCGTCACCGCCGCCATCCCGGTGACCGCGGCGTCCGGCGTGGTCAGATCGATCCCGCCGGGCATCGGCATGGCGCTCGACACGCCGGCCGCGCCGCCGGTCACCACGAAGCGGGAGGCGTCGGTGACCGCGGTGGTTGCGGCCGTCATCGCGTCGGCGCCGTCGGCCAGCGCCATCGCGGCGGCCACCGCGAAACGGTCACCGGCGCCGCAGGTATCGCTGCGGCCGCCGGCCGTCGCCGGCGGGTCGATATGGTGCGCGGCATGCTGGGCGTCGGCAAACATCGCCCCACCGGCGCCCATCGTGATGCTGACCGCGCCGGCGTTCCAGGCTCGCCGCAGCGCGTCTGCCCGCTGTCCGCCGCCCGCGGACGGCGCGAAGATCTTCGCTTCGGCGTCATTGGGGGTCACCAGGGCGCAACGCGGGATCGGCACCGCGCCGCGCGGGTGCGGGTCCCAGACCACGGGCGTGTGCGCCGCCGCCGCGGTCAGCGCGCCACGCAGCTTCTCGTGGGAGGCAACGCCGTGGCCGTAGTCGGCGACGCAGATCGCGGCAGCCTCACCGAACAGCTCGCCGATCTCGGCGGGCAGTCGCTCGTCGGCCGCATAGCCGTCGCCGTGGTCGACGCGCACCACCGACTGCCCGCCGGCCCGGATGCGGATCTTGCTGAGGGTGCCGCCGCACAGCGGCAGCCCGATCACCCGGATGCCCGGGTGGTCGTCGGCGAAGATCTTGGCCAGGCTACGGCCGGTGGCGTCGTCGGCGGTGGCGGTGACCAGCACGACGTCGGGGTACTCCCGGGCGGCCAGCACCGCCGCCAGGCCGGCTCCGCCCGGCCGCTGCCAGATGCGCTCCGGGTCGACCACCGGGACCGGCGCCTCCGGCGACAGCCGGCTGGCCGAGCCGTCCACATCGACGTCGAGCATCGAATCACCGATGACTACAAGTGGTTTCATTACAGCACCCGTTCGTTGTCGAGCAGCACGGCGTCCACGGCCAGGCACAGGCTGTGCAGCAGCAGCAGGTGGATCTCCTGCACGGTGGCCGTTGAGTCGGCCTCCACGCCGATGCCGTCGTCGCTCATCGTCAGCAGCGGGTTGGGTGCCGGGCCGGTCAACGACCAGGTGGTGACGCCGATCTCCTGGGCCGCCTTCACCGCGGCCAGCACGTTGCGGCTGGTGCCACTGGTGGACAGCGACACCAGCACGTCGCCGCGCCGGCCGTGGGCACGCACCCCGCGGGCGAACATCTCCTCGGGCCCGTAATCGTTGACGATCGCCGTGGCTGCCGAGGTGTCAGCGTGTAAGGCGATGGCCGACAACGGTTCTCGTTCGTGATGGAAGCGGCCGACCAGTTCCGCGGTCAGGTGCTGGGCTTCGGCGGCGCTGCCACCGTTGCCGCAGGCCAGCAAGCGGCCGCCGCCGACCAGCACCTCGGCCAGCCTCGCTCCCCAATCCGACAGCTGGGCGGCCGCCGGCCGTACCCGCGCGATCGCCTGTTCCAGCTCGGCCATGTGTCGTGCGATCATGCGGGCACCTCTTCCGTTTCGGGGACTCCGACTCGGGCCACGGCCGCCACCACGTCTGCGGCGGCGATGCCGTCCAGACAGGGATGGCCCGCGACGGGACAGTGTCGGGCCCGGCTGCCGCGGCACGGTGCGCGCTGATCACCGCACAACACCACCGGGACGCCGTAGGGGCGCCAGCGCTGCGCGGGCACCACCGGCGCGAACAACGAGACGATCGGCGAACCCACCGCCGCGGCCAGGTGGGCCGGTCCGGTGTTGGGCGCCACCACCGCCCGGGCGCCGGCGAACACCGCGCCCAGCTCGGCCAGCGCGGTGCGCCCGCCCAGGTCGGTTGCCCGGTCACCGGCGACCCGGGCGGTGAGCTCCCGGTCGGCGACGGTGCCGGTGACGACGACGTGATGCCCGGCCCGCGCCAGCGCGGCCACCAACGCAGCGGATCGATCCGCCGACGGCCGGCGGGCCGGTACCGCGGCACCGGGGTGAAACGCCACGTAGTCGCCGGCGCCGAGGGCGGCGCGCAGCGGACCGCAGAGCCGCGGTAAACCCTTGACCCGCAGCCGGCCGTCGTCGCCGTGCGGCAGCTGCCAACCAGCGGCTTGTGCCAGCGACAGCGCCCGCAGCGGTTCGGGGACGTCACCGGGGTCGGGGTGGCGCAGGTCCAGCAGGCTGCCCGGGTAGTCGGTGCAGATCGCCCCGATCCAGCCCACCCCCGCCATCCGGCCGATCAGCGCCAGCGGCAGCGGCGACTGGTGAAACGAGGTGAGGATCAACAGCACATCGGGGCGTTCGGCCGCCAGCATGTCGACCAGTTCGGCCACCGCCGGTGCGGTCACCGGGCCGGCGTCGAAGTCCACCCAGCCGGCCCGCCATCGCAGCACCCGGTCCACCCCGGGCAGCAGCTCGGCGGCGGCGGCGCCGCGTGGGCCGGCCAGAAACACCACCCGGTCGTGTGCGGCGGCGACGGCCCGCACCGCCAGCCCGGTGATCAGCACGTCACCGAGGCTGTCGAGCCGCGCGATGACCGCGGTGCTCACCGAATCCCCTTGAGCACCAGGGAGACCGCAGCGTTCAGCGAGCGGGCCACCGCGGCGTTGGCGCGAGCGTCGGCGATCTCGGCGGTGCGGGTGCGCCGGGTGGGCACCAGGATTGCGTCGGCGTCGGCGGCCAGCGCGGCGGCGACATCGCCGCCGGTGTCGCCGATCATCACGCAGCGCCGGGGCGCCACCTCGAGTGCCTCGGCGGCCGCCGACACCAGCCCGGGAGCGGGTTTACGGCAGCCGCAGCCGTCGCCGTCATCGTGCTGGCAGACCTGCCAACTGTCGAACGGGCCGAGCAGCTCATCGACCCGGGAATTGACCGCGGCCAGCTGTTCGGGGCTGATCAACCCCTTGGCCACCCCGGATTGATTGCTCACCACCGCCAGCCGCAGACCGTGCCGGCGCAGCCGCGCCAGCGCCCGCCGGGCGTGCGGCAGCGGTACCACCCCGGCCGGATCGGCCAGATACGGGCCGTCCTGAATCAGGGTGTCGTCGCGGTCGAGCAGTACCGCCAGCGGGGGTTCGGCCGGTGCGTTGCGGAACCGCACCGCGCCGGCGATCCGGTGAGCCACCGCCACCGGCGGGATCAGCGCGCTGGACACCGCCATCGCCGCGATCTCGCGGCCACTGCGGGGCCCGGCGGCGATCCGGCGCAGCGCGCATTCTGCCGTCAGGCCGAGCCAGCTCGCTGCCGCGGCCCGCAGCATCGCGCGCCGGCCGGTGGACAGGGCCAGTAGGGCGAGCAGCGCGGCGCCGCAACTGGCCAGGTGCAGCGGCAGCCGGCCGGGGCCCTCGCCGATCGCGCTGCGCCAGCCGCGGCCGTGCTTGCGGCGCATCAGCGCGTCGTCGCGGTTGCCGCGCTGGGCGATAACGCTGCTCAACGCGGTTCGCAGCGCCGATGTGCGCGGCGGGATCGGGTGCACCGATTCGCGGCTGCCGTCGGTGATCCGGCCCCCGGCCCGGGTCAGCCGCAACGCGATGTCGGCATCCTCGCGGTACGCCCGCGGAAAGCGCTCATCGAAACCGCCGCAGGCCACCAATGCGTCGCGCCGATAGGCCATGTCGGCGGTGATCCACCGGGCGTCGGAGAGCCGCAGGGTGCGCCGTTCGTCGTCGCGCGGGCGGCGATCCGCCGGCACCGGCACCACGATCGTGGCCTGGGATCCGACCACCTCGGGGCCGGCGGCCCGCAGGTCGGTTTCCAGCCGGGCGCACCAGTCCTCCCCCGGCACCACGTCGTCGTCGAGGAAGCAGATCCAGTCTGCGCGGGCGGCGCGCCAGCCGACGTTGCGAGCCGCGGCCGGGCCGCGCCCGCCCGAGCGCAGCACGGTGACCGGCAGGACGCCCGCCTCCGGCCACAGCGGCCGGGCCGGCCCGGGCCGGTCGTCGACGATGATCACCTCGCCGGCCGGCAGCCGATCGCCGTCGCACAGCGCGGTCAGCAGCCGGTTCAGTGAGGGGCGCCCAATGGTGGGTATCACCACTGCGTAGCTCGGGTTCATTGCGTGTGCCGCCGAATCAGGAAGGGCCCCATGGCCAATGCGTCGATGGGAGCGCTGCCGAAGCATTCCAGCGCATCGCGCGGGCTGTCCACCATCGGCCGTCCGGCGGTGTTGAAGCTGGTGTTGACCACCACCGGCACTCCGGTGCGCTCGGCAAACGCGCTGATCATCGCGTGCAGCAGCGGCTGGTCGGCGTCGACGGTCTGGATGCGCGCGGTGCCGTCGACGTGGGTGACCGCGGGAATGCGTTCGCGCCATGTCTCGACGACGTCGTGGACGAACAGCATGTACGGGCTGGGCAACGGGCCGCCGGTGAAGATCTCCGCGGCACGCTCGGCGAGCACCATCGGCGCGACGGGGCGGAACTGTTCGCGGCCCTTGACCCGGTTGAGCCGCTCCAGGTTGCCGGCGCGACGGGGGTCAGCCAGCAGCGACCGGTTCCCCAGTGCCCGCGGGCCGAATTCGGCGGCCCCCTGGAACCATCCGACGATGCCGTCGCCGGCCAGTATTTCGCCGACCGCGATCGCGATGTCGGCGGGGCGTTCGTAACGGATGTCGGCCTCGGCCAGCACCGCGGCGATCTGCTCGTCGGTGAAGGAGCGGCCCAGCGACGCCGATGGCATCGGCTCGAGGGTCGCTGAACCGCCGTGCTCGGCTGCCACCGCCAGTGCCGCCCCCAGCGCGGTGCCGGAATCACCGGCGGCCGGTTGCACCCAGATCTCGCGGAAGTCGCCGCGGTTGAACAGGGCGCTGTTGGCCACGCAGTTGAGCGCCACTCCCCCGGCCAGGCAGAGAGTGTCGGCTTTGCTGCGGGCTGCGAGCCAGGCCACCGTGTCGGCCAGCACCTGCTCGACCACCCGCTGCACGCTGCAGGCCAGGTCGGCGTGCACCGGGTCCAGGCCGTCCTCGTCGCGGCCGCGCGGGCGGGTGAGCTCGGCGAAGTCGACGCCGTGGGTGCGAAATGTGCCGTCCGGGCAGGAGTACACCAGCTGGCGCAACTTTTCGGCGTAGCGGGGCCGGCCATAGGAGGCCATCGCCATCACCTTGTACTCGTCACTGGACCGGGTGAACCCGAGATGCTCGGTGAGATCTTCGTAGAGCAGGCCCAGCGAATGCGGCAACGCTTGGGAGGCAAGGATATCCAGCTTCTGGTCCCGGTATTCGCCGGCCAGCATCGAGGTCGCCTCACCGCGGCCGTCGACCACCAGTACGGCGCTGTCGCGAAACGGGGAGGCCAGCGCCGCCGACGCCGCGTGCGCGACATGGTGCCGCACGTGGCGCACCACGCCGGGGTCCAGCCCGGGCAGCGCCGCGGCCAGAAACATCGGGGCCCGGCGCGCGTACATGGTGCGCAGGTGCTCCCAGTCGCGGTCCTGACCCTCGAGCACCCCGCCGTGCCGATGCGGCGGTCCCAGCTTCCCCTCTCCTTCGTCGAGGCTCGCTGAACCGCCGTGCCGATGCGGCGGTCCCAGCTTCCCCTCTCCTTCGTCGAGGCTCGCTGAACCGCCGGTCTCGGCCAGCGCCGGGTCATAGGAGTAGCCGACCGCATCCACCTCAGCCGCGGCGATCCCGCCCTGCTCCAGACACCACCGGGCGGCGTGCACCGGCAGCTCCCAGGTGGAGAACGCCACCGCCTGCTTGCCGTGCTTACGCCGGGTGAACCGCTCCTCTTCGGCCGCCGCGACGATCCGGCCGTCGACGACCAGGGCGGCGGCCGGGTCGTGGAAGACCGCGTTGATCCCCAGTACTCGCACCAGAACCACCCCCCGACTGCGAGAACCGCCTTGCTTGCAGGGGAGATACCCACCAGCAACGCTGCTAAACGGGTGCTGGAAACGGTTCGCTAAACCGTTGCGGTGACGTCGATCTGGGGACGGAACCAGGCGATGGTCGCGTCGAGGCCTTCGGCAACACCGACCTTCGGGGCCCAGCCCAACGATTCGCGGGCACGCCGGATGTCCGGGCAGCGCCGCTGCGGGTCGTCCCCCGCGGCGGCGATGTGCCGGATCGGCGAGGCACTGCCGGACCGGTCGCGGATCAGTTCGGCGACTTCGGCCACGGTCAGCTCGTCGGGGCTGCCGATGTTGACCGGGCCGCTGACATTGTGACGGGCCAGCGCGATCAGCCCGGCGACGGTGTCGTCGACGAAGCACAGTGAACGGGTCTGGCGTCCGGTTCCGGCGACGGTGATCGGCTCGCCGCGCAACGCCTGACCGCAGAACGTCGGCACCATCCGGCCGTCGTCGAGGCGCATGCCCGGCCCGTAGCTGTTGAAGATCCGGGCCACCCCGACGTCGGCGCCGCGGGCCCGCTGATAGGCGAACGTCAGCGCCTCGGCGAACCGCTTGGCTTCGTCATAGACGCTGCGTACTCCGATGGGATTAACGTTGCCCCAATAGCTTTCGTCCTGGGGATGAACCAGTGGATCACCGTAGACCTCGCTGGTGGAGGCCAGCACGAATCGGGCGCCGCACGCCTCGGCCAAGGCCAGCGCAGCCGCGGTCCCCTGGGCGCCGGCCCGCAACGTCGGTATCGGCAGCCGCAGATAGTCCGGCGGGGATGCCGCCGAGGCGAGGTGCAGAACCGCATCCAGCGGCCCGAACCGGCGGGGGTCGGCGAACCCTTCGGAGATGTCGTGTTCGATGAACTCGAGGCCGGAAAGACGCTGTATCACAGCAAGATTGGCTTCCGAGGCGGTGGACAGGTCATCGACGCACCAGACCCGCTGCGCGCCCTCGGCGAGCAGCAGGGCGCACAGCCGGCTGCCGAGGAATCCGGCTCCGCCGGTGATCAGAACACGGTTCAGCGCACGCATGGCGACCCCGTCCGAATGGGCCCGATCCCGGGGATCGGGCCCATCTCGGGCCGGCGTCAAGCCTTGTTCGTCCAGATCATCACGTCCTGGACGCCGTCGTTGTAGACCACGCCGTCGGGCGGCGGGCCGGTGACGTCGAAGTAGATCTTGCCGTCGGCCGACGCGCCCTGGGCGATCGGGCCGGGGTTGATACCACCCGGCGTGGGCACGGTGTTGATCACCCGGTAGGTGTCACTGTTGGCCGCCCGGGCGTTGAAGGCGGTGACCAGCGGGGTCACCGTTCCCCGGTCCGCGCGAGCGGTCACGTCGGCCTGGTACAGCTTGCCGTCCGGCTGGTAGCCGGGGATGACCACGTTGGCCGGTCCCAGGTTGCTGACCGTGTAGGACGTCGACAGTGCGCCGTCGTTGAGCTGTTCGGGCGTGCCGAACGGCTGGATCGCCGGCTCGGCCATCGCGGTTGTGGCGGCAAAGACGCTCACCGCGGCGATTCCCGCCGCGCCGGCGGCTGTCTTGGCTGCAGTCGTGGAGAACTTCACGTCGGACTCCTTTCATCGCGAGTCGTCACCGGGGCGGCGATCCACTTTGCTGGAACCAACACCGCACCCGTGATCAGCAGGTACCCGGGAGCGTCGGCGGGGAAACAAATCATGATTCGGTTGCGGGCCCTCCGGAAATTGTGGATAGTTACGAAAAGCTCGGGCGTTCAGCAGACAGCGCCGGTCGGGACGTCCTTGCATTCCTTCCTGTGATTCCAGACCGCGGCTTGCCGCCGGAACGTGGAATCAGCTCATAGCTTGTGGGTACGAGAAGGCGGGTATGCGGTGGTCGGGGATACGAATGCGCAATTTGCGACGCCGTCGGGCGACGATCTCGAGGTCCGTAGTGACCTTGATCTCGTAGTGGGCCACGGTGAGCCGCAACGCGTCGGCCGGTTTCGGTACTTTCTCGGCGAACAGCGCTGGGAGTGGTCGGACACCGTGGCGCGGATGCACGGTTATGAGCCGGGGACGGTGGTGCCCAACACCGAGTTGCTGCTGCAGCACAAGCATCCCGAGGACCGCCCGCAGGTCGCCGAGGTGCTGGACCGCGTCATCCAGGGCGAGCCGTTCAGCAGCCGGCACCGGATCGTCGACACCGCCGGGCAGGTGCACTGGGTGATCGTGGTCGGTGACCGCATGGTCGACGACGCCGGGGTGGTGACCGGCACCGCCGGCTTCTACGTCGACGTGACCGATGTGCTGCAGTCCGATGTCAGCGCCGCGGTCTCCGAGGTCGCCAAGTCCCGGGCGGTGATCGAGCAGGCCAAGGGGGTGTTGATGGCCAGCTACGGCATCTCCGCCGAACGGGCATTCGACATCCTGGTCTGGCGCTCCCAGGAGACCAACATCAAGGTGCGCGACCTCGCAGAGCGTTTTCTGGTGGCCATGAGCGGAGCCTTCAGCCCTGATTCGGTCTCGTTGGTGGATCACACGCTGCTGACCGTCGACTGACGCTGCGCCAAGAAGACCACGCTGGGCATCGCCCACGGAGGTTGCCTACGCCGCCGGAGTGGGTAGCCACCTGAAGGTGGTGAGCGCAATGGCAGATAATCCCCGCCCCCTCAACGTCGTCGGCGTGGGGGCCTCGGCCGGCGGCGTCGAGGCGCTGAAGAGTTTCACCGCCGAACTGCCGGCGACGCTGCCCGGTGCGATTCTGGTCGTGCTGCATATGCCGGCCGCAGCACCCAGCGTGCTGTCCCGGATGCTGGATCGCCACAGCACCTTGCCGGCGATCATCGCCGCCGAACACGCCACGTCGGTATTGGGCGGCCGGCTGGCCGCCATCGATCACCGGCAGGATGCGGGCCCTGCCTAGAAAGCCGGGTCAGCTCACGGTGTCCGCGGACACCGTGGCCGGCGCGTGTCTGCTGCGCGCCCTGGGCAGGCTGGACAGCAGCACCTATCTGGAGTTGCGCGACAGCGTGATCAAGGCGGCGATGGACGAACCGCAGGCGGTGATGGTCGACGTCGATCGCCTGGACGTGCCGGCGCTCTCGGCTTGGTCGGTGTTCACCAGCGCCCGTTGGCATGTGAGTACCTGGCCCGACATCCCGATCCTGCTGGTCTGCGCCCGCTCGGAGGTCGCCGAGACGATTTCGCGCATCGGCGTGACCCGCTACGTGCCGGTGCATGCCGACGTCGAGAGCGCGCTGGCCTCACTCGTTGATGCCAGGCACCCGCGCCGCCGGGTGCGCATCGAGCTGCCGCGTCGGCTGAGCAGCCTGCGCGGCGCCCGCGACTTCGTGACCGAGTGGCTGACCAACTGGTCGCAGGACCGGCTGGTCCCGACCGCCAAGGTGATCGTCGATGCGCTGGTGGAGAACGTGCTTCGCCATACCGAAAGCACACCGGTGATCCTGCTGGAAGCCGCCGGCTCCACCGTCACCATCGCCGTCCAGGACGCCGACGGCTCGCCGGCGATGCGCCACGAAGCCGCCGCCGGTGGCGCCGACCGGACCTCCGGGCTGGCCGTGGTCGGTGCGCTGTGCCGCGCCTGGGGCAGCAGCCCCACCCCCAGCGGCAAAACGGTGTGGGCTGTGCTCGGCCCGCAGAATCGGCTGTAGCTGTACCCGGCCTCGCGGTGTCCCGCGAGTAGCGTTTGCGAGCGCTGGACGTCCTGCAGGCCAGCTTCGAAGAGTCTCGGCACTGTTCAACACCATCCTGATCAACCTCGGCCGGTATGTCGGTCACAAGGACCTGCGACGCGGGGTGATCTTCGGCCACAACGACCTGGTCAAAGACGCTCCGATCTCGCGGGTGGACCCGCTGGTGTGCCGCAGCACCCACGCAGCGCAACATGTAGGGCCGCTTAGATTTCGCGCTCTCCGCGCCGGGCACACCGTCGGGCAGGGCGGCTGGGCCATTCATACGTTGACGCCGCCGCCTTGCGGAAGACCCGGTGCCGCAGGCTCATCGGCGTGTGGCCGAGGAACAGTCCCGGCGCCTTGTCCACCGACGACCTGTTGCGCCACCTCGGCAAGCGGGGTGTTCAGGTTCTGCGACAGCCGTTTGAGCAGCTCGAAGGCGCGCACCGCATCGATGTCGAACCGCTCCATGAGCATCCCCTTGGCCTGCCCGATGACGTCGCGGGAGGCCAGCGCGCTGCGAAACTGCTCATCGCGGCGCACCATGTGCCAGGCCAGCGCGGCGTGGGTGGCCAAGGTCAGCCCGAGCTCCACCGCCTCGTCGTCGAAGGCGTTCGGGCTCTCGGCCAGGAAGTTCAAGGATCCGGTGCTTCCCCGACCGGTGAACAATTCGAACGCCAGGATGGACCGGATCGGCGTCGTTTCGGCGACCTCCCGGCAATACGACGGCCAGCGCTCCTCGCGCAAGATATCGTCCAGCCGAACGACATGGTGTTTGAAGGCCGCGGCCAGGCACGGCCCCTGCCGCCGACGGCGCTGAATGTCGTCGAGCACGGCCGGGTAGCGGCTGGTCGCGAACAGCGTCTGCACATCGCCGCCCGACGTCGCGACCGTGACACCGGCGTGCTGGGCATAGGGCAGGTGGCGGAGCAGGCTGGTGATCAGCTCGTCGACCACACCGTCGGCATCGACCCGGAGACGCTCGTCCAACGTGCGCACCAGGTTGGCCACATCGCGCATCATGTCGCTGCGGTCAGCCACCGCCATGCCGTTGCTCCATCCGCCAACACCGTCCGAGGCGCCGTCCAATGCAGCCAATGTTCCTCCGATCCGTCGCCGGCGGCAACAGCGTCGGGGTCAGCCCTGCCCCGACGCTCGCGCCGCGGTGCGGACCGGCGCGGGCACCGGCAGCAGCCGGTCATAGACCCGCAGCGTGTCGGTGGCGACGCGCTCCCAGGAGTACCTCGAGCGGGCCCGCTCCCGGCCGGCGGTGCCGAACGCCGCCGCGGCGCGCCGGTCCCGCAGGATCGCCGTCACCGCGTTCGCACAGGCGCGGGGGTCTTTCGGCGGGATCAGCAGGCCCGTCAGGTCGTGGACGACGGTGTCGAGCATGCCGCCCACCGCCGACGCCACCACCGGCACCCCGCACGCCATCGCCTCCAGCGGCACGATGCCGAACGGTTCGTACCACGGGGTGCACGTCACCACGTCCGCCGACCGCAACAGCGCCGGCATATCGTCGCGGGCGACCGAGCCGTACAGCGACACCCGGTCCGCCACACCGAGATCGGTGGCCAGCTTCCGCAGCCGGCAGGCCTCCGGGACGGTGTCGAGCTCGGCCCGTTCGGGTCCGCCGACGATCACCAGTTCCGCTGCCGGGACGGTGGTCAGCGCCTCGATCACCGTGTCGAATCCCTTGCGGGGCACGAACCTTCCGACCGCGAGGATGCGGCGCCGACCCGATCGGGGGGCGGTCGGGCCGTGCGGCGTGAACCGGTCCACGTCCACACCACAGGGCACCACCGAGATCCGCAACCGGTCCCGGCCGAGCCGCATCAACTCGAACACCTCGTCGCTGCAACCGGCCGTCACCCAGGTCGCCTCCTGCGCGACCCGGGTCTCCAGCCGCAGCCGTTCGGCGGGACTGGTGTCGCGGTGCCCCTGGTGGCGTTGCTTGACCACGCCCAACGCATGGAACGTCTGGACGGTGGGCACCCGACGGCGTTTGGCGGCCAGTTGCGTGGCGATCCCCGACATCCAGAAGTGCGCGTGCGCGATGTCGGGACGCGCGCGATCCCACTGCTGATCCAGGTAACGCCCGAACGTCCCCATGTACTGCAGCAGTTCGTCTTTGGGCACATACCGCGCCGGTCCTGCCGGCACGTGCACCACCGTGTAGCCCTGTTCGGTGTCGACCCGTTCGGGCAGGTCGGGGTCGTCGCGGCGGGTGTAGACCTCGACGTCGTGACCGCGGCGGGCCAGCGCCGCCGACAACTCGGCGACGTGGACGTTCTGGCCGCCGGCGTCGGCTCCGCCGAGCGCGGCGAGCGGGCTGGCGTGTTCGGAAACCATTGCGATCCTCATCGCGATCCTCCCCTGGTGGTCACGGCCCCGCCGTGCACTGCGTTTCGATGACCCGATCCCACTCCCGCAGGAATCTCTCGAGCCCGAAATGGTCCCGCGCATAGTCGCGGGCCGCCTTGCCGACCACCTCGGCCAGGTAGCGGTCGGCGACCAGCCCGCGCAGCGCCGTCCGCAAGGTGTCGACGTCGGCGCTGACGACGCCTGCCTCGGGGGGAACCACCAGCGGTGCCATGGTCGACGCCACCGCCACCACCGGCATGCCCAGGAACATGGCCTCCAGCAGCGACAATCCCAGCGACGTCCAGCGCGCGGTGTGCAGGTAGACGCGCCGATGCGCCAGTTCCTTCATCAGCGGAGCGGTTCGCAGGTCGCCGCGGCCGGTGACACCGGCGCAGCGATGAGCCGGGTCGTTGAGCTCTTCGGTGCCGATCCCCCAGACGTCGACCGGCGCGGACTGCCCGAAAGCGCCCAGCAGGTCGGCGCCCACCGTGCGCCACCGTCGCACCGGTTCGTTGATCATCGCGCCCGCCGCGGCGATGTCGCCGGTGTACAGGTGGCCCGGATCGGCGATCCCGTGGTCGATGACCGTGGTCGGGGCGCGGCCGTTGTCCCACATCAGCCGGTTGAAGTCGGTGACGTGGATCAGCGAGATGTCGCCGCGGTCGGCGATCGGATGCGGGCTTTCCACCACGAACGGCCGCGGCGTGTTGTGCTCGACGTAGACCGCGGGAACGTCGATACCGGGCCGGCGGCCCAGCAGCCGAGCAGCCAACTCCAGCTCGTGCGGGCGCTGCAACACCACCAGGTCGACGTCTTGGTCGCGCAACTCGCCCAGCGGTACCTCCACGGCCCGCGGCCAGTCGCGCCCGCACAGCCCGCGGCCGTCGGGGCCGTGCGGAACGTCGACCGGAATGAGATAGCGGTGCCGGCCGGCGACGAAGGAGTCCATCCAGGAGCCGTGCACGTGCCAGACGAGCACCGAACGCCGGGTGGTCAGCGGAAACGCCATAACCGCTTGTTACCCGCCGGCTCTGGCGCTAAACGTCGAAACGGTCCTCGAAGCGGTTTGCTGCAACGCAATTTGTTACCGGGTGTTCATCGCAGCAGCGTTACCGATCCGTTGCATAGCGGAGGACAGTGGCGTAGGTTCATGGACAGGTTGAGTTCACAGCCACCCGGAAGACGCGTCAAGCACGCAGACCAGGGAGGCTACTCCCTGTTCCCCAGCTCGTCCGTGAAGGTGTAACTCGCATCGACGCGATCCCACAGTACGAGTTTCGACTGATGGAGTGATCTAATGTCCGCTCTCAAAGAGGCTGAGCCGGTGTTCCCGGCACCTCGAATAAATTCCGTTCCGACGTCCGACACCTGGCAGAGCCACACCGCCCGCGCCGTCACCCGCTGGGGGCGGGCCGGCGCGGTGATCAGCGTGAACGGTGAGCTCGACGCCGCGAACGCCGGCGAACTCGCCGAGCACGTGCACCACTGCGCAACGTCGTGCCAATGGCTGGTCCTCGACCTCAGTGATGTGGAATTCATTGGCACCGCGGGCTTTTCAGCGCTGCGAGAGATCGTCGACAGGTGCACTGACACCCTGACCTATTGCACGACGGTGCCGGGGCCGGCGGTCACCCGGCTGCTGCGAATCTGCGACCCCGACAACACGCTGCCGACGACGTCGTCGGTGGCCGAGGCGCTTGCCGCCGTACCGGGGCTGCGCCGGGTCCACTAACCGTCTCGGCCCTCGACCAGCTCGCGGGCCTGCGCTTCGCTCTCGACCGCGGGCCCCGAGCCGGGCAGTCGCCTGCCCGCAACCTCCGGGGTGAAGACCAGCGCCATCGCGCCGATCACACCGGCCGCGATCAGCAGGTAGGCCGGGGCCAGCGGATTGCCGGTACGCGACACCAGGGCCTCGGCAGCCAGCGGGGTGGTGCCGCCGAACGCCGATACCGACAGGTTGAAGCCGATGGCCAGCGCCCCGTAGCGCACCCGGGTCGGGAACAGCGCCGGCAGGGTCGCCGGCAGGGTGGCGTCGAAGCACAGCAGCATCGCCCCGATCAGGGCAACCCCGGCGAAGGCCACCAGGTAGTTGGCGGCGGAGCTGATGAGCATGAACGCCGGGACCGACAGCGCCACCAGCATGATGGCTCCCGACCAGAGCACCGGCTTGACGCCGATGTGGTCGGACAATCGCGCCATCGGCACGACGGTGCCCATCATCGCCAGCAGT
Source organism: Mycobacterium sp. pW045 (assembly GCF_041287085.1). NCBI lineage: Bacteria > Bacillati > Actinomycetota > Actinomycetes > Mycobacteriales > Mycobacteriaceae > Mycobacterium > Mycobacterium sp. pW045. The sequence goes on along the minus strand of NZ_JBGGKU010000003.1, from coordinate 267,541 downwards.
GTCAGCACGATCAGCAGCAGCCCGCCGGGGTACGGGATCCGAGCTGAGGTCTGCAGGTAGCTGGGCAGGTACCCGGTGAGCAGGTAATCGGTCACGTTGTAGGTCAGCACCAGGGCGACGCACAGCGCCACCGGCCGCCACTGTCTGGCGGTACGGCGCAACTGGGCCGCGGCCGAGTCGTCGTCACCGGAGCCATCGCCCCGGCCGCCGCCGGACTGCCGGAATGCCGGTGATTCGTCCAGGCGCAGCCGCAGATACAGCGCGACCAACCCCAGTGGAGCGCTGAGCAGCAACGGGATTCGCCATCCCCAGCTGAGCATCGCCTCATCGGAGAGCCAGGTCTGCAGCCCGGTCACCAGCGCACCGGCGACGACGTAACCGGCCTGCGAACTCAGCGGCAGGAATCCGGCCATCATGCCCCGCTTGTTGTCGGGGGCGTGTTCGCCGACATAGACCATCGCGCCGACGTACTCACCGCCCGCCGAGAAGCCCTGCACCATCCGGGTCGCTATGAGCAGGATGGGCGCCGCGACACCGATGGCGCGATAGCCGGGCAGCAGGCCGGTGGCGGCGGTGCCGAGCGTCATCAGCACCAAGGTGGTGACCAGCACCCGTTTGCGTCCGATCCGGTCGCCGAGCGGGCCGAAGACCAACCCGCCCAGCGGGCGCATCGCGAACGCCGCGGCCAGCGTCGCAAACGCGCCGATCAGGCTGCCGGCACCCGGATAGAACACCCGCGCGATCGTGGTGGCGAGGTAGCCGTAGACCCCGAAGTCGTACCACTCCATGAAGTTGCCGATGGCGGTACCCCGGATGGAGCGCCGAACATCCGCGGGATCGGCGACCCGGATCTGGTCGCGCCGCCAGCGCCGGCGACGGCGACTACGGCCGGGCAGTGTCTACCAGCCGGCTCTGCAGCCGGTGAGCGGCGAAGTCGGCGCCCTGTTCGACCATCGTCGCGTCGTCGCCGGCGTAGCTGTCGTGAGCGGCGAAGCTCAGCCCCTCCGAGCAGACCGCGTCCTCCGGCGCGCAGACCTGCAAGGTCTTGGCCTGGTACGACGGCCCGATCGCGATCGTGGGTTCTTTGAGGAACCTCATCGCCCGCTCGTTGGGCATCGCGAAGAGCACGACCGCGGCGACGTGTTCGGCGATATCGGGATCCAGCGGTTTGGGCACCGTCGCCGGGTCGACGCCGTCGGGCACCTGCGCCGAGGTGACGAAGCCCATCACTGCGGCGCCCTGCGAATAGCCACCGAGCACCATCTTGGTGCGGGGACAAGAAGTTGCCCGCGAGACCACGTGCGCACCGGCGTCCCGAATGCCGTCGACACCGGTGTCCCACTGGTCGGTGGCCGGGTAGTCGACCGCGTAGACCGCCAGCGGGTTCGGTGCCAGCCGCGCGCTCAGCGCGTTGGCAAACGCCTGCCCGGTCGGTCCGACACCGGGCGGCTCACCGGTTCCGCGCGCGAACACCAGCTCGGTATCGGGACACGGCTGGGCGCTCGCGGCCGGAACGCCGGGGGTGAAAAGGATTGCGGCACCGGCAGCGAATGCTGCCGTCACCAGCGGGCCGATGCGATAACGGAAGCCAAGCGCAGACATGTCGGTGTAGGTGCCCGCCGCGGCTCGGGCTCAAACCGCGAATCCGAATTTTTTCTTTCGGACCGCACTCTGGACAACGGCTTCCCACTTTGTTAAGACAAGAAGGTTCGGCGTCTGTCTTCAGACTGTAGGGCAACCATCCGCGGTGTCTCATGAAGCCGAGCGATGAAAAATCCAAAGCCTCACGGGCCCTGTGTCGATCCCTCCCCTCTCGCGCACCCGGCCGGCCGGCCTTGGCTCGGATGTGCGCGAAAGGGGAGAAACAAATGTGGAACAACACAACGTGTCGGCGCAAGGTCACCCATGCCGCCGCGGCGGCGGCGTTGCTGCCGGGACTGATCGGCCTGGGAGCGGCGGCGCCGGCCGGCGCTGCCGCTCCGGAATTCCTGTCGGTGCCATCGCCGAGCATGGGCCACAACATCACCGTCGAATTCCAGGGCGGCGGCGCGCCGGCGGTCTATCTGCTCGACGGCCTGCGGGCCCGCGACGACCGCAGCGGCTGGGACATCGAAACGCCGGCCTTCAACGAGTACAGCGGGTCCGGGATCTCGGTGGTGGCGCCGGTCGGCGGACGTTCCAGCTTCTACACCGACTGGTACGGGTCGGCCAATGGCCAGACCTACAAGTGGGAGACATTTCTGACCAGTGAGCTGCCGAGCTTCCTCGCCGGGCGGGGCGTGCGCTCGACCCGCAACGCGGTGGTGGGCGTGTCGATGTCGGGATCGTCGGCGCTGATCCTGGCGGCCTACCATCCGCAGCAATTCGCTTACGCCGCATCGCTTTCAGCGCTGCTGACCCCGTCCAGCGGCAACGGCCCGATGCTGATCGGCATGGCGATGAACGACGAGGGCGGCTTCAACCCGCAGGACATGTGGGGACCCACCGGCAGCGCGGGCTGGCAGCGCAACGATCCAACCGTCCAGGCCGGACGACTGGCAGGCGCCAACACCCGGCTGTGGATCTACAGCGGCAACGGCAACCCGTCGGAGATCGGTGAAGGCAGCCTGCCGGGCCAGGTGATCGAGCAGGTGGTCATGCAGAGCAACAACGCCTTTCGCGACGCCTACACCGCCGCGGGCGGTCACAACGCGACCTTCAACCTCGACACCAACGGGGTCCACAGCTGGGGTTACTGGAACGCCCAGCTGGTCGCGATGAAGCCGGACATGCAGCGCACGTTGGGGGCCGGCGGCCAGGTCTGATACTCAGGACGGGCCGGCCCGCAGGGCGGCTTCGGCAGCCGAGGCGATGCCCTGCCGCCAGGGCTCGCCGTGGCCGGGTAGCACGGTCCCCGCGCCGGTGTCGGCCAGCGCGGTCAGCGACGCCAGCGCTTCGGAGCTGTCGGCCGTCGCGGCGCCGGAGACGATCTGCGGCCCGGTGACACCGGTATAGGGGTCGAGGGTGACCAGCGCATCCCCCGCGATGAGCGTGTCGCGGTCGGCCAGGTGCAACGCGCAGTGGCCGAGCGTGTGGCCCGGGCTGAACACCACCTGCGGTCGGCCCGGGATATCGAGGACGGTGTCCGGGCCGTAGCACGTCGTGTCCGAGATGCCGCGCACGAGCAGCGCGCCGGCGGCGGCCATCTTCGCCTGGTACGGGATCGATCTCGGATAGCGCAGCGGATAGAACACCCGGCTGTTCTCGTGAGCGTAACGATAAGGATGTGCCGCAAGATACTGGTCGGCGGCGGGTACGAACACCGGCACCTGCCACCGGTTCCGGACCCACCGGGCCGAACCGACATGGTCGAAGTGGGCGTGGGTCAACACCACCGCCTGCACGTCCCCTATCGTGCGGCCAAGTCGCTCCAACGCCGTCTCCAGGTGCCGGAAGGTGGCCGGCAGCCCGGTGTCGACCATGGTGACCCCGCTGTCGTCCTCGATCAGATAGACGTTGACCGCCGCATGCGCCACCCGGTGCACGCCGTCGGCGGCATCGCGTTCCAGCACGGCTGACATGGCGATCAGTACCAGTAACGTCTGCCGCCGACGGGCCGGCCGACCGCTCCCAGCACCCAGAACACCACGCCGATCACCAGCAGCACGATCCCGATCGCCCACAGTACGTAGACGTCGAACACCAGCCCGAGGATCAGCAGCAGCAGACCGAGCCCGATCATGAGCCATACCCCAGGATCGCGTCGCGCGCCCGGTCCACCATCGAGGCGAACGGCCCCACGAACGCATTGGCCGGCGCGCTCTCGACTCCGGGGTGCGGCCTGGTCGGCGCGATCGCCTCGGCGAGCTTGACCGCCCGCTCCAGCAGTTGCAGTTCGATGTCCCCGAGTTCTGCACGCAGCCCGGCGAACTCGTCGCGCTCTTCGTGGCCGGCATGCTCGACGACGTCGTCACGCAGTTCCCGCAGCTTCTCGGTGAAGAACTCCGAATCGACGTCGACGTTCTCCAGTTCGCTCAGCGCCGTCTTGGCCTGCTTCTCCTCGGCCAGCCGCGCCTCGACCATCTCGCGGCCGTTGTCGAGTTCGTGGGCGGCCCGCGGGTGCACGATCTCCTCCTCGGCGGTCTCGTGCACGGCCAGCAGCCGTCGCAGCCGGACGAAGGACTCCTCGCGTTCGGCACCGGCGGCACGCAACGTCTCGTCGAAGAGCGTCTTGATCCGTTCGTGCTGGCCGGTCAGGAAATCGACCACGTCGACCGGGGTGTGCAGGGACGTCTGTGTCATGGCTACCGACTACCCCGGCCCGGAAATGGTGAAACCCTCAGCCGGCCACCACCCGGATGTGATCGAGGGAGGGGTCGGCGGCGTCGGGCAACGCTATTCCGGCCGCCAGACCGGATCGCAGGTAGTCGATGACGGCGATGTCCAGGCGTTCGCCGGGCACCACGGCCGGCACGCCCGGCGGATACGGCGTGAGCTGCTCGGCCGCGATACGGCCGGCGGCCTGCGCTGCGGCGACCATCTCGGTCGGGCCGAAGAACGCGTCGCGCGGCAGCACCACGCTCTCCAGTTGCATCTCCTCGGGCGAGGGCAACCGGACCGGCGCCGGCGGCTCGAAAGACGTTGCAGCGGAACGCCACCCGCTCAACGCATTCAGCAGCCGGTCGGCGCTGCCGCGGTCGTCGGCAAACGACATGGTCGCCAGGATGCGACGGTGGTCGGCCAATCCCACGTCCAGGCAGCGCTGCTCGCGCAGCCAATCCCTGGCCTGGTACCCCGACGTGCCGGTCGCCGCGACGTCCACCAGTACCTGCATCCGGTCCAGGTCGTGGGAGGCCTCCGCACCCAGCAGCACATCGTCGAGCACCTCGACGTCGGGCAGCTCGTCGATACGCGCACCCACCTCGCGCGCCAATGCCAGTGCGGCGTCCAGCATCTGGTGTCCGTGTTGCACCATCTGGCGCCGCCAGCCGTCCAGTGCCGCATAGATCGGCACACTCGGGCTGGTGGTCATCAACAGGTCGGCGCAGGCGGTGAGCCGCTGGCGGTCGATGAGGTCGCCCTGGACGTGGTACACCGAGCCCTGCTCGAACCCGGCCCCCATCTTGTGCACGCTGACCACGCAGACGTCGGCGCCGGCGTCCATCGCCCAGGTCGGCAGGTCGTCGTGGAAGGGCAGGTGCGCGCCCCAGGCCTCGTCGACGATCAGCGGCTTGCCGCGCCGGTGACAGATCTCGGCGATGGCGGCCAGGTCCGCACAGGTGCCATACGGTGACGGGCTGACGATCAGCGCGCCCGCGGCATCGGGATGTTCCTCCCATGTCCCGGCTACCCGTTCGGGCGACGGCGGATGGCTGAAATTTCGGTCGGCGTCCCAGCGCGGGGTGATCCAGCCCAGTCGTCCAACCCGCCGCGCGCCAGCACGTCGGCGCGGAACGGGTCGTCCCCCAGCACATCACGCACCAACTGATCGGCGCCGCGGCCTTGGCGGTGTCCCGGCGGGCTGAAGCCGTATCGGTCCTTGCGGTGGTAGTCGGCCAGGGCTTCCAGCACGGGTGCTCGGCGGTGATCCATCTCGGCCATATCGGCCAGGCATACCCACGACGGTCAGCGGGTAACCGGAGGTGATGACTGACCGCATCGCCGAGCCGTGGGGTGCGAGGACACCGTATGCCGCCGGGCAGCGGTGGCCCGACCGGGTGGACACCGAGCTGAGCGAAGGGCTGGCCGCCGACGAGGTGGATTGGACGCAGTCCGCGGCGGTGCTGCATTCCAACGGCGACGGCATCGACATCGCCGCCCACGACGGCCGGATCGTCGGAGTCCGCGGCCGCAGCGTCGACCGGGTCAACCACGGCCGGGTGGACCCCAAGGATCTGTTCGGCTGGCAGGCCAACAACTCCCCCGATCGGTTGACGGTGCCGCTGGTGCGGGAAGGCGGCCGGCTGGTCGAATCCGATTGGGACACCGCCATGAATCGGATCGTGTCGACGACGCAGGCACTGCTGCGGGATATTGGGCCGAGCGCGATCGGCTTCTACACCAGCGGTCAGCTGCTGCTCGAGGAGTACTACACCTTGGCGGTGATCGCCCACGCCGGGCTGGGCACCAATCACATCGACGGCAATACCCGGATGTGCACCGCCACCGCCGAGTGGGCGCTGAAGGAGACGTTCGGCTGCGACGGCCAGCCCGGCTCCTACACCGACGTCGACCACGCCGACGTGATCGCACTGTATGGCCACAACGTGGCCGAGACACAGACCGTGCTGTGGTCTCGCATGCTCGATCGGCTGGCCGGCGCCGACCCGCCGCAGCTGATCTGTGTCGACCCGCGTGAAACGCCGGTCGCCCAGGCGGCGACGGTGCATCTGGCGCCGGTTCCCGGGACCAACCTGGCGTTGATGAACGGCCTGCTGCACGAGGTGATCGCCAACGACTGGGTGGACCACGACTACGTGGCCGCCCACACCGTCGGCTACGACGAGCTGGCTGCCTGCGTCGCACAGTATCCGCTCGAGCGGGTGGCGAAGATCTGTGATGTGCCGGCCGGGCAGCTGCGGCGTGCCGCGGAGATCCTCGGTCACGCGCAGCGGCTGTTGTCGACGGTGTTACAGGGCTTCTACCAGTCCCATCAGGCGACCGCGGCGGCGGTCCAGGTCAACAACCTCAACCTGATTCGCGGCATGCTGGGTCGCCCGGGCGCCGGCGTCCTGCAGATGAACGGGCAGCCGACCGCGGAGAACACCCGCGAGTGCGGCGCCAACGGTGATATGCCGGGGTTCCGGAACTGGCAGAACGACGAACACATCGCCGAGCTGGCCCGGCTGTGGAACGTCGACCCCGCGAAGATCCCGCATTACTCCGAGCCCACGCACGTCATGCAGATGTTGCGCTATGCCGAGCAGGGCAGCCTGCGGATGCTGTGGGTCAGCGCCACCAATCCGGCGGTGTCGCTTCCGGAGTTACGCCGCATCCGGCACATCCTCGGCCAGTCACGACTGTTCCTGGTGGTGCAGGACATCTTCCGCACCGAGACCACCGAACTCGCCGACGTGGTGCTGCCGGCCGCGGCGTCGGGCGAGAAGACCGGCACATTCACCAATGCCGACCGCACGGTGCACCTGTCCGACAAGGCCGTCGACCCGCCCGGGCAGGCGCGCCCCGATCTGGACATCTTCTGCGACTACGCCGAGCGGATGGACTTTTCAGATCGCGACGGCGCCCCACTGATCACCTGGAAGGATCCGGCGGCGGCGTTCGCGGCCTGGCAGCACTGCAGCGCCGGGCGACCCTGCGACTACACCGGTCTCAGCTACGAGAAGCTGCGCGGCGGCAGCGGTATTCAATGGCCCTGTAACGCCGAGCATCCCGACGGCACCGAACGGCTCTATGCCGACGGCGCGTTCTTCAGCAAACCGGACTACTGCGAGAGCTACGGCAAGGACCTGCTCACCGGAGCAGCGGTCGAGCCCACCGAGTACCGGGCGGCCAATCCCGCGGGCAAGGCGATGTTGCGGGCCGCCGGCTACACCCCACCGCATGAGCGGCCCGGCGGCGACGACGAGCTGTGGCTGACCACCGGCCGCACCGTCTACCAGTTCCACACCCGCACCAAGACCGGCCGGGCGCCGCAACTCAACGACGCGGCCCCGCAGGTGTGGGTGGAGCTGTCGGCGGCCGACGCCCGGCGCCGCGGGATCGGCGACGGTGACATGACCGAAATCCGTTCGGCGCGAGGCAGTGTGTACGCCCGCGCGCGGGTGGGCGGCATCCGCGAGGGGGTGGCGTTCCTGCCGTTTCACTACGGCTACTGGGATGCACACGCGGCGGGCCACCACCGCGCGGCCAACGAAGTGACGATCACCGACTGGGACCCGGTGTCCAAGCAGCCGCTGTTCAAGACGTCGGTGGCGCGCATCCGCAAGCGCGCCGAGGCAGATCCGAGCGGCTGGTGAAAATCGACCTGGCGTTACGGGAGCTGCACCGCTCCGAGACGTCGCTGGCCAGGCGGTTCCGCCGGGTGGGCGAACGACACAAGGCCGACCACGACGTCTTCCACCTGTGCGCCGATCTCGCCGAGTGGTCCGATGATCATGTTCGCCGGCTCGCGCGGGCCGGCCGGGACCACGGGCTGCGGCTGGCCGAGTCGCCGGCCCGGATCGGGCGGCCGCTGTCGTGGTTACGCCAGTCGGCCAGCGTGGTGTTCGGCCGGCGGCCCGAGCCGGGGCTGCTGCTGCTGGCCGATCTGCGCAGCCTGCATCTGCATTCCGCGGCGGTGTCGGTGGATTGGGTGCTGCTCGCCCAAGGCGCCCAGGCCGCCCGCGACAGCGCGCTGCTCGAGCTCGCCTCGCAGTGCCATCCCGAGACGCTGCGACAGCTGAACTGGACCACCACCATGCTCAAAGAGCTGGCGCCGCAAGCCCTGCTCTGCTAGCGGCTGCTAGCGCCGGAAGGCGATCACCAGCGCCAGCAGGTCGAGGCCCAACAGCACCCAGCCGGTCAGCGGGACCAGGAATCCGCGCCGCCGCCCCGCCGTCCAGAACGAGATCAGGATGGTCAGCGCGGCAATGACCGGCGCGCCGTAATAGAGGATGCCGAACACCACGCCGCTCGGCCCCAGGCCGGGGCACTCGGTGGTGCTGCAGGCGGCGGTGCTCATCACCGCCCCCGTCGCGAACACCATCACCAGGGCGGCCCCGGCAGCGGTCAACAGCGCCGTCACCCAGTTGACCCAGAGCCGAGCCCGATGGTTGTCGGTCTGCACCGGTACCGGCATCGGTTCTCCGGTCACAGCGCCACTTTCCGCGATTCCAGCTCGGTGACCAGCGCCTCGCAGAAGGCCGGCAGGTCGTCGGGCTTGCGGCTCGACAGCAGGATCGACGGGCCGGCGTCGCAGCGCACCAACTGTTCGTCCGCCCACTGGCCGCCGGCGTTGACGATGTCGGTGCGCAGGCTCGGCCACGACGTGAGTCGCCGCCCGGCCACCACACCGGCCTCCACCAGGGTCCACGGGCCGTGGCAGATGACGGCGACCGGCTTGCCGGCATCGAAGAACTCCCGCACGAACGCGACCGCCCGATGGTCGGTGCGCAACTGGTCGGGGTTGGCCACCCCGCCGGGCAGCACCAGCGCATCGAAGTCATCCGCGGAGACATCGTCGACCACCCGGTCCACGTCGAATTCGTCGGCGCGGTCCAGGTGGTTGAACGCCTGAACCGGCCCCGTGGTCGTCGACACCAGTACCGGGGATGCCCCGGCCTTGGCGACCTCGCGCCACGGCTCGGTCAACTCGATCTGCTCGACACCTTCGGGCGCCACCAGAAACGCGACGCGGCGCCCTTCTCGCGATCCGGACATCGACCTTCCCCTTCCCTGTCGGGCAGCTCATGTGCTGGACCTCCCATACCCGATGCCCCAGCCGCACAAACGAAGCGGTGTAGCCGGCGGGTGGCGGGGGTACCCCGCCGAGATGACATGGCGGGGATGGTGCGGCGCTGCGGCCGTCGGAATGCTCGTCTGCGCCGGCTGCTCGCTGCCGGGGCGGTCGCTGCAGAGCGCGCCCGAAATCGCCGCCGTACCGGTGCAGACCCCGCTGCGCGACCCGGTGTGGTCGTATCGGACCGGTTCGCTGATCGCGCTCACCGACGACGGGCGGCTGGCCGCGGTCGACAACCCCGACCAGCCCGGTGCGGCCACCACCCGGTTGTCGGCGCCGCTGGACGCCGGGCGCAACGTACAGATCAGCCGCGCCGACGACCGGACCGTGTTCGTGCCCCAGCCGGCGCACAACCGGGTGGCGGCGGTCGAGCTGGCCGGCCTGCAGCAGACCGGCGACATCGACGCCGGCCCGTCCCCGGCCTACCTGTCGGAGAATTCGGGCATGCGGGTGCTGCTGGCGCTGTCCGCCGACGGAGCGACGGTGACCCCGGTCGAGGAGCACGGGCTGCGCAAACTGCCCGCCGCCCGGGTGGCCGCCGGCGCCACCGGCGTCGTCGACGGCGCCAACCGCGGGCGCGCCATCGAGTTCCACGCCTACGGACCGCACGGAATCTCCCACTACAAGGGGACCTCGTCGCCGCCCGAGCCCCGCGGCCACTACCCCACCGCCGTCATGGCGGCCGCCGGGGACGGCACCGCGGCGAGCCGGGTCTATTTCGCCGACAGCCGTGGCGACACGCTCTACGCCGTTGAATCCGCCCGCGGCGGACACGGTTTACAGGAGATCGGCCGCGCGACGGTTTCCTCGCCGATCCGCTATCTGGGTTCCGACGACAACCGGGTGTATGCCGCCACCGACACCGCCGTGGCGGTGTTCGAGTCGGCGCCGTTCACCGGATATCCACACGGCAGCATCCCCGTGCTGCGTGTCATCGACTACCGGGCCGGTCTACCGTCCGGGCCGGCCCGGTCCGCACCTCTGTCCGGCATGGCGATCGGGCCCGACCGCGTGTATCTGACCCTGCGGGGTCAGCCGGTCGTGGCCAGTGTCGCCAAGCCCCGGCTGTGACGACGGGAGGCCCAATTGAGCTCGATCGAGCGGATCCGCATCGACGACGATGTCGCGGTGCTCACCGAGCAGGTGCGCGCATTGCGGGAACTGGGGCAACGCGCACAGGTGCACGACTGGCACATCTACGACCTGAGTATTCGGTGGGGCACCGCGCTGGCCGGGCGGCTGCGCCGGCTGGCGTACTACCACGACCGCGGCCTGCTCGACGACGACGCCGAGCGCCGTGTCGCGGCGGTGTGCGACGAGTTGCGCAGCGTAGCCGACCTGGTGGAGCGGTTCGATCTCGCCCGCCCGGACCTGCCCGCCTGACTGACGCGGACCTGCCCCCTGATTGACACTGCGTCCAGGGCGACGAAGTGCGAGTGCACCGCGCCCTCGCTTCAGCGTCAACGGGTAGTCGATGGTTAGTCGAGGAATTCCCTGTGCCGCAACCGGATCGCGGTCCGCGGCTGCGGACAGGACGGGTCGCGGCAGATCAGTGCGACCAGGTAGGCGTCGTTGTCCTCGTCGAGGAACAGAAACCCCAGGTACAGCGCCTGACCCACCTCGAACTCGGTGCCACCGCAGGCCGCGCAGTGCCCGCCGCGCACCCGCACCAGATCCGACACCCGTTGCCGGGCCACGGCTTCCATGTCGATCAACTCGGGGCGAGCGGCGGTGTCGGTGGCCACGGCTAAATCTCCCCGTCCATGCTGTAGTAGACGTTGTCCTCACGCCATCCGCCGCGCCCCTTCCCGATGTGGGCATAGTCGTCGACGAACTCGATCTGGTTGATCCACTTGGCCATCTTGAACCCCACCTGCGTCTCGGCGCGCAGCCGCAGCGGCGCACCGTGTTTGATCGGCAGCGGCCGCCCGTTCATCGCATACGCCAGCAGCATCTGCGGCTTGTGCGCCAGCTGCAGGTCGAACACCTCGTAGAACTGCCCGCCGCCATGCGCGCTGGGCTCGTCGGTGCTGTTGTCCTGCATGGTCATAAAGCAGATGTAGCGAGCCTGCGGCAACGGTCGCACCAGGTCCACCAGCGCGCCCAGCGGCACCCCGGTCCATTCGCCGATAGATGACCAGCCCTGCACGCAGTTGTGCAGCACCCGCTGAGTCTGCGGTGCTGCCAGGGCGCGCAGCCCGGCCAGATCCAGCGTCGCCGGGTGCTCCACCAGCCCACCGACCCGCAGCCGCCAATCGACGAAGTTGTGCACCGCCATCACCTTGTAGTTCTCGGCGGTCGGCGGTTTGCCGTTGACCCGGTGCTCGACGGAGAGCATCCGCTCCGGGTAGTCCTGCCGAGAGTCCAGCCGGCGCAACAGGCCCCGGCGCGGCACCGCGATCACCGCGCCGAGCACCCGGCGCACCGAGGCCGGGCTGCGGAGGCTCCACAGCGTCGCCGCGACATGCACGGCCACGATCGCCGCGACGATCAGCAGTGACAGCGCGGTCGCCCAGTACGTGTTGCGGACCGACCCGAATATCATCAACGCGCTGAGCCGGCCCCACCCCCAGCAGAACAACATCGTCAGGTGGATCACGATGAACACCCCGAACGCCGCCAGGCCCAGGAAATGCAGGCTGCGGGCGCCCTGCCGCCCGCCGAACAGCCTGACGTAGCGGGGGAAGCGCGCCTCGATCGCCGGTGACTGCGCCGCGCCGGTGAGGATCTGGAACGGCGCCAGCAAGAAGATCACCGCGGCGTAGGTGAGCTTCTGGATGGCGTCCAGCGGCTCGCCGGGCAGCAGCGGCGGCAGGTTGAAACTGAGATAGGTGACGATGTCGTTCCACGCGTCGGCGAAGATCGACCAGGAGTAGGGCCAGTAGCGGTGCCACTGTCCGGTCGCGAAAAGCAGGATGTAGTACGACAGTCCGACCAGAATCCAGCCGATTACCGCGAAGAAGTGCCAGTGCCGCCCCATGCCCAGTTGGGCGTGTCCGGGCAGCGCGATCACCGGGTGGTAGTCCTCCTCCTCGTCCAAGGTGTCGTAGAGCTTGTCGGTGGGCATGACCTTGCGGGTGAACCGGGCCCACTCTGTCCCGGGTGCGCTGTCGTCGTGCCGGTACAGCTTCGGGTGGGTGGACAAGATCTCGATGCCGCTGCGTATCAGCAGCGTCAGGAACAGCACGTTGAGCCAGTGCTCGATGCGCAGCCACGCCGGGAAGTCGAGCATCAGTCGTACCAGGCCCTTCCCTGCCCGAAGGCGATGTTGACCCCGGACAGCACCGACAGGTGCAACGCGAGGAAACCGCCCGCGCAGGCCAGCGCCAGGCTGCCGGGCGCCAGATCCCACCGCCCGGTCACCGTCGGCAGATCGGGCAGGCCGACAAATCGGCTGACCAGGTAGCCGATCACGAATGCGCCGCAGATGACGCTGCCGGCCAGCCACCCCAACGCCGGCACGATGTCATCGACGTCGATCCAGGTGATGGCTGCGGCAACGAGGCAGCCGACGATCATCGCGACGCAGTACACCGCGAAATATCGGGGCGGACTCACCGACGTCGCCCACACGTAGCCGTGGCTGCCCGCCAGTCCCAGCAGCGCGAGGTCGGCGACCAGCGTCACCACCCGGGGCAGGTTGAACGCGATACCGCACATGAACTCACTCCTGCGTAATCTGCTGCGCCTTCGCGTAGGCCAATTGCAGGAAATCCGCCCCGGCCAGCGCGGTGAACGTACCGGCGACCAGCCGTGTCAACCGCGGCGCGAACACCAACCCGGTAACGAACGCGGTGACCGCCCACATGTCCAGGCAGAACGGGCAGGTCAACAACTCGCCGAGGCTGTGGCGCAGCTGGCCGGAGTGGCGGGTATTCTCCATCACCTCGGCGGGGCCCCCGGTACCCGCATAGTGGACGAACGGCGCCCGCAGCGGGCTGGTCACCGCGTCCTTGGTGAGCGTGCGGGACAGTTTGTGAGCGCCCAGGGTCACCGTCAGCAGGTCGCCGGCCGCCCACTGCTGCGGCAGCCGGCGGCCGGTGGCCGCGGCGGCCACGGTTACCGCCGCGACCAACCCGCCGTACACCAGCAACACCACCGCGTATCCCCCCAGCGGCCGCGGGTCGTCGCCGCGGTAGGCGTCGGCTTCCCGTTTAGCCGCGTCGGCGATGGCGTTACCAGCTCCGGTCGATCGAGCCATCACTCTCAGTACTTGTCGCAGGTCTTGGCGATGGGGCCGACCAGGTTGACGAACTGCGCCGCCTCGGGCACTCCCTGGGCCTGCTGCAGCATCTGCTCGCGCTTCGGCGGGGGCGAGGCGAGGAAGTCCTGCAAGAAGGTCTGCGCCATCGGTGTGGAATTGAATTGTGCTGCGGTCTCCGGTGATTGGGCGTTCATCGCCGCCACCACCTGGGAGTAGCTGCAGGTGGTGCTGACCGCCGGATCCTGCGCCGGCTCCGCGGCAGCAACGCCCGCGGCGGACAGTGCCAGCGCCACGCCGCCGCCGGCGGCGGCGAGCCTGGTCAAAGACGTTGTGATCATTGATTTATCCCCTTCGGCTAAGGTCCCCGTCGGTGACGGTACCGACCTAGGCTTGCCGTTTTGAGCCGAGCTAAACCACGGTTTGCCGACAAGGCGCTGTGGGTATCGTTGGAAGTGCTGTGATTAGTCGGGTACTCGCCGCGGCCTGCCTGTCGGGTGCCGTGCTGCCGTGCTGGCCCGCCGGGGAGGCGGCCGCGTTCGGCTGCCCAGAAGTCGAAGTGGTGTTCGCCCGCGGCACCGCCGAACCGCCCGGCGTCGGATGGATGGGACAACAGTTCATCGATGCGCTGCGGTGGCGGCTCGGCGGCCGTTCGGTGGGTGTCCATCCGGTCGACTTTCCCGCCGTGCCCGAATTCGGCCCGACCATCGCCGGGGTGGCCGACGCCGCCGGCCACATCACCGACATGGCGGCGGGCTGCCCGGACACCGCGCTGGTGCTCGGGGGGTATTCGCGGGGCGCGGCGCTCATCGGCTACCTCACCGAGCCGGCGCCGGCCGCCGCGGGCTTCCCGCCGCCGCCGGCACCCGAGGCGGCCGAGCGGGTCGCCGCCGTCGCGCTGCTGGGCAGACCGTCGCCGGAGTTCCTGCACTCGCTGGGCGCGCCGCCGCCGACGATCGGGCCCGGTTATGCCGCCAAGACGATCGAGTTGTGCGCGCCCGGCGACCCGATCTGCTCGGCGGGCGCCGACGGCGCCGCGCACGCCGCCTACGCGACGAACGGCATGACAGCGCTCGCGGCGGACTTCGCCGCCGAACGCGTCGTGGCACCCGAACCCGTTCCGGATCGGCCGCTGTGAGATCAGCGCTGCCGGACCCCGCGCATACCGACTGCATGTTGCGGGTAGTCAGCCGGGCATGACCCAGCGTGCCAGTGCGGCCATCCCGGTCGAGTCCGTCGAAGCCACGGCCTACTCGATTCCCACCGACGCCCCCGAATCCGACGGCACCTTCGCCTGGGATTCGACCACCTTGGTTCTGGTCACGGCGACCGCCGGCGGGCAGGTCGGCACCGGCTACACCTACGGCGGCACGGCGGTGGTCACGGTTGTCGAGTCCGAACTGGCCGGCGTCATCACGCAGCGCGACGCGCTGCAACCGCCGGCCCGCTGGGCCGAGATGCAGCACGCGGTGCGCAACCTGGGCAAGCCGGGTGTGGTCGCCGAGGCGATCTCGGCGGTCGACATCGCGCTGTGGGATCTGCGGTCGCGGCTGCTCGACGAACCGCTGACCATCGCACTGGGCGCGGTACACGACGGCACCCCGGTCTACGGCAGCGGTGGGTTCACCTCGTACGACAACGACGCGTTGTGCGCTCAGTTGTGCGGCTGGGTGGAAGCCGGGATCCCGCGGGTCAAGATGAAGGTGGGCCGCGACCCGGAGGCCGACCGCGACCGGGTGCGGGCCGCTCGCGCCGCGATCGGCGACGACACCTTGTTGTTCGTCGACGCGAACGGGGCCTACGCCCGCAAACAGGCGTTGCTGTGGGCGCAACGCTTCACCGAGTACGACGTACGCTGGCTGGAAGAACCGGTGTCCTCCGACGACCTGGCGGGCCTGCACCAGTTGTGTGTCCAGGGCCCGGCCGGGATGGATATCGCCGCCGGCGAGTACGGCTACCACCTGCCGTATTTTCAGCACATGCTCGACGCGCAGGCGGTGGATTGCCTGCAGGCCGACGTCACCCGGGCGTTGGGCATCACCGGGGTGCTCAAAGTCGCCGCGCTGTGCGACGCCCGCGGCATGGAGCTGTCGTTGCACTGCGCCCCGCAGATCAGCGGCCAGGTCGGCACCGCCGTCTGGCAGCTGCGGCACCTGGAGTACTTCCACGATCACGTCCGCATCGAGAGGTTGGCATTCGACGGGACCATCGACCCGGGACCCGATGGCGTGCTGCGTCCGGACCGCAGTGCTCCCGGGCACGGGCTGACCGTCAAAGACGCCGACCTCGAACAGTTCCGCATCGCCTGATTCGGCGGGTCATCGGCCGGGTACCTCCTGGCCTATGGCCTTCTCGGAATACCAGAACGAGATCTACACGGCCGGGCGCCACGGCGAGAATCCGCGGCTGCCGATAACGTTCGCCGATCTCGAGGCGGCGGCGTGCGCGTCGCTGCCGGCGTCGGTGTGGGGATATGTCGCCGGCGGCGCCGGTGATGAACACACCCAGCGGGAGAACGTCCGGGCCTTCGGACGCTGGGGAGTGATACCGCGAATGCTGGTAGCGCCCGCCGACCGCGATCTGCGCGTCGAACTGTTCGGCGTGACGTGGCCGGCGCCGGCGTTCCTGGCGCCTAACGGGGTGATCGGGGCGTGCGCCCAGGACGGCCACGGCGATCTGGCCTGCGCCCGCGCCGCGGCGCGCACCGGCATCCCGTTCATGGTCGGCACCCTGTCGGCTGATCCGATGGAGGACGTCGCGGCCGAAATGGGCGACACTCCCGCCTACTTCCAGCTGTACACCCCGCCGGACCGGGAGATGGCCGCCAGCTTGGTGCATCGCGCCGAAGCAGCCGGCTATCGGGGCATCGTGGTCACGCTCGACACCTGGGTGACCGGCTGGCGGCCCCGCGATCTGAGCGCCGGCAACTATCCGCAGGTGCCCAGCAGATGCCTGGCCAACTACACCAGCGACCCGGTCTTCCTGGCGGGCCTGCGGCCCGGCGAAGACCCCACCGAAGCCGCCGTGCGCACCCTGCCGATCTTCGGCGGCCCGTTCCGCTGGGACGATCTCGAGTGGCTGCGCGCCGAGACCGATCTGCCGGTGATCCCGAAAGGGATCTGCCATCCCGATGACGCGCGGCGGGCCAAAGACGCCGGCGTCGACGCCATCTATTGCTCCAATCACGGTGGTCGGCAGGCCAATAGCGGCGTTCCGGCGCTCGACTGCCTGCCCGGGGTGTTGGCGGCGGCAGACGGACTGCCGGTGCTGTTCGACTCCGGCGTGCGCAGCGGCGCCGACATCATCAAGGCGCTGGCGATGGGCGCCGCCGCGGTCGGCATCGGCCGCCCTTACGCCTACGGGCTGGCGCTGGGCGGCACCGACGGTGTCGTGCATGTGCTGCGCTCGCTGCTGGCCGAGGTGGACCTGATCATGGCGGTCGACGGTTACCCGGCGCGGGCGGACCTGACCCCCGATGCGCTGCGCCAGGTCGGATAATGACTACCTGCCCCCGGCGGTGGGTATGCACCGCTGATGGCTGACGGGCAAGCGCTGCTGGAGCGGTTCCCGCCGCAGGTGCTGCGCCAGTACGCGCTGATCGCCGACGGGGAGCGCGGGATCGTGGTGGGCCCGCGCGGCGACTTCTGCTGGATGTGCCTGCCGCGCTGGGACAGCCCCGCGGTGTTCAGCTCACTTCTCGGCGGCGCCGGTGTCTACGCCGTCACCCCGGAGTTGCGCTACGTGTGGGGCGGCCAGTACGAGGAGCGGTCGCTGATCTGGCGGTCCCGCTGGGTCACCACCGACGGTATCGTCGAATGCCGCGAGGCGCTGGCCTTCCCCGGCGACCCGCACACCGCGGTGGTGCTGCGCCGCATCCGGGCACTGGACCGCCCGGTCCGGATGCAGGTGGCGCTGCAGGTTCGGACCGACTTCGGCGCCACCGCCATGTCGGGACTGTCCTGCCGCGACGCCGTGTGGACCGGCCGGTCGGGCCCGCTGCGATTCCGCTGGTCGGGTGCCGAGCAGGCCCGCCGGCCCGGCGACGGATCGCTGCAGATGGTGCTCGACGTCGAGCCGGGCCGCGACCACGACCTGGTGCTCGAGCTGTCCGACCGCGAACTGCCGGACCGGCCGGCCGACGCCGCGCAGGCCTGGCTCGCCACCGAAACTGCTTGGCGCGAAGCGGTTCCGGAGTTCACCGGCACGCTGGCCGACGCCGACGCTGAGCGGGCCTACGCGGTGCTGCGCGGCCTGACCAGCACCGGCGGCGGGATGGTGGCCGCGGCGACGATGTCGTTGCCGGAGCGGGCCAAGGCCGGCCGCAACTACGACTATCGCTACTGCTGGATCCGCGACCAGTGCTACACCGGGCAAGCGATCGCCGCCGCCGGCCCGCTCCCTCTGCTGGATGACGCCGTCCGGTTCGTCACCGAGCGGGTGCTGGCCGATGGACCCGACCTGCGACCGGCTTACTGCGTCGACGCCGGCGCACCACCGCCCGAAAAAGATCTGCCGCTGCCGGGCTACCCGGGCGCCGCAGTCAAAACCGGCAATTGGGTGCGCGGGCAGCTTCAGCTCGACAACTTCGGGGAGGCGCTGCTGCTGCTGGCCGCCGCGGCCGGGCTGGACCGGGTGGACAGCACCCATTGGGGCGCGGTGCATGTCCTGGTAGATGCGATCGAAAAACGTTGCGGCGACGCCGATGCGGGCGTCTGGGAGCTCGATGACCGGCGCTGGGCGCATTCCCGGCTGATGTGCGCGGCGGGGCTGCGCCGCATCGCCGGCGTGGCATCGCTGGCCGAGGGCGCACGATGGCAGCAACTGGCCGACAAGCTGGTCGCCGATACCAGCACCGACTGCCTGCACCGCGACGGCAGATGGCAGCGCGCACCCGATGACGCGGGGATCGATGCGGCACTGCTGCTGCCTGGCCTGCGAGGAGCCGTACCCGTCGATGATCCCCGCACGGTAGCGACCCTGGCCGCGGTGCGCCATGACCTGACCCAGGACGGCTTCGTCTACCGCTACCGGCCCGACCAGCGCGAGCTCGGCCAGGCCGAGGGAGCGTTCCTGCTGTGCAACTTCGCGATGGCACTGGCAGATCACCAGCAGGGAAATGATCTTGCGGCGCTGCAGTGGTTCGAGCGCGGTCGCACCGCCTGCGGCCCGCCCGGCCTGCTCACCGAAGAGTACGACGTCGGCCAGCGCCAGTTGCGCGGCAACCTGCCGCAGGCGTTCACCCACGCGCTGCTGTTCGAGGCCGCGCACCTGCTGGCCGGCGACGTGATGGCTTGAGTGCCTACTTCAGTGACTGCCTGCGTTATGGCTTGAGCAGGATCTTCACCGCGCCCTCGCGCTTCTCCTGGAAGATCTGGTAGCCGCGCGGCGCCTCCTCCATCGGCAGCTCGTGGGTGGCGAAGGTGTCGACGCCCAGCGGGTCGGCGTCGGTGAGCAGCGGCATCAACCGGTCTACCCGCGGTTTGACGTTGGCCTGCCCCATCCGCAGCGTGATCTGCTTGTCGAACAGGGTGAACATCGGCAGCGGATCCAGCTTGCCGCCGTAGACGCCGACGATCGAGATGGTGCCGCCGCGGCGCACGATGTCGATCGCCGAGTACAGCGCGGCGAGCCGGTCGATGCCGGCCTTGCTGATCAGCGGCCCGGCGACCGCATCGGGCAGCAGCGAGCTGAGTTGCTGCACCGCCTTGGCGCCGCCGGAGCCGTGCGCCTCCATCCCGACGGCGTCGATCACCGCGTCGGTCCCCCGTCCGTCGGTGCGGTCGCGGATCACCTCGCCCAGATCGGATGCCTCACGCAGGTCGATGGTTTCGATGCCGCGGCGCGCCAGCCGGCCCAGCCGTTCTGGCACCAGATCCACACCGATCACCCTGTGCCCCTGGTGCGCGGCGATGCGGGCCGCCATGTCGCCGATCGGCCCAAGCCCCAGCACCGTCACCGAGCCGCCCTCGGGAATCTCGGCGTAGTCGACCGCCTGCATCGCGGTGGGCAGCACATCGGACAGGTATACAAACCGCGAATCCGGGGGCCCCTCCGGCACTTTGATGTGGGTGTAGGACGCCTGCGGCACCCGCAGGTACTGCGCCTGCCCGCCGGGAACCTGGCCGTAGAGCTTGGAGTAGCCGAACAGGGCGGCACCGGTGTCCTGCTCGCGCACCCGGGTGGTGTCGCATTGGGTCGGCAGGTCGCGACGACACATACTGCAATGCCCGCAGGCAATCTGGAACGGGATGACCACGCGATCGCCGGCCTTGAGGTTGGTGACCGCGCTGCCGACCTCGGCCACGATGCCCATCGGTTCGTGACCCAGGATGTCGCCCGGGTCCATGAACGCGCCGAGCACCTCGTAGAGGTGCAGGTCGGAGCCGCAGATGTTGGTGGTCGTCACCTCGATGACGGCGTCGGTCGATTTCTCGATCACCGGGTCGGGCACGGTGTCGACCTGGACCTTGCGTCTGCCCTGCCATGTCACTGCCCGCATTCGGATCGCCTCCGTCATGTCGTGAGAACACCGCCCGGCTACCCGCCCGCGCCTTGGCACAAACGCGTAGTTGTCGTCGGGCGAGCAGGGTTGCGGGGCGCTTCATCCGGGTACGCCGCGGAAACACAGATCGACCACTGCGCGAGGGAGTCCCCATGTTCGTTCACAACAAAGAGCTGCAGTTCGACCTCCGGGTCGAGCGGCCCGATCCGCGGTTCGCGATGCTGCTGCAGGAACAGTTCGGCGGAGAGAACGGCGAACTGAAGGCCGCGATGCAGTACTTCACCCAAGCGTTCGTCCTGCGCCGCAAAAACCCCAAGATGTACGACATGTTCATGGACATCGCAACCGAGGAGTTCACCCATTTGGAGATGGTGGGCAACCTGATCACCATGCTGCTCGACGGGCTCAACGACAACCTGAAGAACGCCAACGAGCGCTGCGACTGGATGCCCGCCGTCGCGAGCCGCGACGGCCGTGACCAGATCATTCACCAGGTTGCGCTCAACCCGCTGCACTTTGTAGAGAGCGGTGGCGGCCCGCATCCCAGCAATGCCGCCGGCACACCCTTCACCGGCGCCTACATCAACGCCAACGGCGACCCCTCGGTGGACCTGCGGAGCAATCTCGGGGCCGAGTCTCGGGCCAAGATCGTTTATGAATACCTCAAGCAGTTCACCGACGACCCGGGCGTGCAGGACACCCTGACGTTCCTGATGACCCGCGAGGTCGCGCATTTCCAGATGTTCACCGCAGCGCTCAACGAGCTGCCGGTCAACTTCCCGCCCGGGCAACTCCCCGGCGACGACCGTTTCCAGAACGTGGCGTTCAACATGTCCGAGGGCGAGACCAGCCGCGGGCCCTGGAACCAGGGCCAGGGGCCGTGGCCGAACGGCATGGAGTGGGAGTACGTGAAGAACCCGGCCAAGGACTGGCTGGGCGGCTCCACCCGGGAGAACCGCGGACCGCGGGACAACCCCGACGGCAGCCCCGCGGTAGCCGGTGAGAAACCGTTCACCCACGAACAACACCGTGCCACAACATAACCGGGGCACCTTGCTGCTGGAATCGCCCACCCGCGTGGGCGTTCCAGCGCTCGGTCGATGGTGGTTTCGACCTTAATCAATGTGATTGCGGGTTGCCCTGGGCGCATTTCGGGTAAGCCCCACCGATGAAAGAACGCGGTAACGAACCGTCCGATCACAAGACCTCGTTGGAGGACACCGTCGACCGACTCGACGCGAAAGCCGCCGAGGAATTCGAATCCGACGCCAGGGAAACCCCCAAACGCGGATCGCCGGACGAGCCACCGGATTAGGCGCTCGATGCCGACCGCCGGTCAGCTCGTCGGCGCGTCCGGCGGGTTGTCGGCAGCCCGGCCGCTCAGCCGGTCGCGCACATGGTCGACGGCAGCAGCGGCCACCCCCATGGTGTTCTGGGCCAGCCCGCCCGACGGGGCATTGGGGTGCGGCCGCGTCGGCGCGACCTTCTTGGCGGTCTGCAGTTTGCCGCCCAACTGCTCGAGGTCTCCGGCGCTGACCGCCGCTTTGAACCGCGGCCACACCAGATTCTCCTCGTAATCGATGTGTTCGCGGGCCGCCGTGATGAATTCGGCCAGCGCGCGGTGATATTCGGGTTCACCGGGACCGCCGTCTTCGAGCTGCTGCAGCAGCGCCTTGCCGGCCTCCTCCTGCGCGATGGCGTGGTCGGCCAACTCGTCGCCGTCGTCGAGCGCCGCTCGCACCGCAGGCCAGAACAGTTGTTCCTCGATGGCCTCGTGCTGCGACTCGGCGATCACCAGGTTGGTGACCATGGTCGCCAGGCCGCTCTGGTGCGCGCCTTCGCCCTGTGGCGCGCCGTCAAGCACCTGCAGCATGCCCAGCACGCTTTCGTGGTCGGCACGAAGAAAGGTCAATGCGTCCATGGGTTTTCCCTCCCGGCGATTCCTGGTCCGGTCGACGGCATACCCGCCTCGACCCGGCCGAAACCAATGCTGGTGACGTCGGCACGTTTCGCCGACGCCCTATCGGGTAACTGATCGGCTATGACGTCATTGTGGCTCGCCGATCGGATCGCGACATCACCGGCTTCGGGCAGCGCCGAAGATCTCCCCGGTTGCGCCGACGTGGTGGTGGCGGGTGCCGGGATCACCGGGCTGATGACCGCGGTTCTACTGGCCCGGGCGGGCCGTGAGGTGCTGGTGCTGGAAGCCCGGACCGTGGGTGCCTGCGCGACCGGCAACACCACCGCCAAAATCAGCCTGCTGCAGGCCACCCAGCTGTCGGCGATCTCGGCCAAGCAGGGCAAGCAGCTGGCCGCTGCCTATCTGGAGGGCAACCGCGCCGGCCAGGACTGGATCCTGTCCTTCTGCGCGTCGACGGGGGTCGCGGTGCAGCGTGAGGACGCCTACAGTTTCGCCCAGTCCGAACGCGGGGTGGCGGCGGCGCGCGCCGAGTATGAGGCCTGCCGCGCGGTCGATCTACCGGTGACCTGGGAGGCGCAGGCCGAGGTGCCGTTTCCGTATCACGGCGGGGTACGGCTGGCAGGGCAGGCGCAGTTCGATCCGATGCAGTTCTTGGACGCGCTGCGCGCCGAACTGCTGGCCGCCGGCGGCCAGCTGGTGGAACACACTCGGGTGCAACGGGTTTCCAGCGGAAGCGACGGCCTGCGACTCGATGTCGACGGCCCGCAGGGCCAGGCCGAACTGCGGGCCGCCCAGCTGGTGCTGGCCACCGGGATCCCGATTCTGGACCGCGGCGGCTACTTCGCCCGGGTCAAACCCAGCCGGTCATACTGCATGGCGTTCGAGGTGCCCGGTGAGATCACCCGCCCGATGATGATCTCCACCGATTCACCGACACGCTCGCTGCGTTACGCCCCGATCACCGGCGGCGAGCGCCTGCTGGTCGGCGGGGCGGGCCACACCGTCGGCCGCGCCAGATATCCCAGCGACGGACTGGCCGAGCTCGAGTCATGGACGCTCCGGCATTTCCCGGGCGCAACCCGCACGCACCTGTGGTCGGCGCAGGACTACGCGCCCATCGACGAGCTGCCCTATGTCGGTCCGATTCTTCCCGACAGCAACACCATCTACGTGGCAACGGGTTTCAACAAATGGGGCATGACCAACGGGGCGGCCGCCGCGCTGGTGTTGTCGGGCCGGCTGCTCGGGCAACGACCGGCCTGGGACCGGGCGTTCGCGAGTTGGAGCGCCCGCGAGCTACGCGGGCTGTCCACCGCCGTGGCGGCGAATCTCGAAGTCGGCTTCAATCTGGCGAAAGGCTGGATCACCCCGACGGCCCGCATCGGCCGGCACGGCCTGGGCGACGACGCCGCCGGCGTGGTCAGCGGACCGCCGTGGCACCTGCAGGCCCACTGCCGGGTGGACGGCGTCGAGCACCGCGTCTCGCCGGTCTGCCCGCACCTCGGCGGCATCGTCACCTGGAACGACGCCGATCGGGCGTGGGAGTGTCCGCTGCACGGCTCGCGCTTCGCTCCCGACGGCACGCTGCTGGAGGGCCCCGCCACCCGCGGCCTGACCGCCGGCAGCTGAGGTTCGCCCCCCGCGAGGGCGGGTAACCGTCCGCTGGGCGGTGAACGACGGCGGCACAACGATGGGATGAGCGGTGTGCATCATCGACCACGACATGCGCCTGATCGTGGCGAGCGCCAAGCTGGCATTCGTGGCCACCGTCTGCGAAGACGGCTCGCCCAACCTGTCACCGAAGGAGTCGTTGCTGGTCTACGGCGACGAGCATCTGGCGTTCATGCACATGGCGTCGCCGACCACGGTGGCCGACCTGCGCCGCGATCCGCGCATCGAGGTCAACGTGGTGGATTTTCTGCGTCGTCGCGGCTACCGCTTCAAGGGCACGGCGCAGCTGCGCCAGCCCGGTGACGAGGTCTACGAATGGCTGCGGCAGTGGGTGACCCGGACCCAGGGATCGCAGTTCCCCTGCCGCGAGGCGGTGCTGATCCGCGTCGAACGGGCGCTGCCGATCGCTTCACCGGCCTACATGTTCGGCGGCGCGCACGAATCTGAGCTGGTTGACACCTGGTCGGAGATCTACCGGCTGCGATGACATGCGTTTCCGGCGCGATGCCACCGGGTACTGCGCAGTGATGGGCTTCGACGTCGCTCAAGTGCAGAGCTGCCTTGCCGGTTTCGACTATCCGGGCACCGCGGAGCAGCTCGCCGACCACGCCCAGGACAACGGCGCCGAGCCGCAGCTGGTCGACACGCTGCGGGCGTTGAAGAAGGACAGCTTCGACGGCCCGGACGCGGTGATGTCATCGCTGACCGCCCAGAACGCGCTGGGCGGCTGAGGAGGGAACCGGCCGGCTACTCCAGCTGGTCGCGCAGTTTGCTCAAGGACTTGGCCAGCAGCCGCGACACGTGCATCTGCGAGATGCCGACCCGTTCGGCGATCTGCGTCTGGGTCATCGATTCGAAGAACCGAAGCACCAGCACGGTGCGTTCCCGTTCGGGAAGCGCCTCGAGCAGGGGCCGCAACGCCTCGCGGTCCTCGATCCGGTCCATCCCGGCGTCGATATCGCCGAGGGTGTCGGCGATCGAGCGGACGTCGTCCTCGTCGGAGCTGCCGCCGCTGTCGATGGACAACGTGTTGTAGGAACTGCCCGCCACCAGTCCTTCGACGACCTCCTCGCGGCTCATCTCCAACTCGCGGGCCAGTTCGGAGGCGGTCGGTGCCCGGCCCAGGCGTTGCGAGAGGTCGGCGGTGGCCGATCCGAGGCGCAGGTGCAGCTCTTTGAGCCGGCGAGGCACCTTGACCGACCAGCTGTTGTCCCGGAAATGCCGGCGGACTTCGCCCATGATGGTCGGGACCGCGAAAGAAACGAAATCCGAACCGGTTTCGACGTCGAAGCGCGTCACGGCGTTGACGAGGCCCACCCGCGCGACCTGGACCAAGTCGTCCCGCAGTTCGCCGCGCCCCTCGAACCGGCGGGCGATGTGGTCGGCCAGCGGCAGGCACCGCTCCACGATCTTGTCTTTGCGGTTCCGGAAATCAGGGGAACCGGATTCGTATTGGGCGAGCTCGCGGAACATGTCGCCGACGTCGGCATACTCCGATCCTGACTGCGAGCCGCTCTTGGCGGCGCCCCGGGTCACTGCCGGGATTCCGCCCGCCGGGTCGTCAAGGCAACGCCGAACACATCACCGGCGCTACCGGGTTCCTGGCCGTCATGGAAGGTCTGCACGTCGTCGACGAGCGAGGTGAGCACGTGCCAGCTGAAGCTGCCCGGCGTCAGCACCTCGCCGCCGGTGCCGGCGGCCGACGCCACGATCGTCACGTCGTCGTCTTTCGGGTCGATGACCACCCGCAGCGTGGCGTCCGGGGCGGCGCAGCGGATCAGCTGGGTACACAGCTCGTCGATCGCGAGCCGCAGATCGGCCACCGTATCGACGTCGAGATCCTCGAACGTCGCGATGGCGCCGACCACCATGCGCACCACGGCGAGGCTCTCCAGCCTGGGCGCCACCCGCAACTCGACGGCTCGCTCGCTGCACGACCGCAAGGTCGGGTCGCTGTGGATGTCGGTCATTGAGCCTCCCGGCGATGTCGGACCGAGACTACCGCTACCCGCCGACGGACTGTTCACGTCGTCAAATCCGCATGGTCGGCCGCCCGGAGGTTGGTCACGGGAACCCTGTACCCGATCTGCCGGCGCTCCAACCATGCGGATCCTGGAACACCGGGTCGACGACGGCCCGACCGGATAACCGGTCGGGCCGTGGTTTCTGCTAGCTCAACCGTTCGAATGCTGCCGCTGCAACTCGGGGTGGGCCAGCTGCCACTGCTGGTTCACCCGCCTGATCCGCCGGTGTTCCATCAGCAGCCACAGCGCCCCCAGGCCGGCGGCGAACACCGCGAGGGCGGCGACCGCCACGCCTTGCCGGTCGTGGCCGGTGGCGAACGCGGTCAGACAGCCGATCCCGGCGACCATGCCCAGCACCAGCAGGCTGTAACCGGGCCAACCCATGACGTCGATCACAGCACGGCCGGCGTGCGGCCGGGTCGTCCGGACATGGTCAACGGGGTCATGAAACGTATCGCCCATCGCTTCTTCCTTTCGTGAATGGTCCGCCCATCCGGAGGCCGCCTGGCCGAGCCCCCATTCGTGATGAACCCCGTGTGGTGAACCCGTCCGCAACCGAAAACTATCGTAAGCCGATGTGATCTAAATAACGCTCGACTTTCAGAAATCTCACAGCCACCCGGCAGCCTGCCGCGGGACTCCGGCCTGATCAGCGCATACCGCTGATCGGCCCCGCGCTCATAATCAGTACGAGAAGCATCAACGACATCAAAAACCAGCCGGCGCCCTGCCAACCCCACCAGGTGCCCCGAGCGCGCCACACTCGGTAGGTGCGCAGAAAAGCGCGCAGTCCACCGGCCGCGAAGACCACCGGTGACGCCGCGGCGAGCACGGCCCGGTACGGCCGTCCGCACGCCACCGTCTGCACCGACCCCGTACTCGCATCACAGGAGCTGGCCCACCATGCCGCCAGCAAGACGACCGCCACGCCGATCGCGGTGATCACGCCGGCGAACCTGACGGCCGAGCGAACCTCCGCGTCCTCCTGGCCCAGCCGGTCGCCCCCGGGGCGCGGTCGCATGGAGCGTTCCATGCCTCCACCGTCCGCGCTGATCGGCGCTGCGTCAAGATGATTCGACGTCAAGGTGATTCGACGTTTGAGCGAGCGAGCCGCCGGGAAGCCTTGCAGGTGTGGCGGGCCGACGGAGCACAGGGGCCCGTCACATCCACGAAATCCAGGGAGGGATTTTATGTCGGACCAAGAGAAGAGCGGGCCCGAAGAGGGCTTCCGCGGCGCCGTCGAGGGCGTCAAGGGCAAGGCCAAGGAAGCCGTCGGAACCGTGATCGGTAACGACGAGCTGGCCCGCGAGGGCAAGGCACAGCAGGACAAGGGCGAAGCGCAGCGCGACGCCGCCAAGCGCGAAGCCGAGGCCGAATCGGCCCGTGCCGGAGCGAAGGCGGCCGAGTCCCGCGAACAGTCCCACCAGTAGCCCGATTGAAGGCAGGCCCGGCCCGCTACGGCAGGCCGGGCCTGTCGCTGTGCGGTTACGCACGCCCCGGAGCGGGTAATGGTGCATTGAACGGCCTTGAAGAGCACTCGAGGGCGCTGGAGCACATCGGAGGGTTGGAGTCAGCGATGGAGATTCTGTTACTGACCGACCGGGACGAGTTCGAACAGACCCTGTCGGCCTTGCGCGTCTTCGGGCATTCGGTCGGCCGCGCGCCGCTCGCGGTGAGCCGGGCGGACTGTCGCGGCGCCGCAGCCGTGCTGGTGGACGGCTGCACCGAGCTGGCGGCCGCACGCGAGACCTGCCGGCGGCTGTGCGCCTGGGCGCCGTCGGCCGCCGTGCTGGCCGTGGTGGCCGCGGAAGATTTCGTCGCCGTCGACATCGACTGGCAGGTCGACGACGTGCTGGTCGCAACGGCCGGACCGGCCGAGGCACATGCCCGGCTACGGCTGGCGCTGGCGCGCCGACGTGAATCCGAGCAGAGCGCACTGCAATTCGGTGATCTGATCATCCGCCCCGGCAGCTACACCGCGGAGTTGTCCGGGCGCGAACTCGACCTCACCCTCACCGAGTTCAAGCTGCTGAACTATCTGGTCCGGCATGCCGGTCACGCGTTCACCCGCACCAGGCTGCTGCACGAGTTGTGGGGCGGTAAGGGCAGCCGGCGCAAGGTCGACGTCCACGTGCAGCGGCTGCGCGCCAAACTCGGCGCCGACCACGAGACGATCGTCGACACCGTTCGCGGCGTCGGCTACATGACACCGGAATCACCGCAACCGCAATGGGCCATCGCCAACTGAAGCCGACTGTCCAACCGAATCTGGAGTGCCAAGCACATGACCGATCGACCCGACATCGATCCCGCCACCAACACCAGCGACGACGACACCCTGCCGCCGAGCGAGGCCACCGATTCCGACGAGCTGCGCAACGACGACGGCGATGCGACCGTCACCCCGCCGGATAGCTGGCAACCGGTCGGTGGCGCGACCGACGAGTCGCTGGACGACAAACTGGCCGCCGAGCGTCCCGATGCCGGACTCGAACCAGATCCCGACGAAGCCGGTCAGGCCGTGACCGGTGGTCGGCACCGTGCTCAGGTCTCCGGCAGCCCCGAAGACGGCGACTCGTTCTACAACGTCGAAGAGTGAACGTCGAAGAGTGACCCGGGCTCAGTAGGAGTCGCAGTCGTTGGCCAGCGGGCTGAACAGCGCGACGTACTCGGGCGCTTCGGGCCGCTGCTGCGCCTGCTCGACCAGTTGCTGACGCTGCGGCGGCGGCGCGGCCAGGAAGTTCTGCAGCCAGGCCTGGGCGGCCGGGGTCGCGTTGAACTGCTCGGCGACGGCCGGTGATTGATCGTTCATCGCCGCCACCACCTGCGAGTAGCTGCAGGTGGTGTCGACTGCGGCGCCAGGGTCGGCGGACACCGCCGGCAACCCGGCGACCAGCGCCAGCGCGGCGCACCCGCCCGAAACCGCTGCCCGCATCATCCTGGCCTGGCTACCCGGCGACATCGGGCCCGAAACGGTCACGCGTCGTCGCTGCGGGCTTCGGCGCCGGTTTCGCCGACGTCCAATGCGTCGTCCGGGCTGATCCGCCCCACATAGGTGCCGTCTTCGTCTTTGCCGGCGCGTGATCCCGCCTGGCGCGCATCGGGTTCAACGTCCGACTCCGCTTTCTGGCCCTTGGGCAAATCCATTGCCGACCTCCGGTGTTCGCTGTGTTGGCTACCTGCCGATGTGCGCCGCGTACCCGGCACGAAAATCGCAGCCCGGTCAGATGACCGCGTGCAGGGCCACCAGGTCGGCCGCCAGCAGCGCCCAGCCGCACGCCCAGACCGCGATCCCGCTCCGGCGCGTCGCGAAGAAGAAGGCCAGGAACAAGGTCAGCGCCGCAACGGCCGCCGCACCGTGGTAGAGCACGCCGAACAGCGACCCGTTCGGCTGCAGGCCCGGGCAGGCCGCGGTGCTGCACAGCGCGGTGCCGGCCACCGCGGCCGGCGCGTAATCCATCAGCAGCACGGCGGCCGGTGCCGTCAGCAGCGACAACGTCCAGTTGATCCAGGTCCAGTCGCGCGGTGGCGCCTCCGGCGTCCGCGGGGCGGGTGCCGCATCGGCGAAGATCGGCCGCACCGCTCGCGTCCTGTGGTCCAGAATGGTCATGCCCGGCCCCCCTGTCACTGCCACGGCCCGTCACTGCCTCGGCCCTGTCACTGCCACGGCCCTGTCACTGCCTCGGCCCTGTCACTGCCACGGCCCGCGGATACCCGCTGCTGAGCACGGCAAAACCAGCCCAGCGGGCAGCACCGCCCCGAAGTTGGCACCATGGCAAGGTGAGCCGAGAAACCCCAGCCGCGCTGGCCCGGTTCTCGGCGCTGACCCGGGACTGGTTCAGCGGCACGTTCACCGCGCCGACCGAGGCGCAGCAGCAGGCCTGGTCGGCCATCGCCGACGGCCACCACACCCTGGTGGTGGCACCCACCGGTTCGGGCAAGACCCTGGCAGCGTTCCTGTGGGCGCTGGACCGGCTGGCGGCCGAGCCGGGCCCGAAAGCTGCGGGCACCCGGGTGCTCTACGTCTCGCCGCTCAAGGCGCTGGCCGTCGACGTCGAACGCAACCTGCGCACCCCGCTGGCCGGCATCGGCCGCATCGCCGCGCACCGCGGCCTGCCGGCGCCGGCCATCACCGTCGGGGTCCGCTCCGGCGACACGTCGGCGGCCCGGCGCCGCGAGCTCGTCACCAAGCCCCCCGACATCCTGATCACCACCCCGGAGTCACTGTTCCTCATGCTGACCTCGGCGGCGCGCGAAGCGCTGACCGGGGTGCAGACGGTGATCGTCGACGAGGTGCACGCGGTGGCCGGTACCAAGCGCGGCAGTCACCTGGCACTGTCGCTGGAGCGCCTCGATGCGATGTTGGCCTCCCCGGCGCAGCGGATCGGGCTCAGCGCCACCGTGCGGCCCGCCGAAGAGGTCGCCCGGTTCCTGTCCGGCCAGTCCCCGACGCGGATCGTGGCGCCGCCGGCCGCCAAGACATTCGAACTGACCGTGCAGGTTCCGGTGCCGGATATGGCCAGCCCCGCCGAGGGCACCATCTGGCCGCAGGTGGAGGAACGCATCGTCGACCTGATCGAGGCCCACCGCTCCTCGATCGTGTTCGCCAACTCGCGCCGGCTGGCCGAGCGACTGACCCAGCGGCTCAACGAGATCCACGCCGAGCGATGCGACGATGACGACACCGCGCAGGCACCGCTGGCGCGGGCCCACCACGGGTCGGTGTCCAAGGAGACCCGCGCCGCGGTCGAGGAGGACCTGAAGAGCGGGCGGCTGCGTGCGGTGGTCGCGACCTCGAGCCTGGAGCTGGGCATCGACATGGGTGCGGTCGACCTGGTCGTCCAGATCGAGGCGCCGCCGTCGGTGGCCAGCGGCCTGCAGCGCATCGGGCGGGCGGGTCATCAGGTCGGCGAGGTCTCGGCCGGCGTGCTGATCCCCAAGCACCGCACCGATCTGATCGGCTGTGCGGTCTCAGTGCAGCGGATGCTGGCGGGTCAGATCGAAACGCTGACGGTGCCGGCCAATCCGCTGGACATCCTGGCCCAGCACACGGTGGCCGCGGCGGCGCTGGAGCCGCTGGACGCCGAGGCATGGTTCGACACGGTGCGCCGGGCCGCACCGTTCGCAACGTTGCCCCGCAGCGTGTTCGAGGCGACCCTGGACCTGCTGTCGGGCAAATACCCGTCGACCGAGTTCGCCGAGCTGCGGCCGCGGCTGGTCTATGACCGCGACACCGGCACCCTGACCGGCCGGCCCGGCGCCCAACGGCTGGCCGTCACCTCCGGTGGCGCCATCCCGGATCGCGGCCTGTTCGCGGTTTACCTGGCCGGTGCCGCGAAGCCGTCCCGGGTCGGTGAACTCGACGAGGAGATGGTCTACGAATCGCGGCCCGGCGACGTGATCTCCTTGGGCGCCACCAGCTGGCGCATCACCGAGATCAGCCACGACCGGGTGCTGGTGGTCCCGGCTCCCGGCCAGCCCGGCCGGCTGCCGTTCTGGCACGGCGACGGCGTCGGGCGACCGGCCGAGCTCGGCGCCGCGCTGGGCGAGTTCACCGGCGAGCTGGCCGGGCTCGATCGTGCCGCCCTCGACGAACGTTGCGCGGGTTTGGGTTTCGATGACTACGCGGCCGACAATCTGTGGCGGCTGCTCGACGATCAGCGCACCGCCACCTCGACGGTGCCCACCGACACCACGCTGGTGGTGGAACGCTTCCGCGACGAGCTGGGCGACTGGCGGGTGGTGCTGCACTCCCCCTACGGGCTGCGGGTGCACGGCCCGCTGGCGCTGGCGGTGGGCCGGCGGCTGCACGAACGCTTTGGCATCGACGAGAAGCCGACCGCCTCCGACGACGGCATCGTGGTGCGGCTGCCCGACACCGATGCCGGCGCAACGTTGGACGCACCCGGTGCCGACCTGTTCGTCTTCGACGCCGACGAGATCGAGCCCATCGTCACCGCCGAGGTGGGCGGCTCGGCGTTGTTCGCCAGCCGGTTCCGGGAGTGCGCAGCACGGGCATTGCTGTTGCCGCGCCGGCATCCCGGCCGGCGCACCCCGCTGTGGCAGCAACGGCAGCGGGCCGCCCAACTGCTCGACGTGGCACGCCGATACCCGGCGTTCCCGATCGTGCTGGAGACCGTGCGGGAGTGCCTGCAGGACGTCTACGACGTCCCGGCGCTGACGGAGTTGATGGCGCGGATCGCGCAGCGCCGGGTTCGGGTGGTGCAGGTCGAGACCGCCACCCCGTCGCCGTTCGCGGCGTCGTTGCTGTTCGGCTACGTCGGCGCCTTCATGTACGAAGGCGACAGCCCGCTGGCCGAGCGCCGCGCGGCGGCACTGTCGCTGGATCCCACCCTGCTGGCGCAGCTGCTGGGCCGGGTGGAGTTGCGCGAGCTGCTCGACCCCGACGTCGTCGCCGCCGTCGCCGCCGAGTTGCAGCACCTGACCCAGGAGAAGGCCGCCCGCGACGCCGAGGGGGTCGCGGACCTGTTGCGGCTGCTGGGCCCGCTCACCGGCGACGAGATCGCCGCGCGAGCAGGCGGTTCGGAGGTGGGCGGTTGGCTGGAGCATCTGCTGGGCGCCCGGCGGGTGCTGACGGTGGCGTTCGCCGGGCGGGCCTGGTGGGTGGCGATCGAGGACATCGGCCGGCTGCGCGACGGGATCGGGGTGGCGGTGCCGCCCGGCGTGCCGGCCGACTTCACCGAACCGGTCACCGACCCGCTGGGCGAGCTGCTGGGCCGATTCGCCCGCACCCACGGCCCGTTCACCACCGGGCAGGCCGCCGAGTGGTTCGGGCTGGGCGCCCGGGTGGCCGCCGACGCCCTGGGCCGGCTGGCCGCCGACGGCCGGGTAGTACGCGGCGAGTTCGCCGATTTCCCGGACTCGCCGGGCGAGCAGTGGTGCGACGCCCAGGTGCTGCGGATTCTGCGGCGCCGGTCGCTGGCGGCGCTGCGCTCGGCGATCGAGCCGGTGTCCCCGGCGGCCTACGCGCGTTTCCTGCCGGCCTGGCAGCAGATCGGCGCCCGCGGCGCCGCGTCCGGGCTGGACGGGCTGGCCGGGGTGATCGAGCAGCTGGCGGGCGTGCCACTGCCGGCGTCGGCGGTCGAGCCGCTGGTGCTGGCGGCGCGGGTGCGCGATTACTCGCCGGCCATGCTCGACGAGCTGCTGGCCTCCGGGGAGGTGCTGTGGTCCGGTGCGGGTGCCCCGGCCGGCAATGCGCCGGCCGCCGATGGCTGGGTCACCTTCCACACCGCAGATTCGGCGCCGTTGACGCTGGCCTCCAGAGCGCCGGTCGACTTCGGGGACGCCCACCGGCAGATCCTGGACACGCTCGGTGGCGGCGGTGCGTTCTTCTTCCGCCAGCTCGGCGGTGACGCGAGTGAGACCGAGCTCAAAACCGCACTGTGGGAACTGATCTGGGCGGGCTGGGTCACCGGCGACACCTTCGCCCCGATGCGGGCGGTACTGGCCGGCACCCGGCGCTCCACCCCGGCGCACCGCAGCAGGCGTCCGCCGCGGCTGAGCCGGTACAGCGTCGCGCACGCCGCCGCCCGCGCCGCCGACCCGGCGGTGGCCGGACGCTGGTCGATGTTGCCGGCCACCGAGCCGGATACCGGGTTCTCCACGGTGCGCGCGCACCACATCGCCGAGTTGCTGTTGCACCGCTACGGGGTGCTGACCCGCGGCGCGGTGGCCGCCGAGGCGGTGCCGGGCGGATTCGCGGGGCTCTACAAGGTGTTGACGGCGTTGGAGGAGGCCGGCCGCTGCCAGCGCGGCTACTTCATCGAGTCGCTGGGCGCCGCCCAGTTCGCGCTGGCCTCGACGGTGGACCGGCTGCGCGGCTACCTCGACGGTGTCGACCCGACGCGCCCGGAGTATCACGCGGTGGCGCTGGCCGCCGCCGACCCGGCCAACCCGTACGGGGCGGCACTGGGCTGGCCGGCGCACCCCGGCACCGCCCGTCCGGGACGCAAGGCGGGAGCGCTGGTGGTGCTGGTCGACGGCGAACTGGTCTGGTTCATCGAACGTGGCGGCCGGTCCCTGCTGAACTTCGCCACCGGAGCCGACGCCGCCGAGGTGCAGCGGGCCGCCGCCGGTGCGCTGGCCGGGCTGATCGCCGACCGCCGCGTGGACGGGCTGCTCGTCGAGCGGGTGGACGGTGTGGCGGTGTTGGAGATTCGCGATTCGCCGACGACGACGGCACTGGTCGAGGCCGGATTCTCCCGCACCCCGCGGGGATTGCGGCTGCGCTGATGCCCGAGGGTGACACCGTCTTCCACACCGCGGCGGTGCTCGACGCCGCGTTGCGCGGAAAAACGTTGACCCGCTGCGATATCCGGGTCCCCCGCTACGCCGGTGTGGACCTCAGCGGGCAGCGGGTGGATGAGGTGATCAGCCGAGGTAAGCACCTGTTCATCCGGGTCGGGCGCGCCAGTATCCACTCCCATCTGAAGATGGAGGGCAGCTGGCGGGTGAGCTCCCCGGCCAGAAGGGGCCCGCTCGGCCATCGGGTGCGAATCATCCTGGAGGCCGGGCCCGTTCGCGCATCGGGCATCGACCTGGGCGTGCTGGAGGTGCTCGAGCGTGACCGCGACGGCGAGGCGGTCGCCCACCTGGGCCCGGACCTGCTCGGCCCCGATTGGGACCCGGACGCCGCCCTCGCCAATCTGCTGGCCGACCCGGACCGGCCACTGGCGGCGGCCCTGTTGGATCAGCGGGTGCTGGCCGGCATCGGCAATGTCTACTGCAACGAATTGTGTTTCGTCGTCGGCCGATTGCCGACGTCCCCGGTTGCCGCGTTGGCCGATCCGGCCCGGCTGGTGGCCCGGGCCCGCGAGATGCTGTGGGCCAATCGGCTGCGGTGGGCGCGCTGCACCACCGGAGACACCCGGCCGGGCCGGCAACTGTGGGTGTACGGCCGGGCCGGCCAGCCCTGCCGGCGCTGCGGCACCCGGGTCGAATCGGACAGCGCTGGCGGGCGCGTCGGTTTCTGGTGCGCCGCCTGTCAGCGATGAACCGACGCCCGAGGCCCAGGGTGATGTCCTGGGCGTCGGGCGCCGATAGGTCTTAGCGAGGCGTCAGCGTCGCGGGCCGATCACGGCCAGCCGCCGCACCCCACACCGGGCAGGCAGCCGCCGCCACCGCCGGGACCGCCCCAGCCGGTGGGGCCGCCCGGAATCTGGCCGCCGCCACCGCCGGGACCACCACCACCGGTCGGGCCGCCCGGAATCTGACCGCCGCCACCGCCGGGACCACCGCCGCCGGTCGGGCCGCCCGGAATCTGGCCGCCGCCGCCCCCGGGGCCACCGCCACCGGTCGGGCCGCCCGGAATCTCACCGCCGCCCCCGGGGCCACCGCCACCGGTCGGACCACCGGGGGCTCCGGGCTCCCCGGGCGGCACGCCGGGTTCCGGTTCCATCGGTGTGGTCTCCGTCGTGGTGGTTGTGGTCTCTGTCGTGGTGGTGCTGGTCGGGGCTTCTTCCTGGGTGCCGCTGCAACCCGCTGCGACCAGCGCCGCTGTGCTTCCGAGGACGGCGATCGCCATCCTGCCGTGTGCCTTCATCAGAATCAGACTCCCCTCTGCTCTGTCGTGCCTTGCTGTACCCGGCACGCTCAGCGCTGAAACGCGCGCCGGCTGACGAAGCAACGTCGCCGGTCAGTCAGCGGGTCGGTGAACTCGAGCCGCTGCGCCAGCAGTTGCAGCGGGGTGGAGAAGTCGTCGGGGGCGACCTCGACGATCTCCGGGTACAGCGGATCACCGTCGATGGGCAGGCCGAGCGAGGCCAGGTGCACCCGCAGCTGATGGGTGCGGCCGGTACGCGGGGTCAGCCGATAGCAGCCGTCTCCCACCGCCTCGACCAGCGTTTCGGCGTTGGGCTCGCCGGGTTCCTCACGGGCCTGCAGGCAGCCGCGCCGTTTGATGATCCGGCTGCGCACCAGCCGCGGGAACTCGCCCACCGGCGGCGCCGACGACCGGGCCAGGTACTGCTTGCGCACCGCGCCGCGCGCGAACAGCGTCTGATAGGCCCCGCGCAATTCGCGGCGGGTGGTGAACAGCAGGACCCCGGCGGTGAGCCGGTCGAGCCGGTGCGCCGGACTCAGCTCGGGAAGCTCCAGCTCCCGACGCAGCCGCACCAGTGCCGTCTGGGCCACGTGGCGGCCGCGGGGCATGGTCGACAGGAAGTGCGGCTTGTCGACCACCACCAGGTCGTCGTCGCGGTGCAGCACCGGGATCTCAAAGGGCACGGGAGTTTCGTCGGGCACGTCGCGATAGAAGAAGACGTGGGCTCCGGCGGGCAGCACCGTCGTCTCGTCGATGACGGCGCCGTCGGCGGTCACCACCTCGCCGGCGGCCACCTTGCCCGCGACAGCCGCGCCGAAGCGGGCACGCAGCTCAGCGGCCACCGGTCCGCCGAGCAGGCGTAGCCGGGCCGGGCCCAGGCCGTCGCGCACCGGCAGCGGGGCGGGACGTCGGCGGGTCATCGCGGTCAGGGCCTTCCGGGGTTTCTATACGTCGTGGTGAGTGTATCCCGTGGAGCCCATTGGTAACTTTATTCACTTGCGTCACAGTGGCTTTCAGCACGGCAACCTTGTCGGGGGGTGTCGTTATCATTAGCACATGCGTTCGAACCGGGATGAGGTGGGCGGGGCCTTCGACGCCCTGCGCGCCGGGCTGGATCGGGTGCTGGACTTGTCGTTCGACGCGCTGACCACACCGGAGCGGCTGGCGCTGCTGGAACGCTGCGAGGAGCTGCGGCGCCGGCTGCCCGCGCTGGAACACCCGCTGATCAACCAACTGGCGGCGCAGGCCAGCAGCGACGAGTTGGGCGGCAAGCTGTCCTGGGCCATGGCCGACCGGCTGCGCATCACCCGCAAGGAGGCCCGCCGGCGCATCGCCGCCGCCGCTGATCTCGGCGAGCGCCGCAACCTGGCCGGCGAAACGCTGCCGCCGGTGCTGCCCGAGACCGCCGCCGCGCAGCGCGACGGGGAGATCGGCGACACCGCCGTCGAGATCATCCGCGACTTCTGGCACCGACTGCCGACTAACGTCGACGCCGAGAAGCGGACGCGCGCCGAAGCAGAGCTGGCCGAGCTCGGCCGCGACCATCGCCCCGACGAATTGGCCAAGCTCGCCGACCGGATCACCGCCCACCTCAACCCCGACGGAACCTTCTCCGATGTCGACCGGGCCCGTAAGCGCTCGTTGGTCATCGGTAACCAGGACGCCGACGGGATGAGCCCCATCAGCGGCTGGCTGGAGCCGGGGGCCCGCGCCGCCATCGACGCGGCCCTGGCGCGCTGGGCCGCACCGGGGATGTGCAATCCCGACGATGAGCGCCCGTGTTTCTCCGGTACCCCGTCACAGGCCGCGATCGACAACGACCGCCGCTCGGCCGCGCAGCGCAACCACGACGCGCTGGCGGCCATGGCCGCCAACCTGCTGGCCTCCGGCGCACTGGGCAGCCATCACGGGCTGCCGGCCACCATCGTCGTCTCGGTCAGCCTGGCGGAGCTGCACGCCGGCGCGGGCAAGGCGATCACCGCCGGCGGTACCTGGTTGCCGATGCGCGACGTGATCCGGCTGGCCTCCGACGCGCATCACTATCTGCGGATCTACGACGGCGCCAAGGAGATCGCGCTGTATCACGCCAAGCGGCTCGCCAACCCCGGGCAGCGTTTGGCGCTCTACGCCAAGGAGCGCGGCTGCACCCATCCCGGCTGCCCGGTTCCGGCGCTGCTCACCGAGGTGCACCACAACAGCGACTATGCGCGCAGCCGCCGCACCGACATCGACGACCTGACGCTGCGTTGCGGGCCGCACCATCGGCTGCTGTCCGGGGTCTGGCGCACCCGCAAGCGCCACGACGGCGTGATCGAGACGCTGCCCCCGCCGCACCCCGACCGCGGCCAGCCGCGCACCAACAGCTACCACCACCCGGACAAGCTGCTGCGCGACCGGGCCGACGGCGACGACGATCCCGAGCATCCATAGCCGTGGCCCGGTGCGCGAATCCCCCGGCGCACCAAAGCCACATCGGCCACAACCGTCGGGGGTTGTGGCCGATGTGGCTTAGTGAGTGCTGACTACTGCGGCTTAGCCGAGGCCGAGCATGTCGAAGATGCCCAGGTCGCCCAGGAAGTCGGTCAGCGTGGTGGCGTCGGTCACCGGGTCGGCGCCATAACCGAGCAGGCTGGTCAGCAGGCCGCCCAGCGTCGCGTCACCCAAGATTGCGGTGCCATCCGGGTCGCTCAGCGTGCCACCGAGGGTGATGTTGCTGATCACGTCGTCCCAGTCAGCGGTGGGGTCGATCTCCAGCAGGCTCGCAATCGACGCAGTGTCCAGCTCGCTGTCGACCAGCAAGTCGTTCAGCGTCGTGGTGGACGTGATCCCCAGCATGTCGTTGAGCAGATCGGCCAGCGAGGTGTCCGGCGACAAGCCGAAGAACGGCAGGTTCAGCAGGCCGGCGTAATCGCCGAGACCGAACAGCCCCAGCAGATCGCCGATGCTGGTGCCGGCACCGTCGCCGCCAATGAAGCCGCCGAGCAAATCTCCGATCGGGATCAATCCAAGAGGCACCGGCGCGCCGCCCTCACCCGGCAGCGTCACCTCATTCAGCAGGTCGCTGAAGTCAGTGGAGAGCAGACCGAGGGTGAGCTCGTCGATCGAGACGCCGTCGGGGTTCAGCGCCGCCAGCAGGTCAGCGAGGCTCGAGCTGGTGGTGATGCCCTCGCCGAACAGTCCCAGGACCTGGCCCATGTTGCCGAAGTCGAGGGCGGTCAGCAGCGTCTGCAAGCTCTCGGCGAAGGTCGGGAAGTCGCCGTCGGCGGTCAGCACGTAGTCGTGATGCACCGATGCTGACAGGCTGCTAGCAACTGTCGGCGCTACTGCGACGCCGCCGAATAAAGCCGCTCCAGCAAATGCAGTGCTGGCGACCAATGCGCCGGTTTTGGCCATGAAGCCGCGCGGCGCAATCGGCGTGTCAAAGGTGAGTGTGGACATGTAGTGGGTCCCCCTTCTGGGATCAAACATGGTCGTTCCGTGATTCGTACAACGAAGATTAACTTATTGTCTCCTCAGTCACTTGTCAACTGGTCCGCCAACTTTTTCGCACGCGTCAGCAATCGGCGTTTCCAGGGATATCGCAGCTCATAGGCATCAAAAGCGCAGTTCTGCAACGATGACACCACGACAGAGCTACCAACCGCCGACGATGCGCGATTATCGCCCGCTCAGGATTTTTTAGGCTTTCCGACCTTGTGACCGGTCTTGATCCGATTGCAATAACTTCCCGCGGTTCGATTTCGCGGATAACCGTCAAACGGTATGAAATTTAACGGGCTAAATACCGGCTAATTCGTGAGGCTGAGCGAAATACGCACGGCGCCCCGCAGCGACTTCACAGCAAAGCACGCCCACCGGTTTCGGAGAATAGGTCTGGTCAGAAAAACACACCCGGCCAGTTGGCCGGGTGTGGAGGGGCTAGCGCGGAATTCCCGCTACCAGAGCAGGCCGAAGGCCTCCAGGATGGCGGTGATCGGCGTGTCGCCGTCGATCACCAGGGTGCTGTCGTCGGGCAGGAAGCTGCTCAGCAGCGTGCCCACCGTCTGCTCGCCCCAAGTCTCGCCGGAGGGATCCAGAAACGTCCCGCCGAACGGGAACAGGGAGACGTACTCATCCCAGGGCTGGCCGGGGGGCATGCCGAACAACAGCCCGAGCGTCGCTTGGTCCATGGTGGTGCTGTCGGTGGCGCTAACCGGGAGGGTGTG
This sequence comes from Mycobacterium sp. pW045, assembly GCF_041287085.1. Taxonomy (NCBI): domain Bacteria; kingdom Bacillati; phylum Actinomycetota; class Actinomycetes; order Mycobacteriales; family Mycobacteriaceae; genus Mycobacterium; species Mycobacterium sp. pW045. The sequence goes on along the minus strand of NZ_JBGGKU010000003.1, from coordinate 228,019 downwards.
CAGGTACTCACCGAGGGTGTACGCGTCCAGGTGGTGTTCCTGTTGGATCGGCCACACCCCGGAGGTCCAACTGACATCCCTGGTGTTCACCCCCAGGATCCCGGTCAGCCAGTCGTCCAGATGGCTACTGGTTGCCAGGTCGGGATGGCTGCAGATGCCCAAAGTGCAGTTCATGACGTTCAGGTTTTCCAGGCCGAGCAGATTAATCGCGCTTCCCCACTGGCTGAGCAACGAACCCAGCCCCACCGCGTTGGCCAGATCTTGCAGTGAGTGCTCACTGGCACCGTCGCCGAGGAAGACATCGACCAGATCACCTAGCTCGATATTGCCGATCGGCACGCCGTCCACCAGGAATAAGCTGCCGGTACCGAGAATGGAGTCAACTGCGGCGTTCGCGCTGTAGAGCGGCTCGCTCAGCGAGAGCCCGAAGATCTCGGCGACGCCGTTGAGGGTGTCGCCGTTGGGGTTCATGGCGGCCAGGAAGTCCGCCACCGTCGTGTCGATGGTGAAGGCTCCGGTTCCGAACCCACCCAGCACCGCGTTGAGGTCGCCCATGCCGAAGTCGTCGAGCAGGGTCTGCAGGCTCTGCGCGAACGTCGGGAAGGCGGTCAGCGCCGTCTCGTGCTGCACCGCTGCGAACGGCGAACCCGGGAGCTCCGGCCCGACCGCCGCGACACCGAGCAGGCCGGCGCCCGCCAGGACAGTGGCGGCGGCCAGGGTGCCGCCCTTCGTCGCCAGCGCGCGCGGGTGCGCCCCCCCGAAAACCTCCGCCATGGACCACACCTTCCCCGTCCCCGGATCCCCCATGTGATCCAGCTGATGGGAAGGAAAATAATTGCCCTCTAAATGACTGTCAAATATAAGTTGACGCTTATTTCAGCCTAAATGCATGGTTTTTTTGGCGGAGTAAGCCCCGAAGTGATGAATCGGAGTTCATGGAAGCGGAATCGGTTCCAGAATCTCTGTCCTGGCTTCGGGCGCCCTCGCCCGCAGCTCGTCCGCCGAGGCGTCATCGGGCTGTTCCTGCGACAGGATCTCGGCCTCCACCCGGGCGGTGTAATTGGCCACCTCCGCATCCACCGCGGCGTCGTCCCAGCCCAATACCGCCGCCATCACCTCGGCGACTTCGCGGGCACAGTTCACCCCGCGATGGGCGTACTCGATGGAGATCCGCGTCCGGCGGGCCAGCACGTCCTCCAAGTGCAGCGCGCCCTCGGCGGCGGCTGCGTAGGCGACCTCCACCCTCAGGTACGTGGGCGCCTCGGCGATCGGGTCCAGCAGGTCCGGCCGGTCCTCGGCCAGCGCCAGCACGTCATGGATCAGCGAGCCGTAGCGGTCCAGCAGATGGCGCACCCGATACGGGTGCAGGCCCTGCTCGGCGCCGACGTGCTCGGCCTGGTTGACCAGCGCGAAGTAGCCGTCGGCACCCAGCAGCGGCACCTTCTCGGTGATCGACGGGGCCACCCGGGTCGGGATGAACTCGGCGGCGGCGTCGATCGCGTCGGCGGCCATCACCCGGTAGGTGGTGTACTTGCCGCCGGCGATCGCCACCAGGCCCGGCGCGGGCACCGCCACCGCGTGCTCCCGCGACAGCTTGGAGGTGTCGTCGTTCTCCCCGGCCAGCAGCGGTCGCAGCCCGGCATAGACGCCCTCGATGTCGGCGTGGCTCAACGGGGTGGCCAGCGCGGTGTTGACGTTGGCCAGCAGGTAGTCGATGTCGGCCTTGGTGGCCGCCGGGTGGGCCAGGTCCAGGTTCCAGTCGGTGTCGGTGGTGCCGATGATCCAGTGCGTGCCCCACGGGATGACGAACAGCACCGACTTCTCGGTGCGCAGGATGATCGCCACCTCGGACACGATCCGGTCGCGCGGCACCACGATGTGCACGCCCTTGGAGGCCCGGACGTGGAACCGGCCGCGCTGGCGCGACAGCGCCTGGATCTCGTCGGTCCACACCCCGGTGGCGTTGACCACCACGTGACCGTGCACCTCGGTCGTCGCACCGTTCTCGGAGTCGCGCACCGTCACCCCGGTCACCCGGTCGCCTTCCCGCAGTAGCGCCACCACCTGGGTGGAGGTGCGGATGACCGCGCCGTAGTGCGCCGCGGTGCGCCCGACGGTCAGCGTGTGGCGGGCGTCGTCGACGACGGTGTCGTAGTAACGGATGCCGCCGATCAGCGCGCTGCGCTTGAGCCCCGGGCACAGCCGCAGCGCGCCGGCGCGAGTCAGATGCCGTTGCGCAGGAAGCGATTTCGCCCCGCCCAGCTGGTCGTAGAGGAAGATGCCGGCGGCGACGTACGGCCGCTCCCACCACCGGGCGGTCAGCGGGTAGAGGAACGGCAGCGGTTTGACCAGGTGCGGCGCCAGCGTGGTCAGCGACAGTTCGCGTTCGTGCAGCGCCTCGCGCACCAGGCCGAACTCCAGCTGTTCGAGGTAGCGCAGCCCGCCGTGGAACATCTTCGAGCTCCGGCTCGACGTCCCGGCGGCGAAGTCCCGCGCCTCGACCAGCGCGACCTTGAGGCCGCGGGTGGCCGCATCCAGCGCGCAGCCGGTGCCGACCACACCGCCGCCGATCACCACCACGTCGAACTGCTCGCTGCCCAGCCGTTCCCAGGCTTGCGCTCGTTGGTCAGGTCCCAGCGTGCTCACGCCTGCCAGGCTACGTGGCCGGTTCGCCGCTACCATCTGGTGTGGCAGAAGCTACACCGGTGAATCACGGGTCGGCCTGACGCTGGATGAAGTCCGCCATGCCAGGAACCGTGAAGGCGACGACTCCATGTTCGGGAGCGAATATGAGCCCCTTGGCAATGAGGTTTGCCCGCACCGGCCCGAAACTGTTGACACTCCGCCCGAGCCGCGCAGCCACGTCACCGGACGTGCTGCCGGCATCGCCGTCGACGGCCATGGCGCGCAGATAGCGCTGCTCAGCCCGCGTTGCGCGATCCCAGCGGGCACGGAAAAACCCGTTGTCGAGAGCGGCTCGCCCCCGCGCCGCGCCGACCCGGGCGTCCGACAATGTGATGTCTGGTCCGGTCGCCTCGTTCCAGGCCTCCTGCCCGAACTGCTGAAGGAAGTAGGGGTAACCCGCCGTTTCCTGAACGACTAGGGTCACGGCGTCGTCGTCCCACCGCGACCTCTCGAGTTCCGCGGGCTCGACAAGGGCCTTTCGAGCGAGATTTTGGTCAAGCTGTTCGATTCGTTCGAAAACGAATAGCCGCTCTGCATAAGACTTCGCCTCGGCAAGAACGCGCGGCAAGCTCGGTAGCCCGGCGAGCGCGAACGTGCATGCCCAGCCGCGTTGTCCGGCAATATGTGCGACCGAACAAACCGCCGCACGCTCGTCGGGAGTGAGATCCTGTGCCTCGTCGATAAGGACCGCCAGGCCGACGTCTTCCTCCTCCGCGGCCTCGGATAAGTCCAGCACCAGCTTGTGCAGATCGGTCTCGAGCATGCCGGTGTCCGCGCCGCCCCCTCCCGCTGATTCGGTGAGATCGAGACCGAAAGTCCAGCTGCCGCCGGTGTCGTAGGACGCTTTGAAACTCAGGGCCGTCTTGAGGCCTTTCAGCAGCCGCTTGCCCGCCGATGGTCGCGCCAAATCTGCCAGCGGCGCATGGAGCGCCTCTCCGAGCAGTTCGCGTAGCGACTTTCCCGTCCCGGCCTCCACCTGGGCGACGATCCAGTTCCGGTCTCGAGCAATCCGGAAGAATTGAGTCAACAGGACCGTCTTGCCTACGCCTCGGAGCCCATACAGCACCTGCGGTTGCGCCGTCCGGCCAGACCCGATGCGGTCCAGGCCGACGCGCCAGCGGTCCAGTTGACTGTCCCGCCCGACCAGGGCCGCCGGTATACGGCCGGCGCCAGGCGCATACGGATTCAGCACTGGATCCATCGCTGCCCCTGCTCCCGTGCGTCCATACCGAAGTATAGCGCTGTATAGCGTTTCACTATATGTGCACATATATTGCTATAGATGGCGGTTTCGCATCTTCGTGCAGGGCGGCCGTTGACCGGCCGACTCCCGTTCGCCGCCGACCATGTACCGACAGCGCAGTCCGATCAAATGCTTCGCGCCATACCCACGTTCGGTAGGCAGGAGCGGCATCCCGACCAGTTCAGTCCAGGTCGTCGTGCGTCATCAGCCGCCGGGCCGCCTCAGTGAGCGAGCCCGACAGCGACGGATACACCGCCAGCGTCTGCGCCAGGTCGGCCACGGTGATCCGGTTCTGCACCGCCAGCGCGATCGGCAGGATCAACTCCGAGGCGATCGGCGCCACCACCACCCCGCCGATCACCACTCCGGTCGCCGGCCGGCAGAACAGCTTGAGGAAGCCGTGCCGCATCCGGCTCATCTTCGCCCGGGCGTTGGTCTGCAACGGCAGCATGACGGTGCGCGCGGGCACCGTGCCGTCGTCGATCTGGGACTGCGGCACCCCGACCGCGGCGATCTCCGGGCGGGTGAACACCGCCGCGGCCACCGTCCGCAGCCGGATCGGGGCCACCGCGTCACCCAGCGCGTGATACATCGCTATCCGGCCCTGCATGGCCGCGACCGACGCCAGCTGCAACAACCCGGTGCAGTCTCCGGCGGCGTAGATGCCGGGAACCGTGGTGCGCGACACCCGGTCGACTGGCAGATAGTCACCGGGCTCGAGCTTGATGCCGACCCGCTCCAGGCCCAGCCCGGCGGTGTTGGGCACCGAGCCGACCGTCATCAGCGCGTGACTGCCGGTCACGGTGCGGTCGTCGGTCATGGTGACCAGCACGCCGTCGGGCGTGCAGGTCACCGAGGCGGCCCGGGCGTTTTTGACCAGGGTGACGCCGCGCTCGGCGAACGAGCGTTCCAGCACCCGGGCGGCGTCGGGGTCCTCGTGCGGCAGCACCCGGTCGCGGCTGGCCACCACCGTCACCGGCACGCCCAGCTCGGTGTAGGCGTTGACGAACTCCGCGCCGGTGACCCCCGAGCCCACCACCACCAGGTGTTCGGGCAGCGTGTGCAGGTCGTAGAGCTGGCGCCAGGTCAGGATGCGCTCGCCGTCGGGCTCGGCGTGCGGCAGGGTGCGGGGGCTGGCGCCGGTGGCGATCAGCACCACATCGGCGTCGAGCACCCGCTGCGCACCGCCGTGTTCGGTGACCAGAACCCGGTGATGCGCCAGCCCGGGCTCGGGGTCGATCAGCTCCCCGCGGCCGGCGATGACGTCGATGCCGGTGTTGACCAGCTGGGTTCTGATGTCGGCGGACTGCGCCTCGGCCAGCGACTTGACCCGCTGGTGGATCTTGTCCAGCTCGATCTCGGCATCGGTGAAGTGGATGTCGAAGCCCAGGTGCGGGGCCCGGCGCAGCTCGGTGCGCACCCCCGAGGAGGCGATGAAGGTCTTCGACGGCACGCAGTCCCACAACACGCAGGCACCGCCGATGCCGTCGGCGTCGACCACGGTGACCGTCACCACCTCGGGCCCCTTGGCCGCTGCTACCAGCGCGGCTTCGTAGCCGGCCGGACCGCCGCCGATGATCACGATGCGCGTCGAGGCAGAAGTCACAGCGACCAACTTATCCTCGACACGACGTTTAAGCTTTCTGCCGTGCCGCTCTACGCCGCCTACGGGTCAAACATGCATCCCGAACAGATGCTGCAGCGGGCACCGCACTCTCCGATGACCGGAACCGGCTGGATACACGGCTGGCGGCTGACGTTCGCCGGCGAGGACATCGGCTGGGAGGGTGCCCTGGCGACCGTGGTCGAGGATCCGGGGTCAAGCGTGTTCGTCGTCCTCTACGACGTGACCCCCGAGGACGAGCAGAACCTGGATCGCTGGGAGGGCTCGGACTTCGGCATCCACAAGAAGATCCGCTGCCGGGTGGACCGGGTGGACGGCATCACGTCGGATCCGGTGGACAGCAAGCCCGAACCGGTGCTGGCCTGGCTGTACGTGGTGGACGCCTGGGAGGGTGGGCTGCCGTCGGCGCGCTACCTCGGCGTGGTGGCCGAGGCCGCCCAGATCGCCGGCGCGCCGGAGGAATACGTGCGCAATCTGCAGACCCGCCCGGCCCGCAACATCGGCCCCGGGAGTTAGTTCCCCGTGCGCGAGCGCCCGCTCGGCCGAGCGGGCGTGTTTGCACAGCGACACGCCGGTGTGCTCGTACAACTGTGCACCCTCACGGGCGGAATCAGGGGCGCGGGCGGAGTCGGGGGCGCGGGCCGAATCAGGGGCGCGGGCGGATTCGGGGATGCGGGCCGGTCTAGGCGGCGGCGCGGGCCAAGTGCGTCTCGATGCGGCGGACGGTCTGCCAGGGCTGGCGTCGTACATCGTCGGCGATGATCGGGATCACCACCCAGCCCAGCTCCTGCAACGCGGCACGTCGCTGCCGCTCGTAGACGAACGCTTCCGGCCCCTCATGCCAGACGACCCCGTCGTACTCGACCGCCACCCGCTGCTCGGGCCACGCGAAGTCGACCCGCCAGATCCGGTGATTGCGATCCAGGATCTCGTACTGCAGCACCGGCACCGGCAGACCGGCGTCGATCATCATCAGCCGCGACTCGCTCTCCATCGCCGAAGCCGCCAGCGGGTCGGCCAGCGGCAGCAGATCGCGCACGTCCACGATGCCGCGTCGGCCGGCCTGCCGGGTGGCGGCGCGCCACAGTTCGCGGCGCGAGCAGGTGCGGCTGCGCAGCGCGGCATCCAACGTCGCCAACGCTCGGGGACGGCGCAGTGAGCGGGCCACCTCGATCGCGGTCCACGCCGGCGCTGTCGCCGGCCGGCCGGCGACTTCGCTCAGCGGTGCGCCCTCGCGCCGGTGCACCACTAGCCCGTCGGCCGATCGCAGCTGTCGATCCGGCGGGTTGAGCACGTGCAGATCGACCGGCTCCTCGGTGTCGAAGCCGTATAACGCGGCCGCGGTACCCAGACACACCGCGACCGTGGTGCCCGTCGCCAGGTCCAGCCCGCGCAGCCGCAACTCGTCGCTCGGCTCGCCGTCGCAGTCGCCGTCGGCGCCGTAGATGCCATACCAAATCTTTTGCAGCGGGCCACGTCTCAGCTCGGCTTCGAGCGCGCGGCGGGTGAGGATCGTGAGGGCTTGAGCGGACGTCACCACCCCGCCCTGGCGGTCGAGCAGCGTCCGCAATCGGTTGTCCATGCCGCCGATCGTCGGCGTCCGATGTGATAGCGGAGTGCCTCATCCCGTCCGGCCGGCCCCAATTGTGGACGGCGGCCGAACTGTGCACAGCCGCCGGCGCCGCGAGCGTGCACAGTTGTACAGAATTTGCGGCGTGTCGGCGGACAAACACGCCCGCTCGGCCGAAAGAGGGCGCGGCCGAGAGGGGGCGCGCGACCGGGTCAGGGCAGCGCGGCCTGGTCGATGATGCCGGCCATCACCTTGACCCCGATCGCCAGCGCCCGCTCGTCGAGGTCGAACGTCGGCTGGTGCAGGTCCAGTTGCGGCCCGCTGCCCGGCCACACCCCGAGCCGGGCCATCGCACCCGGAACCTGCTCCAGATACCAGGAGAAGTCCTCGCCCCCGCCGGACTGCCGGGTTTCGGCCAGCACGTGCGGCCCGACCGTCTCGATCGCGCGGGTCAGCATCCGCGTGGACACCGCCTCGTTGACCACCGGCGGCACCCCGCGGTGGTAGTACAGCGTGTGCTGGATGTTCAACGGCGCCAACAGGTGCGCCACCGCGTCCTCGACGATGCCCTGCATCGCCATCCAGGTGTCACGGCTCGCGGTGCGCACCGTGCCGGCCAACCGTCCGGCCTGCGGGATCGCGTTGGCGGCCGCCCCGGAGTTGACCGCCCCCCACACCAACACGGTGCTGTTGCGAGGGTCGATGCGCCGCGACAGCACGGCGGGCAGCCCGGTGATCAGCGTGCCCAGCCCGTAGACCAGGTCGGCGGTCAGGTGCGGCCGCGAGGTATGCCCGCCGGGCCCGCCGACGGTGATCTCGATGGTGTCGGCCGCCGAGGTGATCGGCCCGGGCACGGTGGCCACCCGGCCGACCTGCAGCCGCGGGTCGCAGTGCAGCGCGAAGATCCGGCTGACCCCGGCCAGCACCCCGGCGGCGATCGCGTCGATGGCCCCACCCGGCATCAGTTCCTCGGCGGCCTGGAACACCAGCCGCACTCCGACCGGCAACTCCGGTGCTGCGGCCAGCGCCAGCGCGGCGCCCAGCAGGATCGCGGTGTGCGCGTCGTGACCGCAGGCGTGCGTCACTCCGGGCACCAGCGAGGAGTACGGCGCCCCGGTCTGCTCGGTCATCGGCAGCGCGTCGATGTCGGCGCGCAACGCGATACGCGGGCCCTCTTCCGGGCCGAAATCGCAAACCAGTCCGGTTCCGCTGGGCAACACCTTGGGGTTGAGGCCCGCGCCGGCCAGGCGTTCGGCGATGAACTGGGTGGTGGCGAACTCCTGCCGGCTCAGCTCCGGGTGGCGGTGCAGATGCCGCCGCCAGGCCACCAGCTCGTCGGCGTTGACCGCCAACCACGCCTCGGCGGCGTGCGACGCGGGAGCTGAGGACATTCAGGCAGTATCCCACCGTGGCACCCGACTAAACTCACGGGCTGTGACGGTTCCGCTCGCGACTCAGGCCGCGGCGGTCGTGGCCCGGCGCACCGGCGTCGACTCGCATGACGTGGCGATCGTGCTCGGTTCGGGGTGGGCGCCGGCGGTGGCGGCCCTGGGCACACCGACCGCGACGCTACCGATGGCCGGCCTGCCCGGGTTCAGCGCGCCGACTGCGGCCGGCCACCTCGGCGAACTGGTGTCGGTCCCGATCGGCACCCACCAGGTGCTGGTGCTGGTCGGACGGATCCACGCCTACGAGGGTCACCCGCTGGTCGATGTGGTGCGGCCGGTGCGCACGGCGGTGGCGGCCGGCGCCAACACCGTAGTGCTGACCAACGCCGCCGGCGGCCTGCGCGAACGGTTCGAAGTCGGCCAGCCGGTGCTGATCAGCGACCACCTCAATATGACCGGGCGCTCACCGCTGGAGGGCGCCCACTTCGTCGACATGGTCGACGCCTACACCCCCGCGCTGCGTGCCCTGGCCCAGCAGGTGGACCCGACGCTGGCCGAGGGCGTCTACGCCGGGATGCCCGGCCCGCAGTACGAGACGCCGGCGGAGATCCGGATGCTGCGCACCCTGGGCGCCGACCTGGTGGGGATGTCGACGGTGCACGAAGCCATCGCGGCGCGGGCGGCCGGCGCGCAGGTGCTGGGCCTGTCGCTGGTGACCAACCTGGCGGCCGGGATCACCGGCGAGTCGCTCAGCCACGCCGAGGTGCTGGCCGCCGGCCGCGAGTCGGCGGGCCGGATGGGCGCGCTGCTCGCCGACGTCATAGCCCGGCTCTGAGTCCCCCGCGGCCGTGTCGGCTCAGTAGCCGACGCCGGAGCTGTGCCGCATCCGCGGCCACATCGTCTCCCAGCTGCCCCGCGCACCCTGGCACAGGTAGATCTTGGCGGCGCTCTCGCCGTTGCGCACCCCGCCGGGGAACCTGATCGACCGCAACTGGCTGACCTGGGACCAGTACTCGCGCAGCTTCGGCACCGGGAACCGTCCGACGCACAGCACGGTATCGGCGCTGCCGGCGGGCGGCCCCCAGTGGGCGAAACTGCCGTCGCCGCTGACCACCTGACGGTCGATGCCGGCGCCGGGGCCCAGGATCGTCAGCGCCGAGGCCTCGCCGTAATTGCTGGTGAAGATCGGCACCTCGGGGGGCAGCGACGATGCCGCGGCCGCCACCTGGGTGACGAACTGCGGCCAGCCGTAGGTCTCCAACGGAATCGGGTTGACCTTCCGCATCGTCATGGCGGCCGCCGGCGGCAGCACCGGCAAGCAGCACACGGCCGCGCCCACGAACGAGGCGATCAACGCCACCACCCAGCCGCGCGGCGGCCGATCCGGGTTCCCGGCCTCGACGCGGACCGCGCCGGCGGCGAACAGCGCGACCAGCGCCGGGCCCGCGTAGTAGGCACGGCCGCCGCTGATGACGCAGAGCACCACCGCCACCACCGGCACCGCCAGAATCCAGCGGTACTCCCGGCCGGCCGGGGACGCCAGCCAGCCGCCGCCGATTACCCACAGCAGCACCAACAGCGGGCCGGCGTACAACAGCAGCAGCAGCGGCACCTGGGTCAGCGATCCCAGCGGTCCGCCCATCCGAACCGACATCGCCTGGGCGAACTGCAGGCTCGGCCAGCCGTGTTGCGCGTTCCAGATCAGGTTCGGGGCGGCCAGCGCAGCGGCCACGGCGCCAGCCAGCCACGGCCCCGGTGTGCGCAGCGCTTCCCGCCGGAACAGCGCCAGGCCCACCGCGATGCCGGCCAGCAGCAGCGCAACGGTCTGTTTGGCCTCCAGTCCGATGCCGGCGACCAGGCCGGCCGCCAGCCAGGCCGGCACCGTGCCGACCCGCAGCGCGCGGGTCACCAGCAGCAGCACCGCGATCCAGATCAGCTGGTCGACCACGGTGGTCCCGAAGAACATCGCGGCGCCCATGAACAGCGGACTGCCGGCGACGGCCGCCGCGGTGATCGCCTGCGCAGTACGCCGCCCGCCGAACTCCGCGGCGAGCAGCGCCGCCAGCACGATGCAGCCGAGGTGTATCGCGATGGCCAGCAGTCGCAGGCCCGCCAGGCCGCCGAGCGCGGCCACCCGCGCCAGCAGCGGCACCAGCGGCGGGTGGTCGACATACCCCCACGCCGGGTGCCGGCCGCCGACCACGTAATAGAACTCGTCGGGATGCCAGCCGTATCGCATCGCCACCGCGCCGTGGACGGCCGCGGCGACCGCCACCACGACGGCGACCGGCAACAGGGTCGAGCGGTCCACCGACGGCGCTGTCGAACGGTCCACCGGCAGCGCTGTCGGGCGGTTCAAAGGCACTCCATCCTCGGTTTTCGGCATACAAAGTGGAGAAGCGTATCAAGTGGTTGACAGATGTCTGCCAGGGGTTTGGCGCGGATCGACCACAATCGACGCTGTGACGCCTGACGAGTGGATCGCCCACGACCCCGACCCGGTGACCGCCGCGGAGGTGGCCGGCTGGGACGCCGAGCAGACCGCCGCCCGGTTCGCGGCGCCGCTGCGGTTCGGCACGGCTGGCCTGCGCGGGCCGGTGCGCGGCGGACCGGACGCGATGAACCTGGCCGTGGTGCTGCGCGCCAGTTGGGCCGTCGCCACGGTGCTGCAGGCGCACCGGCACGCCGGTGCGACGGTGGTGGTCGGTCGCGACGCCCGCCACGGCTCGGAGACTTTCGCGACCGCGGCCGCCGAAGTGCTTGCTGCCGCCGGGTTTTCGGTGGTGCGACTGCCCGATCCGCTGCCGACTCCGGTGGTGGCGTTCGCGGTGCGCCAGACCGGCGCGGCGGCCGGCATCCAGATCACCGCCTCGCACAACCCGGCCGGCGACAACGGTTACAAGGTGTACTTCGACGGCGGGGTGCAGATCGTCTCACCCGTCGACGCCGAGATCGAGGCCGCGATGGCCGCGGCTCCGCCGGCCGATGCGATCCCCCGCCGTCCGGTGCCGCCCGCCGGCGACGAGCTGGTGACACGCTACCTCGGGCGGGCCGCAACGGTGCGGCGCCACCGCGGCCCGGTCCGGGTGGCGCTGACCCCGCTGCACGGCGTGGGCGGCGCGCTGGCCGTCGCCGTGCTGCGCGCCGCGGGATTCACCGACATCCACACCGTGACAAGCCAGTTCGAACCGGATCCGGATTTCCCCACCGTCGCTTTTCCCAATCCGGAGGAGCCGGGCGCCTCCGACGAGCTGCTGGAACTGGCCGCCGACGTCGACGCGGACATCGCGATCGCATTGGATCCCGACGCCGACCGGTGCGCGGTCGGCATCCCCGGACCGGCCGGCTGGCGGATGCTGACCGGCAATGAGACCGGTTGGCTGCTGGGCGATTACCTGCTCTCACGGCTGCCCCGGCAGCGGGTCTCCGATGCGGTGGTCGCCAGCACCGTGGTGTCGTCGCAGCTGCTGGCGCGCATCGCCGACCACTACGGGGCTCGCCACGTGGAGACGCTGACCGGGTTCAAGTGGCTGGCTCGCGCCGATGCCGGCCTGCCCGGTGCCACGCTGGTCTATGCCTACGAGGAAGCGATCGGCTACTGCGTCGACCCGGATGCGGTGCGCGACAAGGACGGCATCACCGCCGCGGTGCTGTCCTGCGACCTGATGGCGGCGCTGCGCGATCAGGGCTCCTCGGTGCCCGCGGCGCTCGATGAGCTGGCCCGCCGCCACGGCGTGCACGTCACCGAGGCGGTGTCGCGCCGGGTCGCCGACCTGGCCGAGGCCACCGCGGTGATGGCCCGGCTGCGCGCCGACCCGCCGGCGTCACTGGCCGGATTCACCGTGACCGCAACCGATCTGATGCACCGCCGCGGGCCGGCCACCGATGCGCTGGAGTTCAGCGGGGTGGGTGAGGGCACCTCGGTGCGGGTGGTGGTGCGGCCGTCGGGCACCGAGCCCAAACTCAAGTGCTACCTCGAAGTGACCCGGCCGCCGTCGGATGATGTGGCCGGCGACCGCGCCGAGGCGTCGCGGCTGTGCGCGGCCGTCGCCGCGGAGGTCCGCAGCTGGTAGGGCGCCGGCGTCAACCATGCGCCGAGCGTGCGTGCTTGTACGCGACACGCCGAACAGCAGCGTACAAACACGCACGCTCGGCGAAAGGGGGTCAGCGCGGCCCGAACTGCCGGTCGCCGGCATCGCCGAGCCCCGGGACGATGTAGGCGTTCTCGTTCAGCCCGTCGTCGATCGCGGCGGTGAACAACCGCACGTCGGCGGCGGTGTTCTTCAGCGCCGCAATGCCTTCCGGTGCCGCCACCACACACAGCACGGTGATATCGGCGGCGCCGCGCTCGATCAGCAGTCCCAGGGTGTGGGCCATCGAGCCGCCGGTGGCCAGCATCGGGTCGAGAACCATGACACCCCGGCCGCTCAGGTCCACCGGCAGCGACGCCAGGTACGGCTCCGGTTGGTGGGTGGCCTCGTCGCGCACCACACCGACGAATCCGACCTCGGCTTCGGGGATCAGGGCGTGCGCGGCGTCGACCATACCCAGCCCGGCGCGCAGCACCGGCACCAGCAGCGGCGGGCAGGCCAGCCGCGCACCGACGGTGTCGGCCACCGGGGTGCGCACGGCGATCTGCTCGCAGGGCGTCTCACGGGTCGCCTCGTAGACCAGCATCCAGGTCAGGTCGCGCAGCGCCGCCCGGAATCCGGCGCTGCCGGTGCGCTCGTCGCGCAGCGACCGCAGCCGGACCGCGGCCAGCGGATGGTCGACGACACGGACAGTCACGGGCTCAAACCCTACGGGTCATGCGCCGAGCAGGTTGAGGATCTCGAAGACCACCGCACCCATGTCCAGGAGCGGCTCCAGCGAGAGCAGCGGTTCGCCGTTGAACACCGCGTCCGGGCCGAGCCAGTCGGCCACACCGAGGGTCACCGCCAGCTGCTGCCAGGCGTCCAGCAGCGCGGCGTCCACCTCGTTGGTGAGCCGGTAGCCGGTCAGCAGGGCCTCGACCAGCGAATCGGGCAGCGGGTCGTGCCCGGCGAAGCCCAGCAGGGCATTGACCGGGTCGACGACGCTGCGCACCGCGGCGTACTGCACGCCGGCCAGCATCTGCAGCGGATCCATCCGCAGCAGGAACCCGGCGACGCCGGAGCCCTCGGCCAGCTGCCCGCCGGCGGTGACCGCCCAGGGCCCCACCGCGTCGGTTCCGTTGACGCCCACGAACGGGTCGCCCGGGTTGCCGTAGCCCCAGTCGATGACCAGCTTGAGCCACGGCGCCAGCGCGTCGCCGACGACCTTGCCGATGTCACCGAGCGCATAGACCGGCCACAGGATCGGCAGCTGCTGGGGGATCAGGTAAAAGTCGGTGTCACCGATGGTGCCCAGCTCGACGGTCTCGGAGAGGTTGTCGAACTCCAGATAGGAGAAGTGCACGGTCGCCGTGCCGATCAGCGCGTTGAGCATGGCCAGCAGGTTGGCCGGGTCCTGCGGAAAGTTGGCCAGGCCGTCGTACTCGCCGGTGTAGCTGTCAATGTCGAACCCACTGGTCGGGGTGGGCCCGATGCTCAGCGGGATGCCCAAAAACGGCAGGTGCACCGGCTGGTCGCTCAACAGCGGGCAGGCCGGGAAGCGGGTCAGCACCCCGCCGAGCGGGTTGTTGGGGTTGCCGATCAGCACGAAGTCCAGGTTGTCGGGGTCATAGCCGCCGCCCGGCGGCTCGGCGAGCAGGTTGATCATCTCCTGGGTGGAGATGGTGGCGCTCTGCGAGTAGCCGAACACCGTGACGTGATCGCCGGCCTGTAATTGCGGCACGATGGCGTCGTGCAGGATGTCGACGCCGCGGGCCACCGACTCGGCGAAGGTCAGGTAGGGATTCGGCGGCGGCAGGCACACCAGCGGGCAGAACTGCTCGGGGGTGACCAAGCCCTCGAACCGGTAGCCCGGGAACGTCGGCTGCCCGGGAAACCACGGCGTGACGGGTTGCAGGAACCGGTCCAGCACCGACTCCAGGTAGCCGCCGACGGTGGGGTCGGGGATGCTGGTCGGCCCCATGATCCAGCCTTCGTCGGCCAGCAGCACCACGTCGGGCCGGAACTGCGGGCCAGGCCCGGCCGGCGCACCGGCCGCCGCCACCGACGCCGCTGCGAGCAGTGCTGCCCCCAGCAGACGCCGGTGTCGCATCGGATCAGGCGTCGAGGTAGTTGAGGATGCTGAAGCCCACCCCGAGCAGGTCCAGCAGCGGCTGCGCGGAGATCAGCGGCGCACCGTTGAAGATCGCGTCCGGCCCCAGCACGTCGAGCAGGTTCCACTCGGTGGCCAGGTCCTGCCACCCGTTGAGCAGCAGCTGGTCCAGCTCGAGGGTGAGGTTGTAGCCGCCCAGCAGGGTGTCGACCACCGACTGCGACAGCGGGTCCTGCCCGGCGAAGTCCAGCAGGTTGTTGATGGTGTTGGTCAGGCTCTGCACCCCGGCGTACTGCAGGCCGGCCAGCATCTGCAGCGGGTCCATCCGCAGCAGGAACCCGGCAACGCCGGTGTCCTCCGACAGCTGACCGGTCGCGGTGACCGCCCAGGCGCCGGCCGCCCCGATCGGGCCGACACCGTCGACGGTGATGCCGGCATCCGGGGCGCCCGGGTTGCCGTAACCCCAGTCGATGACCAGCTTGAGCAACGGCGCCAGCGCGTCACCGGCCAGCTTGCCGAAGTCGCCGAGCCCGTAAAGCGGTCCCAGTATCGGCAACTGGGCGGTGGGAAGCATGTAGAAGTCGTTCCCGCCGATCGAGCCGAGGTCGATCGCGTTGCCGAGGTTGTCGTTGAAGTAGGCGCCGTGCACCGCCGGGATGCCCATCAGCGCGTTGATCACCGCCGGCAGGTTGCTGAGGTCCTGCGGGAAGCTGGACCAGCCGTCGTATTCGGTGCTGTAGATGCTGGCCGCGAAGTCGGTCGGACCCGCCCCGATGCCCAGCGGGATGCCCAGGAACGGGATGTGCTGCATGTTCCCGTCGAAGCCGTCGGCGAAGTCGAGCCGGCTCAGGATGCCGCCGATCGCGCTGTTCGGGTCACCGATCAGCACGAAGTGCAGGTTGTCGGGGTCGTAGGAGCCGCCCGGCACGTCGGCGAGCAGCTTCTGCATCGCCAGGGTGGCGACCACGGCGCTCTGCGAGTAGCCGAACACCGTGACCTGCTCGCCGGCCTCCAGCTGCGGGCGGATCGCCGCGTCCAAGTTGGCGGAGCCCTCCGCCAGCGAGGCCGCGAAGTCCAGCTGCGGGACCGGCAACGGCTGGCAGACGATCGGGCAGAACTGTTCGGGGGTGATCAGGCCCTCGAACGTGTAGTCGGGGAAGACCGTCTGCCCGGCGAACCACGGCGCCAACGGCTGCAGGTAGAAGTCCCGCACCACGTCCATGTAGTTGCCGATGGTCGGGTCGGACTGGCCGGTGCCGGTCATGATCCAGCCCCCGCCGGCCAGCAGCACGATCTCGGCGATCGCCTTCTCCAGCCGAGACGCCAGCGTCGGCGCCAGCAGCGACGACAACCCGAGCAGCACCGCGCACAGCGCCGCCAGTGCCGTCGCACCCAACCGGTGCAGTCGTGTAGCCGTCATTCGGGCCTCCCGGGTCGTCGCGTCACGCCATTAGTCGCAGTGGGACCCCGCCTGACGACTTCACATGGATCTATAAGGCGGAATTCAGCGTAGAGCCTATAAAGAAAGCGCGCGTTGTCAACTCCACAATGATGGTCCAGTCGTTCATCACGGTGGACGGACGTCCTACTGGCGTCTGCGCCGACTCGCCCGTCGCGCCGCTAAGCGCCGAAGAAGTTGAACAGGTCGAAACCCAGGCTGACCAGGCCCAGCAGCCCGTCGCCGGGAACGCCGACTCCGCTCAGCACCGCGTCGGGACCGAGCGTGTCGGTCAGGTCCAGCGAGTCCGTCAGGCTGCTCCAGCCGTCGAGCACGACTTTGTCGATCGAGTTGACCAGGTCATAACCCGTGATGACCTGCAGGAAGTCGGTGACGCCGGTGATGGTGCTGATGTCCGAGGTGCTCAACACACCGCCGTTGGCCGCGGCGGCGACATCCGCCCACGGCCCGACCAGGCTCTGGATCAGCGCGTTCTGGGTGCCGGCCAGCATCTGCAACGGGTCCATTTTCATGAACAGCCCCGCCACGCCGGAGCCGTCGTAGAGCTCGCCGGTCGGCGTCATCGCCCACGGTCCCCCGGCCACCCCGAACGCCTGTTGATACGGGCTGCCGTTGATGAACTCGCCGCCGGCGATCTGGTACATCCCGTTGACGTCCGGGTTGCCGGCATTGCCGTAGCCCCAGTTGATGACCAACCTCGCCCACGGTGAGAAGAAGTCGCCGAAGAACTGGCCGGCGGTCCCGCCGTTGAACATGAACTGCAGGATGGGCAGGTTCTGCGGGATCATGTAGAAGTCGGCGTCGCCGATGGTGCCGACGTTGACCGCGCTGGCCAACTGCTCGGCACTGTAGAGCGGGTAGTACGGGTGCACCGTCAGGATGCCGATCAGGGCGTTGATGACGGCCAGCAGGTTGGTCGGGTCCTGCGGGAAGTTCGCCCAGCCGTCGTACTCGCCGGTGTAGATGTCCGACGAGATGTGTTCGGTGGGGGTGGCGGCCAGGCTCAGCGGGATGTTCACGAACGGCATGTGCTGGCCATCGGGGAACTGGAAGCGGTCCAGGATGCCGCCGCTCGGGTTGTTGGGATCACCGATCAGCACGAAGTGGAGATTGCCCAGCGCATCCATGCCCGGGTAACCGTCCGACCCGGCGTTGGCGATCAGGGCGTTCATCTCGATGGTGGCGATGGCGGCGCTCTGGGAGTAACCGAACACCGTGACGTTATCGCCGGCCAGCAGCTGCGGCAGGATCGACTGGTGCAGCGCGGCGACACCGGCGTCCAGCGAGTCGCCGAAGTTGAGCGGCGGCTGATCCGGCAGGCACACGAACGGGCAGAACTGCTCGGGGGTGGTCAGGCCGACGAAGTTGTAGCCGGGGAAGCTCGGCTGGCCGTCGAAGTGCGGCGAGGCCGGTTGCAGATAGCCGGCCAGAATCTGGCTGAAGTAGGAGCCCACGGTCGGGTCGGGCACGCCGGTGCCACTCATGATCCAGCCCTCGTCTGCCAGCAGCCGCAGCCGGGCGGTGAGCTGGTCCACGCCGAAACCGGCGCCCGGGTGTGTGGGCGTCGCGGCCACCATGACGGCGCACAGCACCGCCGATACCGCCGCCCCCAGCTGACGTAATCGCATAGTCGTCATCGCCGCCTCCCCGACCCCGGGCTTTATGCGTTGCACACACATCCCCGGCGAAAGTGAACCTAACTAAAAGATGAGGGCGACGCCATTGTTAACACAAGAAATTCAGGATTCTTTATCCGCGGTTGCGGGCGGTGACAATCCGGTCGCCAATCCGGTCGGCAATCCGGTCGCCAATCCCGGCGCTGATCCCGGCGCTAATCCCGGTTCGGGCAGCCACCGGGCACCTCGCTACTCTGTGCGCCATGGCAGCTGACCTCGTACCGATCCGTCTTGCGGTGACCGCCGGTGACCGCTACACGCTGTGGGCGCCGCGCTGGCGCGACGCCGGTGACGAGTGGGAGGCGTTCCTCGGCAAGGACGAAGACCTCTACGTCTTCGCCACCGCGGCCGACCTGGTGGCGTTCGTGCGGACCAACACCGACAACGACCTGGCGGATCATCCCGCCTGGCCGCGGCTGGTCGAGGCCAACGCCCACAAGCTCAACCCGCCCCGCAACCGCCAGTACGACCTGATCGCGGTCGAGGAACTGCTGGCCGACAAGCCCAGCAAGCAGTCCGTGCGCTCGGTGGCCGACGCCCTGGAGATCGTGTCCTCCATCGGGACGGTCTGCGACCTGACCGCGGTGACGAAGTTCTTCAACGGCAACCCGAGCCTGGGCACGCTCGCCGGTGGCGTCGACAACTTCACCGGCCGGGCCGGCCGCAAGCGGTGGAACCAGATCGGCGACATCATCGGCCGCAGCTGGAGCAACGTGTTGGCGGCGATCGAAGGGGTCCTCGCCACACCCGACGTCGACGCCGCCGCGTCGTCGCGGGCAGCCGACGAACTGGCCGAAGAACCCCCGGTCGAGGTGACCGAGGCCGAGACCGAGGTGGCAGCCGCCGATGCCGAAACCGCCGACGGCACCGAGACCACCGAGGCGGCCGTCGAACGCGCCCGCGGTGACCGCGTGGTGCTCGGCGGCGACGCGGACTTCTGGGCCAAGGTGGGCATCGATCCGATCCGGATCATGACCGACAACGGGACGTTCTTCACGCTGCGCTGCTACCTCGGCGACGAGCCGGTGTTCCTCGGCCGCAACGGCCGGATCAGCGTGTTCAACTCCGAGCGTGCCCTGGCCCGCTACCTGGCCGACGAGCACGATCACGACCTGTCGGATCTGAGCACCTACGACGACATCCGCACCGCGGCGACCGACGGCTCACTGGCCATCGACATCACCGACGACAACGTCTACGTGCTGTCCGGGATGGTCGACGACCTGACCGACGGGCCCGACGCCGTGGACCGCGAGCAACTTGAACTGGCCGTGGAGTTCCTGCTGGACGTGGGCAGCTACGCCGAGGACGGCGTGGTCGCCGAAACCCTCAAACCGGATCGCGCGCTGGGCCGAATGGTCGGCTATGTGCTCGATCGGGAATCGGTGGCCGAACCGCAGCGTCCGTTCGCTCCGGCGGTCAAGGAATGGGAGCAGCTCGAGCAGTTCGTGCAGTCGCGGCTGCGGCGCGAGTAACGCGCCCGAACTCAGCGTCTTCTCGCCCCTGCCGCGGCGGCCGGCGGCATCATCGGTGTCGCCGGCGGTGCGGGTATGGCGGCAAGTATCGCCGGAATTCACCGACAATTGCCGCAACCATTTGCCCGATTTCATTGCCCGGTGGTCGTATCCCCGATAACATCTGGCCGATAACCTCTGGCCGGGCCGTGTGGGTTTGCGGGGCCCTTCCAAATTCGAAAGGACTACACATGCGCAAGGCGACACAACGAGCCGCAGCTGTATCCGCCGCAGTTTTGGGGCTCGGGTTGATCGGCACGGGTTGCAGCAGCACCAATGAGAAGACCAGCGAGGCCCTGAGCTCGGCCAGCTCGGTCGCATCCTCGGCCAGCTCGGTGATCTCGTCGGCGGTCACCACCCCCACCGAGGAGAGCGGCGCCGCCAGCTCCACCGAGATGACCGGCGCGGACGGCAAGGAGTACACCGTCGCCGGCCCCATCCTGGCCAAGCTGGACTCGCTGGACGCCGAGGCCAAGCAGAGCCTGGGCGAGCCGACCGGGGCCGAGCAGAAGAACCCCGACGGCGGCGTCTACCAGCAGTTCGACGGCGGCGTGATCGTTCACACCACCCGGTCATACGTGGTGTGGGGCAAGATCCGCGACAAGTGGAACGAGCTGGGCGGTTCGCAGGGCAAGCTCGGTTACCCGACCAGCGATGAGACCACCAACGCTGATGGGACCAAGCAGACCACCTTCGAGCACGGCATCATCACCTGGAAGGAAGGCGACCCGGAGGCCACTGTCACCGAGCACTGATCTCGTTGGAGAAGGCCGGGCAATCGCAATCGCGGTTGTCCGGCTTTCGCCTTTCAGCGACCCGGCGGATTCAGCCGACCAGCACCGCGAATCGCGGCTTGATCACTTCCTCGATTATCGCCACCCGCTGATCGAACGGGATGAATGCCGATTTCATCGCATTCACCATGAACCGCTGCAGATCGGTCCAGCCGTAGCCGAACGTCTCGGCGAGCACCGCCATCTCTTTGCTCATGGTGGTGTCACTCATCAGCCGGTTGTCGGTGTTCACCGTCACCCGCAGCCGGGCGCGCGCCAAAAGGTCGAACGGGTGCTCGGCGATGCTGCCGACCGCGCCGGTCTGCACGTTCGAGCTCGGGCACAGTTCCAGCGGGATCCGCTTGTCCCGCAAGATCGCCGCCAGCCGGCCCAGCCGTACCTGACCGTCGTCATCGACGGTGATGTCGTCGGTGATCCGCACCCCGTGCCCGAGCCGGTCGGCGCCGCAGAACGCGATCGCCTCATGAATGGACGGCAGCCCGAAGGCCTCGCCGGCGTGGATGGTGAAGCGGGCGTTGTGGTCGCGCATGTACTCGAACGCATCCAGGTGCCGGCTCGGCGGGTGGCCGGCCTCGGCGCCGGCGATGTCGAACCCGACCACGCCCTTGTCGCGGAACCGGATCGCCAGCTCGGCGATCTCCCGCGACAGCGCCGCGTGCCGCATCGCGGTGACCAGGCAGCGCACGGTGATGTCGCGGCCGGCCGCCGCGGCCCAGCGCTCCCCCTCGGCGAACCCGGCCAGCACCGCATCGGTCACCGCGTCGAACGACAGCCCGCCTTCGATGTGCAGTTCGGGCGCGAACCGCACCTCGGCGTAGACCACCGCGTCGGCGGCCAGGTCCTCCACGCACTCGGCGGCGACCCGGAACAGCGCGTCGGGGGTCTGCATCACCGCCACGGTGTGGCTGAACGGCTCCAGATACCGCTCCAGCGACCCGCTGTGCGAGCGGGTGCGAAACCAGGTCGCCAGCTCTTCAGTGTCGGTGGCGGGCAGGCCGTCGTAGCCGACCTGCCCGGCGATGTCGACGACGGTGGCCGGCCGCAACCCACCGTCGAGGTGGTCGTGCAGCAGCGCCTTGGGCGCCTGCCGGATCGTCTCCAGGGTCAGCGGTGTGGTCACGGGGCCGCTCCGATGATCAGTGGGCGCGCTGGGACCGCCGCGGCGTCGGTGATCCGGTAGCCGCCGTCGAGCTCGGCGTGCGCCGGCCCGAACCGCTCGGGCGCGTCGGTGTACAGCGTGAACAGCGCCTCGCCGGCGGTGACCGGCTCCCCCGGCCGGCGGTGGATGCGCACGCCGGCACCGGCCTGCACCCGTTCACCCGGGCGGGAGCGCCCCGCTCCCAGCCGCCATGCCGTCATACCCACCGCCATCGCGTCGATTTCCCCCATTGTGCCGTCCCGGGATGCGGTGACGGTCTCCGAGCATGCCGCCACCGGCAGCGCGACGCTCAGATCACCGCCCTGGGCGGCGACCATCGCGGCGAAGGCGTCCATCGCGGTGCCGTCGGCCAGCGTCGCGGCCGGCTCACGGTCGTCCAGCCCGGCCAGCTCCAGCATCTCGGTGGCCAGCGCCACGGTCAGCGCCACCACGTCCTCGGGCCCGCCGCCGGCCAGCACGTCGAGTGCCTCGGCGACCTCCAAGGCGTTGCCGACGGTCGCCCCGAGCGGGCTGTTCATGTCGGTGAGCAGGGCGCGGGTCGGCACGCCGTGGGCCGCCCCCAGGTCGATCATCAGCTCGGCGAGCTGCCGGGCCTGACCGGGCGACTTCATGAAGGCGCCCGAGCCGACCTTGACGTCGAGCACCAGCGCCTGCGCCCCTTCGGCCAGTTTCTTGCTCATCACCGAGCTGGCGATCAGCGGCAGCGACTCCACCGTGGCGGTGATGTCGCGCAGCGCATACAGCTTGGCGTCGGCCGGTGCCAGGGCACCGGCGGCGAAGATCGCCGCCCCGACGGTTGCCAGCTGCTCCCGCAGCCGGGCCGTCGGCAGCACCGGGTCGAAACCCGCGATCGACTCCAGCTTGTCCAGCGTGCCGCCGGTGTGGCCCAGGCCGCGGCCGGAGGCCTGCGGCACCGCGGCACCGCAGGCGGCGACCACCGCCACCAGCGGCAACGTGATCTTGTCGCCCACCCCGCCGGTGGAGTGTTTGTCGACGGTCGGCACCCGGCGCCCGTCGCGCCGCAGCTCGCCGAAGTCCATCCGCTCCCCGGAGGCGATCATCGCCGCGGTCCAACGCGCCGTCTCGCCGGTGTCCATGCCGCGCAGGAAGATCGCCATCAGCAACGCCGCCATCTGCTCTTCGGCGATCTCGGCGGCCGTGTAGGAGTCGATCAGCCAGTCGATCGCGGCGTCGCTCAGCCGCTGACCGTCGCGCTTGGCGGCGATCAGGGTCGGGGCGTCAAAGGAGCGGTTCAGCCCCATGCGTCGGGTCCGAACGCGTCGGGCAGCAGTTCCGAGAGCCGCCGGGCGCCGGCGGGATGGTCGACGAGCAGCTCGGGTCCGCCGTGTTCGAGCAGCACCTGCCGGCACCGGCCGCAGGGCATCAGCAGGTTGCCGGCGGCGTCGGTGCACGACAGCGCCACCAGCCGGCCTCCCCCGGCGGTACACAGCGCGGCGACCACCGCACACTCGGCGCACAGGCTCAGGCCATATGAGACATTCTCCACATTGCAGCCGGTGAACAACCGTCCGTCGGCGGCAAGGGCGGCCGCGCCGACCCGCAGCCGCGAATACGGCGCATAGGCGTTGGCGGCGACCGAAATTGCATTGCGCCGCAACACTTCCCAGTCGACCACGGCAGCCATCTCAGCTGCGCCCATATCGTTCGGAGACCATCACGTCACCTTGTCCGTCCAGTTCGGCTTGTCGAACGTCACCCTAACTTCGACCATTTCTACCCGTCGGTAACTTCGGCGAGGTCGTTTCGACCCTGTGGATGGGTTTAGAGTCCAAGCCGAGGTTTACTGACAGCGATGGCGTTGGGTAGCTGCCGCAAGCATGGCGGCTACAGATATTGGAGGCGCTAGATGACGGCGACATCCGTCGAGACGGCGGGAGCCGGGACGCAGGCGACCACCCGGCGTCCCCGGCGGCAGAGTCTGTACAAGGGCGACCCCGGCATGTGGGCGTTCGCGCTGCACCGGATCACCGGTGCGACCATCTTCTTCTTCCTGTTCGTCCACGTGCTCGACACGGCTTTGGTGCGGGTCAGCCCGCAGGCCTACACCGAGGTGATCGCGACCTACAAGACCCCGCTCGTCGGCCTGATGGAGCTGGGCCTGGTCGCCGCGGTGCTATTCCACGGCCTCAACGGCGTCCGGCTGATCCTGATCGACTTCTGGTGGCAGGGCTGCCGCTGGCAGCGCCAGATGCTGGTGGCGGTCGGCGCTGTCTGGCTGGTGGTGATGGTGCCGGTGGTGGTCCGGATCGGCATGCACATGGCGGAGCGATTCTTATGAGCACACCTGATCTGCAACTCGGCCGCGGCGCGCTGGCCCCGGTGCGCGGCCCGGACCGCGACCGGCCCGCCAGCCTGGGCGACCCGCGCGCGCCGTTCCGGCACAAGGGGATGGCCAACTTCGAGAAGTACACCTGGCTGTTCATGCGGTTCTCCGGCGCCGTACTGATCTTCCTGGTGCTCGGGCACCTGTTCATCATGCTGATGTGGGACGACGGGGTGTACCGGATCGACTTCAACTTCGTGGCCGAGCGCTGGCGCTCGCCGTTCTGGCAGATCTGGGACCTGAGCCTGCTGTGGCTGGCTCAGCTGCACGGCGGCAACGGCATGCGCACCATCATCAGTGACTACACCCGCAGCGGCCGCAGCCGGTTCTGGCTGCTGAGCCTGCTGGCGGTGTCGATGGTCTTCACGCTGGCGCTGGGCAGCTACGTGCTGCTGAGCTTCGATCCGAACATTTCTTGACGGCAGATCTCCTACGAACGGGTGATATCGCGGTGATTCAGGAACATCGATACGACGTGGTGATCGTCGGCGCAGGCGGTGCCGGGATGCGCGCGGCGGTGGAAGCCGCGCCCCGCGCTCGGACTGCGGTGCTGACCAAGCTCTACCCGACCCGCAGCCACACCGGCGCCGCGCAGGGCGGCATGTGCGCCGCGCTGGCCAACGTCGAGGACGACAACTGGGAGTGGCACGCCTTCGACACCGTCAAGGGCGGCGATTACCTGGCCGACCAGGACGCCGTGGAGATCATGGCCAAGGAGGCCATCGACGCGGTGCTGGACCTGGAGAACATGGGCATGCCGTTCTCCCGCACCCCCGAGGGCCGCATCGACCAGCGCCGGTTCGGCGGGCACACCCGCGACCACGGCAAGGCCCCGGTGCGCCGTGCGTGTTACGCCGCCGACCGCACCGGCCACATGATCCTGCAGACGCTGTACCAGAACTGCGTCAAGCACAACGTGGAGTTCTTCAACGAGTTCTACGTGCTGGACCTGGTGCTCACCGACACCCCGTCGGGCCCGGTGGCCACCGGCGTGGTGGCCTACGAGCTGGCCACCGGCGAAATCCACGTCTTCCACGCCAAGGCGATCGTGCTGGCCACCGGCGGTTCGGGCCGGATGTACAAGACCACCTCCAACGCCCACACCCTGACCGGTGACGGCATGGGCGTCGTCTTCCGCAAGGGTCTGCCGTTGGAGGACATGGAGTTCCACCAGTTCCACCCGACGGGCCTGGCCGGGCTGGGCATTCTCATCTCCGAGGCGGTGCGCGGTGAGGGCGGCCGGCTGCTCAACGCCGACGGTGAGCGGTTCATGGAGCGCTACGCCCCCACGATCGTCGACCTGGCACCGCGCGACATCGTGGCCCGCTCGATGGTGCTCGAGGTGCTCGAGGGCCGCGGCGCCGGGCCGAACAAGGACTACGTCTACATCGACGTGCGCCACCTCGGCGAGGACGTGCTCGAGGAGAAGCTGCCCGACATCACCGAGTTCGCCCGCACCTACCTGGGCGTCGACCCGGTCACCGAGCTGGTGCCGGTCTACCCCACCTGCCACTACGTGATGGGCGGCATCCCCACCACGGTGACCGGGCAGGTGCTGCGCGACAACACCGCGGTGGTGCCGGGGCTCTACGCCGCCGGCGAGTGTGCCTGCGTGTCGGTGCACGGCGCCAACCGGCTGGGCACCAACTCACTGCTGGACATCAACGTGTTCGGCCGTCGCGCCGGTATCGCCGCCGCCGAGTACGCCAACACCCACGAGTTCACCGAGTTGCCGGAGAACCCGGCCGAGATGGTGGTCAACTGGGTCGCCGACATCTTGTCCGAGCACGGCAACGAGCGCGTCGCCGACATCCGCGGTGCGCTGCAGCAGTCGATGGACAACAACGCCGCGGTGTTCCGCACCGAGAAGACACTCAAGCAGGCGCTGAGCGACATCCACGCGCTCAAGGAGCGCTACGCCCGAATCACCGTGCACGACAAGGGCAAACGCTTCAACTCCGATCTGCTGGAGGCCATCGAGCTGGGCTTTCTGCTGGAGCTGGCCGAGGTCACCGTGGTCGGTGCGCTGAATCGCCGGGAGTCGCGCGGCGGGCACGCCCGCGAGGACTACCCCAACCGCGACGACGTCAACTACATGCGCCACACCATGGCCTACAAGGAAGGCACCGACCTGATCGCCGACATCCGGTTGGACTACAAGCCGGTGGTGCAGACCCGCTACGAACCGAAGGAACGGAAGTACTGATGTCCTCTTCAGCTGACTCCGGCTGCTGCTCATCAGATTCAGGCTGCTGCTCGCCCGGTCCGTCGAGCGCGGCACCGGTGGCGCTGGTCGACGGCCCGCCGGCCGGTGACCCGCCGCTGCCGCCGGTCCCCGAGGGCGCCCGGATGGTCACGCTCAAGATCGCCCGGTACAACCCGGAGAACCCCGACCAGTACGCCGCCACCGATGGCTGGCAGAGCTTCCGGGTGCCGGCGCTGCCCACCGACCGGCTGCTGAACCTGCTGATCTACGTCAAGAGCTACCTGGACGGCACACTGACCTTCCGGCGCTCCTGCGCGCACGGGGTGTGCGGCTCCGACGGGGTGCGGGTCAACGGCAACAACAAGCTGGCCTGCAAGCTGCTGATGCGTGACATCCTGCCCAAAAAGCCGGGCAAGGAGCTGACGCTGACCATCGAGCCGATGCGTGGGCTGCCGGTGGAAAAAGACCTCGTGGTCGACATGGAACCGTTCATGGACGCCTACAAGGCGATCAAGCCCTACCTGATCACCTCCGGTAACCCGCCCACCCGGGAGTGGATCCAGAGCCAGCACGACCGGCACCGCTACGACGACACCACCAAGTGCATCCTGTGTGGCATCTGCACCACCAGTTGCCCGGTGTACTGGAGCGAGGGGTCCTACTTCGGGCCGGCGGCGATCGTCAACGCCCACCGGTTCATCTTCGACTCGCGTGACGAGGGTGCCGCGGAGCGGTTGGACATCCTCAACGAGGTCGACGGGGTGTGGCGCTGTCGCACCACGTTCAACTGCACCGACGCCTGCCCGCGCGGCATCGAGATCACCAAGGCGATCCAGGAGGTCAAGCGGGCCTTGATGTTCGCCCGCTGATTTCCCTGGCACCATTTTGCGCGAGCAGTCGCGAAAGCCCCCAATTCCGCCGCGAGTTGGGGGCTTTCGCGACTGCTCGGCAAATCCGTCACATTGTCGCGAGCTGTCTCGTCTCCACGGTGTATCCCCATTCGTCGTACACCATGAGGAGCTCAGTCATGATCGTCACGTGGTGGCCGCTGGCCGTGCTGGCCGGGATCCAGTTCGCCGATGCGGCTCTCTGCTGGAAACCCGTCGACTTCATCCGCGACTGCCTGGTCGACGTCCGGTTTCCCCGTCGCTTCTGGCGCGTGCTGCCGGTACTGAAGGTGGCAGCCGCAGCCGGCCTGATCCTCGGGATCTGGTTTCCGCCGCTTGCGTTGCTGACCTGTGCGGCGCTGGTCGGCTATTTCACAGTCGCCATCGGGATGCACGTCGCGGCCGGCGATTTCGGCCGGAACCTGTTCGTCAATGCGAGCGGCATGCTTGCGTTGTGCACCGCCGCACTGGGTTTCGTTGTGGTGTCGATGTAAACCGCGAGACTGTAGTTGGCGTGTGAAATTACGGGTGGGCGTCACGGCAACTACAGGCTCACGGTGCTGTTGTCAGCCGCCATTGAGTGAGACGGGCCCGCGGCGCCCACACCGCGACGTGATAGACCATCTGACATGCATTGGTACACCGGGAACAGCGTCTACGACACCGTCCTGACCTTCGCGTTCGGCTTCGCCGCGTTCGTGATCATCGGCGGCTTCTTCGGCCAGAGCTCCTACGGCCGGTTCTCCTCGGCCAAACTCGGGTTCAACCTGAACCCGAAGTTCGGCTGGTGGCTGATGGAGATCCCGGCGACGGTGGTCTTCGCCATCGCCTACTTGAGCGGGCCGGCCCGGTTCGAGCCGACGTCGCTGGTGCTGGCCGGGATCTGGGCGCTGCACTACGCCAACCGCGGCTGGTTCTTCCCGCTGGCGATCCGGCAGGTGCCCGGCAAGCGCAGCACATTCAACATCTCGGTGGTGGTGATGGGCATGCTCGTCACGACGATGCACGGCTACCTCAACGGTGCGCTGTTCAGCCACGACTACCTGGGGCAGTACGGCCGTTCCTGGCTGACCGACCCGCGTTTCGTGGTGGGCCTGGTGATCTACCTGTGCGGGTTCGCGCTGCTGATCAGCTCCGAGTCGATCGTGCGCAACCTGCGCGACAAGAACAACCCCGGTGCCGCCGAGTACCGGATTCCGTTCGGCGGCGGCTTCCGATTCGTCACCAGCCCGGCCTATCTGGGCGAGCTCATCGCCTGGACGGGTTTCGCGATCCTGACCTGGGCGCTGCCCGGCGTGGTGATCCTGTTGATCACCGCGGGCAACCTGATCCCCCGGGCCCTGCAGACGCACCGCTGGTACCGGGAGAAGTTCGCCGACTACCCCACCGACCGCAAGGCGCTGGTGCCGTTCCTGCTCTGAGGCCCCTGCTCGTCACATCAAGCCGAGTTGCCTCGTCTACCGGGTATGAGCACTCAACCGCGTATCGAACCGCTGTCCCCCAAGAAGACCGGCCTGCTGACCCGCGCGATGTACCGCTACGCCAAACGGCGCTTCGGCGAGGTCCCCGAGCCCTTCACCGTCATCGCGCATCACCGGCGACTGCTGGTCGCCGCCGCCGCGCATGAAGGATTGCTGCAGTCCGCGTCACGCAAGCTGCCCGCCGAAGTGCGCGATCTGGCGGTGTTCTGGACCGCCCGCACCATCGGCTGCTCGTGGTGCGTGGACTTCGGCGCCATGCTGGCCCGGCTGGAGGGCCTGGACGTCGAACGCCTCAAGGAGATCGACGACTACGCCACCTCGCCGCGCTTCACCGCCGACGAGCGGGCCGCCATTGCCTACGCCAACGCCGTCACCACCGATCCGCACTCGGTCACCGACGCCCAGGTCGCCGATCTGCGCGCGCGATTCGGCGACGACGGCGTCATCGAGCTGACGTATCAGATCGGCGTCGAGAACATGCGGGCCCGGATGTATTCGGCGCTGGGCATCACCGAGCAGGGGTTCAGCTCGGGGGATGCCTGCCGGGTGCCGTGGGCCCAGTGACGTCCCGAGACTGTAGTTAGCGTGCAAAAGTGCGAGTGCACATCTCGCTAACTACAGGCTCGCGGCACCGCGCAGCGGGGAACCACTGAATTTGTCGGGGTTGGCGATGTCCCAGACGGCATAGACCAGGCCGTCGCGCACCGTCATCGCGGTGACGCGGGGCAGCAGCTCGGCGAACCCGTCGGCAGCCGGAGCCCCGGACGTGTAGGCGCCGAGCTCGCCGTTGACCAGTGCCAACTGGTTCGCGCTGAGCAGCGTTGGCCCGTAGCGCCGCGCCAGGCCGAACAGGAACCGCGCCACCTTCTCCGGGCCGTGGATGGTCCGCACCGCGGTCGGCGCCCGGCGGTTGGCGTCGCCGGTGAACGTCACGTCGGGATGCAGCAACGCCACCACCGCGTCCAGGTCACCGGCGGCCATCGCGGCCATCAGCGATCCGACCGCCTCGGCGTGCCGCGGGTCGGGTTCCGGCGGCGGGTCGGCGGCAACGGCCCGGCGGGCCCGCGACGCCAACTGGCGGGCGGCGGCCTCGGTGGTGTGCAGCACCGCGGCGACCTCCCCGAACGGCACCGCGAAGCCGTCGTGCAGCACGAACGCCACCCGCTGATCCGGGGTCAGCCGCTCCAGCACCACCATCGCGGCGAACCGGGCGTCCTCGCCGGCCACCACCGCCGACAACGGCTCGTCGACGCCGGTCACCACCGGCTCCGGAAGCCATTCGCCCACATAGGTTTCGCGGCGCCGCGGCGCCGAGCGCAGCCGGTCCAGGCCGAGCCGGCTCACCACCGTCGTCAACCATGCCCGCAGGTCGACGATCTCGTCACGCTCGGCGGCATCGAAACGCAGCCAGGCGTCCTGCACGATGTCTTCGGCGTCGGCGAACATCCCGGTGAGCCGGTAGGCCACCGCCAGCAGGTGAGGCCGCAACGCCTCGAAGTCGTCCACCGCCGTCGTCATCGCAACCCAGCCTAGGCGCGCGGGTTCCTCACTGCGGCCGGCCGGCGCCCGGCCACAGGCCGACCAGCGCGATCACGCAGACCGCCAGCATCGCCACGGTCAAGCTGTACAGACCGGCGTCGACGAGATTCTCCTGCCACGCGGCGCCATGGTGACCGGCCCCCACGATCGGAGTCGTCCGGCCGGTGCCGAAGATCGCTGCGGCCAGGGTGGTAGCCCAATTGGTATAGGTGCCGTAGAGCACCAACCAGAACAGCGCCGTCAGCCAGCGCGCCGAGAGCCGCAAGCGGCCCCACAACAGACCGAGCACCACGAGGAACACGCCGTTCATCACGCCTTCCAGATGCGAGGACAACCCCATCCGCGGGTTGTTCATCGGCCCGGTCACCAAACCGGTGAGCAAACCCAGCAGGAACAGCAACACGCCGAACCACAGCAGGAGCCGGCCCTTGTCGACATATCTCATCGGCCCTCCTCGCATCAGCCGCCAACCACGACATTATTCCGTCGGGCGCATTGCCAACCGGATTGGCGGAGGCCGCCTTAATGTCATCGACATGGGCCCCAAGCCGCGCATCTCCCCCGTCCGCTGGCGGCCCCCGCCGTCGCGCCCGCTGCCCCCGCCCGACCCGATGCCGAAGCTGACCGTCGTCGAGATCCCCGGCACCGCCGCCGAAGACGTCGTCGTCGACGCCGACGGCGCCATCTGGACCGGTGTCGAGGACGGCCGCATCATCGCGGTCGGTCCCGGCGCCGCCGCGCCGCGGGTGATGACCGACACCGGCGGGCGCCCGCTCGGGCTGGCCTTCACCCGCGATCACCGGCTGCTGATCTGCGACAGCCACCGCGGCCTGCTGCGCTTCGACCCGAAATCCGGGCAACTGGAAACCCTGGTCAGCCATGTGGCCGGCCGGCCGCTGACGTTCTGTTCAAATGCGGTCGAAGCATCCGACGGCACCATCTACTTCACCGAATCCACCGACCGGTTCCGCTACGAGTACTACAAGGCCTCGGTGATCGAGGCCCGCGCCAGCGGCTCGCTGCTGCGGCGCACCCCCGACGGCGCGACGACGGTGCTGGCGTCGGGCCTGCACTTCGCCAACGGGGTGACGCTGACCGCCGACGAATCGGCGGTGGTGTTCGCCGAGAGCACCGGGTGCCGGTTGTCCAAGTACTGGCTGACCGGGCCGCGAGCCGGTTCGATCACCGGGCTGGTGAGCGAGTTGCCCGGCCATCCGGACAACATCTCCACCGGGCGGGACGGCCGGATCTGGGTGGCGATGGTCTCGGATCGCAACGCGCTGTCGGAGTGGCTCTCGCCGCGCGCGCCGGTGCTGCGCACCCTGCTGTGGCGGTTGCTGCCGTATCGCTGGCTGCCGGACACCAAGTCCGGGGCGTGGGTCATCGGCTTCGACGCCGACGACGGCCGGGTGCTCAGCCAGTTCCGCAGCACCGATCCGGCGTTCGGGCTGGCCACCGGGGTAGTCGAAGCCGGCGATCGGCTGTGGCTGGGCCGGATCAACGGCCCGGGCCTGGCGTATTTTCAGTTGTAACTTCCGCACCACCAGTCACAGCGTGGCTCCCGCGGTTCGCGGCGCGGTTCGCCTACCCTGCACACACGATGACTTTTGCGCGTTCGGTATCAGCCCTGGTCGCGGTCGGTTTTCTCACCGCCGCCGCACCCCTGGCCGCCCCCACCGCGATGGCCGACCCCACTCCCGGCCTCAACGCGGCAACCGCCGGCTGCCCCTACCAGGTGAGCACCCCGCCCGCCGTCGACGCCTCGGAGGTGCCGCTGGCCGGTGAGCCGCCACTGCCGCTGCCGGTGCCGGCCACCCCGGTCGGCGGCGACGCGCTGGCCGGTTGCGGAATCGTCGTCGCGCCCGGCACCCCGCCGGTGCCCGGCGATGTCTCCGCCGAGTCGTGGCTGGTGGCCGACATGGACAGCGGGGCGGTGATCGCCGCCCGCGACCCGCACGGCCGGCACCGGCCCGCCAGCGTCATCAAGGTGCTGACCGCGATGGCGGCGATCAACGAGCTGGACCTGGCCAAGGTCGTCCCCGGCACCCAGGAGGACGCCAACGCCGAAGGCACCCGTGTCGGCGTGGGCCCCGGCGGCGACTTCACCGTCAACCAGTTGCTGCACGGCCTGCTGATGGGGTCGGGCAACGACGCCGCTCACGCCTTGGCAACCGAGCTCGGCGGCATGGACACGGCGCTGCACAAGATCAACGCGCTGGCCGCCAGGCTGGGCGGCCGCGACACCCGCGCCGCCACCCCGTCCGGGCTCGACGGGCCGGGCATGAGCACCTCGGCCTACGACATCGCGCTGTTCTACCGCTACGCCTGGAACAACCCGGTGTTCGCCGACATCGTCGCCACGCGGAACTTCGCGTTCCCCGGCTACGGCGACGTGCCCGGCTACACCTTGGAGAACGACAACCAGCTGCTCTACAACTACCCGGGCGCCCTCGGCGGCAAGACCGGCTACACCGACGACGCCGGGCAGACGTTCGTGGGCGCGGCCACCCGCGACGGCCGCCGGCTGGTGGCGGTGCTGCTGCGCGGCACCCGGCAGCCGATCCCGCCGTGGCAGCAGGCCGCGCAGCTGCTCGACTACGGCTTCGCCACCCCGCCCGGCACCCGGGTCGGCACCCTGATCGAACCCGACCCCTCGCTGGTCGCCCGGGCACCCGCCGACGGGCCCAGCCCGCAGGCGATGGTGCTGGCGCCGGCCGGCGACACGGTGCCGGTGCGGGTCGGGGTGAGCATCTTCGGCACGATCATCGTGTTCGCGCTCATCATGGGTGCGCGCGCGCTGAACCGCCGGCCGGGCCGGGCCTCGACGTGGTGAAGGCGCTACGGGCCTTCGGCGGGTTCTCCGGGCTGCTGCTGATCGCGATCGGGCTGAGCCGGATGGCGCTGTCGCTGGACTCCATTCCCGACGGCCAGGACGTCAACGCGACCGTCGACAGCGAGAGCCGGGCGGCCGGTGCGCTGTTGATCGGGCTCGGCATCGGCTATATCGAGGCGTTCCGGCGACCGCGGATCCCGGCCGGGGCGGTGCGGCTACTGGCGCTGACCATGGCGCTGCTGGGGGTGTCCCGGTTGATCTCGATGGCCGACGTGGGCATGCCCCACCCGTGGTTCACCGTGGCCTGTGTTGTCGAGTTCGTCGCGGCCGGTTTGACCTATTGGTATGCCACCCTGGCCGATCGGGGTGTGCGCTGATCCCATCCCCTACGGTGAGCTAGGTGGGCCGAATCGGGGAACTGCGCCGATCCTCGCCGCTGGCACTGCTGGTCGGGGTGGCTGCCGCCAGTGTCGGCGTGATCTACGGCTACGACCTGTCCAACATCGCCGGCGCGCTGCTGTTCATCGAGGCCGACTTCGGGCTGACCGCCGCCCAGCAGGAGATGGTGGCCACCGCAACGGTGATCGGCGAGATCGCCGGCGCCCTGGCCGCCGGGTGGCTGGCCAACGCGATCGGGCGCAAGCGCTCCATGGTCTCGGTGGCGCTGGGCTACGCGGTGTTTGCGCTGCTGGGGGCGGCGTCGACGTCGGTGTCGATGCTGACCGTGGCCCGGCTGCTGCTCGGTGTCACCATCGGGGTGTCGGTGGTGGTGGTGCCGGTGTTCGTGGCCGAGTCGGCGCCGGCCGCTGCCCGCGGCGCGCTGCTGGTCACCTACGGGGTGGCCACCGTGGTCGGGATCATCGCCGGCTACCTGTTCGCCTACCTGCTGGCCGGGGCCGGCAACTGGCGGGCGATGCTGGGGCTGGCCGCGGTACCCGCCGTGCTGGTGACGCTGCTGCTGGCCCGCATCCCCGACACCGCCCGCTGGTATCTGCTCCAGGGCCGGGTCGACGACGCGTACCGCGCCCTGCGCCGCATCGAACCCAACATCGAGGCCGCCGAACGCGAACTCGCCGAGATCGGCCGGACGCTGCAGGAGGAACGCCGCAGCGGGGTCGGGGTGCTGCGCGAGATGCTGCGGCCGCCGTATCTGCGGGCGACGCTGTTCGTGGTGACGCTGGGGTTCTTCATACAGATCACCGGAATCAACGCGATCGTCTACTACAGCCCGCGGCTGTTCGAAAAGATGGGTTTCGAAGGCGATTTCGCGCTGCTGATCCTGCCGGCGCTGGTGCAGGTGGCCGCGCTGGCGGCGATGTTCGTCTCGCTGGCGTTGATCGACCGGGTGGGCCGTCGTCCCATCCTGCTGTCGGGGATCGCCACGATGGTCGTCGCCAACGCGCTGCTGATCGCGGTGTTCGCGGCCGGCCCGGCGTTCGGTGACGCGCTGGCGGCGCTCAAGTTCGGCGGGGTGCTGCTGTTCACCGCGGGCTACACCTTCGGGTTCGGTTCGCTGGTGTGGGTCTACGCCGGGGAGGCCCTGCCGGCGCGGCTGCGGTCGATGGGATCGTCGGCGATGCTGACCTCGAACCTGGTGGCCAATGCGATTGTCGCCGGGGTGTTTTTGACCATGCTCACCGCGCTGGGCGGCGCCGGAACGTTCGCGGTGTTCGGGGTGCTGGCGCTGTTGAGCCTGGCGTTCGTGTACCGCTACGCGCCGGAGACCAAGGGCCGGCAACTCGAGGACATCCGGCATTTCTGGGAGAACGGCGGCCGCTGGCCCGCCGAAGAGCAGGTGTCGGCTGAGATCGGCGCGTCGACGTGACCGTGATCTCCGCCGGCGCCGTGGTGCTCGATGGCCGGGTCTGCCGGCCCGGCTGGGTCTCGGTGGCCGACGGGCGGATCGCCGAGTGCGGAACCGGGCCCGTGCACGCCGACATCGAGTTCGCGGATTGCGTTGTGGTACCGGGCTTCATCGACATGCACTGCCACGGCGGCGGGGGTGTCGGGTACCCCGACGGCCCGGATCGCGCGGGCGCGCTGCACGCCGCGCACGGCACCACCGGCGGGCTGGCCAGCCTGGTGAGCGCCGCCCCGGCGGTGCTGTTGGACCAGGTGCGCGTGCTGGCCGACGCCACCCGGCGCGGCGTGGTGGACGGCATCCACCTGGAGGGGCCGTGGCTGAGCGGGCACCACTGCGGCGCCCACGACCCCGCCTGGCTGCGCGCCCCCGACGACGCCGAGCTCGCTGCGCTGCTGGCCGCCGGCGACGGCGCGATCCGGATGGTGACCCTGGCACCAGAGCTGCCCGGCGGGCCGGCCATGATCCGGCGGCTGGTCGACGCGGGAATCATTGTGGCGCTGGGGCATACCGACGCCGACTACGACCAGACGCAGGCCGGGATCGACGCCGGCGCAACCGTCGGCACCCATCTGTTCAATGCGATGCGGGCGTTGCACCACCGCGACCCGGGACCGGTGCCGGCGCTGCTGGCCGATCCGCGGGTGACCGTCGAGCTGATCGCCGACGGGGTACACCTGCATCCGGCGGTGATCCGGCACGTCGTGGCGACCGCCGGCCCGGATCGGGTCGCGCTGGTGACCGATGCGATGGCCGCCGCCGGGGCCGGCGACGGGGCGTTCACGCTCGGCGGGCGTGACGTGGAGGTGGCCGGCGGGGCGGCCCGGCTGCGCGGCACGGCCACCATCGCCGGCAGCACCGCGACCATGGACCGGCTGTTCGCGACCGCGGTGAACCTGCTGGGCGGCGTCCCCACCGAGAACGACGCGGCGCTGGCCGCGGCGGTGCGCATGACCGCGACCACCCCGGCCCGGGTGCTCGGCCTCGCCGGCGCCGGGGTTTTGGCCGTCGGGTCCGCGGCTAATCTGGTGGTGATGGATGCCGACCTGCAGCTGGTGCGGGTGATGCGCCGCGGAATGTGGCTGAGGTAAGGAGAACCATGAGCGAGCCGACGATCACCGATGTCCCCGAGCAGCACCGCTATGAGATCAGCGTCGACGGCGTGCGGGCCGGGCTGGCCGCCTACCGCGACAGCGGCGATCAGCGGGACTTCCACCACACCGAGATCGACAAGGCGTTCGGTGGCCAGGGGCTGGCCACCAAGCTGATCGCCTTCGCGCTGGCCGACACCCGGGCCGCGGGCAAGCGGATCGTGCCGAGCTGCTCGTTCGTGGAGGCCTACGTCGGCAAGCACCCGGAGTATGCCGGCTGAGGTGGGGGTCAATCCACGCGCAGGTTGTCCGCCGACGTCGCCGCCCAGGCGGTGGCGAACAGGATCAGCCGGGTGGTGACGTAGGCGAACACCAGCAGGCCCAGCACCGGGCCGAACACCGCCCCGGCCGGGCCGTTGACCACCGACTGCAGATACACCGAGCCGGCCTGCTTAAACAGCTCGTAGCCGACCGCGGCGATCGCGCCGGCCCGCGCGGCGCTGGCCAGGCTGACCGACTCCCGGGGCAGCCGGGCGATCATCCAGGTGAACAACAGCCACGACACCCCTACCGCCATCCCGACCGATGCGACCCGCAACAAGGCGCCCAGCAGATCGAAGTCGGGAACACCGAGCCAGCGCAGGATCTTGCGCATCAGCTTCGGATCGGCCAGCGCGGTCAGCGCAATGGTGGCGAGCATGGCGCCGAACGCCCACACCATCGCAACCAGGTCCGACAGCTTTGACGAGACGAAACCCTGTTTTTCCGAACGTTTTTCCCACATCTCGGTTAGCGCCTCGCGCAGGTTGGCCATCCAGGTCAGGCCCACCCAGGCGGCCGTCGCCAGGCCGATGGCACCCACCGAGGCGCGCGATCCGATAGCGGTGTCCATCAAAGTCACCAGCTCGTCGCCGAACTCGCCGGGAATGGAGTGCTTGATGCGGCGCTCGATTTCGTCGAGCACCTCGGGCCGCCGCGATAGCAGGAAGCCGCCGACGGAGAACCCCACCATCGCCAACGGGAACAGCGCGAAGATGGTGTAGTAGCTCATCCCGGCGGCGAAGAAGTTGCCCTGACACTCGTCGTAGCGCTGCTGCGCCCGCATCACGTGGTCGAACCAGCCGTAACGCGACCGAAGCCGGTCGAGGATGCCCGGTTTGGACCCGTCGGCCTGGTCTGTGGCGGCGTTATTCATGACTCATGCCGGCGGCGGCAGGAATCCCACCCGGTCGTAGACCCGCGCGAGGGTGGCCGCGGCCACCGCGCTGGCACGTTCGGCGCCGGCGGCCAGCACCGACTGCAGTTCGCCCGGGTCGGCCAGCAGTTCGTCCACCCGCGCCTTGATCGGCGTCACGAAGTCGGCGACGGCCTCGGCGGTCTCCTTCTTCAGGTCGCCGTAGCCGCGGCCGGCGTAGCCTTCCACCAGTTTCTCGACGCTGTCACCGGTGATCGCCGACTGGATGGTCAGCAGGTTGGAGACCCCGGGCTTGGCCTGCGGGTCGTAGCGGATCTCGCGCTCCGAGTCGGTGACCGCCGAGCGGATCTTCTTGGCGCTTTTCGCCGGGTCGTCGAGCAGGCTGATCAGGCCGGCGTCGGTGGCCGCGGATTTGCTCATCTTCGCCGTCGGGTCGGCCAGGTCGTAGATCTTGGCGGTGGCCTTGGGAATCATCGGTTCGGGGACGACGAAGGTGTCGGGGAAGCGGGCGTTGAACCGCTGCGCGACGTCGCGGGCCAGTTCCAGGTGCTGCCGCTGGTCCTCGCCGACCGGCACCACGTCGGTGTCGTAGAGCAGCACGTCGGCGGCCATCAGCACCGGGTAGGTGAACAAGCCCACGGTCGTCGAGTCTGAGCCCTGCTTGGCCGACTTGTCCTTGAACTGCGTCATCCGCGAGGCCTGGCCGAATCCGGTGAAACAGCCCAGCACCCAGGCCAGTTCGGCATGCGCCGGTACGTGGCTCTGGACGAAGATCGCGCTGCGGGCCGGGTCGATGCCCAGCGCCAGGTACTGCGCGGCGGTCACCAGCGTGCTGCGGCGCAGCGTCTCGGGGTCCCAGCCCGGGACGGTGATGGCATGCATGTCGACGACACAGAACAGCGCATCGTGGTCGTCCTGCAGCTCCGCCCAGTGGGTGATCGCCCCCAGCGCGTTGCCGAGGTGCAGCGACGCCGAGGTGGGCTGGACGCCGGAGAAGACGACGGGGCGGGTTGCGGAAGTGCTCATGGTTTCTCGATCCTGTCACGCCGGTGCGGCGGTGGGCGCACCTGGTAACAGAGCAATCACTCTGTTATGGTGGCCGCCATGGCCCGCCCGCGTGTGCACGACCCTGGCCGGGTGCTGGACGCCGTCGAGTCGCTGACGGCGCGGTCCGGCCCGGCTGCGGTGACGATCCGGGCCGTCTCCGAGACGACCGGAGCTTCCAACGGCGCGGTCTACCACGGGTTCGGGTCGCGGGCCGGGCTGATGGCCGCGGCCTGGTTGCGGGCGGGGCGCCGGTTTTTGGACATGCAGCGCGAACTCGTCGACGGCGCGCACGACGCGGCGGCGGCCGTGGTCGCCGCCGCCGACACCCCGCTGCTCTTCGCCGAACGCCACCCGGAATCCTCGGCGCTGCTGCTGGCGATCCGGCGCGAGGAGTTACTCGCCGACGACCTGCCCGCCGACGTCGCCGAACCGCTGCACCGCCTCGACGCCGAACTGATCGGCCTGCTGATCCGGCTCGCCGCCGCGATGTGGGGGCGCCGCGACGCCGCCGCCGTCGACACCATCACCACCTGTGTGGTCGATCTGCCCACCGCGATCGTGCTCAGCCGAAACCGACTGGGCAACAACGCCGCCCGCGCCCAGCTGCACGCCGCGGTACGCGCCGTGCTGGCCGTGGGACCAGAGACCCGGAGATAAAGGAGCAACCGTGAACCTGACTTATGACGACAAGATCGCCGTGCTCGATCTCGGCGACGACGAGAACCGGTTCTCCCCGGACTTTCTCGACGAGATCGAGCGCATGCTCGACGAGGTGGTGTCCAGTGGCGCGCACGGCCTGGTCACCACCGCGGGCGGCAAGTTCTACTCCAACGGCCTGGACCTGGACTGGCTGGCCGCCCACAGCGACCGCGGCGACTGGTACGTCGGGCGGGTGCAGGCGCTGCTGGCGAAGGTGCTGACGCTGCCGATCCCGACCGCGGCGGCGGTGGTGGGGCACGCGTTCGGGGCCGGGGCGATGCTGGCGATCGCCCACGACTTCCGGGTGATGCGCGCCGACCGCGGCTTCTTCTGCTTCCCGGAGGTCGACATCCGGATTCCGTTCACCCCCGGGATGGCCGCGCTGATCCAGGCCAAGCTCACCCCGCAGGCGCAGGTGGCGTCGATGACGACCGGGCGCCGGTTCGGCGGGGTGGATGCGGCGGCGGTCGGAATCGTCGACGGCACCGCCGGCGAGGGCTTGGTGACGCCGGGGGCCGTCGAGTTGCTGCGGCCGCTGGCCGGCAAGGATCCCGGCACGCTGGGCGCGATCAAGACCGGCATGTTCGGGCCGGCGGTGGCGGCACTGACGGCGGGGTGAACAACATCGGTCCCACCCGTCACCGGCGGGCAGGTATGCGGTGATTGCCCACCTCTGAGCGACAATCGGGCCGTGCACTCCAACGCACCCGCTCGTGCGGCGACACCGGCCCGGGTTGTCGCTGTGAGGCGGGCAATCGACACACATCTCCCCCGGCGTGACGGATGCGACGGATGAGGAACCGAACCGACCGGTGCCCGGGAGTGCTGCGGCCGTGGCCCGCCGACGACGGCCTGTTGGTCCGGTTGCGCCTCGTCGGGGGACGGCTGCCCGTGGCAGCACTGGAACGGCTGCTGCGAGTCAGCGCCGAGTTCGCCGACGGCTCGATCTACCTGACTACCCGAGCCAACCTGCAGCTGCGGGGGCTGCCCGGCCGCGAGGGGCGGCTTGATCCGGCTGTCGTCGCCGCCATCGAATCCACCGGACTGCTACCGTCGCGCAGCCACGAGCTGGTCCGCAACATCCTGGTGTCCCCGCAGACCGGGTATGCCGAGGGGCGCGTCGATCTGCGCCCGGTGGCGCAGCGGCTCGATGCGCTGCTCTGTGGCGACCCGCAGCTGGGTCGGCTGCCGGGACGCTTCCTGTTTGTCCTCGACGACGGCCGCGGCGACCTGATCGACCGAACCGCCGATGCCGGGCTGGTGGCGCTCTCCGCCGCGCAGGCGCAGCTGCGGATCGGCGAGGACTGGGGTGCGGTGGTGGCCATCGCCGAGGCGGCCGAACGGCTGGCCGCGCTGGCGGCGGCATTCCAGGCCGCCCGCGGCAGCGGCCCCGGCGCGGCGTGGCACATCCGGGAGCTGCCCGATCCGCTTGCTCCCGTCGTCGCCGCCGACGCACGGCTGCCCGCACCCTCGGGTCCGCTACCCTACGGTCCGGTGCCCGGCGGCACCCACGTGCCGGTCCCCGGCGGGATACTCACGCCGGCGCAGGTGGGCTCGCTGCCGGTGCACACCGAGCTGGTGGTGACGCCGTGGCAGGGTGTCTTCATTCCCGATACACAGGAGACGAATCCGTGACGACGCCCGCTAGCCGTCCCACCAAGCGGTATTCCTACCTCGAGGACGGCCCGGCCATCTACGTGGAATCGTTCGCCACCATCCGGCGCGAGTCCGATCTGTCGCACATCCCGGCGTCGGCCGAGCGGCTCGCAGTGCGCATGATCCACGGCGCCGGGCAGACCGACGTCGCCGCCGACCTGCTCATCCACCCCGAGGCGGTGCCGGCCGGACGCGCCGCCCTCGACGCCGGCGCACCGATCTTCTGCGATGCCCGGATGGTGGCGGTCGGGGTGACCGCCGGGCGGCTGCCCGCGCGCAACGAGGTGCGCTGCCACCTGCACGACGAGCGGGTTCCGGCGCTGGCCGCCGAGTGGGGAACGACCCGCTCGGCGGCGGCGGTGTCGTTGTGGGCACCGGAGTTGGACGGTGCCGTCGTCGCGATCGGCAACGCCCCCACCGCGCTGTTTCACCTGCTGGAGCTGATCCTGGACGGCGGGCCGCGTCCCGCGGTGATCGTCGGCTGTCCGGTGGGGTTCATCGGCGCGGCCGAGTCCAAGGCGGCGTTGGCGGCGCTGCACGCCGAGCACGGCATCGACATCCCGTTCGTGACGCTGCGCGGCCGCCGCGGTGGCTCGGCCATCACCTCCTCGGCGCTGAACGCCCTGGCTTCGGACAACGAGTGAGAGACACAGCATGAGCGGCACGTTCTACGGGGTGGGCCTGGGCCCCGGCGACCCGGAACTGATCACCCGCAAGGCCGCTCGGATCATCGCCGACGCCGACGTGGTGGCCTACCACGCCGGGGTCAACAAGAACTCCTACGCGCGCACCATCGCCGCCGACCTGATCCGCGACGGCGTGATCGAGGAGGAACTGCGCTACCCGGTCACCACCGGGGTCACCGACCACCCCGGCGGCTATGCCGGGGCGCTCGCGGACTTCTACGAGACCTCCGCGTCCCGGCTGGCCGCGCACCTGAGTGCGGGCCGCACGGTGGCGCTGCTGACCGAGGGCGATCCGCTGTTCTACGGCTCATTCATGTACATGCACGACCGGCTGTCGACCCGCTTCGACACCGAGATCATCCCGGGCGTACCGGCTTTCAGCGCCGCCACCGCCGCGCTCGGCATGCCGCTGGTACGCCAGACCGACGTGCTGACCGTGCTGCCCGGCACCTTGGGCGAGCACGAGTTGGCGATGCGGCTGGCCGACACCGACGGCGCCATCATCATGAAGCTCGGCCGCACCTTCCCCGCCGTGTACCGTGCGCTGGTCGCTGCCGGCCGTCTCGAGCACGCCTACTACGTGGAGCGGGCCAGTCATCCGCAGCAGCGCTGGCTGCCGGTGTCCGCCATGGCCGAAACCGATGACGTGCCCTACCTGTCGCTGATCGTGGTCGATGGGGACTCCCGCAACGGGCAGCGCTCCCGCAAGCCGTCCGATTCAGTCCCGGAGGTCGTTGAACCCGTTACCCGGCCCGCCGAGCTGCTGGTCATCGGGCTGGGGCCCGGACCCGCGGGCTGGTTGACCACCCAGGCCGCCGCGGCGCTGGCCACCGTGGATCACGTGGTGGGTTACGGCCCCTACCTGGCGCGGGTGCCGCAGCGC
Organism: Mycobacterium sp. pW045; assembly: GCF_041287085.1. Classification (NCBI taxonomy): domain Bacteria; kingdom Bacillati; phylum Actinomycetota; class Actinomycetes; order Mycobacteriales; family Mycobacteriaceae; genus Mycobacterium; species Mycobacterium sp. pW045. The sequence goes on along the minus strand of NZ_JBGGKU010000003.1, from coordinate 186,316 downwards.
GCCGGCCTGCAGCGGCACTCCTCGGGCAACACCGTCGAGCTGGACCGGGCCCGGTTCGCGCTGGATCTGGCCGCCCGTGGCCAGAAGGTGGCGGTGGTCTCCGGCGGGGACGCCGGCGTGTTCGGGATGGCCTCGACGGTCTTCGAGGCGCTGTCCGAGGCGGCCGATGATGCGCGTTACCAACAGGTTTCGGTGCGCGTGCTGCCCGGGGTGTCGGCGGTGCAGGCGGTCGCCGCGGCGGCCGGTGCCCCCATCGGCGCCGATTTCGCCGTGTTGAGCTTGTCGGATCGGCTCAAGCCGTGGTCGGTGATCGAGTCCCGGTTGCGGGCGATCGCCGACGCCGATCTGGTGCTGGCGATCTACAATCCGGCCTCGCGCGCCCGACCCGACCAGATCGCGCTGGCCCGCAAGGTGCTGCTGGAGCATCGTGACGCGGCAACTGTGGTGGTGGTCGGCCGCGACGTCGGCCGGGAATCGGAGTCGCTGACCGTGACCACGTTGGGCGAGCTGGACACCGACGCTATCGACATGAAATGCCTTGTCCTGGTGGGGTCGTCGTCGACGCGGTCGACGGGTGGACGGGTCTGGACGCCGCGATGGGTGCGCTAGCGGTCCAGTTCGTCGGCGCGGGCCCCGGAGCCGCAGACCTGCTGACGGTGCGGGCGGCGCGACTGCTGGCCGATGCCGACGTGGTGCTCTACCCGGGCAGCTACCTGGATCCGAAGGTTCTCGATCACTGTTGCGCCACCGCCGAACTCGTCGACACCGCCAAGCTGGACCTGGATGCGATCGTGGACCGGCTGGTGACAGCCCACGGGGCAGGCCGGCGGGTGGTGCGGCTGGTCTCGGGCGATCCGTCGCTCTACAGCGCGGTTTTCGAGCAGACCCGCCGACTCGATGCCGCCGGGGTGCCGTGGCAGGTGACACCGGGCGTGCCGGCCTATGCCGCGGCGGCCGCCGTGCTCGGGCGCGAACTCACGGTGCCGCTGGTGACGCAGTCGGTGGTGTTGACCCGGGTGCAGGCCGCCTCCACCGCGATGCCGCCGCGCGAATCGCTGGCCGCGTTCGCCGCCACCGGTGCCACGCTGGTGCTACACCTGGCGATCACCCGGATACGGGAGCTCATGGGCCGGCTGGAATCCGACTACGGCGCGGATTGCCCGGTGGCGGTGGTCTACCGGGCGTCACAACTCGATGAACGCGTACTGCGCGGCACGGTGGCCGACATTGCCGATGCGGTCGAAGCGGCGGGACTGCGGTCGGCCGCGGTGATCCTGGTCGGCCGCGCGGTGGCCGATCGGCCCGATCCGTGCGGCGGCGAGAGCCATCTCTACGACCCGGCGCGGGACCGGGGACTCTAACGGCAAGTACTGTCCCGCCGAACGTGTAACCACTGCGAAAAATCGCGCCGAAACTCGCAATGGTTACACGTTCGGCGGGCACGCTGTTGTTCGGCGACGGACACGCCAGCGCACCACGACAGAATCAACGGTCAAGCAGGCAGGGTCAGCGCCCACTGCGTAACCGCCCGGGCCGGCTTCCAGCCGGTGAAGCTGCCGAGCGGGGCGGCGTGTTCGACCTGAATGCGGCTCAGCTCGCCGCCGTGTTCACGATAGGCCGCCGCCAGCAGCGCCTCGCTTTCGAGCGTCACACCGTGGGCCACCAGCCGGCCGCCGGATCCCAGTGCCGCCAGGCAGGCCGCCAGCAGCCCGGGCCGGCTCAGCCCGCCGCCGATGAAGATGGCGTCCGGAGCAGCCAGCTCGGCCAACGCCGCCGGGGCGGGTGCGTTCACGACGCGCAGCGCGGGCACCCCGAGCTTGGCGGCGTTGCCTGAAATCCGTTGCGCCCTGGTCTGATCTGCTTCGATGGCGATGGTCCGGCAGCTCGGGTGGGCGCGCATCCATTCGATGCCGACCGAGCCGGCGCCCGCACCGACATCCCAGAGCAGCTGTCCGGGCGCCGGTGCCAGGCGCGCCAGCGCGGCGGCCCGCAGGTCACGTTTGGTGAGCTGCCCGTCGTGGTCGTAGGAGTCGTCGGGTAGCCCGGCCGTCCACCCGGCCGGCAGCGGGCCGTCGAGTTCGACTGCGACGATATTGAGCCGCGGCGCCGGGCCGGTGTAGGTGGCCGCCGTACTGTCCAACCTGGACTCGGCCTGCCCACCCAAGTCACCGAGCACCGTCATCCGGCTCGCCCCGTAGCCGTGCTCGACCAGCAGCACGGCGACCTGCCCGGGCGTCGTTTCGTCGGCCGACAGCACCAGCACCCGCCGGCCCGGTGCCAGCTCGCGCAGCACCGCGTGCACATCCCCGGCCCTGATGACCGCGACCGACTCCGCCGGCCAGCCCAACCGCGCCCGGGCCAGCGTCACCGAGGACACCGCCGGGATCACGCTGACCCGCGGGGCGCCGAGCATCTCGATCAGCGTGCTGCCCACCCCCGACAGCAGCGGATCCCCGGAGGCCAGCGCGACCACCCGCCGTCCGCTCAGACCGTCGAGCAGCGCCGGGAGCCCGGACCGCAGCGGTGAGGGCCAGCTGCGCCGTTGCTGGCCGTCGACGACGGGCAGCAGGTGCAGCTGGCGCGGCGCTCCGATCACGACATCGGCGGCCGCGACCGCTGCGCGGGCGGGTTCGCCGAGGCCGTTCCAACCGTCGGCACCGACGCCGACAACGGTGACGTGAGGGGCTTGGGTGGGCACGGTGTTAGGGTATCGGCGCGAACTGCCAGGGAAGTCGGTGTGAGTCCGACACAGGCCCGCTACGGTGTTCCGCGGCGCATTCCGGTGCGCCACGGTCAGTCCGAATACCGGCTTCGCGTTGCCAACACCGGCATCACGAGCGGAGCCTCAATGCAACAGCTGTACCCGTTTCCTGCCGTGCTCGGCGGCGACCCGGATGCACCGGGCGGCCTCGACGACATGGCCCTGGCGCTCGTGCTGAGCGCGATCTCCCCCGGCATCGGCGGGGTACTCATCCGCGGCGAGAAGGGCACCGCCAAGTCGACGCTGGTGCGGGCGCTGGCCCAGGTGCTGCCGCCGATCGACGTGGTGGCCGGCGACCGGTTCTCCTCCGATCCCGCAGAGGCCAACCCGCTCTCCCCGGACGGCCCGTTCCCCGCCGACGCCGCCGTACAGACCCGCCCGGTGCGACTGGTGGAGCTTCCGGTCGGTGCCACCGAGGACCGGGTGGTCGGCTCCATCCAGCTGGAACGGGCGCTGGGGGCCGGCGCCGTGGAGTTCGAGCCCGGGCTGCTGGCGCGGGCCAACCGCGGCATCCTCTACGTCGACGAGGTCAATCTGCTCGCCGATCACCTGGTGGACCTGTTGCTGGACGCCGCCGCCATGGGCCGGCTGACCGTGGAACGCGACGGGGTCTCGGTCAGCCACGCCGCGCGTTTCGTGATCGTCGGGACGATGAACCCCGAAGAGGGCGAGCTGCGCCCGCAGTTGCTCGACCGGTTCGGGCTGACGGTCGAGGTGTCCGCGCCGCGCGATCCGGCGCTGCGCGCCGAGGCGGTGCGCCGGCGGCTGGCGTTCGACGCCGATCCGGAAGCGTTCGTGCGCGGGTATGCCGACGCCGAAGAGCAGCTGCGGTCCCGGATCCGCAAAGCCCAGGAACTGCTGCCGCGGGTGGAGCTCACCGACACCGCGCTGGTGCGGATCGGTGAAATCTGCGCGGCCTTCGACGTGGACGGCCTGCGCGGTGACATCGTCTGCGCCCGTACCGCGGTGGCGCACGCCGCCTGGCAGGGCCGCGACGCGGTCAACGTGGAGGATCTGCGGGTGGCCGCCCGGCTGGCGCTGCCGCATCGGCGGCGGCGCAAGCCGTTCGACGCGCCGGGGCTGGATGAAACCGAACTCGACGAGCTGCTGCCGCCGCAGGATTCCGGCACCGAGCCCGACCCGGATCCCGACGGCCCCGAACCCGACGGACCGCCCGATGGCGACGGGAACGCCGCACCGCCCGAGCAGCGCGGGCCCGCACCGGCGAAACCCGGTGCCACCTCGACCGTCGGCGCTGACTCCCCTTACCGGGCACGGCTTTTCACCGTCGATGGGGTCGGCTCCGGCCGCGCCGGCCGGCGCAGTCGGGCCCGCACCAGTTCCGGGCGCCGCGTGGGTGCCACCGCCGTCGGCGCCGCGGGGGGCCTGCACCTGTTCGAGACGCTGCGGGCCGCCGCCCCGCATCAGGGCGCCCGGGGCCGGGTCGACGGTCCGATGCTGTTGCAGGCCGACGATCTTCGCCGCGCCGTCCGGGAGGGCCGGGAGGCCAACCTGGTGCTGTTCGTCGTGGACACCTCCGGGTCGATGGCCGCCGCCGAGCGGATGCGGCACGTCAAGACGGCGATCCTGTCGCTGTTGCTCGACGCCTACCGCCGCCGCGACCGGGTGGCGGTGGTGACGTTCCGCGACACCGGAGCCGAAGTGGCGCTGCCAGCGACCGGGTCGGTGGAGATCGCCGCGGCGCGCCTCGATGAGCTGCCCGCCGGTGGCCGTACGCCGCTGGCCGAGGGACTGCTCGAGGCGGGCGAGGTGATTCGCCGGGAACGGCTGCGCGACCCGGCATCTCGCCCGCTGCTGGTGGTGCTGACCGACGGCCGGGCCACCGCCGGCGCCGATCCGGTCGGGCGGTCGCGGCAAGCCGCTGCACAGCTTGCCGAACACGGGTTTTCGGCCGTCGTCGTCGATTGTGAGAGCGGCCGGATGCGGCTCGGGTTGGCACACACCCTGGCCGAGCAGCTGCGGGCCGACTACGTGCCGCTGCCGCAGGTCAGCGCCGATGCGCTCACCGGCATTGTTCGTGACGTCACCGGAAAGGGAGCCGCCTGATGCCGCAGGGACAACCGTTGACGGTGCCCGATGACAACCTGACCACCCGGCAGCGTCGCAATCGGCCGCTGCTGATGGTGCACACCGGCGACGGCAAGGGTAAGTCCACCGCGGCGTTCGGGACGGCGCTGCGCGGCTGGAACCAGGGCTTTGCGATCGGGGTGTTCCAGTTCGTGAAGTCCGCCAAGTGGCGGGTCGGTGAGCAGGCGGTGCTGCAGCGGCTCGGCGCCCTGCACGACGAGACCGGCGAGGGCGGCCCGGTGCAGTGGCACAAGATGGGCTCGGGCTGGTCGTGGAGCCGCAAGGCCGGCAGCACCGAGGATCACGCCGGCGACGCGCTGGCCGGCTGGACCGAGGTGAAGCGCCGGCTGGCCGAGCAGACCCACGACCTGTACGTGCTCGACGAGTTCACCTACCCGATCCACTGGGGTTGGGTCGATGTCGACGACGTGGTGGAAACGTTGCGCGATCGGCCGGGCCACCAGCACGTCATCATCACCGGCCGTCGCGCTCATCCTCGGCTGGTCGAGATCGCCGACCTGGTCACCGAGATGACCAAGATCAAGCATCCGATGGACGCCGGTCAGAAGGGCCAGCGCGGGATCGAATGGTAGTGCTGCCCCGGGTCATCGTGGCCGCGCCGGCGTCCGGGCACGGCAAGACCACCGTCGCGGTCGGCCTCATGGCGGCGCTGGCCGCGCGCGGGCTGTCCGTCAGCGGCCACAAGGTGGGTCCGGATTACATCGATCCCGGATATCACGCGCTGGCGACCGGTCGGCCGGCCCGCAACCTCGACCCGGTGCTGGTCGGTGCCGAGCGGATCGTGCCACTGCTAATGCATGGGGCGGCCGACGCCGATGTGGCCGTGATCGAGGGCGTGATGGGGCTTTTTGACGGTCGGCTCGGTGGCCACGGTGAGGCCTCCACCGCCCACGTCGCCGCCTTGACCACGGCCCCGGTGCTGCTGGTCGTCGACATCTCCCACGCCTCTCGCACACACGCGGCGGTGGTGGCGGGCCTGGCCGGTTTCGACCCGGACGTGCGGGTGGCCGGGGTGATCCTCAACCGGGCCGGCAGCGCCCGGCACGCCGACGAGGTCGTCGCCGCGTTGCGCCCCACCGGCATTCCGGTGCTCGGGGTGCTGCCCCGCGACGCGGACGTGGCGACGCCGTCTCGGCATCTCGGGCTGGTGCCGGCCGCCGAACGCGAGGCGTCCGGCGCGATGGTGTCGCGGCTGGCCGAGCTGATCGAACAGCACGTCGACCTCGATGGGGTGCTGGAGATCGCCCGAGTGGCACCGGATTTGGCCGGCCATGCCTGGGATCCCAGCACCGAGGTGCGTGCCGGGTCAGCCGATCGCCCGGTGGTGGCCGTCGCCGGTGGCCGGGCCTTCACGTTCGGCTACACCGAGACGTTCGAACTGCTGCGCGCCGCGGGCTGCGAAGTGGTCTGCTTCGACCCGCTCACCGATTCGTGTCTGCCGGCCGGCACCGCGGGAATCTATCTGGGTGGCGGGTTCCCGGAGGTGTACGCCGGGCAGTTGGCCGCCAACACCGCGCTGCTGGGCGCGTTGCGGGCGGCGATCGCCGCGGGGGTCCCGACCGTCGCCGAATGCGGCGGGTTGGCCTACCTGTGCCGCAGTGTCGACGAGGTCGCCGGGGTCGGGGCGTTGCCGGGTTCGGCAGCGATGGCACCGCGGCTCGTGCTGGGTTACCGGAGCGCCACCGCGCCCGCCGACAATCTGCTGGTGCGGGCCGGCGAGACGGTCGCCGGCCATGAATTCCACCGCACCGGAGTGGTTTTCTCTCGCCCGGTCGAGCCTGCCTGGCAGTTGCCCGATGGCCCGGACGGCCTCGCCGGGCCGAACCTGCACGCGTCCTACCTGCACACCCACTGGGCCGGGTATCCGCGGTTGGCGCAACGTTTCGCCGACGCGGTGCACGGTTTCCGCGGAGGCGATCTGCATCATCACGGCGACACCGAAACCGGTGCCGGCCTAGTGGATTTCGCGGTGAACGTGTACGCCGGGCCGCGCCCGGACTGGCTCGACGACGCCCTGCATACCGCCCTGCACGATGCCGTGGCCTACCCCGACGCGTCGGCCGCCCGCGCTGCGCTGGCCGCCCGGCACGGCCGTCGCGCCGACGAGGTGCTGCCCACCGCCGGGGCGTCGGAGGCGTTCGACCTGGTGGCCCGGCTGCGCCGGTGGCGGCGCCCGGTGGTGGTACACCCGCAGTACACCGGACCGCACGCCGCGCTGATCGCCGCCGGCCACACCGTCGGCACGGTGTTGTGCCGGGCCGAGGACGACTTCGCGCTGCGCCCCGAGGAAGTGCCCACCGAGGCCGACCTCGTCGTCGTCGGCAATCCGACCAACCCCACCGGGGTGCTGCATCCGGCGTCGGCGTTGCGTCGGCTGCTGCGGCCCGGGCGGGTGGTGCTGGTCGACGAGGCGTTCCTGGACGCCGTGCCCGGCGAGCCGGAAACCCTGGCCGGCGAAGAGCTTCCCGGGCTGCTGGTCAGCCGCAGCCTGACCAAACACTGGTCGATCCCCGGAATTCGGGCCGGATACCTGCTCGGCGACGCCGCGGTGCTCGCCGAGGCGGCACGTCTGCAGATCCCCTGGTCGGTGTCGGCGCCGGCGCTGGCGGCCATGCTGTCCTGCTCTGATGAGCGGGCGCTGGCCGAAAGCGAATGCCGGGCGCGGCAATTGGTGATGTGGCGCGAGGTGTTGACCGCCGGCCTGACGGCACGCGCCGTGGCATTCGTTGCCGGGGTAGCGCCCTTCGTGCTGGCCCGGGTCGGCCGCGGGGTGCATGCGGCGTTGCGCGACAACGGCATCGCGGTGCGACGGGCCGACACCTTTCCCGGCCTGGATGACTCCTGGGTACGGATCGCGGTGCGTCCCCCGGAGTTGACCGATCGGTTGCTGAGCACGCTGGATCGGGTACTGGGGTGACGACGGCCCGCGCCATCGGGCTGCTGCTCGGCTACGCTGCCGATCGCGCCTGGGGCGACCCGCGCCGGCTGCACCCGGTCGCCGGATTCGGGACGTGGGCGCTGGCGGTGGAGCGGCGATGGTACCGCGACAGCCGGGCCGGCGGTGTCGCCCACGTGGCAGCAGTGATCGGCGGTGTTTGTGGGCTGGCGTATCTGGGCGAGCGCTCGGCGCGCAGCCCGTTGTTACAGCTGCTGTTCACCGCGTCGGCTACCTGGACGGTGCTCGGCGGCCGGTCCCTGGAGCGCGAGGCGTGCGCTGTGCATGACTTCTTGGCCGCCGGCGACTTGGAGCGGGCGCGCGTTCAGGTGCGCAACCTGGTCGGGCGCGACACCGCCGTGCTGAGCCCGGACGAGATCGCCCGCGCCGTGGTCGAATCCGTCGCGGAGAACACCTCCGACGCGGTGGTGGCGTCGCTGCTGTGGGGTGCGGTGGCCGGGGCGCCGGGCCTGGTGGCGCACCGGGCGGTCAACACTTTGGACGCGATGGTCGGCCACCGCAACGCCCGTTACGAACGCTTCGGCTGGGCGGCGGCTCGGCTGGACGATCTGCTGGGTCTGCCCGCCGCTCGACTGACCGCGGTTCTTGCCGCTGCCTTCGGCCCGGATCCCGGTGGCGCCCTGCGTTCCTGGCGCCGCGACGCCCGCCACCACCCCAGCCCCAACGCCGGGGTGGTCGAGGCCGCGTTCGCGGGAGCCTTGGGTCTGCGGCTCGGTGGTGTCAACATCTACTACGGGAACCGCCGCGAGGACCGGGCGTTGCTCGGCGACGGGCGAGCTCCCATCGTCGCCGACATTCCGCGGGCGGTGGGGCTGGCCCGCCGGGTGGGCGCCGCGGCGGTGGCCGGCGCGGTGCTGTGGTGCCTGATCCGTGAGACCAGGAGGTAGACATGTCCGGCCCCGTCGAATTCTCCACGGCGAGTGCGCGGGTGGATCGTGACTGGCTCTGGCACGAACTGACCGAGCACACGTACTGGGCGAAGTACCGCACCCGCGCCATGTTCGATCGTCAACTCGATGAGGCGTGGCGGCTGGTGGGCGCCTACCGATCCGACGACGGTGCGATGGTGGGTTTCTGCCGGGCATTCTCCGATGGTGCGGCCATGGCGTATCTGGCCGACGTGTACGTCGCGCGTACCGAGCGGGGCACCGGCATCGGCCGGGGCTTGCTGCGGGTGATGATCGACCAGGGGCCCGGCCACGACTTCCGCTGGATGCTGCACACCGCCGACGCGCACGCGCTGTACGAGACGTTCGGCTTCGCCGCACCCGATGTGACCTTCATGGAGCGCCGGCCCCGGTTGCCGCACGTGCGCGACTGAGTCAGCCCTCGCAGCGGTGCACGGACGCGATCAGTGCCCGGCCACCGCCAGTGGCGGCTCAGTGATGGGCGATCAGATCGGCGGCGTGGCCGTGCTCGTTCGTCCGGAGCCGGCCGGCAGCAGCGGATTTCAGCTGCCACCGGGTGACCCGCCCGTCCGGCCCGGTCAGCTCTTCGGCCGCGAGCGCCTCGCCGATGAGCCGGCGGACGCGTGGTTCGTCGGCGGCGTCGGCGGCGAACAGGATCCGCAGCGTGACATCCTCACCGGCGACGTGATTCGCGGTGTGATGCGGCGCCAGTGGGCACGGCGGCGGATGGTCCCAGCTGCCGCACAGCGCCAGCGTGATCGCCGCGCCGGGTGCGTTCGGGCTGCCGCCGGGATGCAACCGCACCACCGCGTCGTGGGCGTAGCCGAGGCGAGTCACGAGTGGCGATGCTACGCGGCGCGGCGCTGATTCATCCACAGTTGGGGGTTCGTCCACAGGCGGGCCGTCCCGGTGTCGGTGTTGGCCGGTGGTGTCGGGGGTGGGTTTTAGCGTTGGGATATGGCAACAGCACTGGGAGCGGCGGCGGCCGCCGACAAGCTCTACTTCGCCTGCGGCCCCACCACGCCGGCCACCGACGGACGACAACACACCATCGTCACCGCCTCGGGCCGGCTGGGCTGGACCGACGGCACCGGCCCACCCGAAATCAACCACGCCCACCACCCCGAAGAACTACTCGAAAACGACCCCGACCCACCGGCGGCGTGAGCCGGGGGATGCGCCCGGCTCAGCGCGCGGTCTTGGTCAGCTCGATGACCGGGATGACCCGGTCGGTGCGCTCCCGGTAGGCGGCGAAGCCGGGATAACGCTGCGCCTGGATGTCGTAGAGCCGGTCATGCTCTGCCCCGCGGATCTCGGTGGCGGTCACGGCAAAGGTCTCGGTGCCGATCTCGGCGATGGCCGACGGGTTCGCCCGCAGGTTGTGATACCAGCTGGGATGGTTGTCCTTGCCCTCGTTGGAGGCGAACACGAAAATCCGCTCGCCCTCGGGCAGGTACATCATCGGGCTGGTGCGCGGCTGCCCGGACTTGGCCCCGGTGGTGGTCAACAGCAGGACCGGAGCCCCTTCGAACGGGCCACCGAGTTTTCCGCCGGTGCTGCGGAACTCCGCGATGTTGCGGGCATTGAATTCCAGGGTTCGCTTCGCGTCCACGGCTACCTCACCCCTCGATATCCACGAAGTGCTCGATCACCGGCGGGGATGCGTAGAAGTCGTGCAGCAGCGCGCGCCACTGGGCGAACTCCGGCGACTTGCGGAACCCCTCGGTGTGCGCCGCCACACTCTCCCACTGCACCAGCAGCAGGTACAGGTTCGGCGATTCGATCGACCGGGACATCGAGATCCCCAGAAAACCGGGCTGGGCCGCGATCAACGGCCGGGCCTTGGCGAACGCCGCCTCGAAGTCGGCTTCGCTGCCGGGATGAATGGGAAGCACACCATGCTCGACAATCACTCCCCCAGTCTGCACCGAGCGCACCTGGCGACCGTCACCCCCACCCGGGGGTTGTCTGTGACGGACTTGCACAGATATGTTTACTGCAACCGTTAGACACAGGTAACACGGGAGGTGTCGGCGATATGGGTGCGATCGCGGCGGCAATCGTTTTCGCTTGGTTGGGCATGGTGCTGGCGATCTCGTTCATCGAGGCGCCGCTGAAATTCCGGGCGCCCGGGATCACCCTCCAGCTGGGGCTGGGTATCGGCCGGCTGGTGTTTCGTGCCCTCAACACCGTCGAGATCGTGCTGGCGACGGTGGTGGTGATCGCGGTCGTCACTCATCCGCCCGGGCGGCTGGCGCTGGCGGCCATCAGCGTAGCGGTGACGATGCTGCTGGTGCAGTCGCTGTTCGTGCGGCCCCTGCTGCGCCGCCGCTCCGATGCGGTCTTGGCCGCCGCCGCGGCACCGCCCGGCGGAATGCGCGCGCGCTCCCAGGCCCACTACGCCTACGCGGGGCTGGAGGTGGTCAAGGTCGCCGGGCTGCTGACCGCCGGCACCGTGCTGCAGCTCTGGTCAGTGGCCGGCTAGCACCCAGGCCAATGCCTGCTCGACGTCGTACACGCATCGCACCCCCGCCGGCCGGGCCGGGCGACGCACGATGACCACCGGCAGCCCGAGTTCCTCGGCGGCCAACATCTTCGGCCAGGTGTACTCGCCCCCGGAATCCTTGGTCACCACGCTGTCGGCGCGGTGATCGCGCAGCAGCGCGAGTTCGCCCGGCAACGCATACGGCCCCCGGTCGCTGACCACCGTCCAACCCGTCGGCAGCGTGATCGAGGGCGGGTCGACGACGCGCGCCAGCACCGCCGCGTCGGCCAGCGCCGGCAGGTAGGACGCCAGCTGTTGGCGTCCGATCGTCAGCACCGGGCGCCGGCTCAGCCGGGCCGCCACCGCGGCAGCCTGCTCATGCGAGTCGACCCACCGCCAGGACGGCCGGGCGCGCTCCCCCCAGCCGGGCCGCTCCAGCCGCAGCAGCGGGCGGCCCGCAGCCGAACAGGCGGCGGCCGCATTGCGGGACATGGTGGTGGCGAACGGGTGCGTGGCGTCGACGACGGCATCGTAGTCGGCCAATGCCGCACGCAGCCCGTCGATTCCGCCGAATCCGCCGATACGCACCGCCCCGACCGGCAGCCGCGGGTTGGCCACCCGGCCGGCCAGGGAGGTGGTGACGTCCACGCCGGCGCGCACCAATCGGTCGGCCAGGGCTCGGGCTTCGGCGGTCCCGCCGAGCAGCAACAGTCGCGTCACGGTCCCCCCGCCGCCAAGAACGGCAGACCCGGTGGCGGCCCGCCGCGCGTCAACTCCAGCAGGGCATCGACATCCAGGTGCTGCTCGACCAGATCAGCCAGCAAGTCGAGCCGGCGTTCGCGGGCGCCCGGAAACGACACCCCGGAGGGTTTCATCCCGAGGCTTTCGGCGAGAAATTCGGCGCGCAGCGCGTCCTGTTCGAAACTTCCGTGCCGCATGGTGCCGAACACCCGGCCGGCACGCACGCCGCCGAGAAAGTCCTGCACCCGCTCGCCCCGGCTGATCCGGCCGTGGTGTATCTCGTATCCACCGTCGGACAGCCGCAGCACTTTGTCTGCACCGAAACAGGTTTCGACGTCCAGCAGACCCAGGCCGGTCACCTGGCCCGGTGCGCCCTCGATCCCCTCCGGGTCGCGGATCGACCGGCCCAGCATCTGAAAACCCCCGCAGATCCCCAGCACCGGCTTGCCCGCCGCGGCGTGCGCGACGATCGCGTCATCCAGTCCGCGCGAGCGCAGCCAGCCCAGATCGGACGCCGTGGCGCGGGTCCCCGGCAGCACCACCAAGTCGGCATCGGACAGCGCGCGCGGGTCCGAAGCGAATACCACGTCCAGATCGGGTTCCAGGCCGAGTGCGTCCAAATCGGTGAAATTGCTGATCCGCGGCAGCCGTATCACCGCCACCCGTCGCGCCCCGGTACGCGCCGAGCGTCTGCCGTCCAGGTCCAGGGCGTCCTCGGAATCCAGCCACAGCTCGGGATGCCACGGCAGCGTGCCAAAGACCCGGCGCCCGGTGCGGCGCTCCAATTCCCGCAGCCCCGGTTCCAGCAGTCCGGCGTCACCGCGGAACTTGTTCACGATGAACCCGGTGATCAGCGCCTGATCCTCCGCATCGAGCAACGCGACGGTGCCGAAGAACCCCGCGAACACCCCGCCCCGGTCGATGTCTCCGACGACCACCGTCGGCAGATCGGCGTGGCGGGCCAGCCCCATGTTCACGAAATCGCTGTCCCGCAAGTTGATCTCGGCCGGGCTGCCGGCACCCTCGGCGATGATCACGTCGTAGCGGGCCGCCAGATCGTCATAGGCGCCGTGGGCGGCGTCGGCCAACGCCCGGCGCCCCTCCCGCCAGTCCGACGATGAGACCTCCCCCCAGGGCCGGCCCATGAGCACCACGTGGCTGCGCTGGTCGCTGCCGGGTTTGAGCAACACCGGGTTCATCGCCGGCTCGGGGACCGCGCGCGCGGCCAGCGCCTGAACCCATTGCGCCCGGCCGATTTCCGTCGCGGCCCCGTCGGCCCCCACGCACACCATCGAGTTGTTCGACATGTTCTGCGCCTTGTAGGGAGCCACTCTGACCCCGCGGCGTGTCAGCGCCCGGCACAGCCCGGTGCTGACCACGGTTTTGCCGGCGTCGCTGGTGGTTCCGGCGATCAGCAACCCCGCCATCAGGGCCTGCGCACCAGGAAGATGTCCATCACCCAGCCGGCCTCGGCGCGGGCTGCGCGGCGGGCGTCGACGAGCTGCCCTGCGACGTCGCCGACCCGGCCGTGCACCAACCGCTCCCCCGCGGCACCGAGGTTGGCGCCCCACCAGATCGTCCAGTCGGCCAGCGCGGAAAGATCCAGCCCGTCGGGGTTGAGCATCGCGACGATGTTGTCCTGACCGGCGCCCACGGCCTCCCAAAGCCGCCGCCCGGTGGTGATGTGCACCGGCCTGCCCACCTCGTGCAGCACCATGCGGTGTCGGGCGGCCAGCAGCTGCGGGGCGCTGATACCTGGCAGTACCTGGTACTCCAGTTCTACGCCAAGGGTTTTCATTCGCTCCACGATGCGGATCGTCGAGTCGTACAGCGAGGGGTCACCCCACACCAGAAATGCCGCGGTGCCGCCGTGGGCCCGTAGCACCTCGGCGTAGCGCGCCGCTCGGGCGGCATGCCAGTCGGCGACGGCGCGGGTATACCCGGGGCCGGTCAGCTCCGGTGAGCGGTCGCGGTGCGGGTCGGCAACAGTGACGACCGGGACTGCGGGGGCGTAGGCGTCGACTATCGCGCGGCGCAGCGCCAGCAGGCCGTCCTCGGATCCCTTGGCTGCGGCCAGCACGTAGTCGACGCTGCGCAGCACCTCGGCGGCCTCGGCCGTGACGTGCTGGGGGCCCATGCCGACACCGAGGATCCAGACCTGCAGCGCCATTACCGGTCCTCCAAATCCCCTTCGACGTCCAGGTAGGCCTGCTGCAGCGCCGCCATGGTCTGCGGATCGGGCTCGGCCCACAGGCCCCGGTCGGCGGCCTCCTTGAGTCGCTCCACGATGCCCTGCAGCGCCCACGGGTTGGACTTGTCGAGGAACTCGCGGGTCTGCGGATCCAGCACGTATTCCGCTGCGAGCTTCTCATACATCCAGTCGTGCACCACCCCGGCGGTGGCGTCGAAACCGAACAGGTAGTCCACGGTGGCGGCCAGTTCGAAGGCGCCCTTGTAGCCGTGCCGGCGCATCGCGGAGATCCAGCGCGGGTTGACCACCCGGGCCCGAAAAACCCGGGCAGTCTCCTCGGCCAGCGTGCGGGTGCGCACCGCATCCGTCGACGTCGAGTCACCCACATAGGCTTTCGGATCCGTGCCGGTCAGCGCTCGCACCGTCGCGATCATGCCGCCGTGGTAGACGAAGTAGTCATCGGAGTCGGCGATGTCGTGCTCACGGGTGTCGATGTTCTTGGCGGCCACTTTGATCCGGCGGTAGTTGGTGCGCATGTCATCCGCGGCCGCACAGCCGTCCAGTCCGCGGCCGTAGGCGAACCCGCCCCAAGCGGTGTAGACCTCGGCCAGATCCTTGTCGTCGCGCCAGGTTCCGGACTCGATCAGCTGCAGGATGCCGGCCCCGTACGAGCCGGGCGCGGAACCGAAGACGCGGGTGGTGGCCCGGCGCAGGTCGCCGTGCTCCGCCAGGTCGGCGCGGGCGTGTGCGGCCACGAAGTTCGACTCGGCCGGCTCATCGAGCGTCGCCACCAGTTGCACGGCATCGTCGAGCATCGTCACCACGTGCGGGAACGCGTCCCGGAAGAATCCCGAGATGCGCACCGTCACATCGATGCGCGGACGCCCCAACTCCTCCAGGGAGATGACCTCCAGTCCCGATACCCGCCGCGAGGCCTCGTCCCAGTCGGGTCGCACCCCGAGCAGTGCCAGCACCTCGGCGACGTCGTCGCCGGACGTGCGCATCGCGGAGGTCCCCCACACCGACAACCCCACCGACTCCGGATAGCGGCCGGTGTCGTCGAGGTAGCGCCGCACCAGCGAGTCCGCCATCGCCTGCCCGGTCTGCCACGCCAGCCGGGACGGCACCGCCCGCGGGTCGACGGTGTAGAAGTTGCGGCCGGTGGGCAGCACGTTGACCAGACCGCGCAGCGGTGATCCAGACGGTCCCGGCCGCACGAATCCACCGGCCAGCGCATGCAGCACCGAGTCCAGCTCGGCTGCGGTGCCGGCCAGCCGCGGAACCACTTCGGTGGCAGCGAATCTCAGCACCCGGCACACCTCCGGGTCGGGATGCAGCGTGTCGGCGGCCCCGACGTCCCAGCCGGCGGCCTCCATGGCCTCGACCAGTTCCCGGGCACGGTCCTCGATCTCGTCGACGACGGCGGCAGCAGCGTCTTCCTTCAAACCCAACGCGGCCCGCAGCCCCGGCACCGCGTGGTCGACCCCGCCCCACACCTGCGGGGCGCGCAGGATCGCCAGCACCAGGTTGATGCGCTCGGCTCCGGCCGGGGCGCCGCCGAGCACGTGCAGTCCGTCGCGGATCTGGGCGTCCTTGATCTCGCAGAGCCAGCCGTCGACGTGCAGCAGGAAGTCGTCGAACTCCTCGTCCTCGGGCCGCTCGTCCAGGCCCAGGTCGCGGTGCATCTCCGCGGCGCGCATCAGGTTCCAGATCTCGCCGCGGATCGCCGGCAGCTTGCCGGGATCCATGGTGGCGATGTTGCCGTACTCGTCGAGCAGTTGCTCCAGGCGGGCGATGTCGCCGTAGGACTCCGCGCGCGCCATCGGCGGGATCAGGTGGTCGACGATGGTGGCGTGCGCGCGGCGTTTCGCTTGCGCGCCCTCACCGGGGTCGTTGACCAGGAACGGGTAGATCAGCGGCAGGTCGGCGATCATGGCGTCGGTGGCGCAGCTCGCCGACAGTGCCGCGGTCTTGCCGGGCAGCCATTCCATCGAGCCGTGCTTGCCCAGGTGGATCACCGCGTGCGCCCCGAAACCGTGTGCCAGCCAACGGTATGCGGCCAGGTAGTGGTGGCTCGGCGGCAGCTCCGGGTCGTGGTAGATGGCCACCGGGTTCTCCCCGAAGCCGCGCGGCGGCTGGATCATCAGCACGACGTTGCCGGATCGCAGTGCGGCCAGCACGATCTCGCCGGCATCGTTGACGAACAGGGTCCCCGGGGCCGGGCCCCACGCCGCCGTCATCGAGTCGCATAGCTCGTCGGGCAGCTCGGCGGTCCACTGCGCGTACTGCTGCGCGGTCACCCGTACCTGGGCCTCGGTCAGCTGCGCGGCGGACAGCCAGTCCTCGTCCTGGCCACCGGCCTCGATCAGGGTGTGGATCAACCGGTCCCCCGCCTGCGTCTCGTCAGCGATGTCGAGCACCCCGAAACCGTCGCCGACGTCGTAGCCGGCGTCGGCCAGCCGGTGCAGCAGCCGCACCGCCGAGGCCGGGGTGTCCAGCCCGACCGCGTTGCCGACCCGGGAGTGCTTGGTGGGGTACGCCGAGAGCACCAGCGCCAGCTTCTTGTCGGCGTTCGGGATACGGCGCAGCACAGCGTGGTTGACCACCACACCCGCGACCCGGGCACAGCGTTCGGGGTCGGCGGCGTAGTGCGGCAGCCCGTCGTCGTCGATCTCCTTGAAGGAGAACGGCACCGTGATGATCCGGCCGTCGAACTCCGGGATGGCGATCTGGGTGGCCGAATCCAGCGGGGTGACGCCGTCGTCGTTGACCGCCCAGTCCGCCCGCGACGACGCCAGGCACAAGCCCTGAAACACCGGAATATCCAGTGCGGCGACCTGTTCGATGTCCCAGGCGCCGTCATCGTCGCCGGCACCCACGGTCGCTGTGGCGTTCATCGCACCGCCGGCCGCCAGCATGCAGACCACCACTGCATCCAGGGTGCCGAGTGCCTCGAACAGCTCGTCGGGGGCGTTGCGCAGCGAGGCGGCGAAGATCGGCACCCCGACCGCCCGGCCGGTGGCGTCGATGGCGTCGGCCAGCGCGTGGGCGAACCCGGCGTTGCCGCTGACTTCGTGGGCCCGGTAGTACAGCACCCCGACCCGTACCGCATCGGGTGCCTCGTTCGGCTCGCGAGACCCGTATCCCCATTCCGGGATCACCGACGGCTCGTCGAAGCCCTCGCCGGTCAGCAACACCGTGTCGCACAGGAACGCGTGCAGCTGCGCCAGATTCGCCGGCCCGCCCTCGGCGAGGTAGGCGTGCGCCTGCGCCGCCAGCCCGATCGGGACCGTCGAGCACTCCATCAGCTCGGCGTTGGGTGATCGCTCGCCGCCGAGCACCACCACCGGCAGCCCGGTGGCGCGCAGCAGCGTCAGCTCGGCGTCGATCTCCGCGGACGAACCCAGGATCCGCAGCACCACGACATCCGCCCCGTCGAGCACCGGTTGGATGTCCTGGCGCGCCGGGTTGCCCAGGGTGTAGGCCGCTCCGCTGGCGCGGGCCGACAGCAGGTCGGTGTCGGACGTGGACAGCAAGGCGATGCGCCGGGCATCAGACATCGGGGTTCCTCCTCGGGGTTCGCGCCCCATTCGGTCGGGTGTCCCGCGGCCAGTATCTGGCTGACGGCGCACCACGAACCGCGCCGCTCACAGTGGCGGAACCGCCCCGGAATCATTCGGCGGTCCCAGTGCCGGCTCGCCTCCGCCGCCCCTTCGGGCCACCTCCGTCGAGCCTCGCTGGACCGCCGGAATTACACCGGGTTCCTGACGCCACGAGACGGCGGCCAGCCTAGCCCAGCACGGCATGCAAGAATGTCGCCGGTAAGGCGATGGCAACACAGTGAGGAAGCCGGTGCGAATCCGGCGCGGTCCCGCCACTGTCATCGGGGAGTGACCCTCATCGGCCACGGTCCGCCACGTGTGGGGCTGGAAGGCGAGGCGAGCAGTGATCCGAGAGCCAGGAGACTCACGTCATCGCGTCCTCCGAACCGGGGCGGTGTACCCCGAGGAAGCTGATGCACGCCCATGTTCCGTGCGCTGCGGGTAGTTCCCGTGCTGGCCACCGCGCTAACCCTGGCGCTGGCCGGCTGCGCGGCCGAGCACGCCCCCCGCACCGCCGACGGGCGGCAGGACTGCATTACCGACTTCGATCCACACGCCGACTACTTTCCCGACAAGTCGACGCTGTCCGAGGCCACCAACTTCGCCATCGAATACCACCGCAGCTACCAGATCCTGACGGTGCACCGCCCCTACCTCGGCGGCACACCGGTGTCCTATGTGCTGGTGCGCTGCGGGGCGCCGGCCCCGGCATTGAGCGGTGAACTGGCTGCCGCCCAACGCATCACCGTTCCGGTGCGCAGTCTGTATTCGGGCTCGACGACCCATCTGGCGATGATCACCGAACTCGACAAGGCCGACGTGGTGACCGGGGTGGCGAGCCCGGCCGCGGTCGCCGACCCACAGCTCCGCGAGCGCATCGACGCCGGTGCGACCGTCGGCTACGCACCCGGCGGGCAGGTCAACATCGAAAGCGTGCTGCACGCCGGCCCCGATGTGCTGGTCACCCAGGGCATGGACGACGCCGGCTACCCCAAGCTGCGTGAAGCCGGCCTGCCGGTGGTCGCCGACGCCGAATGGCTGGAGGCCACCCCGCTGGGCCGCGCCGAGTGGATCAAGATGTTCGCCGCGCTGACCGGCGCCGAACGCCGGGCCGGGCAGGTCTACCAGGGCATCCGCCAGCGCTACCGGGCGCTGGCGGCGCAGGCCTCGGGGGCCGCGCCCACCGAGGTGCTCCTCGGCACCATGTACTCGGGCCACTGGTCCATGCCCACCGGCGCCAGTTACTCCGGGCGGCTGGTAGCCGACGCCGGCGGCAGCTACCCGTGGCTCGCCGACGACGGCGCCGAGAGCCGGCAGCTGAATTTCGAATCGGTCTACACCCGCGCGGCAGACGCACCGGTGTGGCTGGTCACCGACGACTGGGCAACCGTCGATGACGCGGTGGCACGCGACAGCCGCTACCGCGAACTCGCCGCGGTCCGCACCGGCCAGGTGTGGTCGGCGACCAAGGCGATCGGACCCGGTGGGGGCAACTTGTACTGGGAACGCGGCACCGCGCGACCCGATCTGCTGCTCGGCGACCTGGTCGCCATCCTGCATCCCGAGCTGGCCGATCGCGGCCACGACTTCGAGTTCTACCGGCAGGTCCCACGATGACGGCCGCCGCGGTGCGGCCGGGGCGCGCCACGCTGGTGCTGGCCGGGCTGATCGCCGCGGTGCTGGTGCTGGCGCTGCTGGGGCTGGCGTTGGGGCCGGTGCGGGTACCGCTGGCCGACACCGTGCGGGTGCTGTTCGGCGCCGACGCATCCGATCCGCGCTGGCAGGTGATCGTGGCCAACATGCGGCTGCCGCGGGTGCTCACAGCGCTAGCCGCCGGATCCGCCCTCGGGGTCGCCGGCCTGCAACTGCAGACGCTGTTCCGCAACACCCTGGCCGACCCCTACATCCTCGGGGTCAGCTCCGGGGCCAGCCTGGGTGTGGCGCTGGTGGTGCTGGCCGGCGGTGCCGCCGGCGCCGGCTTTCGCACCACCGGCGGCAGCCGCGCCGGGGAGGTGCTCGCGGCGGCACTCGGCGCGGCGGCGATGTTGACGCTGGTGCTGGTGTTGTCGCGCTGGACCCGGTCGGCGGCGACGCTGCTGCTGATCGGGGTGATGATCGGAGCGGCCAGCACCGCGCTGGTGAGCCTGGCGCTGGTGTACTCCGACCCGCAACGGGTGCAGCAGTACCTGCTGTGGGGCTTGGGCAGTTTCGCCGCGACCGGCTGGGCCGACCTGCGGCTGCTGCTGCCGCTGGTGGCCGTCGGGCTGATCACCGCGGCGATGACGATCCGGCCGCTCAACGCCCTGCTGCTCGGGGAGAGTTACGCGGCGACCATGGGCATCAACGTGCACCGCGCCCGCATCGTCACGGTCGCCTCGGCATCATTGCTGGCGGGGGTGACGACTGCGTTCTGCGGGCCGATCGCCTTCCTCGGACTGGTGGTTCCGCACGTGGCCCGCATCGCCGTGGGCACCTCCGATCATCGGGTGGTGCTGCCGACGGTGATGTTGCTGGGTGCGGTCGCCGCGCTGGCGTGCGGCATCGTCAGCCAGGTCCCGGGAAGCGATCTGGTCATCCCGATCAACGCGGTGACCGCGCTGGTCGGAGCGCCGGTGGTGATCACCGTGCTACTGCGGGCCCGCCGCGGATCGGGGATGCCGTCATGATGGCCCGCATGATCCCGGCGGTTCAGCGAGGCTCGACGGAGGAGAGCCGAAGCTGGAACCGCCGCATGACACCGGCGGTTCAGCGAGGCTCGACGAAGGAGAGCCGAAGCTGGGACCGCCGCATAATCCCCGCCGCCGTCGAGTTGGCCGGCCTGGCGATCGGCTACCGGCACCGTCGCCGCTCGACGACGGTGGCCACCGGCTTGAGCGCGCAGGCCCGCCGCGGCGAGCTGACCGTGCTGATCGGCCCCAACGGCGCCGGCAAGTCCACCTTGATCCGCACCCTGGCCGGATTGCAGCCCGCACTCGGTGGCCGGGTGCTGCTGGACGGCGCCGACCTGACCGGCCTGCCCCGCGACGAACTGGCCCGCCGCGTCGCGGTGGTGTTGACCGAGCGGATCGACCCGGGCCTGCTGTCGGCGCGGGCGCTGGTGGGGCTGGGCCGTATCCCGCACCTGGGGTTGGGGTCTCGGCTGCGTCCCGCCGACGAAGAGATCATCGACTGGGCGCTGGCCGCGACCGGTGCCCAGCATCTGGCGTCGCGGCCGGCCGTGGAGTTGTCCGACGGTGAATGCCAGCGCGTGCTGACCGCGCGTGCGCTGGCGCAGCAGCCCGGCCTGCTGATCCTCGACGAGCCGACCGCGTTCCTGGACGTCTCGTCGCGGGCCGGGTTGTTCGGGTTGCTGCGCAAACTGGCCCGCGACCAGCAGTTGGCGGTGGTGCTGAGCACCCACGACCTGGAATTGGCGCTGCGGGTCGCCGACCGGGTGTGGCTGCTGGATCCGGCGGGCACGTTGGTGGATACCGTCGGCGAGGAGCTGATGCTGTCCGGCAGAATCGGGGCGTTGTTCGACACCGACACACTGCGTTTCGACGCGGCCAGCGGCATGTTCGCGTTCGGCACCGCAGCCGGTGAGCGCCGCTCCGCCCGCATCGACGCCGACGAACCGTTGCGCACCGCGCTGCTGCGGGTGCTGTCGCGGGAGGGCTGGGACAGCGCCGAGCCAGGCGAGAACTGTGAACTTCTCGTCACCGCAACCGATCCCGGCGCGGTCACGCTGCGCTGCGCAACCTCGACCACGCGCACCCCGATGCGCGACCTGCCGCAGCGGCTGCGCGCTCTGCCCGCCGGCCCATACCGCTGCGCGCCGGCCGACCGGGTGGTCTCCGCGTTGGCCGAACTCGCGGATGTCAGCCCGTATTTCGGCGTGTCCACCGGGCCGGTCGAAGGCGGCGGCTGGCGACCGGTGACGCAGCTCTACGCCGACGAACAGCTGCTCGCCGGCGTGGTGGGCACCGTGCGAGACCGGATCGGAGCATCGGATTTTCGGGTGTCCGCCTCGACGTTCTTCCTGGGCTTCGCGGCGCGGCTGTGGTCGATCGGGCTGGGCGGGATCGCCGAGCACGGCCTGCTGTTGGACCTTGACCCCGATGAGCTCTGGTACTCCGAGTCCGAGGGCACGGTGCGGTTGCATCTGGCGAATCCGGTGGCCTGGCAGGGGCCGGACCCGGCGTCTCGGCTCGCCGACATGGTGCTGAGCAGGCACCTGACACCGCTGGCCGCCGCGGTGCGACGGCTCGGTTCGATCTCGGAGAAACTGCTGTACGGCAACGCCGCCTCGGCCGTGCTGGGCGCCGCCCGTGCGCTGCACCGCCATCACGGTGCACAGCTGGCGGCCGAACCGTGCTGGGAGCTCGCACGAACGGTGTGCGAGGACGAACGGCTCAGCGACACAATCTGTTTCAACGACTCAGGCACCGACTACCGGCGCGCCACCTGCTGCCTGTTCTACCGCACGCCCGGCGGCGGGCTGTGCATCGACTGCGCACTCACTCGTAAGCCCGAGATTCGCACACCCGATAGAAAGGGATTCAGATGACCGAAACCACCACCGAGATCGTCGCCGATCCCCCGATCGTCGACACCGAAGACCGTGGCCGCGAACAGCTGTGGCCGCTGCCCACCGATCAGCAGAGCCTGCTGGATCTGCTGCACCTGTGCTTCGACGAGTACTGGGACGAGATCTGGTTCGGCATCATCATGCAGGGTGCCGCCTGGGAGGTGGCCGCACCGAATGCCCCGCGCAAGATCGCGATGCTCGACGGCTACGCCACCGTTGATTTCGGCCGCTGGCACTTTCACCTGTGCATCGGCAAGCACCGGGCCAGCGGCTCGGAGCTGGGCCGGATCCGCCGGTGCACCCGCGCTGAGCTGTATCGCCGGATCGGCAAGGACGGCAACCCGATGTCGTGGGGCGTGCGACTCTACAACGGCCGCGACGAGCAGATGATGACGCTGATGCTGCCCAACCCGTTCCTCACCAACGACCAGCAGATCCGCGAGGAGCCCGAGTGGGGCCAGCTGGAACTGTGGGACAAGCTGCGCGAGAAGTACCTGGGGTTGGGCCCGGACCCGTTGGACCGCAGCGGGGCTCGGATCCGCTGCGGCGGTTAGCGAGGCTCGACGCAGGAGAGCCGAAGCTGGACCGCCGCATCAGACCCAGCGGTTAGCAAGGCTCGACGCAGGAGAGCCGAAGCTGGACCGCCGCATCAGGCCCAGCGGTTAGCAAGGCTCGACGCAGGAGAGCCGAAGCTGGACCGCCGCATCCAACCCAGCGGTTAGGACTCCTCGCCCGGCCAGGTATTGGGGACCATCGGGCTGACCGCGCCGCCGCCGAATCCGTCGTCGGCCAGTGACGTCAGCCCGGCCGGGCGGGCGCCCGCCACCCGGCGCGACCCGCCGGCGAAGCCTTGTGCCGCACCCCGATCCGAGGCCGCCACCAGCGCAAGCTCGGGTTCGAGGTCCATGTACTCATGGCCGCGGCCCAACATGTCGGCCGTCGGCTTGCGCCGCCGCCGCCGGGGTGCGGTCTGCTCGGCCGCCTCGGCTGCGGGGACGTCCACGCTGTCCGGCTTGGGCACCGGCTTCTTGCGGGCACTGGTTCCTGATGCGCGTCGGGCACCCATGTCCAGGCCGCCGACCATGTACATGTAGGCCGGCATGGTGACCGACGGCGGCCCGGCAGGTGTGGGAGGCGGCGCACCGGGCGGCGGGGTGGGTGCTGCGGCCGGAGCCGACGCGGGTGCGGGCGTCGGAGTCGGTGCCGGGGCGGGCGCGGGCGCCGGGGCCGGCGGCTGGGCCATCGCCAAACCGGGTGGCGGGGCTGGCGGCGGCACCGCGGCGGCCGCCGCGAAGTGGTGCGCCAGCCCGCCGATGCCCAGACCGCCGAGCACCCCGGCGGGGGCCAGCACGCTCGTGGCGGCCAGCGCCGGCAGCAGTGCGGGTATCAGCGCCGTCTGGGTGATCAGGTAGTTGAGCGCCTGGATGGTATTGCCGATCGTCGCCCCGACGATCTCGACCATCGCCAGCGGTACCACCAGGCCGAGTCCCTGGGGGTTGAACAGCGCCGTGTACATGATCGCCAGCAGATCGTCGACGATGACGATGCTGGTGAACGCGAAGAACGACCCCGGGTCCAGGGGCACCGAGAAGATGTAGGCCAGGTTTGCCGGGTTGAAATAGCTCAGCGGGTTGCCGGTCCACCCCAGCCACGATCCGGGCACGCCCCACGGCGGCAACAACGACGATCCGCTCTGCAGGCTCGTGAAGAAATCGGCGAGCGGACCCGAGATGCCGGTGAAGCCGATCTTGTCGAAGAACTCGGTCAGCTGCGCATACAGCGGGTACTGGCTGCTGTCGGGATACGGCGGGCTGGGGACGAGTCCTTCGAGCCATTTCGCGAAGTCGAGGAACCACTGCGGCGGCTCCGGCGCCGTCGCGTCCGCGCTCCCGGCGGCCTTGAGCACCGGGGGCGCCGGCTCGGTCTGCGGCGATGCCGCCACCGCGGTGGTCGCGGTGGCCTGGTAGGCGGTCATCACGGTGGCGGCCTGCAGCCACATCCGCGCGTAGTCGGCCTCGTTCAGCGCGATCGGAATGGTGTTGACGCCAAAGAAGTTCGTGCCCACCAGCACCGCATGCGTGACATGGTTGGCCACCAACTCGGCCATCGTCGGCATCGCCGCCAGTGCGCTGGTGTAGGCGGCTGCCGCGGTCTGCTGCTGGGCAGCGGTCGCCGTGGCATCGGCACCGGCACGCACCAACCACGCCAGGTAGGGCGCGTTGGCGGCCACGAACGCCTCCGCGGACGGGCCCTGCCAGGCCCCGGACTGCACCGCGCCCAACAGGGCGGTCAGCTCATCGGCAATCTCGGCGTACTCGACGGCCAAAGCCGTCCACGCCGACGAGGAGGCCAGCAACGGGCCGGCACCGGGGCCGGCGGACAACAGCGACGAATGGATCTCAGGAGGCGACGCCATCCAAATAGGGGCGGTCACGTCGACCAGCTCTCTCGGGGTACACCGCCCCGGGTAGCAGGATGCGACGACGTGAGTGTCCTGACTCTCGGATCAACGCTCGCCTCGCCTTCCAACTCCACATGGAGCCGTGGCTGTTGAGGGTCGCTCCCCGATCACAGTGGCGGGACCGTGCCGGATTCTCACCGGCTTCCTGCACCGTCGTTGCCTTACCGGCGAATTATCGCACGCTAAGGGGCCTGCTTGCGACGTTCCCGCGTCCAGGTGCCCGGTGTCATCGGTGCCTTTACCGCGCCGAAGGCGTCCCCGGCCAGCGCGGTCAGGCCGCTGGGGAGCATGCCCGGCGGGTCGGTGTCGACCACCGCATCCAGCTCATCGTCCAAGTCCATGTACTCGTAACCGCGGCCCAGCATGTCGGCCTTCGCCTTGCGGCGGCGCCGGGCCTTGGCCGTCTCCTGGGCGGTGGCCGCGGCAGCGGGAACCTCTGCTGCGTCGGGCTCGGGCGCTTTGCGTCGCCGCGCGCTGGTGCCCGCCGCCCGGCGGGCCTGCTGGCCCAGGCCGGCCACCATGTACAGGTAGGACATGCCGTCCACCGGCGACAACGGCGGAGCGGGCGGCGGCGGAGGCGCCGGCGGTGCAGCCGGGGCTGGAGCGGGCGCGGGAGCCGGCGCCGGAGCGGGGGCGGGGGCCGGCGCCGCGGCCGGTGGAGTGGGCGCCACGGTCAGACCGGCGAACGGCGGGACCACCGGAACGACCGGAACCGGCACGGCGTGCAGCGCGGCCAGCCCGGACAGTCCCGCCAGCCCGGCCAATGGCGCCGCGGCCAGCGGCGCCAGGGCGGCGGTCAGCATCGGCAGCATCACCGGGATCAGCACGATCGCCTGCTCCAGCAGCGTCTTGAGCAGGGCGATCACGTCGGTGATGATGGTGCCGATCGCCTCGACCGCGGTGAACAGCAAGGTGGCGGCGATGGTGCTCGGGTTGCCGCTGGCGAACGCCGCGGCCAGGTCGGCGGCGATGAACGCGAAGGTCTGCGACAGATAGGCGGCGAACGACCCGAAGTCCATCGGGTAGCCCAGCGCGAACGCGATGTTGTAGGGGCTGAAGAAGCTGAGCGGGTTGCCCAGCACGGGCAGCCAGGGGTCGAAGCCGGCGAACATCGACTGCAGGTAGGGGTTGGCCGCCAGTTCGTTGATCATCGGCTGCAGCACGTTGTTGTAGAAGTCGGTGTAGCCGCTGTTCTGCAGCCATTCCATGATGTCGTTCTGCCGGTCCGGCGGCAGCTGCGGCTGGCTGGCGTCTGCGGCGTTGGCCTTGGCGATCTGCGGCGCGGCGACGGTCTGCGGGCTCGACGCCACCGCCGCGCCGGCGACGGCCTGGTAGGTGGCCATCACGGTGGCGGCCTGTAGCCACATCCGGCCGTAGTCGGCCTCGTTGAGCGCGATCGGGATGGTGTTGACGCCGAAGAAGTTGGTGGCCACCAGCACCGCGTGGGTGGCGTGGTTGGCCGCCAGTTCGGCCAGCGTCGGCATGGCCGCCAGCGCGGCGCTGTAGGCCGAGGCCGCGATCTGCTGCTGGGCGGCCATCACCGAACTGTTGGCGGCGGCGTGGGTCAGCCAGCCCAGGTAGGGCGCGTTGGCCGCCAGGTAGGCCTCGGCGGACGGGCCCTGCCAGGCCCCGGCCTGCACCGCGCCCAGCAGGGCCGTCAGCTCGTCGGCGATCTCGGTGTACTCGGTGCTCAGGGCGCTCCACGCCGCCGCCGACGCCAGCAGCGGACCGGCGCCGGGGCCGGCCGACAGGAGCGTCGAATGGACTTCGGGAGGAGACGCGATCCAAATCGGCGCGGTCACGTTCGCCAGCTTCCTCGGGGTGCCCGCCCCGAATCGCAGGTCGCGACGACGTGAGTGTCTGGCTCTCGGAGACGGTTCACTCCCCGATGACAGTGGCGGGACCGCTCCGGACTTGCACCGGATTCCTACCTCGTCGTCGCCTTACCCGGCGAATTGTCGCACGCCGGACACCGACGACCGCCGCTAACCGCCGCCGAGAGCCAAATCCACGACGCCTGTGTCGGCGTGTCTGTCGTGGATTTGGCTCTCACCTGAAGGGGGATCAGTCCTTGCCGTCGATCACCGCGTTGAGCGTCGGGCTGGGCCGCATCACCGCCTCCGTCAGGGCGTGATCCGGCGCGTAATAGCCGCCGATATCCACTGCCTTGCCCTGCACCACGGTCAGCTCGTCGAGGATGACGTCCTGGTTCTTCTCCAGCCCGTTCGCCACCGCGGCGAAGTGCTCGGCCAGCTTGGGGTCCTCGGTCTGCGCGGCGAGCTCCTGCGCCCAGTACTTGGCCAGGAAGAACTGGCTGCCGCGGTTGTCGAGCTCGCCGGTCTTGCGCGACGGGTTCTTGTTGTCGGCCAGCAGCCTGCCGATCGCCGTGTCCAGCGTCTGCCCCAGGATCTTCGCGCCGCGGTTGCCGGTCTTGGCGCCCATGTCGTCGAAGCTGGCGCCCAGCGCCAGGAATTCGCCGAGCGAGTCCCAGCGCAGGTGGTTCTCCTCCACGAGCTGCTTGACGTGCTTGGGCGCCGAACCACCGGCGCCGGTCTCATACATGCCGCCGCCGGCCATCAGCGGCACGATCGACAGCATCTTGGCGCTGGTGCCCAGCTCCAGGATCGGGAACAGGTCGGTGAGGTAGTCGCGCAGAATGTTGCCCGTCGCGGCGATGGTGTCCTGGCCGCGGATCAGCCGCTCCAGGGTGTAGCGCATCGCCCATACCTGCGGCATGATCTGGATCTCCAGGCCCTCGGTGTCGTGGTCCTTCAGGTAGGCCTTCACCTTCTTGCGCAGCTCGGCCTCGTGCGGGCGCTCGGTGTCAAGCCAGAACACCACCGTCATGCCGGAGATCCGCGCGCGCTGCACGGCCAGCTTCACCCAGTCGCGGATGGCGGCGTCAGTGACCGTGCACAGCCGCCAGATGTCACCGGCCTCGACGTTCTGACTCAGCAGCACCTCACCGGTGTCCAAGTCCACGATGTCGGCGATCCCGGCCTCGGGAACCTCGAAAGTCTTGTCGTGACTGCCGTATTCCTCGGCCTTCTGTGCCATCAGGCCGACGTTGGGCACGGTGCCCATGGTGGCCGGGTCGAACTGGCCGTGGGTCTTGCAGAAGTTGATCAGCTCCTGGTAGATCCGCGAGAAGGTGGATTCGGGGTTGACCGCCTTGGTGTCCTTGGTCCGCCCGTCGGCGCCGTACATCTTGCCGCCCGCCCGGATCATCGCCGGCATCGAGGCGTCGACGATGACGTCCGACGGCGAGTGGAAGTTGGTGATGCCGTTGGCCGAGTCCACCATCGCCAGTTCGGGCCCCTGCTCGTGGCAGGCGTGCATGTCCTCGATGATCTCTTCGCGCTGCGAGGCCGGCAGCGTCTCGATCTTGTCATACAGGTCGACCAGGCCATTGTTGACGTTGACGCCCAGGTCGTCGAAGAGCTTCTGGTGCTTGGCGAATGCGTCTTTGTAGAACACCTTGATGGCGTGGCCGAACACGATCGGGTGGCTGACCTTCATCATGGTGGCCTTGACGTGCAGCGAGAACATCACACCGGTCTTGCGGGCGTCTTCCATCTGGTATTCGTAGAACTCGCGGAGCGCCTTGACGCTCATGAACATCGAGTCGATGATCATGCCGTCGGACAGGGCGACCTTCTCCTTGAGCACAATCTTCTTGCCGCCCTTGGTTTTCAGCTCCATCTTCACATCACGGGCACGGTCCAGCGTCATCGACTTCTCGCCGTGGTAGAAGTCGCCGTGGCGCATGGTGGCCACGTGGGTGCGCGACGCCTGCGACCACTCCCCCATGCTGTGCGGGTGCTTGCGGGCGTACTCCTTGACCGCCTTGGGCGCACGTCGGTCGGAGTTTCCTTGCCGCAGAACCGGGTTCACAGCACTGCCCAGGCACTTGGCGTAGCGGTCGTGGGTCTGGCGTTCGGCGTCGGTCTTGGGGTCGGCCGGGTAGTCCGGCAACGCGAAGCCCTTGTCCTGCAGTTCCTTGATCGCGGCGACCAGCTGCGGCACCGACGCGCTGATGTTGGGCAACTTGATGATCGTGGTGTCGGGCAGTTCGGTCAGCCGCCCGAGTTCGGCCAGGTTGTTGGGCACCCGCTGCTCCTCGGTGAGCACGTCGGGGAACTCCGCCAGGATGCGCGCGGCCAGCGAGATGTCACTGGATTTGACGTCGATGCCCGCGGGCTCGGTGAAGGCCCGCACGATCGGCAGGAACGAGTACGTCGCCAGCAGCGGCGCCTCGTCGGTCAGCGTGTAGATGATGGTCGGCTGGTCGGCGCACATGGCTGTTCTCCCGGCGTCAGGGTTCGAATGTCTGTTGTTCCGCGTGGTACACGGCGGCCTCAAGTATCGCGTACCGGCCATTGGCGGCCACCGGCCGGTGAGCAGGTGGCGGCACCTCCGATAGATGCGATAGGCTGCCAAGCGGTCATGAGTGCCAGCGCGAAGCCCCGGCTTGCTGGCCGGCAACCCTCCAACCGCGGTGGGGTGCCCCGGGTGATTGACCGGGTTGAGTAGCCGCCGCAGGCTACGCGGCAAGCGCGGGTCCGCCACAACGGGCCCCCCGAGTAGACAGGGGAACCTGATGCGTGCCTCCTTGCGCCGATCAGACCGTTGTTGTCGTCGCTGACACCCCTCCTGCCCCAGCGATAACACTCTCTTCAGAAAGCATCTACCTATGACCGCCGGTAACAACTGGTCGTTCGAGACCAAGCAGATCCACGTCGGCCACGCCGGTGACCCGGAAACCGGGTCACGCGCCCTGCCGATCTACCAGACCACCTCGTACCTGTTCAGCGACACCGACGAGGCCGCCGCCCGCTTCGCGCTGGCCGAGCCGGGCAACATCTACACCCGGTTGACCAACCCCACCAACGCCGTCATCGAGGAACGCATCGCCGCGCTCGAGGGCGGGGTGGGCGCCACCTTGCTGTCGGCCGGCCAGGCCGCCAGCACGTTCGCGATCTTCAACCTCGCCGGCACCGGTGACCACATCGTGGCCAGCCCCCGGCTGTACGGCGGCACCTACAACCTGTTCCGCTACTCGCTGCCCAAACTGGGCATCGAGGTCAGCTTCGTCGAGGACCCCGACAACCTGGAGTCCTGGGCCGCGGCGGTCCAGCCGAACACCAAGGCGTTCTACGCCGAGAGCATCTCCAACCCCAAGATCGACATCCTCGACACCCCGGGGGTCTCGGCGGTGGCCCACGACCACGGCGTGCCGCTGATCGTCGACAACACCATCGCCACCCCGTACCTGATCCAGCCGATCAGCCAGGGTGCCGACATCGTCGTGCACTCGGCCACCAAGTACCTGGGCGGCCACGGCACCGCGATCGCCGGTGTGATCGTCGACGGCGGCAACTTCGACTGGACCCAGGGCCGCCACCCGGGGTTCACCACCCCCGACCCCAGCTACAACGGCCTGGTCTACGCCGACCTGGGCCCGCCGGCCTACGCGATCAAGATCCGTGCCCAGCTGATGCGCGACTACGGGTCGGTGGCCTCGCCGTTCAACGCATTCCTGATCGCCCAGGGCCTGGAGACGCTGAGCCTGCGGGTCGAGCGTCACGTCGCCAATGCCCAGCGGGTCGCGGAATTCCTGGCCGCCCGTGACGACGTGCTGAGCGTCAACTATGCCGGGCTGCCCGACTCGCCGTGGTACGAGCTGGCGCAGCGGCTGGCCCCCAAGGGCGTCGGCGGCGTGCTGTCCTTCGAGATCGCCGGCAGCGGGCAGGGCGGCGGCCTAGAAGCAGGAAAAGCGTTCGTCAACGCGCTGCAGCTGCACAGCCACGTCGCCAACATCGGTGACGTGCGCTCCCTGGTGATCCACCCCGCGTCCACCACGCACAGTCAGCTCTCCGGCGACGAGCTGCTGAGCACCGGTGTCACTCCCGGACTGGTGCGGCTGGCGGTCGGCATCGAGGGCATCGACGACATCCTGGCCGACCTGGAACTCGGGTTCGCCGCGGTCGCAACACAGCTCGGCGAATCGTCCGCGCTCGCGGCTCGTTGAGGCGGCTGTCAAAGAGGCTGCGGTGACGATTTCGGAATTCTCGACCCACGTGCTGCCCGCCGAGGGAGAGACCGGCACGGTCGGCATCGGCCCGCTGCGCTTGGAGAGCGGAGCGGTGCTCGATGACGTCCACATCGCCGTGCAGCGCTGGGGCAAGCTGTCGCCGCGTCGCGACAACGTCGTCATGGTGCTGCACGCGCTGACCGGGGACTCCCATGTCACCGGGCCGGCCGGGCCCGGACATCCCACCGCGGGCTGGTGGGACGGGATCGTCGGGCCCGGCGCCCCGATCGACACCGACCGCTGGTGCGCGGTGGCCACCAACGCCCTGGGCGGCTGCCGCGGATCGACCGGCCCGAGTTCGCTGGCTCGCGACGGGAAACCCTGGGGCTCACGGTTTCCCGCCATCTCGATTCGCGATCAGGTGGAAGCCGACATCGCCGCCCTGGCCGCGCTCGGCATCACCGAGGTGGCCGCGGTGATGGGCGGTTCGATGGGCGGCGCCCGCGCGCTGGAGTGGATGATCGGCCACCCGGACCGGGTGCGCGCCGGCCTGCTGCTGGCCGTCGGCGCCCGGGCGACCGCCGACCAGATCGGCACCCAGAGCACCCAGGTCGCCGCGATCAAGGCCGACCCGGACTGGCAGGGCGGCGACTACCACGGCACCGGCCGCAGTCCCGAGAGCGGGCTGGCGATCGCCCGGCGGATCGCGCACCTGACCTACCGCGGCGAGGCCGAACTCGACCGGCGATTCGGCAATAGAGCGCAGGCCGAGGACGACCCAGCGGACCCGCGCTACGCGGTGGAGAGCTACCTGGGCCACCAGGGCGGCAAGCTGGTGGCGCGGTTCGACGCCGGCAGTTACGTCGCGCTGACCGAAGCGCTGTCCGGCTTCGACGTGGGCCGGGGCCGGGGCGGCGTCGCCGCCGCCCTGCGGGACTGCCCGGTACCGGCCGTGGTCGCCGGGATCCCCTCCGACCGGCTGTATCCGCTGCGCCTGCAGGCCGAGTTGGCCGAGCTGCTGCCCGGCTGTGCACGCCTGCAAGTGGTCGAGTCCGACTACGGCCACGACGGCTTCCTGCTGGAGACCGACCGCGTCGGAGAATTGATCCGCCAGACCTTGGACTTGGCGGACTCGGCGGGGGTGCACCGGCGGTGAACCGGTCGCGGCAGCCCCGGCACGATCGATCGCTGTCGTTCGGCTCGCAGGCGGCCGCCTACGAACGGGGCCGCCCGTCCTACCCGCCGGAGGCGATCGACTGGCTGCTACCAGCGGACGCCGCCGACGTGCTGGATCTGGGTGCCGGCACCGGCAAGCTCACCACCCGGCTGGTCGAGCGTGGCCTGAATGTGGTGGCCGTCGACCCGATCGCCGAGATGCTCGAAGTGCTGCAGACCTCGCTGCCGCAGACCCCGGCTCTGCTGGGCACCGCCGAGCAGATCCCGCTGCCCGATGACAGCGTCGACGCCGTGCTGGTGGCGCAGGCCTGGCACTGGTTCGACCCGGCACGGGCCATCCCCGAGCTGATCCGGGTGCTGCGCCCGGGCGGCCGGCTGGGGCTGGTGTGGAACACCCGCGACGAGCGGCTGGGCTGGGTCAAGGAACTCGGCGAGATCATCGGCCGCGAAGACGCCCGCGACGCCGTCGACGGCGGCGTGACACTGCCGGCGCCGTTCGGTGCGATCGAACACCACCAGCTGGAGTGGACCAACTACCTGACCCCGCAGGCGCTGATCGACCTGGTCGCCTCCCGCAGCTACTGCATCACCTCACCGGACGCAGTGCGCACCAAGACGCTGGATCGGGTCCGCCACCTGCTGGCCACCCATCCGGCGCTGGTCGGTTCGACCGGGTTGGCGCTGCCCTACATCACGGTGTGCGTGCGGGCCACCCTGGAACCGTCGTAGGCAAACCGTGACCCGGCCGACTCGTCGGCGTTATCCCTTTGATGCAGAATTTCAACCACCAGTCCCCGTGCCGCTCGGCGCCGGGCAGACAGACGGGGGAGATAATGCGACGCTTCGTGGCCCTGGCCGGCCTGGGGATATGTGCTGGCCTGATCGGCGCCGCGGCGCCGGCGCAGGCGAGTCCGATCGATACCTCGTTCCTGTCCGATCTTGCCGGGGCGGGCGTTCCCGTCGGTGACCCGGCCGCGACCGCGGAACTGGGCCAGTCCGTCTGCCCGATGCTGACCGCGCCGGCCGGCACCGCGGCGTCGGTGGCGTCCCCGGTCACCGCACTGGGCGGCGGGCCCGCCATGTCGCCGGAGATGGCGCAGCTGTTCACCGAGATCGCGGTGCAGGCGTATTGCCCGCAGCTGCTGGCGCAGCTGGCCAGCGGCCAGCTTCCGGAGCTGCCGTTGGTCCCGGGCATGCCGGGCGGCGGCATTCCGGGGTTGTCCGGTGGCATTCCGGGGCTGTCCGGTGGGATTCCCGGCCTGCCCGGCGGAATCCCGGCCATCCCGGTCGCTTAGCCGGTAGCGCCGGCGACGGGCCCGCGCTGCCGTTGTGGCAGCGATGTTTTACGCGAGCTGTTGTTTATCCGGGACGACAGCGGGTATGCGGGTCCGGCCGACTGGGGAGGGACGGCCTTAGGGCGGCACTGATAAGCCCCCGACGGACCGAAAGGCCACCCCTCATGACCGACCGGCTGACCCCGCATTTCGCTGATGTACAAGCCCATTACGACCTGTCCGATGATTTCTATCGGCTGTTCCTCGACCCCACCCAGACCTACAGCTGCGCCTACTTCAAGCGCTACGACATGACGCTGGAGGAAGCCCAACTCGCCAAGATCGACCTTTCGCTCAGCAAGCTCGGGCTGCAGCCGGAGATGACGCTGCTCGACATCGGCTGCGGTTGGGGCACCACCATGCAGCGCGCCATCGAGCAATACGACGTCAATGTGATCGGATTGACCCTGAGCAAAAACCAAGCCGCCCATGTGCAATCGCGCTTCGACGCGATGGACAGCCCGCGCAGCCGGCGGGTGCTGCTGGCCGGCTGGGAGGAGTTCGACGAGCCGGTGGACCGGATCGTGTCCATCGGGGCGTTCGAGCACTTCGGCTACGACCGCTACGACGACTTCTTCACCACGACCTTCAAGGCACTGCCCGACGACGGCACGATGATGCTGCACACGATCTGCGGCCTGTCACCGCAGGAGATCGTCGAACACGGCATGGCACTGACCGCCGAGCTGGCCGACTTTCAGATATTCCTCATGACGGAGATCTTCCCCGGCGGCCAGCTGCCGTCGATCGGTCTGGTCAGGGAGCACGCCGTAAAGGCGGGGTTCAGGGTGAAGCGCATCCAGTCGCTGCAGCAGCACTACGCGATGACCCTCGACCACTGGGCCGAAGCGCTGGAGGCACACGAGTGCGAGGCCGTCGAACTGCAGTCCGCGGCGGTCTTCGACCGCTACATGCGGTACCTGACCGGCTGCGCCGAGGAATTCCGCGCCGGGCGATTCGACGTCAACCAGTTCACCCTGGCCAAGTGAGGCCGAAGGGTCAGCTGGTTCCCAGCGGGTCGACGGTCGCGGCGATATAGACCATCGCCGTGGCTGCCGTCGTCATCGTCGCGAAGTCCAGTCCCCGGTCCCGCAGCACCAGCAGCCCGGCCCGCTCCTCGGACAGCACCAGCCGCAGCGCGGCGGCCACCGCGGTGCCGATCCCGATCAGCAGGGCGCCGCGACGCCAGAAGTTCGCGCCGGCCAGCACGAACGCCACCACGAAGATCAGCCCCACCAGCATGATCGGCCACTGGGCGGCGACCAGCCGGCGGACGTCCACGCGCCTCACAGTTCGCTCTCGACCCGCTCGACGACGTTGGTCAGCAGGAAGGCCCGGGTCAGCGGGCCGACGCCGCCGGGGTTGGGCGACACGTGACCGGCCACCTCCCACACGTCCGGATGCACGTCGCCGACCAGTCCGGCATCGGTGCGGCTGACGCCGACGTCGACGACGGCCGCCCCGGGACGCACCATGTCCGCAGTGAGCAGATGCGGCACCCCGACAGCGGCGACGATGATGTCGGCCTGGCGGGTGAGCTCCGGCAGGTTGCGGGTTCCGGTGTGGCACAACGTCACCGTGGCGTTCTCCGACCGGCGGGTCAGCAGCAGGCCCAGCGGGCGCCCGACGGTCACCCCGCGGCCGATCACCACCACGTGGGCGCCGGCGATCGGCACGTCGTAGCGGCGCAGCAGGTGCACGATCCCGCGCGGCGTGCACGGCAGCGCCGCCGGGGTGCCCAGCACCAGCCGGCCCAGGTTCGTCGGGTGCAGCCCGTCGGCGTCCTTGGCCGGGTCGACGCGTTCCAGCGCGGCGTTCTCGTCGAGATGTTTGGGCAGCGGCAGCTGCACGATGTAACCGGTGCACTCCGGGTTGGCGTTGAGCTCGTCGATGGTGTCGTTGAGCTGCGCCGCGCTGACGTCGGCCGGCAGGTCGCGGCGGAGCGAGGTGATGCCGACCTTGGCGCAGTCGGCGTGCTTGCCGCGCACATAGGCGTGCGAGCCCGGGTCGTCGCCGACCAGGATGGTGCCCAGCCCCGGAACGCGGCCCGCCCGGGCGAGTTTGTCCACCCGGGCTTTGAGGTCGACGAAGATCTCGTCGCGCGTGGCCTTGCCGTCCAACGTGATCGCACCCACGCCGGACATTGTGACATTCCCCGCCGGATCCGACGCCACCGTCGGGGTTAAGCTCCGGGAATGCCTGCTGCTCCCGACGTCTTCAGTCCGGCCAAGCTCGGCCCGATCACACTGCGCAATCGGGTCATCAAGGCCGCCACCTTCGAGAACCGCACCCCGGACGCGCTGGTCTCCGACGACCTGATCGAGTACCACCGGCTGCCGGCGGCCGGCGGGGTGGGCATGACCACCGTCGCCTACTGCGCGGTCTCCCGCGGCGGCCGCACCTCCGACGACGGACTGTGGATGCGCCCGGAGGCCCTCCCCGGGCTGCGCCGGCTCACCGAGGCCGTGCACGCCGAGGGTGCGGCGGTCAGCGCGCAGATCGGCCACGCCGGCCCGGTCGCCGACGCCCGCTCGAACAAGGCCCGCGCGCTGGCGCCGGTACGGTTCTTCAACCCGATCGGCATGCGGTTCGCCAAGAAGGCCACCCGCGACGACATCGACCAGGTCATCGCCCAGCACGCCGACGCCGCCCGCTGCGCCGTCGACGCCGGCTTCGACGCCGTCGAGATCCACCTCGGTCACAACTATCTGGCCAGCTCGTTCCTGTCGCCGCTGATCAACCGCCGCTCCGACGAGTTCGGCGGCTCACTGGCCAACCGGGCCAAGGTGGCCCGCGGCATCGTGCAGGCGGTCCGCCAGGCCGTCGAGAAGGACGGCGCCGGCCAGATCGCCGTGACGGCGAAGCTGAACATGTCCGACGGGGTGCGCGGCGGCATCAGCCTGGACGAGTCGCTGACCACCGCCAAGTGGCTGCAGGACGACGGCGGCCTGGACGCCCTCGAGCTGACCGCCGGCAGCTCGCTGGTCAACCCGATGTATTTGTTCCGCGGCCACGCCCCGGTCAAGGAGTTCGCGAACGTCTTCCCGCCCCCGTTGCGCTGGGGCATGCGGATGACCGGCAAGAAGTTCCTGCGCGAATACCCGTACCACGACGCCTATCTGCTGGACGACGCCCGGCTGTTCCGCGCCGAGCTGTCGCTGCCGCTGATCCTGTTGGGGGGCATCACCAATCGCGAGACCATGGATCAGGCGATGGCCGAGGGCTTCGAGTTCGTCGCGATGGCCCGGGCGCTGCTGGCCGAACCGGATCTGGTCAACCGGATCGCGGCCGAGCCGGCGACGGTGTCGGAATGCATCCACTGCAACCAGTGCATGCCCACGATCTACCAGCGCACCCACTGCGTTGTCACCGGCGCCCCCGACCTGCTGCGCTGAAGATCCGCGCGGACTCGCGGCCCGCGGACCGGCGGCCACTTCGGTCCGCCCGATACAGTTGATCCGATGAGTCACCCTGCTCCGCCGGTGCTGACCGTGCGCTATGACGGGTCGCAAGGCACATTCTCCGCAGGCCACGACGTGGTCATCGGGCGTGACCTGCGCGCCGACATCCGTATCCCGCATCCACTGGTCTCCCGCGCGCACCTGCTGCTGCGCTTCGAGCAGGGCAGGTGGCTCGGAATCGACAACGGCTCACTGAACGGCATCTACGTCAACGGCCAGCGGGTGCCGATGGTCGACATCCGCGACGGCCAGTGCGTCAACCTGGGCAACCCGGACGGCCCCCGGCTGTCCTTCGAGGTCGGGCGACATCAGGGCCAGGCC
This sequence comes from Mycobacterium sp. pW045, assembly GCF_041287085.1. Classification (NCBI taxonomy): domain Bacteria; kingdom Bacillati; phylum Actinomycetota; class Actinomycetes; order Mycobacteriales; family Mycobacteriaceae; genus Mycobacterium; species Mycobacterium sp. pW045. Next base: position 149,209 of record NZ_JBGGKU010000003.1, on the reverse strand, counting down.
GGCCGGCCGCCGCAGACCGTCTCGATCCAGGTGCCGCAGCCGGGCATCGCACGCCCGGGCCGGCCGCCGGCGCAGCCACCGGGCCGGCCCGCCGTGCCGGTGCCCCCCGAACCTGCGCACTACCCGGATCCGCGCTCGGCCGGACACCCCGGTATCCAGCAGCCGCTGCGGCCCGGCCCGCCGCCGTATCAGCCCCCGCCGCTGCCCCACCGGCAACCGGCATACCCGGCGGGACCGTCCGGCGACGCGGCCCTGCGTCAGAGTTTCGCGCCACCCGCGCCCGCCGAGCCGTTGCCGCCGCGGCAACCGGCCACCCGGATGGCCCCGGTGGCGGCCAAACCACCGGAGGTCGGCAACCTCGCCACCCGGATGATCGACATCCTGCGGCCTGGATCCGCCTCACCGCCGGATGCGCCCGCCGGTGCGTTGACCATCGGGCGCGCCACCGACAACGACATCGTCATCTCCGATGTGCTGGCCTCCCGGCACCACGCGATGCTGATCCCGACCCCGCTGGGCACCGAGATCCGCGACAGCCGAAGCATCAACGGCACGTTCGTCAACGGTGTCCGGATCGGCTCGGCGATCCTCACCGAGGGCGACCTGGTCACAATCGGCAACGTCGACCTGGAATTCCACGGCGGCAGCCTGGTACGCCGCACCGAGACCGCGACGGGCAGTGGCGGGCTTGAAGTCCGGGACGTCTGCTTCGACGTCGAGGGCGGCAAGCGGCTGCTCAACAACATCTCGCTGACCGCCCGTCCGGGTACGTTGACCGCGATCATCGGCGGCTCCGGCGCCGGCAAGACCACGCTGGCCCGGCTGATCGCCGGCTACACCCGGCCCAGCTCCGGCTCCGTGCTGTTCGAGGGCCACAACATCCACGCCGACTACGCCTCGCTGCGCAGCCGGGTCGGGATGGTCCCGCAGGACGACGTGGTGCACCGCCAGCTGACGGTGAACCAGGCGCTGGGTTACGCCGCCGAGCTACGGCTGCCGCCCGACAGCAGCCAGGCCGATCGCGATCAGGCCGTCGCGGAGGTACTCGAGGAACTCGAGATGACCAAGCACGCCGACACCCGGGTGGACAAGCTCTCCGGCGGCCAGCGCAAACGCGCCTCGGTGGCGTTGGAGCTGCTGACCGGGCCGTCGCTGTTGCTGCTCGACGAACCGACGTCGGGCCTGGACCCGGCACTGGACCGTCAGGTCATGCTGATGCTGCGCGGTCTCGCCGACGCCGGACGCGTGGTGCTGGTGGTCACCCACTCGGTGGCCTACCTCGATGTCTGCGACCAGATCCTGCTGCTGGCCCCCGGCGGCAAGACGGCATTCATCGGCCCGCCCGACCAGGTGGAGACCGCCCTGGGAACCCGCAACTGGGCCGACATCTTCGCCAACGTGGGCGCCGACCCCGACGAAGCCAACCGGCGCTTTCTGGAGCGCGAAGGCGGCCGGCGGTCCTCGGTGGCGCTGGCCGAGACACCCCCCGCCGACCTCGGTAAACCGGCGGCCACCAGTCTGCTCAAACAACTGTCGACGATCGCGCGCCGGCAGGTCCGGCTGATCGTCTCCGACCGCGGCTACTCGATATTTTTGGCGTTGCTGCCGTTCATCGTCGGCATCTTGTCGTTGACCGTGGAGGGCAACCACGGGCTGGGCATACCCGGGCCCGACGCCCCCACCGAACCGCGATACATCATGGTGCTGCTCAATATCGGCGCCGTGTTCATGGGCACCGCACTGACCATCCGCGACCTGATCGGCGAACGCCCGATCTTCCGAAGAGAGCAGGCCGTCGGACTGTCGACGGTCGCCTACCTGCTCGCCAAGATCGCGGTGTTCTGCGTGTTCGCCACCGTCCAGGCCGCGATCGCCACCACCATCGTGGTGCTGGGCAAGGGCGGCCCGGCGCGCGACGCGGTGCTGTTCGGCAGCGTGAACTTCGAGCTGTTCCTCGGAGTGGCCGGCACCTGTGTGGCATCGGCGATCCTCGGCCTGGCGCTGTCGGCGTTCGCCCAGTCCAACGAGCAGATCATGCCGATGCTGGTGGTGTCGATCATGTCGCAGCTGGTGCTGTCGAGCGGCATGATCCCGGTCGGCGGCCGAGCCGGCCTCGACCAGCTGTCCTGGCTGACGCCGGCGCGCTGGGGGTATGCGGCCGGCGGGTCGACCGTCGACTTCAACACCTTGATGAACGCCCCGCAGATCCCCAAAGACCGGCTGTGGGACCACACTCGGGGCATCTGGCTGCTCGACATGGGGATGCTGGCCGTGCTGTCGGTCTGCTACGCCCTGGTGGTGTGGTGGAAGATCCGGCTCAAACGCTGAGCGTGTCCGCGTGTCCGCGGGTGCGGCGATTCAGCCCTGAGCGGGCGTCAGCGCCGACAGCGCGTATTCGCTGATCGCGATCAGCGCGTCGCGGGCAGACCGTTGGTCGCGCGCATCGACGGTGATCACCGGGATGTGATCGGGCAACGCCAGTGCTTTGCGCACCGCGGCGACCGGATAGCGCGGGGCGCCGTCGAACTCGTTGACCGCGATCAGGAACGGCAGGTTGCGGTGCTCGAAGAAGTCGACGGCGGCGAAGCTGTCCTGCAACCGCCGGCAGTCGGCCAGGATGATTGCGCCGATGGCGCCGCGAACCAGGTCGTCCCACATGAACCAGAACCGGCGCTGCCCCGGCGTGCCGAACAGGTACAGCACCAGGTCGTCGGCCAAGGTGATGCGGCCGAAGTCCATCGCCACCGTGGTGGTCCGCTTCTCCGGGGTGGCATCGAGCGTGTCGACGGCCGCCGAGGCGTCGGTGACCAGCGCCTCGGTGCGCAGCGGCATGATCTCCGAGACCGTGCCGACGAATGTGGTCTTGCCGACCCCGAACCCCCCGGCGATGACGATCTTCGTCGATGCTGACTCCCTTGGGCGGATCGGACTAGCCGAGCGCTCGTAGGCCACGAAGCGTCCTTCCTATCAGTTCCCGTCGTTCTTCCCGGGTGGACGCCTCGCTCAGCGTGCGACGCACCCGAAGGTGTCCCGACGTGACCAGATCCCCCACCAGAACGCGTGCCACACCCACCGGCAGGTCCAGCCGAGCAGCGATCTCAGCAACCGACGGGCCGGTCTGACACAGTTCGACGATACGGCCGCGCGGATCACCGGCCGGCCACTGGCCGGGTTGCGCCCGGCGCACCGTCTGCACCGGGGCCTCCAGCGGCAGGTTGACCTCGGTGTGGGTGCGGCCCGCGGTCAGCGTGTACGGGCGCACCAGGCTGGCCTCGGTTTCCGGGGCCTGGCGGACCTCCGGCAAGCCGGGCAGGTCCATCACCGGACCTTCACGACCGGCCGCCCGGCGACGGCGCCGCGGACCGGCGCGCCGACTGCACCACCGCGCCGACCCGTTCCACCAGGACCGCCATCTCGTAGCCGACCTGGCCGATGTCGCAGGAGGCGCTCGCCAGTGTCGCCAGGTGCGAGCCGTCGCCGACCCGCATCAGCAGCAGGTAACCGTGCTCCATCTCCACCACCGACTGCAGCACCCGGCCGCCCTCGAACAACTGCGCCGCCCCGGAGGCCAGGCTGGCCAGTCCGGACGCCACGGCGGCCAGCTGGTCGGCGCGCTCCTTGGGCAGGTGCTCGCTGGCCGCGACCGTCAGTCCGTCGACCGACACCAACACCGCGTGCGACACCCCGGGAACTTCGCGGGCGAAGTTGGTCACCAGCCAGTCCAGCGAGCCTTCGGGAGCGCGCCGCTGGTCACTGTGGTCGGTGGGAAAAGTCATTGCTGGTTCTGTCCCTGGTCGGTGTCGAAGTCGTTTTCGAAGTCGTTTCCGAAGTCGTTTTCCCGGGCGTGCGATCTCGCGGCGCGCACCCCGCCGAAGTGGCTGCTGATCGAGGAGCGGATCGCCGCGGGATCCCGTGCCGGCGCCTCGTGGGCCGGCCCGCCGTTGGATGCTACCGGTTCACCGGTGTCGTCCGGCCGCTGCGCCGGAGGGCCCGAACCCGCCGGCGGCGGTTCGGCTTCGGCCGAGCCGGGCACCAGCCGGGCGCCGGGTTCGCGCACCGGCAGGCCGTGTTCGGTGTGGGCGGTGACCGGCATGTTCTCCACCTCGGCGGCCACCGACCAGCCGCGGTCCCACACCGACTGCCAGTCCAGGTCGGCGCGCAGACCCGGCTCGTTGGGATCGCTGCCCGGCGACTCGGAAAGCATCCGCTGATAGATCGTGTCGGTGTCGCTGCCGGTGTCCTCGGTGGCGCGGCGGACCCGGGCCCGCGCCCCGAAGTATGCCGAAGTGTCTGCCGGAGAAGACTTTTCGATCACCCGCTCGGGTTCGACGAAATCGTCCTCGGCCGGTTCCCGACGTTGGTCTGCGGCCTGCTGGGCGGCCTGCTCGTCGGCCTCCCACCAGGGTTGCGGCAGTTCGCGGCGCTCCCGGCCGGCCTCGTGGTCGGCCGGTGGCCGCACCGGCGACCCGGCGGGCATCCCGGTGATGCCACTGGACCCCGGAGTCCGTCGCGGCAGCAGCGAGACGACGGGACCGGGCTCGGCCGCCTCCTCGTAGGGCTCGTGCGCCTCATACCGCTCATGCGCCCCGGCGGGCTCATACGTCTCAGGCTGGTAGGGCTCGTCAGGCTGGTAGGGCTCGTCAGCCCGGTAGTCCTGGTATGCCTCGGGGTGGCTCGGGCCGGCGTGGTACGACGGCGGGGCCGGCTCCTCGGTCTCCCGGTAGCTCAGCAGGTGCGGCGGCAGGTACACCTCGGCGGTGATACCGCGTGACCCCTGCGACGCCGGGAACAACCGGACCTCGATCCCGTGCCGGTGGGCCAGCCGGGAGATCACGAACAGACCCATGTGGCGGGCGTTCTCCGGGCTGAACTCACCGCCGGAGGCCAGCCGCATGTTGGCCATCCGCAGATCGGAGTCGGTCATGCCCAAACCGACGTCGACGACCTCGACCACCACTCCGCCGTCGTTATCGAGCCCGGCGACCACCCGCACCGGCTCGGTGGGCGCCGAGTAGCGCAGCGCATTGTCGATCAACTCCGCGAGCAGGTGCACACAGTCGGCCGCCGCGGCGCCGATCACCGTGACGTCGGGCACCAACACGGTCTGCACCCGCTGATAGCCCTCCACCTCCGAGGCGGCGGCACTGATCAGCGTCGCCAGCGGGGTCGCCTGTCCCCGCTCGTGCGGCACCCGCGCCCCCGCCAGCACCAACAGGTTCGCGCCGTTGCGCCGCATCCGCGCGGCGAGGTGGTCCAGCTGGAACAGGCTCTCCAGCCGGTCCGGGTCATCCTCGTTGCGCTCCAACCGGTCGATGAGCGCCAGCTGCTGGTCGACCAGGGACCGGTTGCGCCGCGACATCGTCTCGAACATCTCGTTGACCAGCCGGCGCAGCCGGGCCTCGTCACCGGCCAACAGCAGCGCCTGCGCGTGCAGCTCGTCGACGGCGTGGGCGACCTGACCGACTTCCTCGGTGGTGTAGACCGGCAACGGCGCGGGTTCGCGTTCGTCACCGGCACGCACCCGGGCGATCTCGTGTTCGAGGTCGGAGTGGGCGACCTGCAGTGCGCTGTTTCGCAGCGTGCGCAGCGGCCGCACCAGCGAGCGCGCCACCAGCCACACCGCCAGCAGCGTGGCGATGGTCGCGGCCAGCACCAGTGCGATGTCACGGATGGCGGCGGCGCGGCGGTCGGCGGCGCGGTCTTCCACCGCCCTGGTCACCGCCCCGGTGTTCTCGGCGATCAGCCGCGCGGCGATCTGGTCGGTGGTGCGGATCGAGTCCCGCAGCACCGGGTTGTTGGGCAGCACCTGTTCCGGATCGGACATGATCGCCATCCGGGTCACCAGCTGCTGCTGCAGGGCCTTGGCGTCCGGGGAGTCGACTCCGAGTACCTCGGTCATCCCGAACAGCGTGGACGGCTCGGTGCCGGCCAGCGTCATCATCGAGCTGCGCAGTTCCGCGTCGGGAACCTCACCGCCCCGGTTGACCAGCAGTTCCTGCATCATCATCTGACCGCGGGCGCCGACGGCGCGGCTCAGGCCCTCGGTCTGCGCCCGGATCCGTTCACTGTCGAGCCGAACCGAGCCGTTGATGGCGTCCTCGGCGGTCAGCAGGATCGGCGCGTAGCCGGTCACCTCCTCGCGCAGCCCCAAACCGGCGGTCGACACCGCGTCCAGCAGGCCCTCGCCCCGCTCGATGAGCGTGCCCACCCCGGAGCGAACGTCGGCCGCGACGTCGGTATGCGACAGCCGCGACTGGAGCTCGTACATCCGGTTCTCGAAGTTCTTCCGGGCGCCCTCGGCGTCGCCGTCGGAGGAGGCCGCCACCAGCGCGTCGCCCAGCGCCGACATGTAATTGGTGATGGCCGGGATCATCTCGGCGCGGTCGGCGACCAGCCGAAGCCGGTTGGCCTCCGACAGCGCCCCGGAGATACGCAGCCCGCCGAAGACACCGGCCAGCAGCATCGGCAGCAGCGCGATCGCCAGCACCTTCCATCGCACCGGCCAGTTGCGCACCGACCACCGCGACGGGCGTTTCACCGCCGCTGCAGCGGATTCCTTCTCACGGTCGGCCAGGCCGTCGAGGGCGGGATCCACCTCGTCCGGGTGGTCGAAGAGCGTCACTGCTCGGCGGCCGGTTCGCCGACCGCTCGGCTGAAATTCACCGTTTGCGCCTTCATTCATCGGAGCTTCCGGCACATCGCACCCGCTGAACCGACAGCGGTGTGAGACCCGCCTTGATCTGGGCCGACTTCAGTCGGCAATTCGACGAGTATGACAGTCTGCGTGTGCCATCACCATAGCCTTTACCGAAAAGGCGCAGCTCCCGAGACGGTTCCGTGTCCTGCCGACGCCGCCGGCCAAGGGCGCCGTTCCGCTCACCCGAACAGCACGGCCGGTGACGTGTCAGTGGGCCGATGGACAATCGCAGCATGACGCGGCTGACTCGGATTGTGCTGGCGGTGGTCGCTGCGGCCGGCGCGGGACTGCTGGGTCTGGCGGCCCCGGCGCAGGCCGAACCGGGCTACGGACAGGACTGCATCCTGCCCGGTGTCAGCGAGTGCCGGCTGTTGCCGGAGCGCAACCGGCCCCATGATGTGCAGCGGTGGTGTCCCGGCGGGCAGGGCTGGGTGAATGTCTTCACCCCGTGCCGGGATTACTACGGGCCGTATTCGTGAGCGGTCGCTAGACCTGCAGACCGACGCGCCCAGGTGTCCGGTTTGCCGCGCTGACGTGCCAACATCAGTTGTGTTCAAAGTGTTGTTCCACTCACCGCGCATCCCGCCCAATACCGGCAACGCGATCCGGATGGTGGCGGCCACCGGCGCGGAGCTGCATCTGGTGGAGCCGCTGGGCTTCGATCTGTCCGAGCCCAAACTGCGTCGCGCCGGGCTGGACTATCACGACCTGGCGGCGGTCACGGTGCACGCGTCGTTACCGGATGCCTGGGCAGCGCTGATGCCGGCGCGGGTGTTCGCCTTCACCTCGCACGCCGACACCTCGTTCGCAGACGTGTGTTACCGGGCCGGTGATGTGCTGATGTTCGGCCCGGAGCCCGACGGGCTGGACGCGGCGACGCTGGCCGATCCGCACATCACCGGGCAGGTGCGTATCCCGATGCTGGCCGGCCGGCGCTCGCTGAACCTGTCCAATGCCGCCGCGGTCGCGGCCTATGAGGCGTGGCGCCAGCACGGCTTCCCCGGCGGGGTGTGAGGCGCTTGCAATCGCCGTGGGTCACCAGCTGTCGAAGTGCGCCACCTGCTCGGCCGGCAGCCGCTTGGCCGGCTTGAAGTCGGTGCCCTTGGTGTAGGCGATCGGGAACAGCCCGCCCTGGCTGTAGTCGTCGTAGGGGATGCCGAGCACTTCGGCGGTCTGCCGCTCGCCGTCCTCGAGCAGGTGCAGCGTCGTCCAGCAGGAACCCAGCCCGCGGTTGCGCAACGCCAGGCAGTAGCTCCAGGCGGCCGGGAACAGCGACGCCCAGAACGACGCGCTGATGCCCAGCGGGGCCTTCTCCGGCCGGCCCTCCAGGCACGGGATCAGCATCACCGGCACGTCCTGCATGTGCTCCATCAGGTATCTGGCCGAGTCGCTGACGAATTCCATTCGCTCGCCGCGCACATCGCCCTCGCCGTAGTCGGGCCTCATCCGGTCCAGGTAGGGCTCGGCGTTGGCGCGGTAGATGTCGGCGATCGCCTGCTTCTTGACCGGGTCGGTGACGAACATCCACTGCCAGCCCTGGGCGTTGGAACCGGTGGGCGCCTGCAGGGCGATCTCGAGACACTCCATCAACACCTCGCGGGGAACCGGCTTGTCCAGGTCGAGGCGCTTGCGGACCGAACGGGTGGTGGTCAGGACTTCGTCTGCGGACAAGTTGAGGTTCATGCAGCGAGGCTAGCTGTTCTCGACAGCCTGCTCACCGGATCGCGGCTGATGCTGCCGGCGTTTCGCACCGCGCGATATCGCCGTGGCGCCGGCCTTCATCAGCAGACGTTTGACCCGCACGGCGCCCGCTCCGGCGGTGGCGGCAATAAGCGAGCGATCCGACGGGACGAAACCAAGCGGATCCCCCTCGCGGAGTTGCCCATTTCGGGCGACCGTTGCGTAGACACCGAGGCAGTGGTGTGCGTGCGCCACCAGGGTGCGGGTGATCTGTCGATCCCGGCGCAGCTCATATTGCCGGTGGGATGGCATCACGCAGCGGACGGTGGGCAGCAGCGGTTTGAGGGCGGCCCGCGGCGCGTGCAACGTGCCTGCGCACCAGTCGGTCTCCGGCTGGCCGGACGTGGTGGACGTGGTGGACGTGGTGGTCGCATCAACCAGGATCGTGGGACGAAAGCGGCGAACGTCGAAGTCGGAACCCGGCGCCAGGGCGGCCATCCTGCGCAGCGTCTGCTCGGTGACCACGTGCACCGGATAGGCGTCGGCATAGCTGCCGACCGGGGTGATGTAGCGGCTCAATTCCGCGAGCTTCTTGACCGGGAACATCGACAGGTCAGGGAGCGGTTCGTCCTCGTCGAGCCCGAAGTACTGGTGCAGATCGGCTGGGTTCGCCATCGTCCCGCGATACTGGTCACGGTCCTCGATCGGTGGCAGCGGCCGCAGTTCGACGTCTTTGTCGAGGTACGACGAGAGCGCGGCGTGGACTCCCGGATCAAAACTGGATATCTCGCTGCCGTCGGGGAACCCGATGAGCACCTCCGGCGCGTGGCCGGGACCGGCTTCCGGCGGTGGCGGCAGCGCATAACGTGCGGTGCACAACAGCAGCCCCGGCAGCCGCTTGGCGCTGGTGGTCGCGTTCTTCTCCAGGTCGCGGACGGCCCACGTCCGGTCCGCGTGTAGGCCCAGTTTGCCGACCTCAGCGGTGGTGACGCGCTGCCCTGCCATGGATTTCACCGGGTAGCGCCAGATTCCGGTGATTCGACCGACCTCGTCCATCGCCGCAGAGCTTAATCGGCCGGAGATGAGTCCGGGGCATATCCCGGGCTCAGCGGAAGTCCCGGGAGCGCGACCCCACCACCAACTCCAGTGCGCCCAGCCGCTCGGCCAGCACGGTGACCGCCCCGCTGGCGTTCTGCACCCGCCCGCGGATCAGCAGTGCCGTCGCGGTCTGCGCCAACCGGCGATGCCGCACCCACACCCCCGGGGTGCACAGCACGTTGACCATCCCGGTCTCGTCCTCGAGGTTGACGAACGTGACGCCGCGGGCGGTCGACGGCCGCTGCCGGTGGGTGACCGCGCCGGCCACCAGCACCCGGGTGCCGTCGGGGACGGCGGTGAGCTGTCCGGCCGGGACGACCCCGACCGCGTCGAGGTCGGCGCGCAGGAACTGGGTCGGGAAGCTGTCCGGAGACACGCCGGTGGCCCAAACGTCGGCGGCGGACAGCTCGATCTCGCTCATTCCGGGCAGTGCCGGGGTGTGCGAGGACACCCCCACCCCGGGCAACCGGTCCGGCCGCTGCCCCGCCGCCGCACCGGCCGCCCACAACGCCTCCCGGCGTGACGCGCCGAAGCAGCCGAACGCGCCGGCGGTCGCCAACGCCTCGGCCTGCGGCGCCGAAAGCTGAACCCGCCCGGTCAGATCCAGCATCGAGGCGAATGGCCCGTGGGCCACGCGCTCGGCCACTAGCCGCTCGGCGGCCTCGACGCCGATACCGCGGACGGCGCCCAGCCCGAGCCGGACCTGCGTGCCGTCGTGTTCCAGGGTGGCGTGCGCCAGGCTGGCGTTGACGTCCGGCCCGTGCACCGCGACGCCGTGCCGGCGGGCGTCGGCGACCAGCGACTGCGGCGAATAGAAGCCCATCGGCTGCGCCCGCAGCAGCGCGGCGCAGAACGCGGCCGGGTGGTGCAGCTTGAACCAGGCCGAGTAGAACACCAGCGACGCGAAGCTCATCGCGTGACTCTCCGGAAATCCGTAGTTGGCGAAGGCTTCCAGCTTCTCGTAGATCCTCATCGCCACCGGCCCGGTGATGCCGTGCAACTCGGCCATGCCGTCGTAGAACCGGTCGCGCAGCCGGCGCATCCGCTCCGGGGACCGCTTGGAGCCCATCGCGCGGCGCAACTGGTCGGCTTCGCCGGCGGTGAATCCGGCGCAGTCCACCGCCAGGGTCATCAGCTGCTCCTGAAACAACGGAATACCCAGGGTTTTTCGCAGCGCCCGCTCCATACACGGATGTTCGTAACTCACCGGGTCGATGCCGTTGCGCCGGCGAATGTAGGGATGCACCGACCCACCCTGGATCGGCCCGGGGCGAATCAGCGCCACCTGCACCACCAGGTCGTAGAACTCCCGGGGGCGCAGCCGCGGCAGCGTGGCCATCTGCGCGCGCGACTCCACCTGGAACACCCCGACCGAGTCGGCGCGGGCCAACATCTCATACACCGCCGGCTCGGACAGGTCGAGCGCGGCCAGGTCCACCTCGATGCCCTTGTGCTCGGCCACCAGGTCGATCGCGTAGTGCAGTGCGGAGAGCATGCCCAGCCCCAGCAGATCGAACTTCACCAAACCGATTGCCGCACAGTCGTCTTTGTCCCACTGCAGCACGCTGCGGCCGGGCATGCGTGCCCATTCCACCGGGCACACGTCGGCAATCGGCCGGTCACAAATCACCATACCGCCGGAGTGGATGCCCAGATGCCTTGGCAGGTCGGCGATCTGGGTGGCCAGGTCGATCACCGGCTCGGGAATGCCCTCGGTGTCGGCGTCGTCGGCGCGACTCAACGAACCCCAGCGGCCCAGCTGCTTGCTCCAGGCGTCCTGCTGTCCGGGCGAATATCCCAGCGCGCGGGCCATGTCGCGCACCGCGCTGCGGCCCCGGTAGGTGATGACGTTGGCGACCTGGGCGGCATGATCGCGGCCGTACTTGTCGTAGACGTACTGGATCACCTCTTCGCGCCGATCCGACTCGATGTCGATGTCGATGTCGGGCGGGCCGTCGCGGGCCGGGGACAAAAACCGCTCGAACAGCAGCTCGTTGGCGACCGGATCCACCGCGGTGACACCGAGGGCGTAGCAGACCGCGGAGTTGGCCGCCGACCCCCGGCCCTGGCACAGGATGTCACTTTCCCGGCAGAACCGGGTGATGTCGTGCACCACCAGGAAGTAGCCCGGAAACCCCAGCTGGGCAATGACATCCAGCTCGCGATCGATCTGAGCGTAAGCGCGCGGCGCTCCCCCGGGCGGGCCGTAGCGTTTCGCGGCGCCGGCCAGGGTCAGCTGCCGCAGCCAGCTGTTCTCGGTGTGCCCGTCCGGGACGGCAAACGGCGGCAGCTGCGGGGCGATCAGCGTCAGCGAGAACGCGCAGCGTTCGCCGAGTTCGGCCGCCGCCGGCACCGCCGACGGGTGCGCCGCGAACAGCCGGGCCATCTCCGCGCCCGAGCGCAGATGCGCGCCTCCCAGCGGGGCCAGCCGGCCGGCCGCGGCATCCAGCGACTGCCGTGCCCGGATCGCCCCCATCGCCATCGCCAGCCGGCCCCGGTCCGGCCCGGCGAAATGCGCTGCGGTAGTGGCCACCACCGAAACCCCGAACCTGGGTGCCAGCGCCGCCAGGGCCGCGTTGCGCTCGTCGTCGCAGGGATCGCCGTGCCGGGTCAGCTCGATGCTTACCCGCCCGGCCCCGAACCGGTCCACCAGATCAGCCAGCGCGGCCGCGGCCGCATCCGGACCACCGGCGGCCAGCGCCTGACGGACATGACCTTTGCGGCAACCGGTCAGGATGTGCCAGTGCCCGCCCGCCGCATCGGCCAGCGTGTCCAGATCGAAACGGGGCCTGTCCTTTTCGCCGGCCAGGTGAGCGGCGGCGATCTGCCGCGACAACCGCCGGTAGCCCTCCGGGCCGCGGGCCAGCACCAGCAGGTGCGGGCCGGGCGGGTCCGGGTCGTCGGTGCGGCCCGGCCCAGAACCGGTGCCCCCCAGCGACAGCTCGGCGCCGAAGACGGTGGCGATCTCCTGGCCCGCGGCGGCCAGCTCGGCGGCCGCCTCGGCGAACCGCACCACTCCGTACAAACCGTTGTGGTCGGTCAGCGCGATCGCCCGCAGGCCCAGCCGGGCGGCCTCGGCGACCAGTTCCTGCGGGGTGCTGGCCCCGTCCAAGAAGCTGTACGCCGAGTGCGCGTGCAGCTCGGCATAAGGGACCGTCGGGCCGGCCGACCCGGGTCGCGGCGGGGTGCGATCGACCGGCACACCGGCCGACTGGCGGGTGTGACGAGGCTTACCACTGAGCACCCGCTCCATTTCCGCCCAGCTCGGCGGCCCACTGCCCCAGCCCACATCCACCACGATATCGAACGTGTGTGCGATTTGTGCCCCCCTGGGGTGACGGAAAGAACTTTGATGCACTAATCTGTGTCAGATTCCGGCACCACCCGAAAGGCAATTCTTGATGTTCGGCGTTGTCAGACGCGCGTGGTTACCGCTGCTCATCGTGATGGTTCTCGTGGTGGGGGGGTTCGTCGTGCATCGCATTCGCGGCTATTTCGGCGGCGATGACAGCGGCAGCAGCGCCGTCCCGTTCGAGGACACCAAGCCGTTTCACCCCAAGGTCGTGGTCTACGACGTCTTCAGCCCGGACGGCACCTACGCCGACATCAACTACCTCGATCTGGAAGCCCTACCGCAGCGGGTCGACGGCGCCGGCCTGCCGTGGTCGCTGACCCTGTCGACCACCAACCCCGCGGTGAGTCCCAACATCGTCGCCCAGGGTGACGGCAGCACCATCGGCTGCCGGGTCACCATCGACGGCGTGCTCAAAGACGAACGAATCACCAGCAGCCCCGTGAGCGCCCAGACCTTCTGCATTGTGAAATCAGGATGAGCAAACACCTCAGCGACGACACTCCCACCGACACGCTGCCGGCGGCGCCGCCACCCCACCGCGGCGCCATCGCGACCTGGGTCCGCCGGCTCGCGGTACCGCTCATCCTGGCCTGGTTGGCGGTCACCGTGCTGGTGAACGTGATCGTGCCGCAACTCGACGAGGTCGGGGCGATGCGCGCGGTCTCGATGAGCCCCAAAGACGCCCCGTCGATGATCTCGATGATGCGCATCGGCAAGACCTTCGACGAGTTCAAGTCGGACAGTTCGGCGATGGTGGTGCTCGAAGGCGACCAGCCGCTCGGCGATGACGCGCACGCCTACTACGACGAGCTGGTCGCCAAGATGCAGGCCGACACCGAGCACGTCGAGCACATCCAGGACTTCTGGAGCGACCCGCTGACCGCGGCGGGATCGCAGAGCCCGGACGGCAAGGCCGCCTACGTCCAGGTGTACCTGGCCGGCAACATGGGCGAGACGCTGGCCAACGACTCGGTCAAGGCCGTCCAGCAGATCATCGCCGACACTCCGGCGCCCCCTGGGGTGCACGCCTATGTCACCGGTCCGTCGGCACTCAATGCCGATCAGCACATCGCCGGCGACAAGAGCCTGAAGATCATCACCGGACTGACGTTCGTGGTGATCATCGTGATGCTGCTGAACTTCTACCGGTCGATCGGCACGGTGCTGCTGGTGCTGGGCATGGTGGTGTTCGAACTGGCCGCGGCCCGCGGCGTGGTGGCCGTGCTCGGCTACTACAACGTCATTCTGCTGTCGACGTTCGCGGTGAACCTGCTGGTGACGTTGGCCATCGCCGCCTCCACCGACTACGCGATCTTCCTGCTCGGCCGCTATCAGGAGGCGCGGTCGCTCGGCGAGGACAAGGAGTCGGCCTTCCACACCATGTATCACGGCACCGCGCACGTGATCCTGGGCTCGGGGCTGACCATCGCCGGGGCCACCTTCTGCCTGTCCTTCACCCGATTGCCCTACTTCAAGTCGCTGGGTATCCCGCTGGCGATCGGCATGGTGGTGGTGACGTTCGCGGCCCTGACCTTCGGTGCCGCGGTGGTGGCGGTGGCCAGCCGCTTCGGGATGCTCGAACCCAAGCGGGCGATGCGGATTCGGGCTTGGCGACGGCTGGGCGCGATGATCGTGCGCTGGCCGGGTCCGGTGCTGGTGGCCACCACCGGGGTCTGCCTGGTCGGGCTGCTCACCCTGCCGGGGTATGAGACCAACTACAACGACCGGGTGTACATGCCCGACTATGTGCCGGCCAACATCGGCTACGCCGCCGCGGACCGGCACTTCTCCCAGGCCCGGATGAACCCGGAACTGCTGATGATCGAGTCCGACCACGATCTGCGCAACCCGGCTGATTTCCTGGTCATCAACCGGATCGCCAAACGGGTCTTCGAGGTGCCGGGGGTCGGGCGGGTGCAGACCATCACCCGGCCGCTGGGCACACCGATCGAACACACCACGATCCCGTTCGCGATGAGCATGCAGGGCACCACCCAGCAGCTGAACATGAAGTACATGCTCGACCGCATGAAGGACATGCTCAAGATGGGCGACGACATGATGGTCTCGGTCGAGTCCATGAAGCAGATGCTGGAAGTCACCCGCGAGATGTCCGAGACCACCCACAGCATGGCCACCAAGATGCACACCATGCTCGACGACATCCAGAAGATGCGCGACGAGATGGCCGACTTCGACGACATGTGGCGCCCCATGCGCAGCTACTTCTACTGGGAGCCGCACTGCTTCGACATCCCGATCTGCTGGTCGATCCGGTCGATCTTCGACGTGATGGACGGCATCGACCAGATGACCGAGGACTTCGAGAAGGTGCTGCCCGACATCGACCGGCTCGACTCGCTGATGCCCCGGATGCTCGAGATCATGCCGCCGATGATCGCGACCATGGAGAACATGCGGGTCACCCAGCTGAAGATGCAGTCCACCATGGAGGGCCTGCAGCTGCAGATGGACAAGATGATGGACGGCCAGAACGCCATGGGCAAGGCGTTCGACGACTCCAAGAACGACGACTCCTTCTACCTGCCGCCCGAGGCGTTCGACAACCCCGACTTCAAGCGCGGGATGAAGATGTTCTTGTCCCCGGACGGGCACGCGGTGCGGTTCATCATCAGCCATGAGGGCGACCCGATGTCCCCGGAGGGCGTCAGCCACATCGAGCCGATCAAGCACGCCGTCCACGAGGCACTCAAGGGCACCCCGCTGGAGGGTTCCCGGGTGTACCTGGCGGGCACCGCGTCGGTGTTCAAGGACATGAAGGACGGGTCGGCCTGGGACCTGATGATCGCCGGCATCGCCTCGCTGTGCCTGATCTTCATCATCATGCTGCTGATCACCCGGGCGGTGGTGGCCTCGGCGGTGATCGTCGGCACGGTGCTGCTCTCGCTCGGCACATCGTTCGGGATCTCGGTGCTGGTCTGGCAGCACATCATCGGATTGCACCTGCACTGGATGGTGCTGGCGATGAGCGTGATCATCCTGTTGGCGGTGGGCTCGGACTACAACCTGCTATTGGTCTCCCGGATGAAGGAGGAGATGCACGGCGGGCTCAAGACCGGCATCATCCGCGCGATGGGCGGCAGTGGCTCCGTGGTGACCTCGGCGGGTCTGGTGTTCGCCTTCACCATGATGTCGATGCTGGTCTCCGACCTGCGGGTGATCGGTCAGGTGGGCTCCACCATCGGGCTGGGTCTGATCATCGACACCCTGGTGATCCGCTCGTTCATGACGCCGTCGATCGCCGCGCTGCTGGGCCGCTGGTTCTGGTGGCCGCAGCGGGTGTGGTCGCGGCCCAGCCCGATCGCCCAGCAGGTTGCGCCGACCCCGGTCTCCGTCGGCAGCGGCTGACCGCGAACGTCACTGCTGCGGGCGGACGACGAGCACCGGCGCGTGCGCCGACTGCACCACCGCCTGGCTCACCGACCCCAGCAGCATGCCGGTGAAACCGCCGCGGCCGTGGCTGCCCACCACCACCAGCTGGGCCTGCTTGGACTGCTCGATGAGTTGGTCGGCCGGCCGGTCACAGACCACCACACGGCGCACCGTGACGTCGGGATAGCGCTCCCGCCAGCCCGCCAGCCGCTCGGCCAGGGCCAACTCCCCGTCCGATGCCATTGCGGCCAGGTCGATGCCGGGGAAATCCAGCATGCCGCTGTCGTGCCAGGCGTACACCGCCACCAGTTCCACTCCCCGCAACGACGCCTCCGCGAACGCCAGTTCGGTGGCGGCCTCCGACACCGGAGAGCCGTCGATGCCGACCACGACCGGCGCGGTGTCGGAGTGCGGGTCGCTGTCCGGGTCGGGTTCGTGGACGACCACGACCGGACAGTGCGCGTGCCGCACCAGTGACGAGCTGACCGAGCCGAGCAGACTGCGGCGCAGCAGCCCGTGACCGCGAGACCCGACCACCAGCCTGGCGGCGTCGCGGGTGGCGTCCACCAGCATCGGAACCGTCGACCCCACCACGAGCTGGGCGTCGACCCGCAGGTTTTCGCCCTGCGTCTCGGCGATTACGACGGCTTCCCGCAGCTGGCGTTCGCCCTGCTCCTGTTGCCACTCGGTGTAGCCCGGCGGCATCGGCGTCTCGGGGAACGTCATCACCACCGGCGGGGCCAGCACGTGGACCAGCGTCAGCGGCAGGTTGTGCAGGGCGGCGGCGCGCGCCGCCCATTCGACCGCGGCGTTCGACGACGGCGATCCGTCGACACCTACCAGGATTGCGGGGTTCACCCCCCCACGCTAAGCGGTATGACACCGTGGTGACCAGCCAAGCGTCCAGCTGGAGGAAGGCGGATCAGAAGTTGCCCATCACGATCGACCCGCGGCGGCACGACGCGGTGCTGTTTTGTCTCGGCGCCGACACCGAAGCACTCGCCACGGCCCTGGCCCAGCGGCTGCAGCAGGCCGGGCTGCGCACCCAACCGGTGGCATCGAGCGCGCAGCTGGTGGCCGCTGCCGCCGAGCTGGGTGTGCGGCCGGGCCGCAGCGTGGTGCTCACCGACTCCGACGCGGACGTAACCGCCGCGCGGAGTGCGGGTTTCGCCCTGGTCGTCGGCGTGGGAACCGACGGCGGCGACGCGGTGGTGGCCGAGCCGGGCCAGATCGAGGTGCGTACCGGTGATCGGCCGATGTCGGCGCTGGCCGACGCGATGACGGCGCCGGAGCTGAGCGAGCTCACCCATCCGGCGGTGTTCTTCGACTTCGACGGCACGCTGTCGGACATCGTCGAGGATCCCGACGCGGCCCGGCCGGTCGCCGGTGCGGTGGAGGCGTTGGCCGCGCTGGCCGCCCGCTGCCCGGTCGCGGTGCTGTCCGGGCGGGACCTGGACGACGTACGGGCGCGGATTGGCCTGGCCGGGATCTGGTATGCGGGCAGTCACGGCTTCGAGCTGACCGGTCCCGACGGCGCCCACCACCAGAACGACGCCGCCGCCGACGCGGTGCCGGTGCTGGCCGGTGCCGCCGCGTCGCTGCGCGAGCAGATCGGCCCGATACCGGGGGTCGTGGTGGAGCACAAGCGATTCGCCGTCGCGGTGCACTACCGCAACGCGGCCCGGGACCGGGTCGGCGAGGCGATGGCGGCGGTGCGCGACGCCGGGCGGCGGTTGGGCCTGCGGGTAACGACCGGTCGCGAGGTGATCGAGTTGCGCCCGGAGATCGACTGGGACAAAGGCCGCACACTGCACTGGATTCTGGAGCGGCTGGGCACGGTGACACCGCTGTTCCTCGGCGACGACATCACCGACGAAGACGCGTTCGACGCGGTCGCCGATCTGGCGGGCGTCGGAATCCTGGTGCGGCACAGTGACGATGGGGACCGCGCCACCGCGGCCCGGTTCGCACTGGACAGCCCGGCCCGGGTCGTCGAGTTCACCGCGCAACTGGCCGGCAGGCTCGGCGCCGGGTAGCGGGACGTTTGGCCGATCGGCGAACGGGCAACTCCTGCCCATGACCTTCGATCTCAGGCCGACCGCGGCGCAGCACGATCTGGCGCGCCGCACCCATCAGTTCGCCGAGTCCGTCATCCGTCCGGTCGCCCTCGACTACGACCAGCGGCAGGAGTTCCCGTGGCCGGTGTTGGAGGAAGCCGCCCAGCAGGGCTTCTACAGCCCGTTGTTCTACCGGGATCTGATCGGGGACTCGACGGGCCTGTCGATGCCGATGTTCATGGAGGAGCTGTTCTGGGGTTGCGCCGGAATCGGGTTGGCGATCGTGATGCCGGCGCTGGCGCTCTCGGCGATCGGTCAGGCCGCCTCCCCCGAACAGCTGCTGGAGTGGGCGCCGGAATGCTTCGGCACGCCCGGTGACCTCAAGCTCGCGGCCCTGGCGATCTCCGAGCCCGAAGGCGGCAGCGACGTACGCAACCTGCGCACCACGGCCCACCGCGACGGCGACGACTGGGTTATCGACGGGCACAAGATGTGGATCGGCAACGGCGGTATCGCCGACGTGCACGTGGTCAACGCCGTCGTGGACAAAGATCTCGGTCATCGCGGGCAGGCGTTGTTCATCGTGCCCGGCGGCACCCCCGGCCTGGAGTTGGTGCGCAAACTCGACAAGCTGGGCTGCCGGGCGTCGCACACCGCCGAGCTGCGTTTCGATCGCGTCCGGGTACCGCAGGCCAATCTGCTGGGCGGTCAGGAAAAGCTCGACCACAAGCTCGCCAAGGCCCGCGAAGCCGTTGCCGGCGGCACGTCGTCGAGGTCGGCGACGCTGGGCACCTTCGAGCAGACCCGGCCGATGGTTGCTGCTCAGGCGATCGGGATTGCCCGCGCTGCAATGGAATACGCCACCGGCTACGCGACCCGACGGGTCGCGTTCGGCGGACCGATCATCGACAATCAGGGCATCGCCTTTCCGCTGGCCGAGCTCGCCACCGCGATCGACGCCGCGCGCCTGCTGACCTGGCGGGCGTCGTGGATGGCGGCCAACGGGATCGCGTTCGGCCGCGGCGAGGGGTCGATGTCGAAGCTGGCGGCCAGTGAGGTCGCGGTGCGGGCCACCGAACGCGCGATTCAGACGCTGGGCGGCTGGGGCTACATCACCGATCACCCGGTGGAGAAGTGGTATCGGGATGCCAAGTTGTACACCATCTTCGAGGGCACCAGCGAGATACAGCGGATCGTGATCTCGCAGGCGCTGGGCGCCTCGGAAGGCGCTCCGCCGCTGCATGTCGAGATCGAGCCGTCCGGCGGCCCGCTGAACCGGATGTTCGGCCGCGGCACCCCTATTCGCACCCGCGCGGCCAGCGCCGCACTGGCGATGCAGGACCGGATCCCCGGTCCGGTGATGCGACTGGCGATGAAAGTGCTGCGACCCCCGCGCCCGTAGCCCGTGCGCTGGGAGCCCTGGGCGCCGGAAGTCCGCAACGGGCGGTCAGCCCCGGTACTCCGCGGCACCGTCGTCGAGCACCACCCGCGGGTTGACGCCGTCGGGACCGGCGGCCTCGGTTCGGAACACCGCCCTGCCCGGCTCGGTCCGCCAGATCGAGGTGGTCAGCGTCTCGCCGGGGAACACCGGTTCGGTGAAGCGTGCCGTGATCGCGGTGACCCGCTCGGCGTCGCCGCCGCCGAGTTCGGCGACCAGCGCGCGGCCGGCGAAGCCGTAGGTGCACAACCCGTGCAGGATCGGCTTGGGGAAACCGGCCAGCGTGGTGGCGAACCAGGGGTCGCTGTGCAACGGGTTACGGTCGCCGGAGAGCCGATACAGCAGCGCCTGGTCCTCGCGGGTCGCATAGGCCACGCGGGCATCCGGCTCGGAATCCGGAATCTGCGGGGCCACCGGCCGCTGCCCCGGCTCCCCGCCGAAACCACCGGCCTTACGGATGACCAGCGTGGTCAGCGTCTCGGCGATCGGCTCGGAGGTCGTGGGGTCGGTGCCGCGCGCCCGCAGCATCACCACGGCATTCTTGCCCTCGCCCTTGTCCTGGATGTCGGCGACCTCGGCGACCACCTGCAGGCTTCCGGCGGCGGGCAGCGGCGCGAACAGCCGCACCTGCTGCGAGCCGTGCAGCAGCATCGCCGGGTTGAAGGTGCCGATCTTGCCGGCGGCCGCGAAGCCCAGGCAGCAGACCACGGCGAAGGTGGGCAGCACCTGCTGCGGGATGTCGTGGCTGTTCTCGGTGGTGAACGCCAGGTCGGCTGTCCCGGCGCCGACGCCGAGCGCATACAGCATGGTGTCGCGATCGGTCCATTCGACCAGTACCGGATCGGTGGTCGCGCCGACGGCTGTCGGATCCAGTGCCATGGGTTCTCCTTACCGCGATCATGGGCGGATTCGCCTCACCATTTCAGCAGAACCGGCCCCGTCGGCACCGCCGACACGGCAGGCTGTCGCCATGGGGAAGCGCATCTGGAACCGCACCGGCACGGTATTCGCGATGGTGGCCGCCGCCCTCGCCGCAGCCCTGGTGCTCGGGGGTTGTTCGGGGACACCGCATACCCGCACCATCACTTTGACGTTCATTCGCCACGGCGAATCGGAAGCCAACGCCGCCGGGATCATCGACACCACGGTGCCCGGCCCGGGGCTGACCGAGAAGGGCCGCGCGCAGGCCCAGGAGATCGTGGATCAGCTGTCGCGCAACCGCTACGACGGCGTGTACGCCTCCTCGATGGCGCGCAGCCAGCAGACCGCCGCGCCGCTGGCGCGCGAACTCGGCCGTCAGGTGCAGATCCTGCCCGGGCTGCGGGAGATCGACGCGGGCTGGTTCGCCGACAAGCAGAACACGGTGGTCAACGCGACCTATCTGCTGGCCCCACAGGCCTGGATTCACGGTGACCGGACCGCGGCCATACCCGGCTCGATCGACGGCAACCAGTTCAACGACGAGTTCAGCGCCGCGGTGCAGCGGATCTACGACAGCGGCGACGCCAATCCGGTGGCGTTCTCGCACTCGGCGTCGATCATGGCGTGGACGCTGATGAACGTCAGGAACCCGCGGGACGAGCTGATGACCGACCACCCGCTGCCCAACATCGGCCGGGTGGTGATCAAGGGCAGCCCGAGCACCGGCTGGAAGCTGGTGGACTGGGACGGAATTCGCGCGTTCTGAGCCCACGGTTGACGTGGTGGCCGTGACAGGCCACCATGACCGGATGCGCTATGTCGTTACCGGCGGTACCGGATTCATCGGGCGACGGGCGGTGTCCCGTCTGCTGACGACCAGGCCCGACGCGCAGGTGTGGGTGCTGGTGCGCCGCGAGTCGCTGGGCCGCTTCGAAGCGCTGGCCTCGCAACCCGGCCAAGGCTGGGGCGAGCGGGTAAAGCCGCTGGTCGGCGACCTGACAGCGGAGAACCTCGGGTTGACCGACACGGTGATCGACGAACTCGGCAGCATCGATCACGTGCTGCACTGTGCGGCGATTTACGACATCACCGCCGGCGCGGCCGAACAGCAGGCGGCCAACGTCGAGGGCACCCGCGCGGTGATCGGGCTGGCGAAGCGGCTCGATGCCACCTTGGCGCACGTCTCGTCGATCGCGGTGGCCGGCGACTACGCCGGCGAGTTCACCGAGGCCGACTTCGACATCGGCCAGGCGCTGCCGACCCCGTATCACCAGACCAAGTTCGAGGCCGAAGCGCTGGTGCGCTCGACGCCGGGGCTGCGCTACCGGATCTACCGCCCGGCGGTGGTGGTGGGTGATTCGCGCACCGGCGAGATGGACAAGATCGACGGCCCGTACTACTTCTTCCCGCTGCTGGCCAAGCTGGCGGCGCTACCCCGGCTCACCCCGATGGCCGTGCCCAACACCGGACGCACCAACGTCGTCCCGGTCGACTACGTGGTCGACGCGCTCGTCGAGTTGATGCACGCCGACGGGTGCGACGGGCGTACCTTCCACCTGACGGCGCCGAAATCGATTGGGCTGCCGGATATCTACCGGGCCGTCGCGGCCGAGGCGGGGCTGCCGCCGCTGCGCACCAAGCTGCCCGGCGCGGTGGCGGCCCCGCTGCTCAACGTCGGCGGCCGGGCGCGGGTGTGGCGCAACATGGTCGCGACCCAGCTGGGCCTGCCCGCCGAGGTGCTCGACCTGGTGAACCTACGGCCGACGTTCGTCGCCGATGCCACCCGGGAGGCGTTGCGGGGCACCGGTATCGAGGTCCCGCGGTTCGCCGAGTACGCGCCTCGGCTGTGGCGATACTGGGCGCAGCAGCTGGATCCCGACCGCGCCCGCCGCGGAGATCCGGCCGGACCCCTGGTCGGCCGGCACGTCGTCATCACCGGGGCGTCCAGCGGCATCGGCCGGGCCTCGGCGATCGCGGTCGCCGAGCGCGGCGGTGTCGTCTTCGCACTGGCCCGCAGCGGCGAGGCGCTCGATGAGTTGGTGGCCGAGATCCGCGCCGCGGGCGGGCAGGCCCACGCGTTCAGCTGCGACGTCACCGATTCGGCGTCGGTGGAGCACACCGTCAAGGACATCCTGGGCCGGTTCGACCACGTCGACTACCTGGTGAACAACGCCGGCCGGTCGATTCGCCGCTCGGTGGCCAGTTCCACCGATCGGCTGCACGACTACGAGCGCACCATGGCGGTCAATTACTTCGGCGCGGTGCGGATGGTGCTGGCACTGCTGCCGCACTGGCGGGAACGCCGGTTCGGCCACGTCGTCAACGTTTCCAGCGAAGGGGTGCTGGCGCACAGTCCCCGCTACAGCGCCTA
This sequence comes from Mycobacterium sp. pW045, assembly GCF_041287085.1. Classification (NCBI taxonomy): domain Bacteria; kingdom Bacillati; phylum Actinomycetota; class Actinomycetes; order Mycobacteriales; family Mycobacteriaceae; genus Mycobacterium; species Mycobacterium sp. pW045. Next base: position 126,199 of record NZ_JBGGKU010000003.1, on the reverse strand, counting down.
TGTGCCCACCAAGGCCGCGCTGGACGCGTTCGCCGATGTGGTGTCGACCGAGACGCTCTCAGATCACGTCACCTTCACCACCATCCACATGCCGTTGGTGGCCACGCCGATGATCGCGCCGACGGGCAAGCTGTTGCCGGTGGGGGCGATCAGCCCCGAGCACGCGGCCGCCATGGTGGTGCGCGGTCTGATCGAGAAGCCGGACCGGATCGACACCCCGCTGGGCACCCTGGCCGAGGCAGGCAATTACATCGCCCCGCGGCTGGCGCGCCGGCTGCTGCACCAGCTCTACCTGGGTTACCCGGACTCGGCCGCCGCGCGCGGCGTGGCACCGGCCGCTGCGGCGCAGCCGCCACGGCAGTCCTCCCGCAGGCCGAAGCGGCCGGCCCGGGCGATCAGCCGGGTACGGGTGCCCCGTCCGGTCAAGCGGGCGGTCCGGCTGGTGCCGGGCGTGTACTGGTGATCGTGCGGTCGTGATGCTGCCGGTCTTCGCCGACGTCGACACCGGCGTCGATGACGCCGTTGCGCTGGTCTACCTGCTGGCCGACCCGCAGGCCCGGCTGGTGGGTCTGGCAGCAACCGGCGGAAACGTTGCGGTGCAACAGGTCTGCCGCAACAACCTGGCTCTGCTGGAGTTGTGCGGGGCGAGCGGCATTCCGGTGTCGCGGGGCGCCGAGGCACCGCTGAGCGGGCCGGTCCGCACCGCGGAGGCCATTCACGGGCCGCAGGGACTGGGGTATGCCGAGCTGCCGCCGGGCAGCGGCCGGCTCACCGGATACGACGCCGCGGCGGCGTGGGCCGTCGCCGCGCGGGAACACCCCGGGCAGCTGATCGGGCTGGTGACCGGCCCGCTGACCAACCTGGCGCTGGCGCTGCGGGCCGAGCCCGCACTGCCCACGCTGCTGCGCCGGCTGGTGATCATGGGCGGCGTGTTCTCCGGCGAGCGGGCCGGCCGGGCCGAGTTCAACATCGGGTTCGATCCCGAGGCGGCCGCCGAGGTGTTCTCGGCGTGGGCGGCCGTTGCGCCGCAACGGCTTCCGCTGATATGCGGGCTGGATCTGACCCAGCGCATCGCGATCACCCCGGCGATCCTGGCATTGCTGCCGGCGCCGTCAGACAGCCCGGTGGTCCGGTTGCTCCACGACGCACTGCGGTTCTACTTCGAGGCGCACGACGCCCGGGGGCACGGGTACCTGGCGTATCTGCACGATCCGCTGGCCGCGGCGGTCGCGCTGGAACCCGGCCTGGTGACCACCCGGCCGGCCGCGATACGGGTTGTGCTCACACCCGGGGCGGAGCGCGGGCGCACGATTCCCGACTGGAACGCCGGGCAGCCCAACGCGCTGATCGGCGTGGGCGTCGACCCGGCGGCGTTCTTCGACCGGCTCGTGCAGCGAATCGGCGCGTTGGCCCGCCGGCTGGGCTGAGTGCCTCCCCGCCCCATCCCCATCCCGCCGAGCGTGTAACCACTGCGATTTGAGGCGCAGTTTTTCGCAGTGGTTACACGTTGGGCGAAGAAGGGTGGGACGGCCGAGTCGGCGCGTTGGCCCGCCGGCTGGGCTGAGTGCCTCGTCACTCATAGCTGCCCTCCAGGTACCACCGCCGCAGCCGGTAGCACAGCAGCAGCGCCTGACCGGGCGCGCCGGCCGGGCCGTCCAGCAGCGCCTGGACCCGGGCGGTGCGTCCCGATCCCGGCCCCTCCCGCTGCGGATCCCACCACCGCTCGTCGACCGGCCAGGGCCCGGCCCACCAGCGCAGCCGCTCATCACGCCCCCGGGCCACCAGCCACACCGGATCGGCCGAGAACAATCCGCGGCCGGTCACCCGGATCGGGTTTCGTTCGGCGTCAAGCAGTTCCACCGGATCGTCGAGCAGCACCGCCGGCGAGGGCTCGGGGAGCCGGCCGGGCCACGGCTGGCGCGGGTCGGCCAGCGGCACCGGCTCGTCCCCCAGCGGGGTCAAGGTGATGCGCTCGGCGGGGCCGCGGCCACCGGAGAGCACCGGCACCCGCACCGCCTCCGGGCCGAGCAGCCCCTGCACCCGCGCCAGTGCCCGGCGGGCCCGCAGCCGGTCCTCCTCGCCGAGCCCTCCCCACAGCGGCAGCTGCAGCGCCTCGGTCGCCGAGAGCACCTCCACCGGCTGCAGCCGCAGCAGCGTGATCGGGCCGGTGGGCCGGTCGGAGGTGAGGCGGCTGTTCAGCCAGCCGTCCAGTTGCCAGCGCACCCGGTCGGCGGTGGCGTCCTCGGTCAACGGCTCGGCGCACCGCCACACCCGGGTCAACTCGTCACCGGTGGCGGTGACGGCGTGAATGGCCAGCCGGGTGCAGCCGACACCGGCGGCCATCAGCGTCCGGTGCAGCACGCCGGCCAGCGAGCGGCCGGCGAACGCCGCGGCGTCGACCCGGTCGATCGGCGGATCGCAGTGCAGCACCGCGTCCAGATCCGGGGCGGGCTCCCGCCCGGACGGCCCGCGTTCCGGCTCGCCGCGGGCGAATCGGTGCGCGGTCAGCGCATCGGAGCCGAACCGCGATGTCACATCTCGACGCGGTAGCGCGGCGAACTGCCCTATGGTCCGGATCCCCAAGCGCCACAACAGGTCCACGAGACTGTCACGTCCGGGGCCGGACAGGCTGGGTTCGGCGGCCAGCTGCCGGATCGACAGCGCCGACAGGAACCGGGCGTCCCCGCCGGGTGGTACCACGGCGCCGGCGCGCGCGGCGAGCACCGCGGCGGAGAGCCCATCGGCGATCCCGACCTGGCATTCGACATCGGCGGCGGCCACCGCGTCGACGAGGCGTTCGGCGGCTTGCTCCTCGGAGCCGAAGGCCCGGACCGCACCGCGCACCGACACCACCAGCAGGCCGGGCCGTAGCACCTCGGCGGCCGGCACCAGTTCGTCAACCGCGGCCAGGACCGGCTCGAACAACCGGGCGTCGCGATCGGTGTCGGCGGCCACCACGTGCAGTGGCGGGCAGCGGGCCGCGGCCTCCCGGCGCCGCAGCCCACGGCGCACCCCCGCCGCACGGGCACCGGCCGAGCAGGCGATCACCCGGTTGGCCAGGGTGACGGCGATCGGCGCGGTGGCCGGCAGACCCGCCGCGACCGCCGCGGCAACGGCGGGCCAGTCCATGCACCACAGCGCCAGTACCCGAGAGTCGGCCATGAGAAGACCCGCTACCCAGCCCTGGTTCGTCCGACCGCGCCCCCGCGCGCCCGCACCTCAAGCCGCACCGCGCCGATCCGCCCGAAGCCCGGGCGTGCCGCACAGCCCCCGCTTATCACCTCATACCCGCTCACCCGGGCCTCCAGTCGCAGCGCCGCGCCCTGCCAGTCACCGTCACAGATCAGCAGGGCGCAGCCCCGGTGCCGCGCGCGGCCCAGCACCACCCGGGTGCGTGCCGGCGGCACGTGGCGGCCGCCCAGGCCGAGCACCACCAGATCCATGCCGTCCATCAGCACCGTGGCCACCTCCACCGGATCGTTGCCGGGATCGGGGATCACCGCGAGCCGGCTCAGGTCGGCGCCCATCTCCGCGGCGGCCAGCAGCCCGGCGTCCGGCTGGCCGACGATGGCCGCGTTACCGCCGGCGGCCGTCACCGCGGCCACCATGCCCAGCATCAGCGAGCGCGCCCCCGAGGCCACCGCCACGGCACCCCGCGGCAACCCGGCGGGCAGCACCCCGGCCAGCAGCGGCGGGACCGGCAGCGCGGCCTCGAAAGCCTGGGCAGCCGGAACAGCCGAGACCACTCCCCGCCGCCCGGCGCCTACCTTTCCGGCCACCGCCGCCATCTGCCGGCGCAGCTGTTCCAGCTGGTCAGCTCGATTTTCAGGGCCGCTGGGACGTTGCCCCAGCTCCACCGCCGCCGTCATGATCGCCTCCGGGGAAACCTCGCATCGACTCGAAACTATGTTCGATTGATCCGAGTGAACACTTCCCCACCGACAACCGTCAAGCCGGGCGGATCAGGCGTCCCGCGCGTCACACCCGCACCGCATCAGCAGACTTCGAAGAACGGCCCGGTTGCCGCTCGGCGGCGGCCAACAGCGACCGTGGCTTGCTCCTGTGTCGCTTGAGGCGGATGCGCCCCCAGCGCGGTAAGTGACGGGTGTGTCTACTCCCACTCGATGGTGCCGGGCGGTTTGCTGGTGACATCCAGCACGACGCGGTTGACCTCGGGCACCTCGTTGGTGATCCGGGTGGAGATGCGCTCGAGCACCTCGTAGGGGACCCGGGTCCAGTCGGCGGTCATGGCGTCCTCGCTGGAGACCGGCCGCAGCACGATCGGATGCCCGTAGGTGCGGCCGTCGCCCTGCACCCCGACCGAGCGGACGTCGGCCAGCAGCACCACCGGGCACTGCCAGATCTGATGGTCCAGACCGGCGGTGGTCAACTCCTCGCGGGCGATCGCATCGGCCTGACGCAGCGTCGCCAGCCGCTCCGCGGTGACCTCGCCGACGATCCGGATGCCCAGCCCCGGCCCGGGGAACGGTTGGCGCGCCACGATCTCCTCCGGCAGCCCCAACTCCCGTCCGACCGCGCGCACCTCATCTTTGAACAGCAGCCGCAGCGGCTCGACGAGAGTGAACTTCAGGTCGTCCGGCAGCCCGCCGACGTTGTGGTGGCTCTTGATGTTCGCGGTGCCGGCACCCCCGCCGGATTCCACCACGTCCGGATACAGCGTGCCCTGCACCAGAAAATCGATCGGTTCCTCGGCGGCCAGATCACGCACCGCGCCCTCGAAGGCGCGAATGAACTGCCGCCCGATGATCTTTCGCTTGCCCTCCGGGTCGGACACCCCCGACAGCGCGTCCAGGAACGTCTCGGCGGCGTCGACCGTGATCAGCTTCGCCCCGGTGGCGGCGACGAAGTCCTCCTGCACCTGCTCGCGCTCCCCGGCGCGCAACAACCCGTGGTCGACGAACACACACGTCAGCCGGTCCCCGATGGCGCGCTGCACCAGCGCCGCGGCGACCGCGGAATCCACCCCACCGGACAACCCGCAGATGGCGTGCCCGTCCCCGATCTGCTCACCCACCTGCGCGATCAGCGCATCGGCGATATTGGCCGGCGTCCAGGACGCGTCGATCCCGGCGAACTCGTGCAGGAACCGGCTGAGCACCCGCTGCCCGTACGGGGTGTGGATCACCTCCGGGTGGTACTGCACCCCGGCCAGTCGGCGGGCCCGGTTCTCGAACGCGGCCACCGGAGCGCCCTCGGTGCTGGCCACTACCGCGAACCCGTCCGGGGCGGCGGTCACCGCATCGCCATGGCTCATCCACACCGGCTGGGAAGCCGGGAAGCCCGAATGGAGTTCGCCGCCGGACACTTTCAGCTCGGTGCGGCCGTACTCACTGGTGCCGGTACGCTCGACGGTGCCGCCGAGGGCGGCCGCCATCGCCTGAAAGCCGTAGCAGATGCCGAACACCGGCACATCGAGGTCGAACAGCGCCGGATCGAGCCGGGGGGCGCCGTCGGCGTAGACGCTGGCCGGCCCGCCGGACAGCACGATCGCCCGCGGTTCACGCGCGGCGATCTCCTCGACGGTCGCGGTGTGCGGGACGACTTCGGAGAACACCCGCGCCTCCCGGACCCGGCGCGCGATCAGTTGGGCATACTGCGCGCCGAAGTCGATGACCAACACGGGGCGAGGCGATGGAGACGACACCACACAGAGCTTAGTGGCGGCAAACTCAACCCATCCGACGGTAGGCATGGTGAAGTGGACACAACCGGAAAGGAGGGCGGACCGTGTCCGAACTGCTCGGCCTGCCCCGGTCGGTGCGCGCCTGCCTGTTCGATCTGGACGGCGTGCTCACCGACACCGCCAGCGTGCATACCCGGGCCTGGAAGGCCATGTTCGACACGTATCTGTCGGCACGCTCCGAACGCACCGGCGAGCCGTTCGTGCCGTTCGACCCTGTCGACGACTACCGGCGCTTCGTCGACGGCCGGAAACGCGACGACGGGGTGCGTACCTTTCTGGCCAGTCGCAACATCACGCTGCCCGACGGCACCGACGACGACCCGCCCGACGCCGAAACCGTGCACGGCCTGGGCAACCGCAAGAATGAGGCCTTCCACCTGACGCTGCAGACCGACGGGGTGGACGTGTTCGAAGGCTCCCGGCGCTACCTGGCGGCGGTCACCGCGGCAGGCCTGGCCACCGCGGTGGTGTCGGCCAGCGCCAACGCCGGCGAGGTACTGGCGATCACCGGCCTGGAGAAGTTCATCGGCCAGCGTGTCGACGGCGTCACCCTGCGCGCCGAACACCTCGCGGGTAAACCGGCCCCCGACTCGTTCCTGCGGGCGGCGCAACTGCTCGGCGTCGACCCCGCCGCGGCCGCGGTGTTCGAGGACGCGCTGTCGGGGGTGGCGGCCGGACGGGCCGGCGGGTTTGGTTTCGTGGTGGGTGTCGACCGGGTGGGGCAGGCCGAAGACCTACGCAGCCATGGCGCCGACGTCGTTGTCACCGATCTGGAGGAACTGTTGGGAGAAAAGGCCGAATGATTCCTGAGGACTATTTTCCGATCGAGCCGTGGCAGGTCCGCGAAACGCGGCTCGACCTCGATGTGCTCGGGCAGACCGAATCCCTGTTCACGCTGTCCAACGGACACGTCGGCCTGCGCGGCAACCTCGACGAGGGCGAGCCGTACGGCCTGCCCGGTACCTACCTGAACTCGTTCTACGAGGTTCGGCCGCTGCCCTACGCCGAAGCCGGGTACGGCTATCCGCAGGCCGGGCAGACCGTCGTCGACGTGACCAACGGCAAGATCATCCGGCTGATGGTCGACGACGAGCCGTTCGACGTCCGCTACGGCGAGCTGATCGACCACGAGCGGATCCTCGACATGCGGGCGGGCACCCTGACCCGCCGCGTGCACTGGCGCTCCCCGGCGGGCCAACAGGTCAAGGTGCACTCGACCCGACTGGTCTCGCTGGCCCAGCGCAGTGTCGCGGCCATCGAATACACCGTCGAGGCCGTCGACGAATTCGTGCGCGTGACAGTGCAATCCGAGCTGGTCGCCAACGAGGATCAGCCGCCGACCTCCGGTGATCCTCGGGTCGCGGCGATCCTGGACCACCCGCTGGAAGCCGTGGAACGGGAGACCACCGACACCGGCGCGGTGCTGGTGCACCGTACCCGGGCCAGTGATCTGATGATGGCCGCGGCCATGCACCACGAGATCGAGGTACCGGGCCGGGTCCAGGTCAACACCATGGCGATTCCCGACGTGGCCGCGACCACCGTGGTGTGCGGGCTGCGGCCGGGACAGCAACTGCGGATCATCAAGTACCTGGCCTACGGCTGGTCCAGCGAGCGGTCCCGGCCCGCGCTGCGCGACCAGGCGATCGCCGCGCTGACCGGTGCGCGCTACAGCGGCTGGCAGGGGCTGCTGGATTCCCAGCGGGCCTACCTCGACGAGTTCTGGGACGGTGCCGACGTCGAGGTCGACGGTGACCCCGATTGCCAGCAGGCGGTCCGTTTCGCGCTGTTCCACATCCTGCAGGCCAGCGCCCGCGCCGAACACCGGGCGATCCCCAGCAAGGGGTTGACCGGCACCGGATACGACGGCCACACGTTCTGGGACAGCGAGAGTTTCATCATCCCGGTGCTGACCTACACCGCTCCCTACGCGGCGGCCGACGCGCTGCGCTGGCGGTCGTCGACGCTCGATCTGGCCCGCGACCGGGCCACCGAACTCGGGCTGGCCGGGGCGGCGTTCCCGTGGCGGACGATCCGCGGCCAGGAATGCTCGGGGTACTGGCCGGCCGGCACCGCCGCCTGGCACATCAACGCCGACATCGCCGCGGCGTTCGAGCAGTACCGGGTCGTCACCGGGGACGGCTCCCTGGAGGCCGAGTGCGGGCTGGAAGTGCTGATCGAGACGGCCCGGCTGTGGCGATCGCTGGGTCACCACGACCGGCACGGGGTGTGGCACCTGTCGGGGGTGACCGGCCCCGACGAGTACACCGCGATCGTCCGCGACAACCTGTTCACCAACCTGATGGCCGCCCACAACCTGCGCACCGCCGCCGACGCGTGCGCTCGCCACCCCGATGCCGCCCAGGAACTGGGGGTCACCAACGAGGAGATGGCCAGCTGGCGGGATGCCGCCGACGCGACACACATTCCCTACGACGAGGAGCTCGGCGTTCACCCGCAGTGCGAAGGCTTCACCTCCGCCGCGGAGTGGGACTTCGACAACCGAACCACCTACCCGCTGTTGCTCAACGAGCCCTACGTGCGGCTGTACCCGGCCCAGGTGGTCAAGCAGGCCGACGTGCTGCTGGCCATGCACTGGCGCAGCCATGCGTTCACACCTGAGCAGAAGGCCCGCAACGTCGACTACTACGAGCGGCGCACGGTGCGGGACTCGTCACTGTCGGCGTGCACCCAGGCGGTGATGTGCGCCGAGGTGGGACACCTGGAGCTGGCCCACGACTACACCTACGAGACGGCGTTCGTCGACCTGCGCGACCTGCACGACAACACCCGCGAGGGATTGCACCTGGCGGCACTGGCCGGGACCTGGCTGGCGCTGGTGGCCGGGTTCGGCGGGCTACGCGACGACCAGGGCGTGCTGGCGCTGAACCCGGCTTTGCCCGAGGGGATTTCACGCCTGCGATTCCGGTTGCGCTGGAGGGGATTCCGCGTGACGGTAACCGCCACCGACGACGAGGTCAGCTACACCCTGCGGGACGGCCCGGACGGCCGGCTGACGATCCACCATGCCGGCAAGGAACTCGAACTGAGCACGCAAGCGCCCACCACGGTGCCGGCGTGTCCGCGCGAGCCACTGCTGCCGCCACCGCTGCAGCCGCCCGGTCGCGCGCCCTCCCACCGGCGCCAGTTCGCGCGGTGACGCCTCAGCCGATGCCGGAAGCCCAGCGCAGCGCGCCGACGGCGTGGTCGGGCACCGCCGGGTTCTTCGGCGCGATCGGCTCCAACCGCCGGTAGGGTTCGCCCTGGGCCGGCCGCTGGTCGTCCTCACCCTTGTTTGGCCACAGCGACGCGGCCCGCTCGGCCTGCGCGGTGATCGACAGCGACGGGTTGACGCCGAGGTTGGCCGAGACCGCCGCACCGTCGGCCACCGCCAGCGTCGGGTAGCCGTACACCCGCTGGTAGGGGTCGATGACGCCGTGCTCGGGGCTGTCTCCGATCGCCGCCCCGCCCAGGAAGTGCGCGGTGAGCGGGATGTTGAACAGTTCGCCCCAGGTGCCGCCGGCCACGCCGTCGATCTTGGCGGCGATGCGGCGGGTGACCTCGTTGCCGACCGGGATCCAGCTCGGGTTGGGTTCACCGTGGCCCTGCTTGCTGGTGTAGCGGCGGATGCCCAGCTTGCCGCGTTTGGTGAACGTGGTGATCGAGTTGTCCAGGTGCTGCATGACCAGCGCGATCACCGTGCGCTCGCTCCACTGCTTGGGGTTGAGCAGCCGCAGGATGTGCGCCGGGTCTTCACGGGCCTGATCCAGCAGCTGCTTCCAGCGCGGGACGTCGGTTCCCTGCGGGCCGGCGCCATCAGTCATCAGGGTCTGCAGCAGGCCCATCGCGTTGGAGCCCTTGCCGTAGCGGACCGGTTCGACGTGGGTGTCGGCGGTCGGATGGATCGAGGAGGTGATCGCCACGCCGTGGGTCAGGTCCAGGTCCGGGTTGACGTTCAACGTGGCTGCGCCGACGATCGATTCGGAGTTGGTGCGGGTCAGCACACCCAGCTTGTCGGAGAGTCGGGGCAGCTTCCCCCGGTCGCGCATCTTGAACAGCAACTTCTGGGTGTTGTAGGTGCCCGCGGCCAGGATCAGATACCGGGCGGTGAAGGTCTTGCGGTGTCGGCGCACCCGCAGGCCGGTGCGCACCGTCCGCACCTGCCACAGCCCATCGACATCCTGCTCGAAGCCGGTCACGGTCGTCATCGGATGCACTTGCGCGCCAGCCGATTCCGCCAGGTACAGGTAGTTCTTCACCAGGGTGTTCTTGGCGCCCCACCGGCAGCCCGTCATGCACTCGCCGCACTCCAGGCAACCGGTGCGCTGCGGGCCGGCGCCGCCGAAGTATGGGTCGGGCACCGTCTTGCCCGGGGTCTTCTCGCCGCCCTCACCGAAGAACACCCCGACGGGCGTGGCCACGAACGTGTCGCCGACGCCCATATCGTCGGCGACCTGCTTGACGATGCGGTCGGCGTCGGTGAACGTCGGGTTCTGCACCACCCCGAGCATCCGCTGGGCCTGGTCGTAGTGCGGCATCAGCTCGGCCCGCCAGTCGGTGATGTGCGCCCACTGCTTGTCGGCGAAGAACGGCTCCGGCGGGACGTAGAGGGTGTTGGCGTAGTTCAGCGAGCCGCCGCCCACCCCGGCGCCGGCCAGCACCATGACGTTGTTGAGCAGGTGGATCCGCTGGATGCCGTAGCACCCCAGTTTCGGCGCCCACAGGAAATCCCGCAGGTGCCAGGAGTTCTTGGCGAAGTCCGGGTCGGCGTAACGGCGGCCCGCCTCCAAAACGCCGACCCGGTAGCCCTTCTCGGTCAGTCGCAGCGCGCTCACGCTGCCACCGAACCCCGAACCGATGATGAGGACGTCATAGTCAGGTTGGCGATCAGGCTCCATAGCCCGCAAGTATGGCTCTACCCGCCGGTAACTTGCTAGCTAGGCAGCCCTTACCTGTCGGGGTCATTCGGCGGTCCCAGCTTCGCTTCGCCTCCACCGGCCCGGGGGCCAACTCCGGCGAACCTCGCTGAACCGCCGGGGTCATTCGGCGGTCCCAGCTTCGCTTCGCCACCACCGGCCCGGGGGCCGACTCCGGCGAACCTCGCTGAACCGCCGGGGTCAGCTCCCGACGGTCAGCCCGACCTTCTGGAATTCCTTGAGATCGCAGTAGCCGGCCTTGGCCATCGACCGGCGCAGGCCGCCGACCAGGTTCAACGAGCCGAACGGGTCGTCCGAGGGGCCGTCGAGCACCTGCGCCAGGCCCGGACGCTCACCGTAGGCGACCTGCATCAGCGCGCCACGCGGCAGCGACGGGTGCGCCGCCGCCGAGGGCCAGTACCAGCCCTCGCCCTGCGCCTCGGCCGCCGCGGCCAGCGGCGTGCCCAGCACCACCGCGTCGGCGCCGCAGGCGATCGCCTTGGCCAGGTCCCCGGAGGTGTGGATGTCGCCGTCGGCCAGCACGTGCACGTAACGCCCGCCGGTCTCGTCCAGGTATTCGCGGCGGGCCGCGGCGGCATCGGCGATCGCGGTGGCCATCGGCACGGAGATGCCCAGCACCTCATCGGAGGTGGTCACCCCCGCGGTGGAGCCGTAGCCGACGATCACCCCGGCCGCGCCGGTGCGCATCAGGTGCAGCGCGGTGCGGTGGTCGATCACCCCGCCGGCCACCACCGGGATGTCGAGCTCGGAGATGAACGTCTTGAGGTTCAACGGTTCGCCGTCGCTCGCAACCCGTTCGGCGGAGATGATGGTGCCCTGGATGACCAGCAGATCGATGCCGGCGGCCACCAGCGCCGGCGTCAGCGCCGCGGCGTTTTGCGGGCTGACCCGCACCGCGGTGGTCACTCCAGCCTCGCGGATGCGCGCCACCGCGGCACCCAGCAACTCGGGGTCCAACGGCGCGGCATGCAACTGCTGTAGCAGCCGGATCGACGCCTCCGGCTCCGGCTCCTTGGCCGCCACCTCGACGACCTGAGCGATCTTGGCCTCGATGTCAGCGTGCCGGCCGATCAACCCTTCACCGTTGAGCACCCCCAGGCCGCCGAGTTTGCCCAGCTCGATCGCGAACTCCGGGGAGACCAGCGAGTCGGTGGGGTGCGCCAGCACCGGGATCTCGAACCGGTAGGCGTCGAGCTGCCAGGCCGTCGACACGTCCTTGGAGGAGCGGGTGCGCCGGGACGGCACGATGTTGATGTCGTCGAGCTCGTAGGTACGCCGGGCGGTGCGGCCCATGCCGATCTCAACCATGTCACGCATGACGGGTCAGCCTCGTTTCTGTTTCGCGGTGCGCGAATGCGCCGGGACGAACGCCTGCTCAGCGCACGTAGTAGTTGGGCGCTTCCACGGTCATGGTGATGTCGTGCGGGTGGCTTTCCTTCAGGCCGGCCGCCGTGATCCGCACGAACTGCGCCTGCTGCAGCGCCTCGATGGTCGCCGAGCCGGTGTAGCCCATCGCCGCGCGCAGCCCGCCGGTGAGCTGGTGGATGACGGTGGTCAGCGGGCCCCGGAACGGCACCCGGCCCTCGATGCCCTCGGGCACCAGCTTGTCCTCGGAGAGCGCGTCGTCTTGGAAGTAGCGGTCTTTGGAGTAGGACTTGGCTCCGCCGCGGCCTTGCATGGCGCCCAGCGACCCCATCCCGCGGTAGCTCTTGAACTGCTTGCCGTTGACGAAGATCAGCTCGCCGGGCGACTCGGCGGTGCCGGCCAGCAGCGAGCCGAGCATGGTCGTCGACGCCCCGGCGGCCAGCGCCTTGGCGATGTCACCGGAGTACTGCAGCCCGCCGTCGGCGATCACCGGCACGCCCGCCGGCGCACAGACGGCCACGGCCTCCATGATGGCGGTGATCTGCGGGGCGCCCACCCCGGCTACCACCCGGGTGGTGCAGATGGAGCCGGGCCCCACGCCGACCTTGACCGCGTCGGCGCCGGCCTCGACCAGCGCGGCCGCCCCGCTGCGGGTGGCCACGTTGCCGCCGACCACTTCGACGCGCTCCCCCACCTCGGCCTTGAGCTTGCCGACCATGTCGAGCACCCCCCGGTTGTGGGCGTGCGCGGTGTCGACGATCAGCACGTCGACCCCGGCGTCGGCCAGCGTCATCGCCCGCACCCAGGCGTCGGCGCCGACGCCGACCGCGGCCCCGACGAGCAGCCGGCCGTCACTGTCCTTGGTGGCCAGCGGGTGCTGCTCGGTCTTGACGAAGTCCTTGACGGTGATCAGCCCGGTCAGCTTGCCGCGGCCGTCGACGATCGGCAGCTTCTCGATCTTGTGGCGGCGCAGCAAGCCCAGCGCGGCGTCGGCGGAGACGCCCTCCTGGGCGGTGATCAGCGGCGCCTTGGTCATCACCTCGGCGACCGGTTTGTTCTGGTCCACCTCGAAGCGCATGTCCCGGTTGGTGATGATGCCGACCAGTGAGCCGTTCTTGTCGACGACGGGCAGCCCGGAGATCCGGAACCGCGCGCACAGCGCATCCACCTCGGCCAGGGTGTTCTCCGGCGTGCAGGTGACCGGGTCGGTTACCATCCCGGCCTCGGAGCGCTTGACGGTCTCGACCTGACCGGCCTGCTCGGTGACCGGCAGGTTGCGGTGCAGCACGCCCATCCCGCCGGCGCGGGCCATCGCGATCGCCATCCGGGCCTCGGTGACGGTGTCCATGGCGGAGCTGACCAGCGGCACCTTGAGCGCGATGTTGCGGGTCAGCCGGCTTGAGGTGTCGGCGGTCGCCGGCACCACGTCGGAGGCCGCCGGTAGCAGCAGCACATCATCGAACGTCAGCCCCAGCATGGCGATCTTGGGTGGATGCCCACCGGCGACACCGCCGGTGGGCATCGCATCGTCGAACGTGCCGGCGGCACCGGGTGCACCGGGGGCATAGGGAATCGTCGGGGCACTGGGGTCACCAACGGACATCGGGAGCCTCCACTACGCAGCCGGGGTGAGACATCCATCCTAATCGCGGCGCGCGGCGGCGTTCGTTCCCCACCTACCCTTGCCGGTCATGCGGGCCGCTGAACGGCTCCGGGCACCGGCCGCTGGCATTCTGTCGTGACCTCTGCGTACCCTGAGGGCGTGCGTGACCACCTGCCACCCGGTTTGCCGCCTGACCCGTTCGCCGACGATCCCTACGACCCGTCTGCCGCGCTGGACGCCGTCGAACCGGGGCAACCGCTGGATCCGCAGGAGCGGACCGCGGTCGAAGCCGACCTCGCCGATCTGGCGGTCTACGAAGCACTGTTGGCGCACCGGGGCATCCGCGGCCTGGTGGTGTGCTGCGACGACTGTCAGCAGGACCACTATCACGACTGGGACATGCTGCGCGCCAACCTGCTGCAGCTGCTCATCGACGGCACCGTCCGCCCGCACGAACCGGCTTACGACCCCGAACCCGACAGCTACGTGACGTGGGATTACTGCCGCGGCTACGCCGATGCGTCGCTCAACGGGGCGACCTCGGAGGCCGACGGCTACCGCTGAGCCGCCGAGTCAGCCGCGCTGCCACCTACCGCCGCGGTGACGCACCAGCTCGGCGGCGTCGTCACGCAACTTCAGCAATTCCTCGACCGTGTCCCGCGCGCCGGCCGCATCGACCAAGTCGATCAACATGCAGGCCAGTGCCCATCGCAGCGGGACCAGACCCAGCCGGTCGGCGTCGTGTAGCGCCGTGTCGGCCACCGCGCGCGCTTTGTCGACGCTGCCGGCGCAGCACAGCGCCCCGGCCAGCACCACCCGGCTTTTCACCCGATGGCGCGCCATCGTCTCGGGAGTCAGTTCCAAGGCGTGCTCGGCGTGGCGCACCGCGGTGGCGCCGTCGCCGGTGACCATGGCCAGTTCGGCCGTCACCCAGTTCCGGCGCACCGCCAGGCGCGCCGGCGCCGTCGGTTGCGGCAGCCCTACCGCCCGTTCCAGCAGTGCCGCCGAGGCCGCGAAGCGCCCGACGCCCAGCGCGTCGGCGGCCAGCCCGACCAGCGCATCCGCGGTGGCCTCGGTGGTCTCCGGGTCGGCCTCGTGGTCGGTGCAGGCCAGCGCCAGCGCCCGGCCGTCGAGGCCGCGGGCCCGCTCGTGCCCACCGAGTTGGCGCAGGAACGACGCCTGCGTGCTGTGCGCCAGCGAGGCCAGCGGTCCGGCCGGCGCCTCGCGCAGCAGCGCCGCCAGATCGGTGCCGGCGCTGGCGTAACGCCCCTGGCCGCCGGCGGCGACCGCACGCAGCCACCGCTGCCGGGGGGTGGTTGCGGCCGGCAACGGCCAGCGGCCGGGCGCATCGCCGAACGCGGCGGCGGCCAGCGCCGCGTCTGGGTCCTCGGTCATCGCTGCGCGACGTTACGCGGCCGGGTCAACGTCGCGCCGTCCGCCCGGAAGAACATCCGCTCTCAGGGAATGTCCACCGCCTTAGGCCAGCCTTTCTTAACCGTCCCGTAGGTCTAACTTCAGACGCTTTCGTTACGGTCCCCCCAGCGCCGGATACCGCCGGCGCTGTTTTACGCGCACCACCAGACACCTCAACGGCCGCAACCGATCCGGTCGACCAGTTTTGAGAGGGGTTCCCATGCCACAGGTTGAGCAGCTGCCCGGCCGCAATGCGGACGTATGGGATTGGCAACTCCGAGGAGCGTGCCGGGGCGTTGACTCGTCGGTGTTCTTCCCGCCCGATGGGGAGCGCGGCCGCGCCCGGGCTCAGCGGGAGCAGAACGCCAAACGGTGGTGCCGCAGCTGCCCGGTGCTGGAGCAGTGCCGTGCGCACGCACTTGCCGTGGGTGAGCCCTACGGGATCTGGGGCGGCATGTCGGAATCCGAGCGGCACGCCGCGCTGCGCTGCCTGCGACCCAGCGGCTGAGCCCGGAAAACCCCGGTGACCCCGCTGGGCTGAAATCGCGCCGTTATCCGGTTTCACCGGCGGCAACACCGTTACGCTTCCCGCACGGCGCAGGCCGGCGACGGCGAGGGGAGTCACATGCGTAATCAGCTGCTGTTCGGGACCCTCGCGGCGGGGTGCGCCCTCGGCTTCCTTGCCGCGCCGGCGGCCAGCGCCGACGAGGAAGGGTTTCTCAATGAACTGCGGGCCAACGGCTTCCCCGGTTTGACGGTCGGCGACGCCCAGCTGCCCGACGGTGTGGTCGTGGCGAACGGGTGGATGGCATGCAACCGGCTGCATCTGGGCGAGAAGCCCGAACAGACGCTGGCCCAGGTGAGCCCGAATGACGTCGAGAAGGGCCGCATGCTGATCAACGCCGCGCAGCATAATCTGTGCCCCGACACGCTCTGAAACGTCGCCGGCGTCAGCGATCGCAAAAAACCACCGGGCGCAGTATCAGCGTGTGATAAGCACAAGCGGTGAAAAAACGGGGCGGGATCAAAAGCACGGTTGCGCAGGCCGCCGTCGTCGCCATGATGGCGGCTACGGCCGGGGTGGGGGTCGGCTCGTCGGTGCACGCGGCGGCGGCACTGCTGGCCGCCGAAGGCCCGCTGGCGGGCAGCCTGACGGCGCTCATCCTCGGCGGAACGACCGAACCGACGCCGTCGCCTGAATTCGCGCGGTCCGCCGAGAGCCTGTACCTGAATCCGCTGGGGTTCAACGGCGGCTCGACCGATTCGACGGTCTGCTACATGGACGGTACCGACCCGTGCAGCGCCCCACTGCAGGTGCTGACGACACCGGAACTGGTCCAGCAGGGACCGAGCAGCCTCACCGCCGCGTCGGCGATCGTGCTCGCCGTGCAGAACCAGTTCGATGCCAACCCCGGGGCGTTCGATGCCGAACACCCGCTGACGATCTTCGGCTACTCCCAAAGCGCCACCGCCGAGTCGATCGCGATGACCCGACTCGCCGAGGCGGGCATCCCGCTGGACTCGCTGCACTTCGTCTTCATCGGCGACCCCTCCACCCCGGACGGCATCTGGCAGCACCTGGAAGCGGCGATGCAGGCGACGCTCGGCCCGGATCTGACGAGCTATGTGCTCAACCTGTTCGGTATGACCGACGTGCTGGGGAACCTGACACCGAATGACCTGTATGCGGCAACCATTTACGGGCTGCCCGGTGACCCGGTCTCCAACTTCGCCGACGTCTTCGACGAAAAGGGACTGCTCGGCGCGATGCTGGATATCCTCTGGCCGCACGTGTGGTACCTGGGGCTGACACCGGAGCAGGTCGCCGACGCCACCACCACAGTCGACGGCGCCCTGACCTACGTCAACATCGACGACACCGACATCAACGGCCTCACCGCCTGGCTCGACGCGGTGCTCAGCGGCGGGGCCGCCAACAGCGGTCTGTTCGAGAGCCTCTGGGATTCACTGCAGTTGCTGTTCGGCAACTTCTTCTGAGTTGCCCACCGTCACCCCGGCGGCCCTCTCCAGCACCTTGACGATGCAGGTGAAGTCCGATTCGGGGCCCTGTTCTCGCAGCGTCGATTCCCACAGCGCGGCCACCGCGTCGGCGAGTTGGCTCGGCAGGCCCAGGGCACCGGCCTCGGCCAGGTACAGCCGTACGTCCTTGACCATCAGTCCGGTCGCGAAGCCATAGTCGAACGTCCTGGGCAACACCGCTTTTGGGAACTTGTCGCGACTGGCATGGGTTCCGCCCGAGCCGGCGTTGAGCACGTCGATCATCGCCTGCGGGTCGAGGCCGGCCTTGACGCCCATCACCATGACCTCGGCGGTGGCGGCCAGCGTGGTGGCCGCCATCAGATTGTTGACCAGTTTCATCGTCTGGGCGGCGCCGGGCTTCTCACCGACGAACACCGGGCGGCCGAGCTCGCCGAGCAGCGCCTCGGCGGTGTCGAACGCGGCGCGTGGCCCGGAGACCATGATGGCCAGGCTGCCCTGCGATGCCCCGCCGACGCCGCCGCTGACCGGGGCATCCAGGGCCGCGACGCCGCAAGCCTGCAATGTGGCGTGATTGCGCTGCGCGACAGCGCTTCCCACGGTTGACAGGTCGATGAACAGCTTGGTCTTCGCGTCGCCGGCCACCGCCTCGGCGACCGCCTCGACGACCGCCGAAGACGCCTGCAACGACGGCAGGCTGGCCAGCACGATCTCCGCCCGGTCGGCCACCTGCTGCGGCGAGGAGGCAGCGTGGGCGCCGAACTTCGTTGCGCGGTCGATCACTTCGCCGCGGGTGTCGTAGACCACCAGTTCGCGACCGGCTGCCGCCAACCGGCCCGCCATGGGAAACCCCATGTTGCCAAGGCCGATGAAGCCGATCATCGGCTGCTGTCGTATTCGGCGAACGCCTCGCGGGCGATCCGGAAGCTGTCCACCGCCGCCGGAACGCCGGCGTAGATCGCCACGTGCATGAAGATCTCGCGGATCTCCTCGCGGGTGACGCCGTTGGTGAGTGCCCCTTTGACGTGGGTGCGCAGTTCGTTGGGCCGGTTGAGCACCGCGATCATCGCGAGGTTGAGCATGCTGCGGGTCTTGCGCGGCAGGCCGTCGCGTCCCCACACCGCACCCCAGCAGTATTCGGTGACCAAGTCCTGAAACGGCGCGGCGAAGTCGTCACCGGCGGCGGCCTGGGCCACATACGCTTCGCCGAGCACGGCCGCGCGGATCTCGCGGCCCCGCTCATAGGTCTGTTGGTCCATGGGCCCTCCTAGTTCGATGCCGAACGCACCTTCTCGACGATGGCGAGAACGCTAGACTCAAAGATAAGAATGTGATAATCACATGTGATGCACAGCATGGGGGGTTGCCCTAAAACCCTGAAACCGCGGCGTCGGGGCGTCAACAAGGCAATTTCCGGGTTCGCCGCCGCCGGCCTGATCGTCGCCTCGACCGGCGCCGCGGTCAGCACGCCGGTCGGTTCGCTGCTGCTCGAGGCGGCACTGCTGGCCGTCGACGGCCCGCTGGCCGGCAGCCAGACCGCGCTCATCCTCGGCGGCACCGGCCAGCCGACCCCGTCGCCGGAATACGCGCGATCCGCCGAGAACCTGTACCTGAATCCGCTGGGATTCAACGGCGGCTCAACTGACTCGACGGTCTGCTACATGGACGGCACCGACCCCTGCAGCGCCCCGTTGCAGGTGCTCACGACACCTGAGTTGTTTCAGCAGGGCCCGAGCAGCCTCACCGGCGCGTCGCTGATCACGCTCGCCGTCCAGAACCAGTTCGCCGCCAACCCGGGCGCATTCGACGCCGATAACCCGCTGACGATCTTCGCCTATTCCCAGAGCGCCACCGCAGCGTCGATCGCCATGTCCCGACTCGCCGAAGCGGGCATACCCGCCGATTCGCTGCACTTCGTGTTCATCGGCGACCCGTCGACCCCGGACGGCATCTGGCAGTACCTGGAAGCCGCCATGTACGCAACGTTGGGCCAGGATCTCTCGGACTACCTGCTCAAGCTGTTCGGCCTGACCGAGGTGCTGGGCACCCTGACGCCCACCGACCTGTACTCGGCGACCATCTACGGTCTGCCCGACGACCCGGTCTCCAACTTCGCCGACGCGTATGACAACTACGGCCTGTGGGGCGCACTGCTGGGGATCTTCGGCCCCCACGTGGAGTACCTGGGCCTGACCCCCGACCAGATCGCCGACGCGACCACCACCGTCGACGGCATGCTGACTTACATCGAGATCGACAACAGCGAGATCAACGCCTTCGACGCCTGGCTCAGCGCCTTACTGTGGCACGGGGTCGCCAACAGCGATCCGTTCCAGGCCCTGTTCGACTCGATCAACCTGCTTTTCAGCAACTTCTTCTAGCACCCAGCCCGTTTTCGGGTCATTCCGGCGACCATTCCGGCCCGGCGCAGATCGCAGTGCGCCGGGCCGGAATTCCGGGTGTCACAGCGTGCTCAGCCGTGCGGCGCCTCGGATATCTTGCTGTCCGGCGTTCCCACCGTCTTGCAGTAAGTCGAAACCGACAGCCGGGTCGCCGAAATCTCCAGATTGGAGGGGTCCGCGCCGCTCTTGTCTTTGAGCATCTTGCTGATTTCGTCGTCCTGCTTCTTCTCGTCCTGCTCGACGAAATCCTTGCATCGGGTGTCGCCTCCGGTATTCATCACCTTCGACGCCGAGCACCCACTGGACAGCAGTACACCGACGGCCATGGCCGCAACCGCAACGTATTTCACCATTTCTCTTGCCCCTTACGCCTCGCGGCCGAACAGGCGCAGCAGCCACAGCAGGATGATTGCGCCCAGGATTGCAGTGAACAATGTGAACCACCAACCGCCGCTCGCGGTGTCCACGACGAAGCTCAGCAGAAAACCGCCGATCAGCGCGCCGACAACGCCCACAACAACGTCGGTGAGCAGGCCGTACTTGGTCTTCATGACCATGCCTGCTATCCAGCCGGCAATGGCTCCGATAATGATGTAACCGATCCACCCGACACTGGTCAACGTGCTGGAGCGGGCCAGAAATTCAGTTGCCGCCACTGGGTCCATGGTGATCTCCTTTACAGCGCCTTCAATACACCGTCCTGATCGACGACGCGGAGAATCAATACCCGTTCTCGGCGGTTATAAACGGACCGGCTCATCAAGGCCGCCGAGCAGTCCCCCGTAAGCGGGCGGTACCCCCAGCGAAAGCCCCCATTCCGGAGCCGGAATGGGGGCTTTCGCGTCTTGTCGCGCGGCAAGCGCGGTGGCTAGTGCGCGTGCCCGTGGTGCCCGTGGGCGTCGGCGGCCTCCTCGGCCGGCTTGTCCACCACCGCGGTCTCGGTGGTCAGCACCATGCGTGCCACCGAGGCGGCGTTGAGCACCGCGGACCGGGTCACTTTGACCGGGTCGACGATCCCGTCGGCGGCCAGGTCGCCGTAGGTCAGCGTCGCGGCGTTGAAGCCCTGCCCGGCCGGCAGCTCGGCGACCTTGCTGACCACCACCGCGCCGTCCACACCGGCGTTGCTGGCGATCCAGTACAGCGGTGCGCTCAGCGCGGCGGCGAACACCTCCACGCCCAGCTTCTCATCACCGCTGAGCGAGGACGCCAGCTCCGACAGCGCCCCGCGGGCCTGCACCAGCGCGGCCCCGCCGCCGGTGATGATGCCCTCCTCGACGGCCGCCTTGGCCGCCGCCACCGCGTCCTCGACCCGGTGCTTGCGCTCCTTGAGGGCGGTCTCGGTGGCCGCGCCGACCTTGATCACCGCCACGCCGCCGGCCAGCTTGGCCAGCCGCTCCTCGAGCTTCTCGCGGTCCCAGTCGGAGTCGGTCGCCTCGATCTCGGCGCGCAGCTGCTTGACGCGAGCGGCGATCGCCTCGGCGGTACCGGCGCCGTCAACGATGACGGTGTCGTCCTTGGAGACCACCACCCGGCGTGCGGAACCCAGCACATCCAGGCCGGCCTCCCGCAGCGTCAGGCCGACGTCGGGGTTGATCACCTGGGCGCCGGTGACGATCGCGAGGTCCTCCAGGAACGCGTTGCGCCGGTCGCCGAAGTAGGGTGCCTTGACCGCGACGGCCTTGAGCGTCTTGCGGATCGCGTTGACCACCAACGTCGACAGCGGCTCGCCCTCGACGTCCTCGGCGATGATCACCAGCGGCTTGCCCGCCTCGACGACCTTCTCCAGCAACGGCAGCAGGTCGGGCAGTGAGCTGATCTTGTCGCGGTGCAGCAGGATCAGCGCATCCTCCAGGACGGCCTCCTGCGAGTCGAAATCGGTGACGAAGTAGGCCGACAGGAAACCCTTGTCGAAGCCGACGCCGTCGGTGATCTGCAGTTCGGTGGAGAGCGTCGAGGACTCCTCCACGCTGACCACGCCGTCGCTGCCGACCTTGGTCATCGCCTCGCCGACCATTTCACCGATCTCCTCGTCGCGCGAGGACACGTTGGCCACCTGGGCGATCGACTCCTTGCCGGAGACCGGGGTCGCCGCGGCCAGCAACGCCTCGGATACCGCGTCGGCCGCCTTGGCGATACCGGCGCCCAGCGCGATCGGGTTGGCGCCGGCCGCGACGTTGCGCAGCCCGCCGGAGATGATGGCCTGGGCCAGCACGGTGGCGGTGGTGGTGCCGTCGCCGGCGACATCGTTGGTCTTGGTGGCCACCGACTTCACCAACTGGGCGCCGAGGTTCTCGAACGGGTCCTCCAGGTCGACCTCACGGGCCACCGTGACGCCGTCCATGGTCACCGTCGGGCCGCCGAACGACTTGGCCAGCACCACGGCGCGGCCGCGCGGGCCCAGCGTGACCCGGACGGCGTCGGCCAGTTTGTCGACGCCGGTCTCCAAGGCCCGGCGGGCGGCCTCGTTGAACTCAATCTGCTTGCTCACGAATGTCAACCCTTTCCCGTCACGCGTGCCGCCCCGGACATCACCCGTACTACGGGGACCTCCGGGGCGGGCACGGTGTCTGCTTTGGCTACTTGCCGACGATGGCCAGCACGTCGCGCGCGGACAGGATCAGGTACTCCTCGCCGGCGTACTTGATCTCGGTACCGCCGTACTTGCTGTAGATGACGACGTCGCCTTCCTTGACATCAAGCGGAATCCGCTTGTCGCCGTCCTCATCCCACCGGCCGGGGCCGACGGCAACGACGGTGCCTTCCTGCGGCTTCTCCTTGGCAGTGTCCGGAATGACCAGACCGGAAGCGGTCGTGGTCTCGGCCTCGTTGGCCTGAACGAGGATCTTGTCCTCGAGTGGCTTGATGTTCACGCTCGCCACGATTGGAGCCCTCCACATTGTCTGGATGCGACCCGGTTCGCTGCCTGGTCGCATCGGAACGTACTTACTTAAGGTGTTCGGCATTCGTGCGAACCCTCGCGTCGTCGTCGCGGGTGCCGAGCCAGGAATCGTCCGACTGCCACCTAGCACTCTATACACGAGAGTGCTAGCACTCAAGGTGGGGGCGGTGCTTCCTCGGTATCGGGCCTGCTCACCCGCGAGCGTGCGCAGAAACGGCAGCTCACCCGGCGTGTCGACCGGGGACCCGCACGCTCGCGCAAACGACCGGCAGACCGGGATCGGTGGCCACATCCAGCGGCGACGGCGGCACCCCGGCCGCGATCAGCTGCGCTGCGAACGCCGCGATCATCGCCCCGTTGTCGGTGCACAACCGCAGCGGCGGGATCCGCAGCGTCAGGCCCGCCGCGGCGCAGCGCTGCTCGGCCAGCTCGCGCAGCCGGGAGTTGGCCGCCACCCCGCCGGCGATCAGCAGCGTCGACACCCCCAGCTCCGTGGCCGCCCGCACCGCCTTGGCCGTCAAGACGTCGGCCACCGACTCCTGGAAGCCGGCCGCCACATCGGCGGGGACGAAGTCGGGGTTGGCCTCCACGTAGCGGGCCACCGCGGTTTTGAGCCCCGAGAAGCTGAACGCGTAGGGGGCGTCGCGCGCACCGGTCATCCCACGCGGGAACACCACGGCGCCGGCGTCGCCGGTGCGGGCCAGCTCGTCGAGCACCCGCCCGCCCGGGTAACCCAGCCCAAGCAGCCGGGCCACCTTGTCGTAGGCCTCCCCCGCGGCGTCATCGACGGTGCTGCCCAGCTCCACGATCGGCTCCCCGAGCGATCGCACGTGCAGCAGGTGGGTGTGGCCGCCGGAGACCAGCAGGGCAACACACTCGGGCAGCGGCCCGTGGGCGTAAATGTCGGCCGCCAGATGCCCGCCCAGGTGGTTGACCGCGTAAAACGGCACCCCCCAGGCGGCCGCATAGGCCTTGGCCGCGGCCACGCCCACCAGTAGCGCGCCGGCCAGACCGGGCCCGATGGTGGCAGCCACCGCATCGGGACGTTGCACCCCGGCCGTCTCGAGTGCGCGGCGCATGGTCGGGCCCAGCGCCTCCAGGTGGGCGCGCGAGGCGATCTCGGGCACCACCCCGCCGAACCGGGTGTGCTCTTCGACGCTGGAGGCCACCTCGTCGGCCAACAACGTCAGCGTGCCGTCGGCCGCCAGCTGGGTGATGCCGACACCTGTTTCATCGCACGAGGATTCGATGGCCAGAACTGTTGTCACGAGGGCGCCTCCCGCCGCATCAGGTAGGCGTCCGCGCCGTTGCGGTAGTAGCGCTTGCGCACACTGGTCTCGACGAAGCCGACGTCACGGTAGAGCCCGATCGCCGCGGCGTTGTCGGTACGGACCTCCAGGTGCACGACGCCGCCGTCGGCGTATTCCAGTAGGTCGGCCAGCAGCCGCCGCCCGATGCCACGGCCCTGGTGAGCCGGGTCCACCCCGATGGTGTGCACCTCGAACTCGAACGGCGGGGTGCGCCCCAGCCGGGCGATCCCGCCGTAGCCGACCAGCCGGTCACCGAGCCGGGCCGCGACATAGTGGTGGTCAGCGGCGCCGATGGCCCGGCTGAACGCCGCGGGCGGCCACGGGTCGTCACCGCCGAACAGCTGGGCCTCCAGTTCGGCGCAGCGCGCCGCATCGCTGTCGAACAGCGCACCGATCACCACCGGCGGCACCGCAGCATCGCGCGGTTTGGCATCGGGGCGGCGCAGGTACAACGGCACCAGCGGCGCCGGCTCGCTGTCCCAATCACGCACCGCCGCAACCAGTCCCATCGGTGTGGGATAAGCCACGTCGATCACCGGCAGGCCGAACAGGCCGGCGTGCGCCGGCGAGCCGGCCACCGCCGCGGCATCGCCGAGGTCGACGTCGGCCGGGGAACTGACCGCGGGGCCGGCCACCCGGACCCCGTCGCGGTAGCGCGCCCAGTACACCTCGCGACGCCGTGCGTCGGTGACCACCAGGGTCGCTCCGGTGGTGCAGACCCCGATGGCGTCCAGGCTGCAGACTCCGTGGACAGCGATGCCCAACGCATGTCCGTAGGCGGCGGCGCTGGCCATGCCGACCCGCAGCCCGGTGAACGGCCCCGGCCCGCAGCCCACCACCACCGCCGTCAGATCGTTCATGCCCAGCCCGGCGTCGGCCAGTGCGGCAATGACATTGGGGGTGAGCCGCTCGGCGTGCGCGCGCGCATCCAGGGTGACCCGCTCGGCGAGCACGCTGCGCCGGCCCGTCTCCGCTAGCACCAGTCCTGCGGTGACCGCCGGCGTGGCGGTGTCGATGGTCAGGATCGGCCCGATCATGGTGTGTGCCATCGCCAGGTCGCGGTGCGGGTCTCGGTGTCGGCGCCGCGGTCCAGCCGGATGTCCAGGTGCCGCTCCGAGAGTCGCTCGGCCAGTCCCTCACCCCACTCCACCACCACGACGGCGTCGTCGAGTTCGGTATCGAGATCCAGCGAGTCCAATTCAGCCAGCAGGTCCAGTCCCGATTCGTCGAGCAGCCGGTAGAGGTCGACGTGGATCATCGCCGGGTCACCGGGTCGGCGGGGCCGATGTTCGCGGGCCAGCACGTATGTCGGCGAGGTGACCGGACCCTCGACGTCCAGTGCCACGGCGATTCCCTTGGCCAGCACCGTCTTTCCGGCACCGAGCGGTCCGGACAACACCACGACATCGCCGGCGCGCAGCTGCGCGCCCAGGCGCGTTCCCAGCGCCACGGTGTCTTCGGTCGTCGCCAGGTGCTGCGTGTCAGCCACTGCGCCCGGCCTTCCGGCGCAGCCGGCGGGTCAGCGTGACCCGGCGGGGGGTGGCCCGCTCCACCAGCCGCACCAGCGCGTCGTCGATGATGTCGGGTTCCTCCAGCTGCACCAGGTGCCCCGCTCCGGGCACGATCACCAGCTCACAGTCCCACAGCGCGGCCGCCATCGCCCGTGAGTAACCGTCCGGGGTGAGCAGATCGCGGTCGCCGCAGGCAACCAGGGTCGGGATCTTGGCCAACGTCTCCAGTGCGGCACTCTCGTCGTGAACCTCCAGTGCATGCAGAAAACCGACCATGGTGGCCACCGGGGTGGTGTGCATCATCTCCTCGGAGAACGCCACCACGCTCGGGCTGATCTGGTCGGTGCCGTAGGAGGCGGCGCGCAGGATCGGCGCGATCACCCGGCGGGCCGCACCGCGGCCGCGGTGCACCAGGCCCGGGGCGTAGCGCACGGTGAACTGAACCGCCTCCAGGGCCGGGTTGCGCAGGATCTCCCCCAACGGTGATCGGGAAACACCTTTGGCCGCCGAGGAGATCAATGCCGCACCCACGATCCGGTTGCGGTAGCGCTGCGGAAACTGCCGGGCATGCGACAACACGGTCATGCCGCCCATCGAATGCCCGACCAAGACCACCGGCCCACGCGGCACCGTCGCGGTCAGCACCGCCTCCAGATCCTGACCGAGCCGCGGCACGGTGTAGGTATCCGGCGGGGCGACCGTGGAATCACCGTGGCCGCGTTGGTCGTAGAAGACCATCCGGACCTGGCGACCCCATTCGGCGGTCAGCCGCGCCCGCTGAAAGTGGAACGAGCCCATGCGCAGGCAGAAACCGTGCGCGAACACCACGGTCAGCGGCGCGTTGCGGGGGCCCACATCGCGGACCGCCAGTTCGACGCCGTCGTCGGTGACCACCACCGAACTGTGGTCGTGCGCGAGGATCTCGAAATCCTCGGCGGCATAGGGATCGTCGGCGGTGGTGCGGCGGGTCAGCGAGCGCGCGATGGTGGATCCGGCGATGGTGCCGACAGCGGTCAGCCCGGCCGCCCCGGCCAGCCAGCGGCCGGTTCGCAGCCGGGCGCGCCGCCGCTTAACGGCCATCGGACCCGGCCCCCCGGTAGGTTCTGGCGACCCGCCCGCGCGGTGAGTTCACCACCTCGTAGTGGATGGTGCCCAGCGCGTCGGCCCAGTCCTGGGCGATCGGCTCGCCGTTGGTGCCGGGCCCGAACAGGATGACCTCGTCACCCTCGGTCACGTCGACCGGCCCGGGGCCGAGGTCGACGACGAACTGGTCCATGCAGACCCGTCCGACGCTGGGCCGGCGCCGGCCGTTGATCAGCACGTCGAACCGGCCGCTCAGCGGGCGGAACACGCCGTCGGCGTAGCCCATCGGGACCAGCGCCAGCGTGGTGTCGGCCGCGGCGGTCCAGGTGTGCCCGTAAGAGACCGCCTCGCCGGCCTTGATCGAGCGGACCAGCACCACAATGGATTTCAGCGTCATGGCGGGCACCAGGCCCATGTCGCCACGCTCGGGGAGCGGGCTGAGCCCGTAGACGGCGATACCGGGCCGCACCATGTCGAAGGCCAGGTCCGGCCGGGTCATCACCCCGGCAGAATTCGCGAGGTGGGCCACCTCGAACCTCAGGCCCTCATCGCGGGCCAGCGCGAGCATATCGGAGAACCGTTGCGCCTGAATGTTGTTCACCGGGTTGTCGGCTTCATCAGCGCAGGCCAGGTGCGACATCAGGCCCCGCACCCGGATCGCGTCATCGGCGACAGCGCGGCGCAGCGCACTCAGCAGCGCGGGGTAGCCGGCGGCGCCGATGCCGTTGCGGTTCATGCCGGTGTCGGCCTTGACCGTCACCGTGGCGGTGCGGCCGGTACGGGCCACGGCGTCAAGCAACTCGTCGAGCTGCCGCACCGAGGAGACCGCGATCTGAACGTCGGCGGTCAGGGCGGGGGCGAAGTCGGTGTCGGGGCCGTGCAGCCACGCCAGTACCGGGGCGGCGATACCGGCCGCCCGCAACGCCAGCGCCTCATCGACGGTGGCGACCCCGAGTTCGGCTGCTCCGGCCGCCAATGCCGCTCTCGCCACCTGGGCGGCGCCATGGCCGTAGCCGTCGGCCTTGACCACGGCCATCACCTCGGCGGCGCCGGCCTGGTCAGACAGCACCCGCACGTTGTGGGCGATGGCATCCAGGTCCACCAGGGCTTCGCCGAGCAGGCCCGCCGTTCGGGATGTCACAGTCATGTCGGTCTCGATTGTCCCAGAACCCGCCGGATGCCCCCGTCCCCCCGCCGAACGTGCAACCACTGCGAAAAATCGGCCGGAAAATCGCAGCCGCTACACACTCGGCGGAAAAACGGGCTGCCGGGACCCAAAATCAGTGGGCGAAGTGCTGCTGATCGTCGAAATGGCCACCGGGCTTGAGCCGGTCCAGGGCGGTCACCGCCTTCAGGGTGTCATCGAAGAGCGCCCGGGCGAGGTCCGCGGAGAGCCCCTCGCGCACCACCACGCGCAGCACGGCGACGTCCTCGGCGCCCTCGGGCATGGTGTAGGCCGGCACCTGCCAGCCGAACGTGCGCAGCTCGTGGGAGACGTCGAACTCGGTGTAGCCACGATCACCCGCGAGGCGGCAGCTGACCACCGGGATCGCCGACCCATCGCTGATCACCTCGAAGTGCTCGCTCGCGGCCAGCTGGTGCGACAGCCAGCGGGCGGTGTCGGACAGCGTCCGCATCACCTCGGTGTAGCCGCTGCGACCCAGGCGCAGGAAGTTGTAGTACTGGCCGACGACCTGGTTGCCCGGTCGGGAGAAGTTCAGCGTGAAGGTGGGCATGTCCCCGCCGAGGTAGTTGACCCGGAACACCAGTTCCTCGGGCAGATAGTCGGCGCCCCGCCACACCACGAACCCGATACCCGGGTAGGTGAGCCCGTACTTGTGGCCGCTGACGTTGATCGACACCACCCGCGGCAGCCGGAAGTCCCACTTGAGGCCCGGGTGCAGAAACGGCACCACGAACCCGCCGCTGGCCGCGTCGACGTGCACCGGCACGTCCGCTCCCCCGCCGGCGGCCAGGGCGTCCAGCGCCTCGCAGATCTGCTCGACGGGCTCCAGTTCACCGGTGTAGGTGGTGCCCAGGATCGCCACCACGCCTATGGTGTTCTCGTCCACGGCGTCGACGACCTGCTCCGGGGTGATCACGTAGCGGCCCTGCGCCATCGGCAGGTAGCGGGGTTCGACGTCGAAGTAGCGGCAGAACTTCTCCCACACCACCTGCACGTTGGAGCCCATCACCAGATTCGGGGTGCGCCCCTGCCAATCCCCGACTCGCTGCCGCCACCGCCACTTCATCGCCAGCCCGCCCAGCATCACCGCCTCACTGGATCCCACGGTGGAGACCCCGATTGCGCTGGCGGGGTCGTCGTCGCGCAGGTTCTCCGCGTGGAACAGGTCGGCGACCATGGACACGCAGCGCTGCTCGATGGCCGCGGTGGCCGGGTACTCGTCCTTGTCGATCATGTTCTTGTCGAACGACTCCGCCATCAGCGCGGATGCTTCGGGGTCCATCCATGTGGTGACGAAGGTGGCCAGGTTCAGTCGCGAGCTGCCATCCAGCATCAGCTCGTCGTGGATGAACCGGTAGGCGGCCTGCGGCTCCATCGCCTCGTCGGGCATCCGCAGCGCCGGGACCGGTGAGGTGAACAGCCGCCCGGTATAGGCCGGGGCGATGGTGTGCGCGGGGACGGACGGGTGGGAATGGGTCACAGCGACTCCTCTTCTCAGAGCTCGGCCAGAGCGGTGCGGATGTGGGCCAGGATGCGCGACGCCGACGTGGGGGTGGCGCCGGGTCCGGGGTCGGCGGCTGAGGCCGCGGCCGCCCGGGTGTGCACGAACGCGGCTGCCGCGGCGGCCTGGGTGACGGGCAGGCCGGAGGCCAGCAGGGCGCCGATCATCCCGGACAGCACGTCGCCGGAGCCGGCGGTGGCCGCCCAGGATCCGCCCGGCGGGTTGAGATAGACCGGGCCGGCCGGGTCGGCGATGACGGTGACGTGGCCCTTGAGCAGCACGGTGGCGCCGAACTTCTCGGCCAGTTCCCGAGCTGCACCGACCCGGTCGGCGCCGGGCGGGTGGCCGGCCAGCCGGGCGTACTCCCCCGCGTGCGGGGTGAGCACGGTCGGCGCCGTTCGATCGGCCAGCAGCGACGGGTGCGCGGCCAGGATGGTCAGCGCGTCGGCGTCGACGATCACCGGCACGTCGGTGCCGAGCGCGAACCACAGCGCGGCGGCGCCGCTCTCGTCGGTGCCCAGTCCCGGCCCCACCGCCCAGGCCTGCACCCGCCCGGCGGCGGCCGGGCTGGGCGCGGCCACCACCTCGGGCCAGTGCGAAACCACTTCGGCGGCAGCACTTCCGGCGTAGCGCACCATGCCGGAGGTGGCGGCCACCGCCGCGCCGGCACACAGGATCGCCGCGCCCGGGTAGGTCGCCGACCCGGCCAGCACTCCGGTGACGCCCTGGGTGTACTTGTCGTCGCGCGGGCCGGGCGCCGGCCAGCACGCCTCGATGTCGGGGGCTTCCAGCGAGTGGGTGTCGGTGGCCGGCAGGTCCAGGCCGATGTCGATGAGTTCGACCCGCCCGCACTGTCCCAGCGCGTGTACCGGTTTGAGCCCACCGAAGGTGACGGTGAGTGCAGCCCGCACCGCGGGACCCTCGGCGGCGCCGGTGTGCGGGTCCAGGCCGCTGGGGATATCGACGGCCACCACCGGGATGCCGGCGGACTCCGCCGCGGCGAACACGTCGGCGGCGTTCGGGCGAAGCGCACCCCGTCCGGAGATCCCGACCACCCCGTCGATCACCAGATCCGTTGCGGGCGGCACCGTATCGACGATCCGGCCACCGGCCCGTTTGAATGCTGCCAGCCCCTTGGCGTGGGCGCGCTCCGGGTTGAGCAACACCGCGCTGGCGGTCGCACCGCGGCGACGCAACAGCGTTGCCGCCCACAGTGCGTCGCCGCCGTTGTCGCCGGACCCCACCACCGCGCACACGCTGCGGCCGGCCACCCCGCCGGTGCGCGCAACCAGCTCGCGCGCGATCGCGGTGGCCAGGCCGAACGCCGCCCGGCGCATCAGCACCCCGTCGGGCAGGCTCGCCAGCAGCGGCGCTTCGGCCGCGCGGATCGCTTCGACGCTGTAGTAGTTCCGCATCAGTGTCAGGCTACTTTCCGGGTGCGGCGGCTGGCGTCGACTTGGCCGAGGAGCGTGGCGCAGTCGGCGGCCCTGCCGGGTGCCGGATGACGGCGGTGATCCGCACCATGCGCTGATAACGTCTCCCGAGGATGTGACGATCCAGCTGCGACCCGGCGCCGATGGGATGAAGGGCCACCGATGAACGAACCGCACCGCCCGACCCGCAATCCCTACGATCCGACGCGGCAGACGCCGACCAACGCACCCATCGCGCCGGCACCGGGCGGCCCGTTCCCGCCAGCCTGGCCACCGGGGCCGCCGGCTCCCCCGCCGCCGGGCAACCGCCGGATGATCTGGCTGTTGGCGGGTCTGGTCTGCGTGCTGACAGTGATCGCGGTGGTGCTCACCGTGACCCTCGTCGGCCGTGATCAACACGAGAGCCCGCAATCGACCACGAAATCGTCGTCGGCGGCCTCCGACCGGTCACCGGTGCCCGTCTCCGCTCTCGACGAACTGTTTCCGGACAAGGAGCTCATCCGTAGCGCCGCCGCGGAACCAGGGCTGGGCTTAGTCGACAAGGGCGACGCCATGTTTCCGCCGACCGCGGTGGATGCCAGCTGCCAGGCGACCGACTTCATCGCCGCTAACCCGGTCTATGCAGGTTCGGGCTGGAGCAGCGTCCGCTGGCAGGCCTGGAACAGTCCCCCCGAAATCGCGCCCGAAACGTTGGTGCGTTCACTGCTGATGTCGGCGGTGAGCTATCCGTCTTCGGAGTCCGCTCAGGCGTTCTACACCAAACAGCGCGCCGCCTGGCAGTCGTGTGCGGGGCGCATCGTCAACTTGCGGATAACGAACTCGGAGAATGCCGCAGACTCATTCTGGACCGTCGGCAAGGTCATCGATGCCGACGACGTGCTCAGCACCGTTGTGATCGCCGAGGGCGGCGGCGCCTGGTCGTGCCAGAGCACGATGGCGTTGCGCAACAATATCGTCGCCCAGGTCAACATCTGCGGCGAAACCACGCCGAGCACGGCAGCCCGGGACATCATCGACGCGATCACCGCGAAGGTCGACGCGGCGGCGTAGGTTGATGCGCGGCTGCGACGCCGGTTAAGCGTTCAGTCGCGACCGACACTGAGGGGTGCGATGAACCAACCGCAGCGGTTGCCACCCGATCCCTACGACCGGACGTGGTTTGCGCCCGGCACCGGGCCCATCCCACCATCGGGCGGCCCGTTTCCGCCACCGGGCGCCGCGTTCCCGCCGGCGGGCAGCGGGTTCCCGCCTCACTGGCCGCCGGGGCCGCCGCCTCCGCCGCCGCGCGGCAACCGACCGCTGATATGGCTGTTGCTGGGCCTGGTCTGCGTGTTGACGGCGGTGTTGGTCACCGTGATCTTGGTCGGCCGCGACCAGAACGGGATCGCGCGAACCCCCACCGCAACATCGAAGCCAGCACCGGCGAAGACATCGGCGCCGGCCGGTCACGCACCGGTACCGGTGTCGGCGCTCGACGGCCTGCTGCCGGACCGGGGCTTCATCTCGTCCTCGGTGGGCGCTCCCGGCATCGACGTCGTCGCTCGCGGCGAAAACATCGACGTCGAAGATCTGGTGGATGTCGATTGCCAAGGAGTCGTCTCCGTCGCCTCGCGCGCCTACCTGGGCTCCGGCTGGACTGCCATCCGCTGGCAACACTGGAGCAACCCGCCCGACATCAATGCGCCCAGATTCACCAACCGTGTTGGGCTGTCGGTGACCATTTTCCCCCAAGCGGACGCTGCCCGTGCCTTTTACAGCAAGCAGAGCGCTGCTTGGCGCAAGTGCGCCCGCCGTATTGTCAACGGCCATCCCGTCAGTGCGAAGGAATTGACGGACCAGATCTGGGTCATCGGCGAGGTCACCGTCTCCGAGGGTGTAGTCGCCACCACCGCCATCAGCGCCCTCGGACCCGACTGGTCATGTCGACACCTGCTGAGCGTACGCAACAACGTTGCTGTCCGCGCCGCAGCATGTGGACGCACCGATCCGACAGCGGCGGCACAGACCATCCTCAACTCGATCACCCAGAAGATCGACGCCGCAGCGTGAGTTGGCACGCCCCGCTGGATCGTCGTGCTGACTTCCAGCGCCCGTCCTTGATCAACCGCGGTATGTCACGTATCGTCCGAACCAATTTCGCAACGCATGGTAGCGAATAGAGGGAAGGGGTCGAGTTTGGTGCGCAGCCGCTACGCCGGGCAGCCGTTCAACACGCCGACCCCCGACATCGCCGCCGCCCTGGAGCAGGTGAGTATCCCGACCCTGCTGCTGTCGTGCGTGCACATCACCGGCGACCCGCGCTTCATCCGGGAGTTCAAGCAGAACGGCATCTTCCTCAACGAGATCCAAGGATTCATGTCCGCCGACGACAAGGCCCGCGCCCGCGCCGAGGCGCTGGCGGCGATCGTCGACTATCGCGACCGGGGCTGCCCGCCGCACGCGCCGCTGCCCGACGAGCTGATCAAGGAGATGATCGACTGGGCGGCCTGCGAGACCGTGCCGGATGCCTACCTGGGTCTGCTCGCCGAGGAACTCGACCTGTGCGGTGTCGACCCGCGCCGACCCACGCCGCTGGATCCCGAGCGCGCCGCGCAGCTGCCCACCGTGGTGATCGGCTGCGGCGAGTCGGGTGTGCTGGCCGGAATCCGGCTGGCGCAGGCCGGTATTCCCTTCACCATCGTCGAGAAGAACCCCGGGCCGGGCGGCACATGGTGGGAGAATGATTACCCGGGCGCCCGCGTGGACGTCGCCAACCACTTCTACTGCTTCAGCTTCGAACCCAACAACAACTGGGGCCACTACTTCGCCGAACAGCCGGAGCTGCGAGCGTATTTCACCG
The DNA here is from genome assembly GCF_041287085.1 of Mycobacterium sp. pW045. NCBI lineage: Bacteria > Bacillati > Actinomycetota > Actinomycetes > Mycobacteriales > Mycobacteriaceae > Mycobacterium > Mycobacterium sp. pW045. Next base: position 93,015 of record NZ_JBGGKU010000003.1, on the reverse strand, counting down.
ATCTGATCGCCAAACACGAGCTGGGCAAGCATATCCGGTGGAACACCGAGGTCACCGACGCCGCCTGGGATGACGACACCGGAATCTGGACGTTGACGACGCGCACCGCCGACGGGGCGGCGTCGACGATGACCGCACGCGCGGTGATCACGGCAGTCGGGCAGCTCAACCGCCCACACCTGCCCGAGCTGGACGGCGCAGCCAGCTTCGCCGGTCGAGCATTTCACTCCGCGGCCTGGGACCACAGCGTCGACGTGACCGGCAAGCGGGTGGCGCTGATCGGGGCGGGCGCCAGCGGATTCCAGATCGCACCGGCAATCGCGGGAAAAGTGGAGCGCCTCACGGTGTTCCAGCGCACCGCACAGTGGATGTTCCCCAACCCGATGTATCACGACGCGGTCCACGACGGGGTGCGCTGGGCACTGCAGCATCTGCCGTTCTACGGCCGCTGGTACCGGTTTCTGCTGCTGTGGCCCGGTGCCGACAAGGGCCTGGAGGCTGCCCGGGTGGACCCGGACTATCCCGACCAGGACTACGCCGTCAGCGAGATCAACGCGCTGGCCCGGCAGATGTTCACCGCCTGGATCACCGATCAGGTCGGCGACGACGAGGAGCTGTTGGCCAAGGTGCTGCCGGACTATCCGGCCACCGGCAAACGCACCCTGCAGGACAACGGCAGCTGGCTCAAGACGCTGCAACGCGACAATGTCGACCTGGTCCGCACCCCGATACGCGCGCTCACGCCCGACGGCGTCCGGACCGAAGACGGTGTCCACCACGAGGTGGATGTGATCGTCTACGCCACTGGGTTTCGGCATACCGATGTGTTGTGGCCGATGCGCGTCACCGGCCGCGACGGCATCGATCTGCATGCGATGTGGGGCAGTCGGCCTTATGCCTACCTGGGCATCACCGTGCCCGGGTTCCCGAATTTCTTCCTGCTCTACGGCCCCGGGGCGCACCTGGCACACGGCGGCAGCCTGATCTTCAACTCCGAGTTGCAGATGCGCTACATCGACGCCTGCCTGGCCAAACTCGCCGACGAGCGACTGCACTGCATCGAGCCGACCGCTCAGGCGGCCGCCGAATGGCATCGGGTCACGCAGCAGGGCATCAAGAACACGGTGTGGGCACATCCGGCGGTCAAGCACTCCTACTTCAAGAACGCCGACGGCGAGATCCACACCGTGAGTCCCTGGCGGCTCGACGAGTACTGGGCGATGGTGCGAGAACCGGACTGGTCACAGTTCGTCATCTGCAAAGGAGCGGTGAAGTGAGCGGAGTCGTCATCACCGGTGCCGCATCGGGAATCGGCCGGGCGTGCGCCGAGGCACTGATCGCCGATGGACGCCGGGTTGCGTTGTGGGACATCGCTCCCGGGGTTCTCGAGGTGGCCGATCGGATGGCCGTGCCGGGCGCGGTAGTCGACGTCTGCGACGATGCCGCGCTGCCCGCCGCGGTCGCGGCCGCGGCCGATGCGCTCGACGGCATCGACGGACTGGTGCACGCTGCCGGGCGGGTGCTGCCCGAGCCGGTGGGCGCCTACACCGGCGAATCCTGGGATGCCGTCATGGATGTCAACCTGCGCGCCCAGGCGATGCTGGTGCAGCTGATGCTGCCACATCTGGAGGCGGTCGCCCGCGCCGGCGGTAGCCCGGCGGTGGTCGGTATCTCCAGCATCGAGGGCCTGACCGCCAACCCCTTCATCCCGGCCTACTGCGCATCCAAGGCGGGCCTGCTGGGGCTGACCCGGTCGATGGCCGCGCAGTTGGGCCCGGCCGGGATCCGAGTCAACGCGGTCTGCCCGGGCTTCATCGAGACTCCGATGCTGCAGATCGCACTCGACGTCGAGGAGGTCGCGGCCGGTTTCGTCGCCGCCGCACCGCTGGGCCGTATCGGGCAGCCAGCCGAGGTGGCTGCGGCGGTGGCGTTTCTGATGTCGCCGCGGGCCTCGTTCGTCACCGGCACCCAACTCGTCGTCGACGGCGGCGTCACCGCCCGGCATCCGTGAGCTAGAAGACCCAGCTCTGCGGTGCGGCGATGACGAACCCGTGGATCGCGACCGGACCGTTGTACACGCTGCGGGCAACCTGGGGTTCTTTGAGCACGCAGACCACGTCGGTGGACGGCGGAGTCCCGCAGACCATCGACTGGGCGGGTGAGAGATCCCAGAACGCGATCTTGTGGCCCACCGGAAGCCTCACCGCCGGTGACGGCCCGGCGCTCGGGTCTGGCGGTGGTGTGGGCACGAAACGGGCGGGCACACTTGACTTCCCGTAGACACCGGGCAACTGCACGGCCCCGGCATCGGGCGGTGCCCCCGGGATGTCGCCCGCACAGTTGATCTCATGGGTTAACTTGCCCTGCCGCGTCCGGCAGACCAGTCCCGAGTCGGTGACGAAGGCCACCGCGGGCAACCTGGGTAGCTCGCTGACGGAATCGGGCAGCGGTCCGCTGTCGTCGATCAGCGAGTCGACATCCGGGAAAACCGGTGTAGCAACGGAATCCGGCGCCGTCACCAGGAGAGCGGCCGAGGTGACCGCCACTGCCAATGCCCACCGCGCCACGTGGGTCAGACCTTATTCGACCGTGACCGACTTGGCCAGGTTGCGCGGCTTGTCGACGTCGTAGCCGCGAGCCTGCGCGACCCCGGCGGCGAACACCTGCAGCGGAATAGTGGATAACAGCGGCTGGTAGAGCGTTGGCACAACCGGGATCTCGATCAGGTGGTCGGCGTAAGGCCGTACCGTATCGTCGCCCTCCTCGGCGATCACGATGGTGACCGCGCCACGGGCCTGGATCTCGCGGATGTTGGAGAGCAGCTTCGAGTGCAGCATCGCCGCGTTCTTGGGTGACGGCATCACCACGATCACCGGCAGGTCGTCCTCGATCAGCGCGATCGGGCCGTGCTTGAGCTCGCCGGCGGCGAAACCCTCGGCGTGCATGTAAGCCAGCTCTTTGAGCTTCAAGGCGCCTTCCAGCGCCACCGGGTAGCCGACGTGCCGGCCGAGAAAGAGCACCGCACTCGATTTCGCGAACTGCCGCGCCAGCTCCGCCACCGAGTCGATGCCCTCCAGGACGCGCGCCACCAGTTCGGGCATCGCCTCCAACTGCAGGTATTCGCGCTCAACCTCGTCGGGGTATTTGGTGCCCCGGGCCTGCGCCAGCGCCAGACCGACCAGATAGTTCGCGGTGATCTGCGCCAGGAACGTCTTCGTCGAGGCGACACCGATCTCCGGCCCGGCGCGGGTGTAGATCACCGCGTCGCACTCGCGCGGGATCTGCGAGCCGTTGGTGTTGCAGACCGCCAGCACCTTCGCCTTCTGTTCCTTGGCGTGCCGGACGGCTTCCAGGGTGTCGGCGGTCTCGCCGGACTGGCTGATCGCCACCACCAGGGTGCTGCGGTCCAAAACCGGGTCCCGGTAGCGGAATTCGCTGGCGAGTTCCACCTCCACCGGCAGCCGCGTCCAGTGCTCGATCGCGTACTTGGCCAGCAGGCCGGAGTGGTAGGCGGTGCCGCAGGCCACCACGAACACCTTGTCGATCTCACGCAACTCCTGATCGGAGAGGCGCTGCTCGTCGAGCACGATGCGGCCGTCCTCGAAGTGCCCGAGCAGCGTCTCAGCCACCGCGGTGGGCTGCTCGGCGATCTCCTTGAGCATGAAGTACTCGTAACCGCCCTTCTCGGCGGCCGACAGGTCCCAGTCGATATGAAACGGGCGGGCAGTGGCGGTCATGTCCTGGCCGGCGAAGTCGGTGATGCGGTAGCCGTCCGCGGTGATCACCACCGCCTGATCCTGGCCGAGCTCGATCGCGTTGCGGGTGTAGGGGATGAACGCCGCCACGTCGGAGCCGAGGAACATCTCACCGTCGCCGATCCCGACCACCAGCGGGGTGGACCGGCGCGCCGCCACAATGGTGCCGGGCTCGTCGGCGTGGGCGAAGACCACGGTGAAGTGGCCTTCCAGCCGGCGCACCACGGCCAGCGCCGACGCCACGAAGTCTCCGGCGGTGTCGCCGTGACGGTACGCGCGGGCCAGCAGGTGGACGGTCGCCTCGGTGTCGGTTTCGCTGGTGAACTCCACTCCCTCGCGCTCCAACTCGTCGCGCAGCGCAGTGAAGTTCTCGATGATGCCGTTGTGGACCACGGCGAACTGGGAGGCGGCATCGCGGTGCGGGTGAGCGTTCTGGTCGGTCGGCCGGCCGTGGGTGGCCCAACGGGTGTGGCCCAACCCGGTGCCACCGACCAGCAGGGCCGGATCGGTGTCGGCCAAGTCGGCTTCCAGGTTGGCCAGCCGGCCGGCGCGGCGCCGGATGGTCAGCTGCCCGATCCCGTCGACGACGGCGATTCCGGCGGAGTCGTAGCCGCGGTATTCCATACGGCGCAGCGCCTCGACGACGACCTCGCGAGCGGGGCGTTGCCCGACGTAGCCGACGATTCCGCACATAGCTGTTCAGGGTAGTGCACTGCCGGGCAAACCGAGACAATCGTGCAGGTCAGCGAAGCCGTGATCACCGTCGTCCGCGGTGCGTTAACGTCATCGGATGGCCAGCATCAAGCGCCTCTACACCACACTGACCCGGCCCGGCCCACATCGCGTGCTGCGCGGCGACCTGGCCTACGCCGGGCTTGCCGGTGTGGTCTATACCCCGGAGTCCGGTTACCGGCTGCCCGTCGTGGCGTTCGGTCACGACTGGCTGACTGGAGCCGACCGCTACGCGGGCCTGCTGGAGCATCTGGCGTCGTGGGGCATCGTGGCGGCCGCGCCCGACACCGGACGCGGGCTGGCGCCGTCGGTGCTGGAATTGGGCGCCGACCTGGGCCGGGCCCTGGAGATCGCCACGGAGATCCGGTTGGGGCCGGGCCGTATCAGCGTGGACCGCAACCGGCTGGCGGTGGCGGGTCATGGCTTCGGCGGTTCAGCGGCGGTGTTCGGTGCGGCCGGGTCGGCGGTGCAACCCAAAGCGGTGGCGGCGATCTTTCCGGCGGTCACCAGCCCGGCCGCCGAGCTGGCGGCGACGACGCTGGATGTGCCCGGTGTGGTGTTCGGCGCTCCCGGCGACCCGAAGACGCTGCGCTCCAATGCTGTCGAGCTGGCGCGGGCGTGGCCGTCGGCGACGCTGCGGGTGATCACGAAGGCCTCACCGGCCGGTCTGGCGAAAGGCCGCCGGCTGGCCGGATTCTTCGGGCTGCCGACGTCGGATCGTCGGACCCAGCGGCAGGTGCGGGCGCTGCTCACCGGATACCTGCTGGCGCAGCTGGTCGGCGACAAGACCTACGCCGAGTTCGCCGATCCACAGGTACAGCTGCCGCGCACCGAGGTGCTCGACGAGCTACCGGAGCCGGTGAGCCCCGAGGAGAAGGCCGTCGCGCTGCTCAAGTAGCGCGCCCTGTGGATAACTATCGCCCACCCGGCATTGTCCGGCGGTATTCTGCCCGTCATGGAGCCGGAGAACATCGAGGAGCGCGTCACGGCACTAGAAGCCCAAGTCGGCGAATTGAATCGACGGGTGCGGGCCAGCGAGCACGACGCTCAGGCGGCCCGGGTGCTCGCCGGTGCCGCCGACCGTGACGTTGCCGATTTAGGGGGCGAGCTGCGAGATCTCCGCGGGGAGGTCGGCACCTTCCGCGGGGAGGTCGGCACCTTCCGCGGGGAGGTCGGCGCCTTCCGCGGGGAGGTCGGCGCCTTCCGCGGAGAATTCACCGAGTCCCGCGGGGAGTTCCACGACTTTCGTCGGGCCACGGTGGCCGCCTTCAACGCGCTACGTGCGGACATGAACGACCGCTTCAGCCAGGTGAACGACCGCTTCGGCCGGGTCGACAAGGGGTTTATCGAGATGCGCGGCAAGTTCGACGCGGCCGCGGCCGGCCAGCAGGAGATCGTTCGGCTCATCCAGGGCTTGATCGACGATCGCAGCGAGAACGGACGTTGACGCAGCCAAGCATGTAGCGCTGCCGCCGCTGGGAGCGGCCACCCGAGGAGACGATCGCCGCGCAGCAAGTAGGGCGTTAGCAAACGATCGTGGCCGCCGGGCAGGGGTCCGGCGGTCGCGATCGGCCATGCGATATCTCGATGTCGGACCGCAAGTCACCGAAGAGTGACGCGACGCGGGAGCCGGCGTCGGTCATGGGCGTGCTGCTCGGCAGCGGCTGGGATGGCAAGGGCCCGCTGAAACGACCGCGGCCGCCGGATCCTTGCGGACCCGGCGACCGTGGTCGCTCTCAACTGTCGGCTAGGCGCCTGGGTTACCAGGGTTGCCCGGGGCGCCGGGGGCGCCGTTTGCGGCGCCGCCGGTGCCGGTACCGCCGGCCCCGGCCGCTCCACCAGCGCCGCCCGCACCGCCGAGCGCAGCGCCGGCGCCGTCACCGCCGTCACCGCCGTCCGCGCCGTCGCCGCCGTCACCGCCGGTGTTGTCACTGCCTTGGGCAGTGCCGCCCTTGCCGCCGGCACCACCGGCACCACCGTCGCCGCCTGCGCGGTCGGCGCCGTCGGCGCCGTCGCTGGCCCCGCTGCCGCCGGTCCCGCCGGTCCCGCCGTCGCCGCCGGCGCCACCGACCCCACCGTTGCCGCCGTCGAAGCCGTCGCCGGTGGCGCTGGTGCCGCCATTGCCGCCGGCACCGCCGGTGCCACCGGTACCGGCAAGACCACCGGCGCCGCCGGCACCGCCGGTACCACCCGTCGAGGTGCCGCCGGCTCCACCCTTACCGCCGTTACCGCCATCGCCGGCCGCACTGCCGTTGCCACCGGCCGCATTGGAGTTGTTGACACCGGCAGCGCCATCACCACCGGCACCACCCGCGCCACCGGCGCCGCCGGCCCCGCCGTCGCCGTCCGCCCCGGCACTTCCGGCAGGCCCGCTGGTGCTGGTACCGGCCGCACCGCCGACGCCGGCCTTACCGCCGATCCCGCCGTTGCCGCCATTGCCGCCGTCCAGGCCCGTGCCGCCGGCTCCGCCGTCACCACCGGCTCCGGCGGCCCCGCCGGTGCCGCCGACGCCTCCGGACCCGGCCGCACCGGTGCCCGAGCTGCCGCCGGCTCCGCCGTTTCCGGCGGCTCCGCCGTTGCCGCCGTTGGTGCCGTTACCGCCGGTGCCGGTCGCCGAGCTGGCACCATCGGTGCCGTCCGCTCCGGCCCCGCCGTTACCGCCGGCGCCGCCCTGACCGCCGGTGCCGTCGAGTCCGACGGTTCCCGCGCTGCCGGCGGTGCCGCTGGTGCTCGCACCACCTGCGCCGGCCGCACCACCTGCGCCGGCCGCGCCGCCCTTACCGCCGTCACCGCCGGCCAGGCCGTTGCCGCTGGCATCGGTGCCGCCGTTACCGCCGGCCCCACCTGCGCCACCGGTACCGCCGTCGCCGCCGTCACCGCCTTGGCCACCGTTCCCGGTGTTCGCGGCACCACCGGCACCGCCCTTGCCGCCGGTGCTGCCGGCCGCGCCGTCGCCGCCCTTACCGCCGGCCGCGGTGTCGCTGGTGGTGCCGGCGTCGCCGGCCGCTCCGGCCGCGCCGGTGCCGCCGTTACCGCCATTGCCGCCGTTACCGCTGCCGGTCGCCGCTCCGCCGGTGCCGCCGTCACCGCCCCCGGTGCCGCCGTTACCGCCGTTACCGCCGTCGGCCGTACCGGCACCGGCCCCGCCGGCGCCACCCTGGCCACCACCGGAACCACCGTTACCGCCGTTGCCGCCGTGGCCGTCACCGGCTGCGATGCCGAGCGGGTTGTCGACCGGCGCCGCCGCGGTACCACTGCTCGCACCACCGGCACCGCCGTTACCGGCCTCACCGTTCGTGCCACCGATACCGCCGCCGCCGCCGGCCCCACCGTTACCGCCGATGACTGTGCCGCTGCCGCCGGCACCACCGGCGCCGCCGTTACCGCCGTTCGTCGAGTCGCCGGTGAGTCCGGCTCCGCCGGCACCGCCGTTACCGCCGGCACCACCGTTACCGCCGACGCTGACACCGGTGGACGCGCCGGCGCCACCGGCACCGCCGGCACCGCCGACACCGCCGTCAGCACCCAGGAGGCCGGACCCATCGCCGGCATTGCCGCCGGCACCGCCGTTGCCGCCCCGGCTGTAGACACCGGTGCCGTTGTTCCAGCCGGTGGCGTTACCGCCGACGCCACCGTTACCGCCGCCACCGGCCATGTACTGCCCGGCGCCCCCGCGGCCGCCGTTGCCGCCGGCGAAGGTCCCGACACCACCGGCACCGCCGTTACCGCCGTTACCTCCAGGGCCCCCGCTTCCGAACCCGCCGCCACCGCCGGCGCCGCCCGCTCCACCGGTGGTCTGCACAGTGGCATCGTTGGTGGCACCGGCACCACCGGCACCGCCGGCACCGCCGTTACCGGCTGCCCCGGTGCCGTTGCCGCCACCGCCAGTGCCACCGGCGCCGCCGGCCCCGCCGGTGCCCGGTCCACCCGCGGAACCGGTGGCGGCACCACCGGCGCCGCCGTTGCCGCCGTTACCCCCGGCGTCGGCCCCGAAGCCGTTACCACCGCTACCGCCGCTACCGCCGATGCCACCGTTGATACCGGCACCACCGGCACCGCCGGCGCCGCCGTCTGCTCCGGCGCCGGCCGTCGCCCCGAAGTTCTGGCCACCGCCTTGGCCGCCCGATCCGCCACGGCCGCCGTTGCCGAGGAAGGCACCGGTGTCGTCCTTGGCCGCGTCACCGCCGGCGCCACCGTTACCACCGGCCGAACTGGCACCGAGCTGGCCGGCCGAGCCGAGGGAGCCGGTGAACTTCTCACCCCCGATACCGCCGGCGGCGCCGGCGCCACCGGAGCCGCCCATACCGCCGTTGAGGTGGGTGTCGTCACCGTCAGCGGCCGCGCCACCGTCGCCGGCCTTCCCGGCCGCGCCGCCGCTGCCGCCGTTGCCGAAGGTGTACCCGCTGCGTCCGCCGTCACCGCCGGCACCGGCCGCGCCACCGCTAGTGCCGTTGCCGCTGCCGCCGTTGGCGAAGGTGCCGGCCAAACCATTAGCGCCGTCACCGCCGACACCACCGACACCGCCGTTACCGAAGAACCAGGCCACCGAGGCACCGCCGTCGCCGCCGGCACCACCGGCGAAGCCGGCCGTGATGGCGTCGCCGCCGGCACCGCCGGCACCACCGTGGCCCATGAACCAGCCACCGGCACCACCGTCACCACCGGCCGCACCGGCGCCGCCGTCGCCGCCGGCACCGCCGTTACCGATCCAGCCGAGCGCGCTGCCGCCGTCGCCACCTGCGACACCGGCCGCGTCGCTGCTCCAACCGGCGCCGCCGTCGCCGAACCACAGGCCACCATCGCCGCCGTCGGGATTGAGCGCCGTTCCGTCGGCACCGTCACCGATCAGATACAGCCCGGCCATGGAGTTGATGGCACCGTTGACCATCTCACCGAGCGGGTTGTTGATCCACAGTTCGAGCATCGAGTGGATCGGCAGATAGAAGAAATTGTTGAGCAGGTCCGTGCCGAAGTCCGCCGCAGGCCCGGGGTCCAGACTGAAGTCCGACGGGGCGACGTCCGACTGGAACATGCTGGAAAGCCAGTCGAGGTCGAGCAGATCTTCGAAGTCGGCTTGCGCCGCGGGCGCGGTCCCCAACGGGGCCATGCCGAATGCCAAGAACGCGGCGACAGCGCTGCCGGCGCCGGCCACTCGGCTATGGCGCCGCGGCCCGGGCTGAGTGCCACGCTGGCTGCTGGTGTGACGACGATTCATTTTCGAACACCTCTCCTGTGAACAGTCCTGTTGAGCGGTTGTGACTTCTCAGTTCGGGTCATGCGGGGTCGTGGTTGTGCCGGCTTACGGGTTCCAGCTGAGGATGGCGTCCAAGAGAGCCGACCAATCGACCGAACCGTCGGCACCGCCGGCGTCAACACCGCCGTCATCGAAGAAGTCGGAGGGGATGATGGGGAACGAGAACCCGGCCAGCGGCGGTTCTGCTGGCGGCGGCGCGCCATCCTTGCCGGACCAGCTCCAGGCATTCCCGCCCAGGAACCCGGCCACGGCCTGCTCCCAGCCCATCCACGCACCGAGCGGGCCGACGGCGTGGCTTTGAATGTCAAGCGTCAGCGGTTGCCCCAGCAAGGCCGAGGCGTCGAGGGTGATGCCGACACTGTTGAAGATCGAGCCGCCGACCGCGGGTACCGCGTCGACGACGTTGCCGGAGGCGTCGTAGAACGTGTACGCGGCGTTGGAGACCACGCCCGGACTGAGCAGCCCTCCCAGCGCGAAATCCAGATGCGTAATGGTGCCCGGCGGCACCACATCGTCGAGCATCGGCAGGATGAAATCGAGGTTGAGGGTGGCACCGTTGTAGAAGGCGCCGGTCATGTTGGCCATGATCTCGTTCAGGGAGTCGCCGTCGTTGATGCTGTTCATCAGCGCGACCCAGGGGCTCAGCCCGGGCCCCAGCATGCCCATGATGATGCCGCTCATCGGCGACGAGATGAAGTTGATGATCGGCAAAATCGCCTCGGCATCGGTACCTTCGGGCAGGAAGGCCGGCAACAGTTGCGGCAGGAGCGCGAACAGCAGGTCATGGCCGATGCTGAAGGTATTGAGGTCAGAGCCACTGAGGGTGTGCAGAACCGCGCTAGTCGCGATGGGATCGTCCGCGGCGATGTTCCACATGGAGTAGCCCTCGGTCACCGCGCGCAGCTGCTCCTGCATCTCGTTGACCACGACGGGAATCTGCGAGGGGTCGTCGAGGATATCCTGGATCCAGGCCTGGGAATTCGCAATGAGCTGCTGCATCGCCACGCTGGGAGCGACGTAGAAGTTGTTGGCGAGCACCGTGGCGTTTTCGGCCGCGATGTTGTACTGGTCGATCCACGGTTGCATCGCGTCGGTCAGCATGCTGGTGAGTGCGATGTCGCGGCCGACTTGCACATCGGGCGTCGTCACAGCGAGCGGGGTGACGGCGATCAGACTGGCGCCCACAACCGCAATACCTGTGGTGGCGTAGGGGCGAAGGGTTTTCTGCACAACCATCTCCTTTAGTGAGGTGCCGCCCGCGGCGAGCGCTCCGGGGGCTGGGGCGGTGCCGTGTTGTTGCTGAATTCACACTTATGCACTGATGTGAATCGAAACACTAGCCGTGAAAAAGCTAAGACACAAGCATCTTCGTCAAATATTTCACGCAGCATTACCGGAGGTCAGCGCCAGGAGGACGTTAACTTTGGATAGCTATCCAATGTGTAATCTAAGAATTTTTCGGAAAGCTGTGCACCTGAGCGCACTAATAATGGTCTTTCCGGCACAGTTCTGTCCGATATGAGCCAGCGCACGGAACGCTGTGCGAAACGCTATTTTGCGCCCGCCGTGTTAGCGGGAGCTGAATTTCGGCGACGGTGTGAAGTGGCCGCCGTCGACGGCGCGGCCGAGCCGTCGCGCAGCCCGTGAGCAACCTGGTATTAGTCGGAGATGCGAATCGGTGTACAGCTGTCCTATGCGGGTGGATTCAAAGAGGCCGCCGAGCAGGTCGTCGAGCTCGAACAAGCCGGGATCGACGTGGTGGCCGTGGCCGAGGCGTATTCGTTCGACGCCGTCAGCCAACTGGGCTATCTGGCGGCCAAGACCTCGCGTGTGGAGCTCGTCTCCGGCGTCGTGCCGATCTACACCCGCACTCCCGCCCTGTTGGCGATGACGGCGGCGGGCCTGGACTTCGTCTCCGACGGCCGGTTCCGGCTGGGCATCGGCACCTCCGGACCGCAGGTAGTGGAGGGCTTCCACGGGGTGCCGTTCGACGCCCCACTGGGCCGCACCCGTGAGGTGGTGGAGATCTGCCGGGCGGTGTGGCGCCGGGAACGGGTGCGCTACCACGGCAAGCACTATCAGCTGCCGTTGCCGGCAGACCGCGGCACCGGGCTGGGCAAGCCGTTGCAGTTGATCAATCATCCGGTGCGGGAACGGATTCCGATCTCGATCGCGTCGCTGGGACCGAAGAACGTCGAACTGACCGCTGAGATCGCCGACGGTTGGCAGCCGGTGTTCTTTTATCCGGAACGCGCCGCCGAGGTGTGGGGCGACGCCTTGAAAGCCGGTGCGGCCAAGCGGAATCCGACACTCGGGCCGCTCGACGTCATGGCGGGAGCATCACTGGCCATCGGCGACGATGTCGAGGACCGGCTGGCGTGGGCGAAACCGCAATTGGCGCTCTACATCGGCGGCATGGGGGCCAAAACCCGCAACTTCTACCACAACCTGGCCACCCGCTATGGGTTCGGCGAGGTGGCCGACCGCATCCAGGAGCTGTACCTGTCCGGCCGCAAGACCGAGGCGATCAACGCCGTCCCCGACGAGTTGGTGCGACACACCTCGTTGATCGGGCCCCGCGGGCTGGTTGCCGAACGGATCGCCGCCTACGCCGAAGCGGGTGTGACGACACTACTGGCCGGGCCACTGGCGAAGGACCCGAGTGAGGCGCTGCGCTACATGGCGGAACTCCGCGAGCTCGCGCCAGTCTGACGCGCCGGCCGTTAGCGGTCCCCCGGGTTGCTGTGACGACGACACAGTTGCGAACACCAAAACGACTACGGTCGCCGGGTCCGGGTGGACTCGGCGACCGTAGTCGCTCTCAAGCTGTCGGCTAGCTGCCGGGCTGGCCGTCCGCGCCGCCAGTGCCGGCGCTGCCCGCCGCGCCGTCGTTGCCGGGCGTGCCGGTGCCGTCACCTGCCCCGCCGGCGCCGCCAGCACCAGCCGCGCCACCGGTCCCACCCGAGCCTGCGGCCCCACCGTCGCCGTTACCGGCGCCGCCGGCGCCGTGGGCGCCACCATTGCCGCCGGTGCCACCGTCGCCGCCGTTACCCCCGTCGCCACCGTCGTAGCCGTTGCCGGTGACGGGGTCGGTGCCACCCGGCCCACCGTTACCACCGGCGCCGCCATCGCCGCCGGCACCGCCCGCACCACCGTTCCCGCCGGTTCCGCTGGTGGAGCCGCCGCCGACACCGCCGCTACCGCCGGTGCCCCCGGCCGTGCCGTCGCCGCCGTCACCGCCTGGAGTGTTGTCGCCGCCGAGCACGGGGTTGGGAATACCGCTGGAACCAATGGCCCCGGTTTCGCCGCGGCCGCCGGTGCCGCCGGCCCCGCCATCGCCGCCATTGCCGGCCGCGGCGGTGCCACCGGCGCCGCCATCGCCACCGGCGCCGGGAGTGCCCGCGGTACCGCCCGTACCCCCTCTACCTCCCGTACCGCCGTCGACGTTCCCGGCCGCATTGCCACCGGCCCCGCCGGTACCACCGTCACCGCCAACCCCATCGGCAGTCGATTGGCCGCCGTTACCACCGGCCCCGCCGTTACCGGCGTGGCTTGAACCAGTGATCGGCCCGTCTGCCGGAGTCTCGACGCCGCCGCTGTCACCCCCGGCGCCACCGTTGCCGCCGGCACCTCCGTTGCTGCTGGTGCCCAGGCCTGCGAACCCGGGACCGCCGGCGCCGCCGCCACCGCCGTTGCCACCGGATGCGGTGCCGTCGCCACCGGCGCCGCCGTCACCGCCGTTGCCGGTCGTTCCGCCGCTGCTGCTGCCGCCCGAGCCGCCGAAGCCGCCGTTGCCGCCCTGGCTGACCACGCCCGTGCCGGTCGCGCCGTCGGCGCCGGCCGAGCCCGCACCGCCGTTGCCGCCGGCGCCGCTGGTGCTGCTGCCACCGGCACCGCCGGAGCCACCGTTGCCGCCGATGCTCCAGGTGTTGGTGCCGTCGCTCCAGCCCAGGCCCTCACCCGCGACACCACCGTCGCCGCCGTTGCCGCCGTCGCCACTGGTGCTACTGCCGCCGCGGCCACCGGACCCGGCGTTGCCGCCGCGGAGAGTTCCGTCACCGCCGTTACCGGCGGCACCGCCGGCACCGCCGTTGCCGCTGGTGCTCTGGCCACCGGTGCCGCCGCTGCCACCGTTGCCGCCGGTGGTAGCCACCGTGTTGTCACCGGTGCCGCCGTTACCGCCGAGGCCGCCGGCGCCGCCGCTGCCACCGGTGCCGCTCTCGCTCTCGCCGCCGGCACCGCCGGTGCCACCCGCGCCACCGCGGCCGAGCACTCCCAGGCCGCCGGTACCGCCGTCACCGCCGTTGCCGCCGGCATTGGCACCCAGCGAGTCACCGCCGGCGCCACCCCTGCCTGCCGCTCCGCCGGTTCCGAAGGCGGCGTCCGGGTTGGTCGGGTTCACGCCGGTGCCGTCGCCACCGTTACCGCCGGTTCCGCCATTGCCACCGGTGTCGCCGTTACCGGCGTTACCACCCACGCCGCCGTTACCGCCGATGCCGAGGTAGTCACCGTTGACGTCAGTGGCCGCGTCGGCACCATTGCCGCCGGCGCCGCCGTCAGCGCCGTCGCCGGCTTGTCCGGCGCTGCCGTAGAACGCGCCGGCGTAGTAGTCGGAGCTGCGGGCGCCGCCGGCGCCACCGCTTCCGCCCTGGCCGCCGCTGCCGCCGTTCGCGCCGTTGGCATCGCCGGTGACGCCGTCACCACCGTTGCCCGCGGCGCCGCCGGCGCCGCCCTTGCCGCCGTCACCGAACATGTAACCGCTGCGGCCGCCCGCGCCGCCGTTGCCGCCTGCACCGCCGGCCCCGCCGACTCCATTGGCGGCGGCCCCGGCCGCGCCGTCCATCCCGGCGCCGCCGACACCACCGGCGCCGCCGTTGCCGAAGAACCAGGCGGCGGCCGCGCCGCCGTTACCACCGGCACCACCGACACCGCCGGCAACTACTGCGGCGCCACCGGCACCGCCGTCGCCACCGTTGCCCATGAACCAGCCACCGGCGCCGCCGTCGCCGCCGACCGCGCCGGCACCCCCGGCGCCGCCGTCGCCGCCGTCGCCCAGCCAGCCGAGCGCCGAGCCGCCGTTACCGCCGGCCACACCCGCTTCGTCGCTGCTCCAGCCGTCACCACCGTCGCCGAACCACAGCCCGCCATCACCGCCGTCGGGCGAGGCCTCCGTGCCGTCAACACCGTTGCCGATCAGGTACATACCCGACCAGTCGTTGATCATCCCGTTGATCGACTCACCCAACGGACTGGTGATCCAGAGCTGGGTCATGGCGTGCAGCGGCTCGTAGAACCACTGGTCCATGATCCCGGTCCACGAGAACATGTCGGCCGCGCTGCCCGGGTCCGCCGCACCGAACAGCGCGTCGAGGTCCCAGGTCGCCGCGGCGTCACCGACGTCGGCCGTGGACCACGCGGCCGCCAGATCGCCGAAAAGGTCACCCAAGAAATCGACATCGGCGTGTGCCGCCGGTGCCGCGGCTAACGGGGCCATCCCGAAAGCGAGGAACGCCCCCACCGAACTGGTGGCACCAGCCACCCGCTTGCGGTACCGCGATCCGGTCTTACCAGGCTGGCTGGTGCTGTCACGACGAGTCATTTGCGAACACCTCTCCTGTGAAGCGGTTCTGTTAGGCAGTGTGTTGAAGGTTGGTTATAGGGAAATCGGTTTAGCGGGCGGCTCACAGGCTGCTCAGCGCCGCGAGGAAGTCGTCCAGACCCATGCCTCCCAGCAGATCGACGCTCGAGCCCGGATCGACATCCGGGGCCACGCCACCGTCGTCGAACCAGCTGTCGGGGATGATCGGGAAGCCGATGCCGGCACCTGGCGGGGTAACCACCACCGGATCCTTGCCGTCCCAACCAGATCCGAGCAAGGATCCGACGGTTTGCCCCCAGGCCTCCCAGGCTGCGATCGGGCCGATCCCGTGGCTGTCGATGGTGATCTGGAGCGGCAGGCCGATCGCCGAGGCGTCGAGACCGATGCCCAGACTGTTGAAGATCGACCCGCCGACGGCAGGCACCGAGGCCACGATGTCGGTGCCGTCGGATACCTCATACGGGCCGGAGGCCACGTCGCCACCGGTGAGCAGACCGCCGAAGGCGAAGTCCAGGTGGGTGATGGTGCCCTCCGGCATCGGCAGCAGGCCGGAGTCCTCGATGATCGGTATCAAGAAGTCGAGGTTGAGGGTGGCGCCGTTGAGGTAGCCGTCCATCCAGCTGGCCATGATCTGGGTGAAGCCGTCACCGTCTTGGATGCTGTTCATCATCGCGACCCAGGGAGCGATCGCCGGCCCGATCGAGCCCATGATGATGCCGCTGAGCGGCGACGCCAGGAAGTTGATGATGGGCGTCATGACCTCGGCTTGGTCGGCCGGCAAGAACTGCGGAAGCAGCGCGAAAAGCAGGTCATGACCGAAGGCGGGCGTCGGACTGTTGAGGTCCGTACCGCTCAGGGTGTGCAGGATGACTTCGCCCACCGTGCCGGTGAACCCCTCGTTGATGTCGACGCCGCCGCTGGCGTTCCACAGTGAAAAGCCGGTCAGATAGGCGTCCAGGTTGTGCTGCATCTGCTGCATCACCGCCGGGATGGTCGACGGGTCGTCGAGAATCGATTGCCAGAAGGTCGTCTGGTTGGCCAGCATCTGCTGGAAGGCGATCCCCGGCGCGATGTAGTAGTTGTTGAGCAGCTGACTGGCGTTCCGGGAGGCCTCGTTGAACACCTCCGTCCACGGCGCCACCAGGTCGGGGAGGCCGCCGCCCGCGGTGAGTGCGACGTCTCGGATGGTCGGGACACTTGCCGACGGAGTCACGGCCGGGGTGGCCGCGATCAGGCCGGAGCCGACAATCGCGATGCCGACGGTGACGTAGGGGCGAAGAGTTTGCTGCACAGCCGTCTCCTTTTGTGAGGTGCCGCCCTCGGCGAGCGTCTCAAGGGGCTTCGACGCCGCCGTGTTGCTCCTGGATTCACACTTATTCACTGATGTGAAATAGAACACTAGCCGTGAAGAACCTAAGATACAAGCATCGCGGTCAGATATTTCAGGCGGCATTTCCAGAGCTCAGGGCCTTCGGCCCTTCCCTTCCACCCACGAACTGTATGTGAACACTTAGAGCGAGTGGAAAGCGGTGCACTTTTCCGTTGGTATCGGGCCCGTCCAGCTTGATTTCTGCCGGTCGGTGCGAATCGGTGCACAGCTGTCGTTAGCGGGCGGATCGAAGGCGGCGGCCAGCTGCGCGGTCGAGCTCGCCCGGGCCGGAATCGACGCGGTCGCAGTCATGGCGGCCTATACGTTCGACACCGCCGGCCAGCTCCCCGATTCACCGCAGGGGGCCGAATGTGGTCCAGAACACCTCGGGGGCCAAGATGGGGCCATGGATTTCACGCCCACGGTGACGACACCCATCGCGCAAACCCTGGTTGAACTGGCACAACGCCAAGCCGAGCGATTCGGCGACAAGGTGGCGTTCAGCTTCTCCTACAACGGCGACGACGAGGGCCGCAGTGAGCTGAGCTTCCGTGACCTGGACCTGCGCGCCCGGGCGATCGCGGCCAGTCTGCAGCGCCACGACATCGCCGGGGAGCGGGTGCTGGTCCTGGTGCGCCCGGGTCTGGACTTCATCGCAGGATTCTTCGGCTGCCTCTATGCCGGGGCCGTGGCCGTGCCGGTGCACCAGAAGCTGGCGCCGCGGTTGCAGGTGGTGGTTCCCGACGCGCAGGCCCGGTTCGCCCTCACCGCCGGGGAGACCCAGCAGGCCACCCGCTCCGCAGTCGCCGGGATCCCCGGTGAACCCGAGCATTGGTTCTTCACCGATGCCGGCGCCGACCCGGACGCCTGGGTGCCCCCCGCCATCGGCACCGACTCGCCGGCCGCCATCCAGTACACCTCGGGGTCGACCCGCTCACCCAAGGGTGTGCTGCTCAGCCACGGCAACATCCTGCACAACGTCGACGCCATCCGGCAGGCGTGGAACGGCGACGAGAACGCCAAAGGCGTGTTCTGGCTGCCGCCGCACCATGACCTGGGGTTGATCGGCGCGATCCTGTCCATGGTCTACATCGGGGCCAGCACCGCGCTGATGTCGCCGACCGCGTTCATCAAACGCCCGATGCGCTGGCTGGAACTGGTGTCGGCGCATCGCGGCGTGATCACCGCGGCACCCAACTTCGCCTACGACCGGTGCGTGGAGACCAGCACGCCCGAAGAACGCGCGGCACTGGATCTTTCCTGCATGACGGTGGCCATGAACGGCGCCGAGGCGGTGCGCGCCACATCGTTGGCGGCGTTCGCCGATGCCTTCGCACCGGCGGGTTTCCAGATTTCGTCGTGTTACCCGGTGTACGGGCTGGCCGAGGCCACCTTGTGTGTGTCGGCCGGATGCGCCACCGGGATGCCGGGGGTGCGCTACCTCGACCGTGCCGCGTTGGAGCAGGACCGCATCGTCGACATCGCACCCGACGACCCGGCCGCGGCGACGTTCGTGGGTTGCGGTCAGCCGCGCCAAACCGACGTCGCCATCGTCGACCCGGTGACCCACCAGCCGTGCGGCCCCGACCAGGTCGGCGAGATCTGGGTCGCCGGCCCCAATGTCGCCCTCGGTTATTGGCGTCGCCCCGAGGAGACCGCCGCGACGTTCGGAGCACGGCTGGCAGCGCCGGGTGACCCGGCGCGCGGACCGTTCCTGCGCACCGGGGACTACGGGTTCCTCTGCGCGGGTGAGCTTTTCACCACCGGTCGCTGCAAAGATCTGATCGTCGTCGACGGGCACCGGTACTACCCCAACGACATCGAGTTCACCGTGCAGCAATGCGACCCGGTACTGGTGTCCGGCCGGGGCGCGGCATTCGCCACCGACGCGCCCCCGGGAGGCATCGAGCAGCTGGTCGTGGTGCACGAGGTGGACAGCGGCCGGATCGGTGAAACCGACTTCGACGACGTCATCGACAAGATCCGCACCGCCGTCGCAACCCACCACGGCATCGCGGCCGACGCCGTGGTGCTGGTGCACCACGTGTCGATGCCCACCACCTCCAGCGGCAAGATCCAGCGGGGCAAGACCCGCGAACTGTTCATCGACGGCGCACTTGCGGTGGTTGCCGAATGGCGCACCCCGACCGAGGAGCTGTCGCTGGAGCAACTGGAGGCCGCGGCCAAGATCGTTTCGGCGCTGCAGACCTGGGGCTCGCGCCAGGGGTGAGGTGAGCCCGCCGGCCCTACTGCGGGGTCAGCGGGCTCATACGCTTGGCGCATCACGCTGCGACCAGCGAAGCCTGCTGCTGCGGCGTAGCCCGGTCACTGCCCGACCTGGGGCAACTGTTCAGCGGCGACCTCGCATGGCGTCTTCGGTGCGCCGTCGGCGGAGGGCTCAGGAGACTGGCCGGAGTCGTCGGCTTCGGTGGTTTCGGCCGCGGGCTCAGCTTGGGCGCCGGCCTCGGTTTCCGGGTCCGACGGCGCGGATTCCGATTCGGTCGGTTCACCAGAGTCCTCGGCGGCGGCCTCCTCGACAACGGCCTCGTCGCCCGGCTCGTCCGGCGGGTCACCCTCGGAGTCATCCGGCTCGGGGTCCTCGTGGTCATCAGGGTCGCGGTCATCGGTTGCTGCGCGGTCCTCGAACGGATCGCCGAACCCGTCGGACGATCCCGGGTCACCGAACGCGTCGGCCAGCCGGGGAATCAATCCGCCCAACCCGCCGAGCCCACCGCCGGCGGGCAGCCCGCCCGTCGGCAACCCCAGATCACCGGGCAGGCCGAGGCCGGCCGGAAGTGCTGGATCGGCAGGCATGTCAGCCAGTGCCGCGGCGGGCTCCGGGACGGCGGCGTCTTGCCTCCCGTCCGGCGCCGCCGGGACACCCGCCGGTGCGACATCGGACGCCGGCGCGATCTCCGCTGCGACGGGGGCCGCGGTCGCCGGGACGGCCGGCGCGGCACCGGTCGGGTGATCGGGTGGCACGACCGGACCAAGATCACCGGGTACCGGAAAAACCGTCCCCGGCGCCGGGTCGGCCGACCCCGCCGCCGCCCGGTAGGCGCCGGCCACCCCGTCTCGCGCCGACTGCACGGCCGGCACCCACTCACCCCGAACGTCGTGGTCCACGTAAGGGATCAGCTGTTTCTCGATGACCTCGGCGGCATGCTCGTCGCCGGAGCCGGAGTTCACCGCCTGTGCTGCCGCCAGCCACGCCGGCCGGTGCGCGCCGGCCCGGTCGTCGACGGCGGTCACCGCCGCCACCTTGGTGTCGACCAGCCGCCACAACTCGTCACGCAATACCTCGCAGCCGGTGGCGGCCGCGCGCAACCGCGCCGTCAGCTGTGCCCCGGCCTCACAGTGCCGGCGCACAAACTCCGTAGCCGCGTCGGCGCCGGGGCCCCGCCAGGCCGCCGCCAGGGCATCGAGTTGACCGTGCTGCCGGCGCAGCGCGTCCTCGGCCGCGCCGGCCAACGCCGCCAGTGCGGCGCAGTCGGCGTCCAGGCGCTGCAGATCCAGGCCGGCTTCGCTGTCGTAGCGGTCGGCCAGCTGCCCGTCGTAGCCGGTGAGATCGGGATGGCCATAACCGCGCCGATGACACGCCGACACGTAGGCCTGGGTGTGGGCTACCGCTTCTCGGCCCTCGGCCAGCCGCGCGGCCACGTCGTATCGCGGCGCCACCTCAACCGACCCGGTCCGCCGCGAACGACTCGGCGGCGCCGTAACGCGCCAGTCCGGCGCGCAATGCCGCGGCGATCTCGGTGCCCGCGCGCGACCAGCGCGTCAACTCCGGCGCCCAGGCGTCTAGCGCACGCCGCAGCGCCTCCCCCGCGGCGACATGATCACGTCCGGCAGCGCTACCGTCGAATACCAGCCCGCCCAACCGGATTCGGACGGCAACGTCGATGGCTGCCGCCGTGTCGTCCAAACAGTCCGCCACGCAGCGCAGCGCGGCGGCATCGAGATACAGCGGTTGTCGTCCCATAACGGATATGACGGCGCCGAAGCCCCCGCGGTTCCCTCAGTGCGGGATTCAGTGTCCGGTGCGGACCGTGTCGGCGACGCTGACCGCGATCTGGTGCGCGGTGTCCTCGTCGGCGGCTTCCACCATCACCCGGACGAGCTGCTCGGTTCCGGAGGGCCGCAACAGGATTCGGCCGGTGTCGCCGAGCTCCTCCTCGGCGCGCCGGACCGCGGTGCGCACCGCCAGGCGGCTCACCGCGTCGGCTTTGTCGGCGACCTCGACGTTGATCAGCACCTGCGGCAGTGTGCGCATCGCCGCGGCCAACCCGGCGAGCGGAGTGCCGGTCTGGGCCATCCGCGCCATCAGGCGCAGGCCGGTGATGATGCCGTCGCCGGTGGTGGCCAGTTGCGGAAGCACGATATGGCCGGACTGTTCACCGCCGAGGGTGAAACCGCCGGCCCGTAGTTGCTCGAGCACGTAACGGTCACCGACGTCGGTGGTCTGCACGTCGATGCCCGCCTCGCGCATCGCCAGATGCAACCCGAGGTTGCTCATGACCGTGGCCACCAGGGTATTGCCGGCCAGTTCGCCGGCGTCCCGCATGGCCAGCGCCAGCACGACCATGATGGCGTCACCGTCGACCACATTGCCGGCCGCGTCGACGGCCAGGCACCGGTCGGCGTCGCCGTCATGGGCCAGGCCCAGGTCGGCGCCGTGGGCGAGCACCGCGGCACGCAACGGTTCCAGGTGCGTCGAACCGCAGCCCTCGTTGATGTTGAGCCCGTCGGGATCGGCGTTGATGGCGATCACGGTGGCACCGGCGGCCCGGTAGGCGCGCGGTCCGGCCTCCGACGCCGCGCCGTGCGCGCAGTCCACCACGACGGTCAGCCCGTCGAGCCGGGTCCGGTTGGATTCGCCGAGGTGGCGCAGGTAGCAGTCCAGGGCGTCCTTGGCGTCCACCACCCGGCCCAGCCCGGCGCCGACCGGTCGCAACCCCGGCCCGGCGGCGACCAGATCCTCGATCTGGTCCTCGGTGGCGTCGTCGAGTTTGTGGCCTCCCGGGCCGAAGAACTTGATGCCGTTGTCGGGCATCGGATTGTGCGACGCCGAGATCATCACCCCGAAGTCGGCTTCATAAGCGCTGGTCAGATAGGCCACCGCCGGCGTGGGCAGCACGCCGGCTCGCAGCGCGTCGACGCCCTGGCTGGTCAGCCCGGCGATGACCGCGGCCTCCAGCATCTCGCCGCTGGCCCGCGGGTCACGGCCGACGACGGCGACCCGACGCTCGGTGCCGGTGGACAGCCGCTGTGCGGCCGCACTGCCCAGGGCAACGGCGAGTTCTGCGGTCAGTTCGCGGTTGGCGACCCCGCGGACACCGTCGGTGCCGAAAAGACGACCCATAACTATCCTTTATCGCCGCGAGCGTGCGTGTTCCCGGTCCGACACGCCGGTGTGGGGCCGGAAACACGCACTCTCGAAAGCAAGCCGGGGGTACCTCCCTCGTGCGGAAGATACCCCCAACTCGCTGCCAAAATGCAACCGCAGATCAGCGCTTGCTGTACTGAGGCGCCTTGCGGGCCTTCTTCAGGCCGTACTTCTTGCGCTCGGTGGCCCGTGGGTCGCGAGTCAAGAAGCCCGCCTTTTTCAGCACCGGCCGGTCCTCGGGCTGCACCAGGATCAGCGCGCGGGCCAGCGCCAGCCGCAACGCGCCGGCCTGCCCGGAGGGGCCGCCGCCGTCGAGGTGGGCGTAGACGTCGAAGCTCTCCAACCGGTCCAC
Source organism: Mycobacterium sp. pW045 (assembly GCF_041287085.1). Taxonomy (NCBI): domain Bacteria; kingdom Bacillati; phylum Actinomycetota; class Actinomycetes; order Mycobacteriales; family Mycobacteriaceae; genus Mycobacterium; species Mycobacterium sp. pW045. Next base: position 70,568 of record NZ_JBGGKU010000003.1, on the reverse strand, counting down.
CGTGACCAGCGGAGCCTTGATCAGCTGCTGGTGCACCTTGTTGGGGAAGTAGGCCTCCAGGGTGCGCCCGTCCAGGTTGAACTTGCCGGTGCCGGGCACCAGCCGGACACGCACCACGGCCTCCTTGCGGCGGCCGACGGTCTGGATGGGGCGGCCCAGGTCGTGCGGCTCGTAGGCCGGTGCGGCGTCTGACTGCACCGCCACGGTCTCGTCGGCCTCAACAGCCTCAGTGACCTCAGGGGTCTCAGGGGTGCCTTCGATGTCGGTCTCGGTCATTGCGTCACCTGCTTGATTTCGTACGGGACCGGCTGCTGCGCGGTGTGCGGATGCTGCGGGCCGGCGTAGACGCGCAGCTTGCGCTTGATCTGGCGGCCGAGCTTGTTCTTGGGCAGCATGCCGAGGATCGCCTTCTCCACGACACGGTCGGGACGGGTCTCCATCAGCTCGCCGATGCTGCGCTTGCGCAGCCCGCCCGGGTAGCCCGAATGGCGGTAAGCCATCTTCTTCTGCAGTTTGTTGCCGCTCATGGCGACCTTGTCGGCGTTGATGACGATGACGAAGTCACCGCCGTCGACATTCGGCGTGAACGTCGGCTTGTGCTTGCCGCGCAGCAGCGTTGCTGCCGCGACGGCGAGCCGGCCGAGCACCACGTCGGTGGCGTCGATGACATACCACGACCGCGTGGTGTCACCCGCCTTCGGCGTATAGGTGGGCACAGCGCTTACCTCTCGTTATTCGGGTTGCTACCCGGTTCTGCGGATCCCGGTACGAGCCGGGTGCCGGTCCGGCGTGGACGGCGGGGGTGATTCTCGGCGACCGACAGTGACCCGAGGACCCGCTGCGCCAACAAGGCACCGCACGCCAACGGAGCAGCTTACCGGCGGTGATCCGGGCAGGTCAAAACGGGCGACAGCTCGATGGCGCCCTCACGGCCGGTGGACATGGCGGTGTGGCCCCGGCGGCTCTTTACCGATCGGGGCCACACCGTGTCCGGGGGCGGTCTCTCCTTACCTCCCCCAAGCCCCTGCCGCGCGGCGATCGGCGTCGGCGACGTCGGCGGCACCGTCGCGCACCGCGCGGCCCAAGTCGAACAGGATCTGGTTGAGCGCGCTGACGGCGTGCTGCCATCGCAGCTGCTCGGCGTGGTAGGCGCCGGCCGCTTCCCGGGTCCACACCTGCTGCAGCGGCGCGATCTGTGAGCGGAGTTGCTCGAGCGCGCCGTTGAGCCGACTGGCCGTGGAGTGGATCTCCTGGCGGACGGCGTATTCGATCTCCTCGAAGTTGTAGGACAGTGTCGCGTCCACGGCTGCTCCTCAGATTCCGTCGCCGGCGGCAGCGATGTGGTGCGAGTGGCTCTCGGCCACCTCTCGCAGTGCGCGCTCGTTGTGGCGGATGGTCTCGGCGATGCGCGCCAAGGCGTGGTGCAGCCTCAGCGATTCGGTGTTCCAGCGGTCCAGCACGTCTTGGAATCGGGCCGCGGCCATGCCCGACCAGACCGACGGCGGAACGGCGCGCATCCGGGCGACGAAGGATTGCAGCATCCCCCGGATCTCCTCGTTACGGGCATCGGTGGTCGCCGCGACGGCGCGCATGACGTCGAAGTCGGCGCTGAGCGCGGTGGTGCCCGGGGGGCCTGCGGGTCCTGGCGGTATAGCCACGTCTGTCCCTATCGTCGGTTGCCTTGGCTGATATGTAGTTCGACTCCGGTGGGCTCATTTCGGTTCCCGCCGATCAGCTCGCGGGCCGCACCTCCAGCGCATGGGCGGAGCGCACCGCCTGCTCGCACACCGGGCGCAGCGCGTCGTCGTCGCCGGGTCCGCTCTGACACCCGATACCGATCCGCACCGCACGGTCGACCAACACCGCCCAGTCGACGTGATGGCCGGCGCGAACCTCCCGATAGGTCACCGCCGGCCGTCCCGCGCTACTGCCGGCGGGATCGAAACCGACGAACACCCCGGGCGTTTCGGTGTCGGCCAGCTGCAGGCCCCGCTGCAGGGGTTCGGCGACCGCGGCCAGGGTGTCGGCGGCGGCCGGCGCCTGGGTGACGTGCAGCACCAGCCGCGGGTCGGTCGGCGACGTCACCTCCACCCGGGCCGATCCGGATCCGGCGGCGACGCGGCGCACCGGCCAGCCCGCGGGAACCTGCACGGTCACCCGCCCCTCCACCAGATACGCCGCGGGTGGGTCTGGGGCCGGCGACCGGTGGTGGGGGGCGTGCATGCCCCAGGCGACGACGCACAACGCCGCCGCCACGGCCGCCGGCAGCCGTCGCCGACCCTTGCGACGGGCCGGCGCCGGGCACGGCTGCGGCGCGGTGGCGGGCTCGGCCATGCCGTCGGCAGGCAATGCCTCGACCACTACCACCTGCATCGCGCTTGGTAGCCGGTCGGCGATCATCGCCGCCAACGCGGCGGCGCCACCGACTCCCACCGGGGCGTCGATCACCACCGCGGCGTCCGGGCCGGTAGAAGCCGCCAGCACGCGGCGAGCCACCGCCGCGGCCACCTCGTCGGGCGGGCCGATCCGCGGCTCGGCGGTGATCCCGGCGCCGCTGACCGCGACCAGCCCGGCGGCGATCTCGACGACGGCCCCGGCCGCAAAGCTGTCGAACAGCGCCCGGGAGCGCGTCACGGTGGTGATGTCCGCGGTCAGACCGCGCGCTGCGGTGGTGAGCAGCTCGACCCGCCGGTCCGGCCACCATGACGGGTGCACGATCACCATCGATTCGACGGCCGACGGGCAGGCCAGCACGCCGCGCAGCAGCTCGGGCAGCTCGACGGGCCGGCCGTCGACCAGTGCGAATGGCTCGTCGATCCACTCCATCGCCGCCGTGGCGCCAGCCGATTCAGCTGCGCCGCAACACAGTCGGTGCACAGTCGCAGGGCCGGCCTCGATGACGGCACGGTGCGTCACGGCTCCCACGCCACCTGGATCAGCCGCTGCCCACCGGCCCGGGTGGCCAGGGTGCCGCGCCCGGGCGGCAGCGGGCCCGGCCGCACCGCACCGATCAACGGGGTGTCGGTTGCGTCACCGCTCATCGTCAGCCCCATGGCGCCCAGATCGTGCAGTGCGGCCAGCACCGGCTCGTACAGCGAGCGCGCCGCCCCGCCGCTGCGGCGCGCAACCACCAGGTGCAAGCCGAGATCGCTTGCGTGCGGCAGGTATTCCAACAGCGGAGTCAGCGGGTTGCCGCCCGCGGCGGCGACCAGGTCGTAGTCGTCGACCAGTACATACAGCTCCGGTCCCGACCACCAGGACCGGTCACGCAGTTGCTGGGCGTCGATGTCCGGTCCGGGCATCCGCCGGGCCAATCGGTCGGTCAGGGCCGCCACCAGGGGCGCGCAGGCAGCAGCCGAGATCGCGTAGCCGGCCCGGTACGCGGTGTCGACGACCCCGAGCAGGCCGCGTCGATAGTCGACCACCAGCAGCTGCGCCTGCTGTGGGCCACGGGTCCGCACCAGTTCCCGGCACAGCGTGCGCAACACGGTGGTCTTGCCGCACTCATTGTCGCCGAAGATCAGCAGGTGCGGTTGCCGACCGAAATCGACTGTCACAGCGCCGCGCTCGTCGACACCCAGCACCGGGTGGTCAACGCCGGCGGTCAGCGCCGCCCGGTCCACCACCGTCGGCAGCAGCGGGATGGGCGCCACCGTGTAGTCGTCGCGCCGCAACGGCTCCCAGCCTTGCGGGCGCGCCACCAGCAGGTGCAGGCCCTCCGCTGTCAGGCCCCGCCCAGGCCGGTCGCCGGGCACCCGCTGCGCCTGACGCCGGTCCAGCTCGGATTCGGCCGGATCGCCCAGCCGCAGTTCGATCCGGGTGCCGATCAGATCGCGCAACGCCGGCCGGATCTCGGCCCACCGCGACGCGGACAGCACCAGGTGGACGCCGTGGGACAGGCCGCGCGCGGCAACGGCGGTGATCGTTGCCTCGACATCGAATTCGCGGCACAGCGCTGCCCATCCGTCGATCACCAAGAACACGTCACCGGCCGGGCCACCGCCGGCCGCCTCGCATCGCGCCTCCCGCCGTTCCAAGATCGCCTCCAGCTCGGCGACGGTGCGCCGCACCAATTCCGGTTGGCCGCGGCCGGCCACCGTTCCCACCTGCGGCAGCGAACCCAGCGCGGCGAGGCCGCCGCCACCGAAGTCCAGGCAGTACAACGCCACTCGCCGGGCGTCGTGGGTGGCGCTCAGCGCGGCGATCAGCGTGGACAGCGTCGTCGACTTACCCGACTGCGGCGCGCCGACGACGGCGACGTGCCCCGCGGCGCCGTCCAGCCGGATTAGCAGCGGGGTGCGCCGCTGCTCGAAAGGGCGGTCGACGATCCCGATCGGCACGCTCAGATCGGGATAGCCGCCGTCGAGCAACTCGCCCAACGCCGGTGAGTCGCCCAGCGGCGGCAGCCACACCTGTCGGGCTGGCGGGCCGTGTCCGGACAATCGCTGCAGAACCGCCTGCAGCACGGTGCGCCCGGCAGCTCGCGGCTGAGGCCCGGCCGAGCCGATCGGCGCGGCGGTGAACAGTCGAACTTGGCTCGGCGCCGGCCGCGCGATGGGGCATGCGCCCGAGACGTAGGCCGTCTGGAATCGCCGCAACTCACCGTCGGCGGTGCGCAGGAAACCCGAGCCGGGGGTGTTGGGCAGCTCGTGGGCGTCCGCAGTGCCCAACACCAGCCGGGATTCGGCGGCCGACACCGTCTTGAGGCACACCCGGTAGGACAGGTGCGACTCCAGGCCGCGCAGCCGGCCCTCCTCGAGCCGCTGGCTGGCCAGCAGGAGGTGAATACCCAGGGACCGCCCCAGCCGGGCGATCGCGACGAACATGTCGATGAAATCGGGCTGCTGATCCAGCAATTCGGAGAATTCGTCGACGATGACGAGCAGCGCGGGTAGCCCCGGCAGTGCCGCTGCGGCAGCCCGCCGGGCCTGCCGGTAGCCGCTGATCCCCGCCACCCCGGCGGCGCGCAGCAGTTCCTGGCGCCGTTGCATCTCACCGGTCAGTGCTTCGCGCATCCGTTCCACCAGCGGCGCTTCATCGGCCAGGTTGGTGATCACCGCTGCCACGTGGTCCGCTTCCTCGAATCCGAGAAACGTTGCACCGCCCTTGAAGTCGATCAGCACCAGGTTCAGCTCCGCCGGCGAATGCCGGACCATCATGCCGAGCACCAGCGTGCGCAGGAACTCCGATTTCCCCGAACCAGTGGCGCCGATGCACAGCCCGTGCGGGCCGCTGCCTTCTTCGGCGGCCTCCTTGATGTCCAGCCGCACCGGGTCGCCCTGCGGGTCGGTGCCGATCGGGACGCTCAGCCGCTGCGCCGGTGCGCCCGGCCACACCGCGGGCGGGTCGAACTCGTCGACGGCGCCGACGCCCACCAGCTGCGCCCAGCTTCTCGGGCCACCCGGTTGCGCCGCCCGGCAGCCGGCCAGTCGCTGGGCGCAGGCCAGCGCGTCCGCGGTGCCGAGGAAATCCGGGCGGGTGCCGTCGCAGTCGCCCAGCGTGGTCGTGCTCACCCGAAGCCGCCGGGCCCGCCCGGCATCCCAGGCCGCTGCTTCGGTCAGCGCCAGTCCCATGACCGGGTCGTCGATGACCAGCACCGCCGGGCGGCCGGCCAACGCGGCTTGCGCAGCGGGCAGATCGGGGTAGGTCAGCCGTAACGGCCCGGTGGCGTCGACGGCCGACGGATGTTGATGGTGGGGCAACCATTTCAGCCAGTCCCAGTGGCCGGGCGGGTCGCCGACGACTGCTGCGATCAGCAGCGCGTCGGGGCCGTGCAGCATCGCGAGCTGGCAGATCATCGCTCGCAGCAGGCCGCGCGCCCGGTCCCGGTCGCCGTCCAACTGCAACGGCGCCGACGCCGGCAGCGGCATCGTGATCGGCACCTCGGGCACCGTCGCGTGGGTGTGCAGGAAGCGGCGCAGCGCGGCCGCGGTGACGGGGTCGGCGCGGCCGGCCGGCTCATCGGGTGGCGGTATCAGCCGGGTCGCCAGGGCGACCGGGCCGATGCCCACCCGGACCCGGCCGGCCTCGGCGTCACCGGGCCGGCGCTGCCACATCCGGTCACTGCCTGCCAACGTCCACAATGCCTCGGGGTCCGGGTGCGCCCACGCCAGAAACGAACGTTGCGCCGCGGCGGTCGCGGTAACCGACTCCCGCAGCGCAGCAAGATAACCCAGGTAGTCGTCCCGGTTACCGTCGAGATCGTCGCGGCTTCGGCCGGCCAGCACCGCTGCCGCCGCAGACGCCAGCATCAGTAGCGGCAGCAACACGAACACCGGGCTGCGCGCGACCGGCGAACCCGAGCGGTAGAGCACCGCGGTCATGGCGAGCATCCCCACCGACATGACAAGCGGCAGTAGCCGGGTCAGCGCCACCGGGGAATTCGGGCGCTGCACCGGGGGCGGTGCCGCGACGGTGATTTCACCGGATGGCGGCGCCGGCGGCGGGCTCGCGACACGTCCCAGCTCGGTCATCGGCCACACCGTAAACAGCCGCCGAATCACTCGGCAAGTCAGCTGTGGAACACCGAAAACACGCGGTCTGCCGTCGCGGTAGCGTTCGCGCAACGCGAGCGCGAGGAGGCGGCGGTGGCTGGTGCGGATTCGGGTCTGCGGCGGGTCGCGGTCTACGCCGACACCGGCCACGCCGATCTGGCGCTGCCGGCCGCGGTCCCGGTGGCGCTGCTGGTCGGCGCCGTCGTCGACCTCGTCTCGGGAAGCGATGGCCCGCAGCCGGCATCGGGCCCCGCCGGTCCGCTGCCACTGCGCCCCTACCGGCTCGCGCAACCCGGCCGCCCGCCGTTGGACGGCTCGAAGACACTGGGGCAACAGGGGATCTGCGACGGTGCCGTGCTGGTGCTGACATGCGCCGACGACGTCGCACCAAAACCGCGTTTCGACGACCCCGCCGAGCAGGTGGCGGCCGGCGCGCGGGCGGCGACGCACCCGTGGCGCCCAACCGCCCGGCGGCTGACCGCCGCGCTCGCGGCATCCGGCCTGGCCGGGGTCGCCGGGTTCGTGGCGGTTCCGGGTGGGCCCGGCGCCCCGAATGTGTTGCTCGCCATGGCCGCGGCCGCAACGGTGGCTGCCATGGCGGTGCCGTCAAGCGGCTGCGGCGAGCCGGCGCGAGCGATACTGTGCTGCCTGGCCGGGTTGGTGATCCTGGCCGCTGTCGCCGGAATGGCCGGTGTGGCAACCGGTGTTTCGGTGCAGGCACTCGGCGCGGTGGCGGCGGCCGGCGGGATCGGCCTGACCCGGGTCGCGAGCCGGATCGCGATGCTGGGTGCCGGGTTGTCGCAGCGGCCGACGGCGAGCCGTGCCGTTGCGGCCCGAGATCTGTTGTGCGGGCTGATCGCCGGGGCGACGGCGGCGGTGGTGCTGGGGGCCGCCGGGGTTGCCGCCGGGAAACCGGTCGGCGGTGTGCCCAGCCTGGTCGGTGCCGCGTTCGTGGTGGCAGCCGGCACGGCGCTGCTGCTGCGGGCCCGCTCCCATACCGACGCCGCGCAGATCGCCACCCTGCTGGTCGGCGGTGCTGCCGCGATGGGCATCGCCGTATTGTCAGCCGCGCTCGCCACAGCACCGCACCGGCCTTGGCCGGCGGTGGTGGCGGTGGCAGCGTCCGGCGCCGCGGTCGTTCTCGGTTTCACGGCGCCGATCCGGTCCCCGTTGGCCCGCCGCGGCGCCGAGGTGCTGGAGGGTGTGGCATTGGGCGCGCTGCTGCCGCTGGCCTGCTGGCTCTGCGGGCTTTACGGCGCCGTTCGCGGACTGAATCTGGGCTGAGTGATGCGCGGCGCCAAGGTCATCCGGATCGCCCGGCTCTCGGCGGCGGCGCTGATCGCTGGGACCACGCAGTGTGTACCGCCGGCACACGCGGTCGCGCCGCCGCCGATCGACAGTGCGCTGCTGCCTGCCGCCGGGCCGGCCGCACCGGTACGCGCCACGGTGCAACGCGAGGTGTGCGGGGTCCCGACGCTGCGGCCGGATGTGCCGGTCACCCAGCTCGACGGGCTGGACCTGCCCGCGGTGTGGGCGCTGACCCGCGGTGCCGGCCAGCGGGTGGCGGTGATCGACACCGGGGTCGCGCCGCATCGGCGGCTGCCCGGCCTGGTGGGCGGTGGTGATTATGTGTCCACCGGCGACGGCGCCCAGGACTGCGACGGGCACGGCACGCTGGTCGCCGGAATCATCGGGGCGGCAGCCGATCCGGCGACCGACCGGTTCGCCGGCCTGGCGCCGCTGGCCACCGTGATCGGAATCCGCCAGTCCAGCGCCAGGTTCGCCGCCGCCGGGGACACCCCGGGCGTCGGCGATGTCGACACGCTGGCCAAGGCGGTGCGCACCGCCGCCGACCTGGGGGCGTCGGTGATCAACATCTCGGCGGTAGCCTGCCAGCCGGCCGGCTCCGGTCTCGACGACCGGGCGCTCGGCGCCGCGCTGGCGTATGCGGTCGAGGTGAGAAACGCCGTGGTGGTCGCCGCGGCGGGCAACACCGACGACGGGTGTGATGCCGACGGGCCGATGATCGTCACCCCGGCCTGGTACGACGACTACGTGCTGACCGTCGGCTCGGTGGACGCCCACGGTGCGCCGTCGGCATTCACCTTGCCCGGTCCCTGGGTCGACGTGGCCGCCCCCGGCGAGGCCGTGCTGTCGCTGAGCACCGTGGCCGACGCGATGGCCAACACCGTTGCCGGATCGCCGGTTCACGGCACCAGTTTCGCCGCGCCGGTGGTCAGTGGTCTGGCGGCGCTGGTCCGGGCCCGCTTCCCGGATTGGACACCGCGGCAGGTGATGGACCGGATCAAGGCCACCGCTCACCACCCGCCCGGTGGACGCGACGACGTGGTCGGCGCCGGGGTGATCGATCCGCTGGCGGCGGTCAGCTCGGAGATAGCTGAGCCCACATCCGACGTCCGGGTCCCCGAACCGGCTTCCCCGCCGCCGGCCGCCGAACCCGTCGCCGCTTCGGCCGGGCTGCGCACCGCGATCACCGGCACCGCCGTCCTGCTGGCCTTGCTGCTGGCGGTGGTCACCGGCCGGGCGGCGGCAGTACGACGTCGCGGGCCAGCAGCGCCTGCTCCCGACTGAGCCGCGGGCCGGCCGGCAGCCCGGCGAGCATCGGCCAGGGCGCCCCGACAGGCGTCTCCGGCAGACCCAGGCTGCGTGCCGCCGCGGCATCGTCGACGGTGAACCGCACCCCGGCCTCGGTAATCAGGTAGTCGGCACCAGCGGGGCGACCGGAGGCACCGACGGCCCGAACATAGGCACTGCGGCCCGGCGGCAGATAGACGCCATCCAGGGCGGGGCCGGGACCGTCGGCCTGGGCCAGCACGGTCGCCGCCGCGCCCGCCGGCAAGGGCAGGCCGACACCGGCCGACAGCATGATGCCGCCCGGATCGTCGGCGCGCCAATGAGCGCACAGCGTGACGGCGGCGGGCAACGTCGTGAGGTGGCCGGCGAAGTCCGTCGCCGGCGGGGCCTCGGATAGCGCATTGAGCAGCAGACCCGAAACCCGCCGCGGTGTTGCGGATTCCAGCATCGGGTCGGCCGGGTTGACCGGGGTCCGTCGGCCGCGCAGCAGCAGGTACGCAGTTGCCGACTCCGAGCTGACCGGCACCGCCGCGGCGGTGTCGATACGCGCCGATTGCGGCGGGTCGGCCCCGGCGACAAGGGTGGTGCCGGTCGGGTCGTCGCACAACGACCAGGCCGCCGTCGCCGCCAGGGCCTCCCCGAGCACTCCGGGGGCACCCGGGATGCCCACCGGCGGGCCGCGTCGCGCCCGGCCGATCGCGTCCCCGGCCACCGGCCGCGGGTCGGCGGGGCCGGCGATCAGGCGGGCCGAGGCGAGGTTGAACACCGGATGGACCGTGTCGCCGACCCGGACATACAGCGCCCCCGAAGCGCGGTCCAGCAGGATCGGCGCGTCACCGAGGCCCGGTTGCGGCCGCACAACGGCCAGTACCACGGCGCCGGCCGCCACGATCATGCTGAGCAGGCCACCCAGCACCAGGCCAGCCCGTCCCGGTGCTGGGCCGCCCGCCACCTGGCCGCACCGCAGCGCACGCTCCATGCGGCGCGCGCTGAATCGGTGCGCATTCAGCTGTAGCTGGGTGGTTGTTCGCCCTGTCATGCGTCCCCGTTTCCGTGCCGACGACGCTAACCGCGGCAGCGGCCCGGCGGCCTCCGGCCATCCACAGGGCTGTCCTCGACGAAACCGGCTTCGGTACCATTCCGCTATGCGTTTTGTTCGATTGAGCAGCATTTTCTCGGCGGCGTTGATGGCAGCCGCACTGCTGACCGTCCCGGCCGTGGCCCCGTCCGCCCTCCCATCGGCGGCCGCCTACGACTGCCCGGACGTCGAGGTCATCTTCGCCCGCGGGACCAGTGAGCCCCCCGGCGTCGGCCGGGTCGGCCGGGCGATGATCGACTCGCTGCGCCAGCAAACCTCCAAGAAGGTCGACGAGTACGGCGTCAACTACCCTGCCGGCCGGCTGCAGCTCGGTGGTGGCGACGGTGCCAACGACGTGATCCGGCGCGTCAAAGCCGCCGCCGACGTGTGCCCGGACACCCAGTTGGTGCTCGGCGGGTATTCGCAGGGCGCCTCGGTGATCGACATCGTCACCGGCACCCAGGTGGGCGGTATCAGCTGGGGCAACCAGCTGCCCGCCGAGTACGCCGACCAGGTGGTGGCCGTGGTGGCGTTCGGCAACCCCGCCGTCCGCACCGGCGGGCCGATCAGCGCGCAGAGCGCCCTGTTCGGCGCCAAAGCCCTCGACCTGTGCAACCCGGGTGACCCAATCTGTCACGAGGGGCCTGGCAACGAGTGGACCGACCACACCGACGGCTACATTCCGGCGTTGACGAGCCAGGCGGCCAACTTCGTCGCCGGCCGGCTGCGGGCACCCGGTCCGGTACCCGATGTCGAGCCGCTGGTTCGCTGACCGACCCTGACCTGCGGCGACGTGGTTAGTTAGCTAATCAACCCTTTATTTCGCTACTATCTCTGGCTGTGAAGGCATTCCGCATCCTGGCGGCGTGCGCCGCCGCTGCCGCGCTGCTGATCAGCCCCGTCCCGTCGTCGCCTGCTTTCGCCGACGGGTGCCCGGACGCCGAGGTGGTCTTCGCCCGCGGCACCGGCGAACCACCGGGTCTGGGCCGGGTCGGTAACGCGTTCGTCGGCGCGCTGCGGAACCAGACCTCCCGGTCGATCGGCACCTACGCGGTGAACTATCCGGCCAGCTACGATTTCGGCCGGGCCGCCGACGGTGCCAATGACGCCAGCGGTCACATCATGTGGATGATGGAGAACTGCCCAGCCACCCGCCTGGTGCTCGGGGGGTACTCACAGGGCGCGGCGATCATCGACATCATCGCAGCGGCACCGGTGCCCGGTTTCGGTTTCACCGCGCCACTGCCGCCCGAGGCCGCCGACCATGTCGCTGCCATCGCGGTGTTCGGCAACCCCTCCAACAAGATCGGCCAGCCCTTGACGAACAGTCCGGTCTACGGGTTCAAGACGATCGACTTGTGCACCGACGGCGACCCGGTCTGTTCCCCCGGGCGCATGTTCTCCGCGCACTCGGGATACACGCCCGGCATGACCAATCAGGCCGCCTCGTTCGTCGCCGGCCTGCTGTAGTCCCCCTTGGGCGCGAGCGTGCGTGTTTGCCCGGCGACGCGCCGCTGCGACCGTACAACTGTGCCCGCTCGCTCCGGACGGCTAGCGGGTCCGCAGGTCCCGGGTGATGACGGTGCGCGCCGCCAACTGGTCGTCCGGCGGGTAGTCGACACCGACCAGGGTCAGCCCGCGCGCCGGCGCGGCGGTGAAGTCGCTGGAGCGGCGACTGGCACTCAGCAACCCCGCTAACCAGGCCGCATCACGCCGATGCTCGCCGACCGCCAGCACCGCCCCGACCAGCGAGCGCACCATCGACCAGCAGAACGCGTCGGCGCTGACGTGCGCCGTGACCAGGTCACCGTCGCGCACCCAGTCCAGGCGCTGCAGTTCGCGAATGGTGGTCGCGCCTTCGCGGTGGCGGCAGAACGCCGCGAAATCGTGCAGTCCCAACAGGCTTCGTGACGCGGCCGCCATCGCCTCCACGTCCAGCGGGCGAGACCAGGCGATGACGTAACGGGCCTGCTGGGGTGCCACGCCGTAGGGCGCGGTGGACAGCCGATAGGCGTAATGGCGCCGCAGCGCCGAGAACCGGGCATCAAAGCCAGGAGCAGCCCGGTCCACCCGCAGCACCCGGACGTCGGTCGGCAGGAAACGCGCCAACCGCCGTGTCAGCGCCAGGAATTCCGGCTCGTCGTTTCGCCGGGTACGCGAATACGCGTACGGCAACGCCGAATCCGGGACATCGACGTGGGCCACCTGCGCGGTGGCATGTACCCCGGTGTCGGTGCGCCCCGCCGCGAACAACCGCACCGGCGTGCGAAACACCGTCGTCAGCGCCTCATCGAGGACACCGGCGACCGTGCGCTGCCCGGCCTGAACCGCCCAGCCGGCGAACTCCGTGCCGTCGTAGGCGATGTCGAACCGAAGCCGGACAGCCCCGGTGGTGCTGTCAGGACTCGTCGGTGCCCTCAGCGGTCTCGGCCTCAGCGGTCTCGTCGGCTTCGGTCGCTTCAGTCTCCTCGACCGCTTCGGCCGCTTCGGTCTCCTCGACCGCCGGCTCTTCGGCCTTCTCCGCCTCGGCAGGCTTCGCCGAGGCCTTCTCGGCCTTCGCGGCCTTGGCCCCCGCCCGGCGCGCCTTGTCGGCCTCGGAGGTCACCGTCCTCTCCCGAACCAGCTCGATCACGGCCATCGGGGCGTTGTCGCCCTGCCGCGCCTCGACCTTGATGATGCGGGTGTAGCCGCCGTTACGGTCCGCGAAGTGCGGGGCGATCTCGGCGAACAGCGAGTGCACCACGTCCTTGTCGCGGATCTTCTTGAGCACCTCACGCCGGTTGTGCAGCGTGCCCTTCTTGGCGTGGGTGATCAGCTTCTCGGCGTACGGCCGCAATGCCCGCGCCTTGGACTCGGTGGTCTTGATCCGGCCGTGGGTGAACAGCGAGGTGGCCAGGTTGGCCAGCAGCGCCTTCTGGTGCGAGGACGACCCGCCGAGACGGCGACCCTTGGTGGGCTTGGGCATTGGGGCTTCTCCTAAATGGGGCCGGCCCCCGTATCAGGTAGGGCCGGGACGGAATTCTGCTACAGCTGTTCGGTTTCGGCGTAGTCCTGCTCTTCGTAACCGGTCTCGGCCGACCAGGTGCCGGTGGCGGCGTCGTAGCCCGCCACCTGCGACGGGTCGAAGCTGGCCGGGCTGTCCTTGAGCGACAGACCGAGCTGGTGCAGCTTCACCTTGACCTCGTCGATGGACTTCTGCCCGAAGTTGCGGATGTCGAGCAGGTCGGACTCGGTGCGGGCGACCAGCTCCCCGACCGTGTGCACGCCCTCACGCTTGAGGCAGTTGTAGGACCGCACCGTCAGATCCAGGTCGTCGATCGGCAGCGCGAACGACGCGATGTGGTCCGCTTCGGCCGGCGACGGCCCGATCTCGATACCCTCGGCCTCGACGTTGAGTTCGCGTGCCAGGCCGAACAATTCGACCAGGGTTTTACCGGCCGAGGCCAGCGCGTCCCGCGGGCTGATGGAGTTCTTGGTCTCCACGTCCAGCACCAGCTTGTCGAAGTCGGTGCGCTGCTCGACACGGGTGGCCTCGACCTTGTAAGTCACCTTGAGCACCGGCGAGTAGATCGAGTCGACCGGGATGCGGCCGATCTCGGCGCCGGAGACCTTGTTCTGCACGGCCGGGACGTAACCGCGGCCCCGCTCGACGATCAACTCGACCTCGAGCTTGCCCTTGTCGTTGAGGGTCGCGATGTGCATGTCGGGGTTGTGCACCGTCACGCCCGCCGGCGGCACGATGTCACCGGCGGTGACGGCACCCGGGCCCTGCTTGCGCAGGTACATGGTGACCGGCTCGTCCTCGTCGGAGGAGACCACCAGGCCCTTGAGGTTCAAGATGATGTCGGTGACATCCTCTTTGACGCCGGGGACCGTGGTGAACTCGTGCAGCACGCCGTCGATGCGGATGCTGGTGACCGCCGCGCCGGGGATCGACGACAGCAGCGTGCGGCGAAGCGAGTTGCCCAGGGTGTAGCCGAATCCCGGCTCCAGCGGTTCGATGACGAACTGGGAGCGGTTGTCGGCCACTACCTCTTCGGACAGGGTGGGACGCTGCGAGATCAGCATTGGTGTTCTTTCTCCTTCTGGCACCCGCTATTTGATGCCTTTTGGGGGTCCCGGGGGCGTTCCCCGAGTGTGGTGTTACTTCGAGTAGAACTCGACGATCAGCTGCTCGGCGAGCGGGACATCGATCTGTGCGCGCTCGGGCAGCTGGTGGACCAGGATGCGCTGCCGCTCCCCGACCACCTGCAGCCAGCCCGGGATGGGGCGGTCGCCCGCGGTCTCCCGGGAGATCTGGAACGGCACCGTGTTGATCGACTTGTCCTTGACGTCGATGATGTCGTACTGCGACACCTGGTAGCTGGGCACGTCGACCTTCACACCGTTGACGGTGAAGTGGCCGTGGCTGACCAGCTGCCGGGCCATCCGACGAGTGCGGGCCAGGCCCGCGCGGTAGACCACGTTGTCCAGCCGGCTCTCCAGGATGCGCAGCAGTTCCTCGCCGGTCTTGCCGCCACGACGGACGGCTTCCTCGTAGTAGCGGCGGAACTGCTTCTCCATCACGCCGTAGGTGAAGCGAGCCTTCTGCTTCTCCTGCAGCTGCAGCCGGTATTCGCTTTCCTTGATCCGCGCGCGGCCGTGCTGGCCGGGCGGGTAGGGCCGCTTCTCGAATGCCTGGTCTCCGCCGACGAGGTCGACGCCCAGCCGGCGGGACTTGCGGGTCGCGGGTCCGGTGTAACGAGCCATGTTGTTTCTCCTCCTCGAACCCGACTAGACCCGGCGACGCTTGGGCGGACGGCAACCGTTGTGAGGTTGCGGGGTGACATCGGAAATCGCACCGACCTCCAGGCCGGCAGCCTGCAGCGAGCGGATCGCGGTCTCGCGGCCCGAACCCGGGCCCTTCACGAACACGTCGACCTTCTTCACACCGTGCTCCTGCGCTTTGCGAGCGGCGTTCTCGGCGGCCAGCTGCGCGGCGAACGGGGTGGACTTACGCGAGCCCTTGAACCCGACGTGACCCGACGACGCCCAGGCAATGACGTTGCCCTGCGGGTCGGTGATCGTCACGATCGTGTTGTTGAAGGTGCTCTTGATGTGCGCGGCACCATGCGGGACGTTCTTCTTTTCCCGCCGCCGGGTCTTCTGGCCCTGCTTGGGCCCGGTCGCTTTCTTCGTTGCCATGGGTCTTACCTGGCCTTCTTCTTACCGGCGATGGTGCGCTTGGGGCCCTTGCGGGTACGCGCGTTGGTCTTGGTCCGCTGGCCGCGGACCGGCAGGCCGCGACGGTGCCGCAGACCCTGGTAGCAGCCGATCTCGATCTTGCGACGGATGTCGGCCTGCACCTCGCGGCGCAGGTCACCCTCGACCTTGAGGTTGCCCTCGATGTAGTCGCGCAGCGCGGTCAGCTGCTCGTCGGTGAGGTCCTTGCTGCGCTGGTCCTTGTCGATACCGGTCGCGGCGAGAATTTCGTTGGAGCGGGTACGGCCGATGCCGTAGATGTAGGTCAGCGCGATCTCCATGCGCTTATCGCGCGGCAGGTCGACGCCCACAAGTCGTGCCATGGGTGGCATTCCCTCTTTCGTAGCGGAGGTGTCGGTCCCAGCCCGTTCCCGGCCGAAATAGCTCCGGGGCCCGGCCTCCGATCCGGGCGTTGCCGAACGGCCAATCCGTTCAGTGGTACTGGGAGGTCTGCATTCAGTTGTGTGGCGGGATGTTGGCTAGCCCTGACGCTGCTTGTGGCGCGGGTCCGAGCAGATCACCATGACCCGGCCGTGCCGACGGATCACCCTGCACTTGTCGCAGATCGGCTTGACGCTGGGGTTCACCTTCACGGCTGCTGTGGTCCTGTTCTCGTTCGCTGGTTGAAAAGGTCTGCTGGCTGGGCGGCCGGGCGCTACTTGTACCGGTAGACGATGCGTCCCCGGGACAGGTCGTAAGGAGACAACTCCACGACCACCCGGTCCTCCGGCAAGATTCGGATGTAGTGCTGCCGCATCTTGCCGCTGATGTGAGCGAGCACCTTGTGACCGTTCTCCAGCTCAATGCGAAACATCGCATTGGGCAGGGGCTCGACCACTCGGCCCTCGACCTCGATGGCACCGTCTTTCTTGGCCATTACTCTCCGGCGATCCTCCGTGTCTGGCTTTCCTGTTGTATATGCATGCGCCCGCCATGGCGCAGCATCGACTACGACTACAGAACGTGGGCCGGTGGCAGGAAATTCCAGGCAGAACGCCAAGAATCTCAGACTGGGCACGCAAGAGTCGACGCGAACGCCGCACCGTCGTCCCACGATACCCGCTGGAGAGCCGGGCGCCAAAATCGTCGGTGATGAGAGACTGATTCCAGACGGCAGCAGCCGCCGCCACGCAGCGATGGGATGCACATGACCGAGGCACTGTCACTCAAACCCGAGCTGGGGCGTTACGCGGTTTGGACCTTCGGATCCCCTTCCCCCGAGCAGGCCGTCGAGATCGAACAACTGGGTTACGGCGCGATCTGGGTGGGCGGCTCGCCGGCGGCAGACCTGTCCTTCGTCGAGCCGCTGCTGGCGGCGACGACGACGCTGCAGGTCGCAACCGGGATCGTCAATATCTGGTCGGCGCCGGCGCCGCAGGTCGCGGAGTCGTATCACCGGATCGAGGCCGCTTATCCCGGCCGGTTCCTGCTGGGCATCGGAGTCGGTCACAGCGAGGCCACCGCCGAGTACCGCAGTCCGTATCAGGCGCTGGTCGATTATCTCGACGCCCTGGACGCGGCCGGCGTGCCCACCAGCCGCCGGGTGCTGGCCGCGCTGGGCCCCAAGGTGCTGCGATTGGCGGCGGAGCGCAGCGCCGGGGCCCATCCCTACCTGACCACTCCCGAGCACACCGCGACCGCGCGCGAACTGATCGGGCCGTCGGTGTTCCTGGCGCCCGAGCACAAGGTGGTGCTCACCACCGATGCCGTCGCCGCCCGCGAGGCCGGGCGCGAGGCGGTCGGCTTCTATCTGCGGCTGTCGAACTACGTCAACAACTGGCGCAGGCTGGGCTTCACCGAGCGCGACGTACGCCCACCCGGCAGCGACCGGCTGATCGACGCGGTGGTGGCCCACGGCACCGCCGAGCAGGTCGCCGCCCGGTTGGGTGAGCACCTGGCCGCCGGCGCGGATCAGGTGACGATCCAGGTGCTGGGCGGCTGGCAGGCACTGCTGCCGACTCTGACGGAGCTGGCCGGCCCGCTGGGGTTGACGCCGCGGGACTGAGTGCCCAGGACGGCGCCCCCGCCAGTGCCGCTTGGCGCGAGGCGCAATCTCACGACGCAACACGCTGAAGTGGTGTCGTGGATTTCCCGCTCGCGGGCAGGGGGTGCCCCCGCCACCGATAGGGTTGCCGCATGCGGCTGCTGGTCACCGGCGGCGCCGGGTTCATCGGCGCCAACTTCGTGCACAGCACGCTGGCGCAGCGGCCCGGCACCGAGATCACAGTTCTCGACGCCCTGACCTACGCCGGCAGCCGCGAGTCACTGGCCGACGTCACCGCCGATATCCGGCTGGTGGAGGGCGACATCACCGACGCCGCGCTGGTGTCGCAGCTGGTCGCCGAAGCCGACGCGGTGGTGCACTTCGCCGCCGAAACCCACGTGGACAACGCGCTGGCCGACCCCGAGCCGTTCCTGCGGTCCAACGTGGTCGGCACCTACACGGTGCTGGAGGCGGTACGCGCCCACCGTGTGCGGCTGCATCACGTCTCCACCGACGAGGTCTACGGCGAGCTGGCACTCGACGATCCGCGCCGGTTCACCGAGACGACGCCGTATCACCCGTCGAGCCCCTACTCGTCGACCAAGGCCGCCGCCGACCTGCTGGTGCGGTCCTGGGTGCGCTCCTACGGCACCCACGCGACGATCTCGAACTGCTCCAACAACTACGGGCCCTACCAGCACGTGGAGAAATTCATCCCGCGCCAGATCACCAACCTGCTGACCGGGCGCCGGGCCAAGCTGTACGGCAGCGGCGCCAATGTGCGGGACTGGATCCACGTCGACGACCACAACAGTGCGGTGTGGGCGATCATGACCGGCGGGCATCCCGGGCGCACCTACCTGATCGGCGCCGACGGCGAACGCGACAACCGCAGCGTGCTGCAGGCCATCCTGCGGCTGATGGACCACGACCCCGACGACTTCGACCACGTCGCCGACCGGCCCGGCCACGACCTGCGGTATGCGATCGACCCGTCGGCACTGCGCGACGAGCTGGACTGGAAACCCGAGCACACCGACTTCGAGGCCGGGCTGCGCGCGACGATCGACTGGTACCGCAACAACGAATCCTGGTGGGCACCGCTGAAAGACGCCGCCGAAGCCCGCTACGCCGAGCTGGGACGCTGAGGTGGCGTTCCGCGAACTGGCCGTCCCGGGGGCCTTCGAGCTCACCCCGACGCAACACGCCGACGCGCGCGGCGTGTTCTTCGAGTGGTTCACCGACCGCGAGTTCACCCGGTTCGCCGGTCACCGGTTCGACCTGCGGCAGGCCAACTGCTCGGTGTCGCGTGCCGGCGTGCTGCGCGGCCTGCACTTCGCCGAGGTGCCGCCCGGGCAGGCCAAGTACGTCACCTGCGTGTCGGGGGCGGTCTTCGACGTCGTCGTCGACGTCCGGGTCGGTTCGCCGACCTACGGCCGCTGGGATGCGGTGCTGCTGGACGACCGCGACCGTCGATCGGTGTACCTCGCCGCCGGCTTGGCGCACGGATTCCTTGCGCTGCAAGACGATTCGACAGTGATGTATCTGTGCTCCGCCGAATACGACCCGCAGCGCGAGCACACCATCAGCGCCACCGACCCCGCGATCGGCATCGCCTGGCCCGCCGATCACCCGCTGGTGGTCTCCGAGCGCGACCGCGACGCACCGACGCTGGCCGAGGTGCGGGCCGCCGGGCTGCTGCCGACCTGGGATTAACCGCAACGAGCACGCACCCTCGGCACGGCGGACCCCTCGCATTTACTAGGATGTCCAAGTATTCTTCGGGTAGGGCCGGTCCGGCTCACCACGACTTCACGGGGATGGCGCATGAGCACTCAGATTCCACACTTCATCGACGGTCGCCGCACCGCCGGCGGTTCGCAACGCACCACCGACGTCTTCGACCCCAACACCGGCGCGGTCCAGGCGACACTGCCACTGGCCAATACCGCCGACGTCGACGGCGCAGTCGCCTCGGCCGCGGCTGCCCAGCGCGGCTGGGCCGCCCAGAACCCGCAGCGCCGGGCCCGGGTGATGATGCGCTTCATCGACCTGGTCAACGCCAATGTCGACGAGCTGGCCGAGTTGCTCTCCCGCGAGCACGGCAAGACCCTCGACGACGCCCGCGGCGACATCCAGCGCGGTATCGAGGTGATCGAGTTCTGCGTCGGCATCCCGCACCTGCTCAAGGGCGAGCACACCGAGGGGGCCGGGCCGGGCATCGACGTCTTCTCGCTGCGCCAGCCGCTGGGCGTGGTCGCCGGGATCACCCCGTTCAACTTCCCGGCGATGATCCCGCTGTGGCAGGCCGGCCCGGCACTGGCCTGCGGCAACGCCTTCATCCTCAAGCCCTCCGAGCGCGACCCCTCGGTGCCGGTGCGGCTGGCCGAGCTGTTCGTCGAGGCCGGGCTGCCGCCAGGCGTGCTGCAGGTGGTGCACGGCGACAAGGAAGCCGTCGACGCGCTGCTGCACCACCCCGACGTGGCCGCCATCGGCTTCGTCGGCAGCTCCGACATCGCGCAGTACATCTACTCGACGGCCACCGCCAACGGCAAGCGCGCCCAGTGCTTCGGCGGGGCGAAGAACCACATGATCGTGATGCCCGACGCCGACCTGGACCAGGCCGTCGACGCGTTGATCGGCGCCGGCTACGGCAGCGCCGGCGAGCGCTGCATGGCGATCTCGGTGGCGGTGCCGGTCGGCGAGCAGACCGCCGAGCGGTTACGCGGCCGGCTGGTGGAGCGGATCAACAACCTGCGGGTGGGCCACAGCCTCGACCCCAAGGCCGACTACGGCCCGCTGGTCACCCGCGCGGCCCTCGAGCGGGTCAACGACTACATCGGCCAGGGTGTGGCCGCCGGCGCCGAACTGGTGATCGACGGTCGCGAACGGGCCAGCGACGACACCCAGTTCGGTGACGCGGACCTGTCCGGCGGCTTCTTCGCCGGGCCGACGCTGTTCGACCACGTCAGGCCCGACATGTCGATCTACACCGACGAGATCTTCGGGCCGGTGCTGTGCATGGTGCGCGCAGCGGACTACGAAGAGGCGTTGCGGCTGCCCAGCGAACACGAGTACGGCAACGGGGTGGCGATCTTCACCCGCGACGGCGACACCGCCCGCGACTTCACCTCCCGGGTGCAGGTCGGCATGGTCGGGGTCAACGTGCCGATCCCGGTTCCAGTGGCCTACCACACCTTCGGCGGCTGGAAGCGGTCCGGCTTCGGTGACCTCAACCAGCACGGCACGGCGTCGATCACCTTCTACACCAAGGTCAAGACCGTCACTCAGCGCTGGCCCTCGGGTATCAAGGACGGTGCCGAGTTCCACATCCCCACCATGCAATAGGGGCTTGGGCACATGAAAACCGTGATGGATGACGAAGAACGGGTGATCGTCGAGACCGCGGCGGCGTTCGCCGAGAAACGGCTCGCCCCGCACGCGCTGGAATGGGATGAGTCCCACCACTTTCCGGTCGATGTGATGCGGGAGGCAGCCGAGCTGGGGATGGCGGCGATCTACTGCCGCGACGACGTCGGCGGGTCCGGGCTGCGCCGGCTGGACGGGGTGCGCATCTTCGAACAGCTGGCCATCGCCGACCCGGTGATCGCCGCCTACCTGTCGATCCACAACATGTGCGCCTGGATGATCGACAGCTACGGCACCGAAGAGCAGCGCAAGAACTGGGTGCCGCGACTGGCGCCGATGACCGCGGTCGCCAGCTACTGCCTCACCGAACCGGGGGCGGGATCCGACGCCAGCGCGTTGAGCACCCGCGCGGTCAAGAACGGCGGCGACTACGTGCTCGACGGCGTCAAGCAGTTCATCTCCGGCGCCGGCGTCTCGGATGTGTATGTGGTGATGGCCCGTACCGGCGCGGACGGCCCCCGCGGCATCTCGGCGTTCATCATCGAAAAGGACACTCCCGGACTGAGTTTCGGAGCCGCCGAGCAGAAGATGGGCTGGAACGCCCAACCGACCGCACAGGTCATCCTGGAGGGGGTGCGGGTGCCCGCCGAGGCGATGCTGGGCGGACGCGAGGGCGAGGGCAATGGCTTCAACATCGCGATGAACGGCCTCAACGGTGGCCGGATCAACATCGCGGCCTGCTCACTGGGCGGCGGGCAGGCCGCGTTCGCGAAGACCGGCGGCTACCTGGCCGACCGGTCGGCGTTCGGCAAGGCGCTGCTCGACGAGCCGACGATCCGGTTCACGCTGGCCGACATGGCCACCGCACTGGAGACCTCCCGGCTGCTGCTGTGGCGGGCGGCGACCGCCCTCGACGACGGCGCCGAGGACAAGGTGGAACTGTGCGCGATGGCCAAGCGCTACGTCACCGACGCCTGCTTCACCGTGGCCGATCAGGCACTGCAGCTGCACGGCGGCTACGGATATCTGCGCGAATACGGTCTGGAGAAAATTGTCCGGGACCTGCGGGTGCACCGCATCCTGGAGGGCACCAACGAGATCATGCGGATGGTCGTCGGCCGAGCCGAGGCCGCTCGGGTCCGGACCGGCAGCTAGGAGCTTCGATGCAGACCGTCGCATTTCTGGGACTGGGACACATGGGCGGGCCGATGTCGGCGAACCTGGCGGCCGCCGGGCACACCGTGCGCGGCTTCGACCCGGTGCCGGCGGCCGCCACGGCCGCCGAGCAGCGCGGCGTGAGCGTCCAGCCGTCGGCCGCCGAAGCGGTCGCCGGCGCCGACGTGGTGATCACCATGCTGCCGCACGGCGACGCGGTGAAACGCTGCTACGCCGACATTCTGCCGGCGGCCCAACCGGGCGCCCTGTTCATCGACAGCTCCACCATCTCGGTCGCCGACGCGCGTGAGGTCCACGCGCTGGCCGGCTCACACGGGTTCGCCCAACTCGACGCGCCGGTGTCCGGCGGGGTCACCGGCGCGATCGCGGGGCGGTTGGCGTTCATGGTCGGCGGGGAGCAGGACGCGGTACAGCGCGCGACACCGGTGCTGGAGCCGATGGCCGCCAAGGTCACCCACTGCGGCGCGGCCGGCGCCGGTCAGGCCGCCAAGATCTGCAACAACATGGTGCTGGCCGTCCAGCAGGTGGCCGTCGCCGAGGCGTTCGTGCTGGCCGACAAGCTCGGCCTGGCCGACCAGGCGCTGTTCGACGTGATGACCGGTGCCACCGGGAACTGCTGGGCACTGCACACCAACTGCCCGGTTCCCGGCCCGGTGCCCAGCTCGCCGGCCAACCGCAACTTCGAGCCGGGTTTCGCCACCGCGCTGATGAACAAGGATCTGGGCCTGGCGATGGACGCGGTGGCGTCGACCGGCTCAGCCGCCCCGTTGGGCAGTCACGCCGCCCAGATTTACCGCGACTTCGCCGCCGAACACAGCGCCGAGGACTTCAGCGCGGTGATCAATCTGCTGCGGGAGAGCTGAGCGGCCGCGGGCGATGACCGGCTCGCCGAAGCCATTACGCCACGCCACACCCGAACCGCTCTGAGCGACGGGGCGACCAGCGTTAGAAACGCACCTACCGTGCCACCGTGCAAAGGTCCGACCGACGCACTGCGGCAGATCTACGCGTAGAGTAGCGGCAAATCCGCGCGCTATCATGCGGCAGATCCGCGCGTACTATAGCGGCAGATCCACGCGCTCCGGCGAGTTCAACAGAGGGAGTGTTGATGCAGACCCTGCTGGGACCGGCTTTGCCGAGACACGCCGAGGCTGCCGTGAACGCGGCCCTGGAAGACACCCGAGTGGTGCTGGTCAACGGCGCCCGCCAAAGCGGCAAGAGCACTCTGGTCCGGCTCGTAGCAAAGGGGCGCGACGCCGAATGGCGTGATCTGGACACCGCCCTGACCCGCCAAGCCGCCCTTGAAGACCCGGACGGCTTCGTCGATCAATCCGGTCCGATGATCATCGATGAGATCCAACGAGCACCCGGTCTGCTGCTGTCGATCAAGGCGCAGGTGGACGCAGACCCCACGCCTGGACGCTTTCTGCTGACCGGATCGGCGCGCGTGCTCGGCCTGCGCTCCCTACCCGACACTCTCGTGGGCCGAATGGAAACCATTGAGCTCTGGCCGTTCTCGCAGGGGGAGATCGACAGAACCCCTGACGGATTCATCGACGCCGTGTTCGCCCAAGGTGACCAGCTGCGTCACAGCTCCACTGTTTCCCGGGCGGAGTACGCCGAACGGCTTGTTCGTGGCGGTTTCCCGGAAGCAGTCGCACGAACCAACGACCGGCGCCGACGCACCTTTTTCAATTCCTACCTCGGCGATCTGATCGCGCGCGATGTGCAGCAGCTGTCGGAGATCGAGCGGACAACCGAGATGCGCGCATTGGTCCAGATGCTGGCCTCTCGATCAGGGCAGCTGCTGTCCATCACCGCGTTGGGCAACCAACTCGGACTCGGCGCCACCACGGTGAAGAAGTACGTCGCACTGCTCGAAGAGGTCTTTCTGGTCAAGCGAGTACCGGCGTGGTCTCGAAACATCAGCACCAGAGCAACGACAGCCCCCAAGCTCGCGTTCGTCGACTCCGGAATCGCTGCACACCAGATCGGCGCGGACGCCCGCAGTATCTTGCGGCCCACGGGTCAGTTCGGTCCGCTCCTTGAGGGGTTCGTCCTGATGGAACTGGCGCGTCAGCTGACCTGGTGCGACCAAGACGTTGCGCTCTTCCATTACCGGACCAGGGATCAAGTCGAGGTCGACGCCGTCCTCGAACATCGATGCGGTGACGTTGTTGGCATCGAGGTCAAAGCGGCATCCACTGTCGGGCCCGCCGACTTCCGTGGACTGCGGCACCTGGCCCAGCGGACCGGCGACAACTTCCGTGCCGGCATCGTCATGCACACCGGAGCGCAGACCCTGCCATTTGGACCGAAAATGCTCGCCATGCCGGTCAGCGCCCTATGGCAGACTTCCACGACCTGATCTGACTACTTCGCGATTGCCATCAGTGCGCCCGGCCGTAGCCAGCCGATGATCTTCACGAGCGTGGCGTCATCGATCGCCACGCAGCCCGCCGTCGGGCCGCCGTCGGTGGTGTGAAAGAAGTAGGCGGAGCCGTCACCAGGTGTGCGGGTTTTATTGACGCCGATGACCACCGCATGCCGGTACTGCGGGATGTTGAGGTTCTCGCTGGCCGCGGTGTTGAACGGGCACTGGGCTCTTTTGCAGACCTGCATGGTGTTGTAGGTCGGGCTCCTGGAGTCGCTGTCCCACCAATGGTCGGATCCGACCTGCACATACGGCAGGCCACCGCCGGGATTCGGGGCGGTGCCGAACGCCGAATCAAGCGGGTAAATCCCCATCGGGGTCGACGGCTCGCCTTCCTTGGTCCCTCGCGTGATGCCCGCCGAGCCGACATGTGCCGAAATCCCCGCCGCGACCGGTTCCCAGCCCGCGGTGGTCCGCTGATAGACATCGATCTTCGCGGTCGAATGACCCACCCCGACAACCGAAACCACCTGGGTGGCATTGCCGACCGCCTCGGCGAACCACGGTTCGACGACTGCCGCGGCCAGTGGCCCGGTCACCGAGGTCACACCCATCGCACCCAGCGCCGTGCACAGCAGAACTACCAGTCGACGACGCACCAGATCATGGTCGATGACCGGTGGCGTCGGAGTCAATCTGCCGGGGCCGTGATCCGCGGCTGCGCGGCAGCTGAACCAGGCCACCACCACGCGATAGCCGCGAACCGTATACGCACTCGCCCCCGTGATGTACATTTCATCGAAAATGTTCAGCGGGGGAGACTGACGATGACGGGTACCGCAACCTCGAAGCGCCGACGGCGACGCACCGATCGATGGGTCCCGATCACGGTGGCGATCACCTTGGCCGTGGCTGCGGCCGTCGCGGCCAAAACCCCACCGGTCGCCCTGCACAACCCAGATGACCTGGTTATACGGCAACCCAGCCCGCCGCTGACGCTGGCCCGCCCGCGAATCGCGTACGAGGTCGGCGGCCACGGCGACGCCCGGGTCAGCTACATCACCGGTAGCGGTGAACTGGCCGTCGCCACAGTGAGGCTGCCATGGTCACTTGACCTCACGATGTCCAGCCCGATGCGGCCGGCAAGTGTCACCGCCACGGCACTCGACGGCGGCGCATTGACGTGCCGGCTGGACGTCGACGGCGTTGAGCAAGACGCCCGGGAGGCTGAGCCGGACGCCGGTGTAGTGCTGTGCAGCGTGGTCTCGGCATGACGTCGCCCGTCCGGCGCATCCGTGGGCGTGCCCCCGAGCTGATTCGCCGGCTGGCAGTGCCGATCATCATCGGCTGGGCACTCCTCGCGGGCGTGCTCAACGCGATGGTGCCCCAGCTGGAACGGGTGGTCGCCGAGCACTCCCCGCCGTTCCTGCAGGCCGACACGCGATCGGCGACGGCGCTGGTGAACATGGCCCGTGCCTTCGGGGAAGGCGACACCAACAACACCGTCTACGTCGCCCTGGTCGCCGACAAGCCACTCGACTCCCCGGCGCGCTCCTACTACACGCGGCTGGTGGGCGCCCTGCGCAAGGAACCACTCGTGCAGTCGGTGCGCGACCTGTGGTCGGATCCGATCGCCGGCGCGGCGGCCGAAAGCGCCGATCACCGCATGGCCTATCTGCAGCTGTGGCTGCAGGGCAACATGGGTGAAGCGCGCTCGTTCGAGTCACTCGACCGCGTCAAGCAGCTCGCCGCGCAATCCCAGCCACCGCAGGAA
Organism: Mycobacterium sp. pW045; assembly: GCF_041287085.1. Lineage (NCBI taxonomy): Bacteria > Bacillati > Actinomycetota > Actinomycetes > Mycobacteriales > Mycobacteriaceae > Mycobacterium > Mycobacterium sp. pW045. The sequence goes on along the minus strand of NZ_JBGGKU010000003.1, from coordinate 44,483 downwards.
CTGCAGGTGTATGTCACCGGACCTCCCGCGGTCATCATCGACGAGTTCCGCACCGCGGATCGCGATGCGCTGATCATCTCCTTGATCGCCTGCGTGGTGATCCTGGCGATGCTGCTGCTGGTTTACCGCTCACTGGCGACCGCGCTGGTGCCACTGATTTCGGTCGGGCTGGCGCTCCTGGTCGCCCGGCCGGTCATCAGCCTGCTCGGCATGCACGGCGTGGTCGCCGCGTCGATGTTCGCTGCTGCCATGTCAGCTGCACTGATCCTGGGGGCCGGCGCCGACTACGCCATCTTCTTCATCGGCCGCTACCACGAGGCGTTGCGGGCCGGCCGAAACCGCACCGAGGCGTATTCGGAGGCGTACCTCGGGGTCAACCACATCGTCGTCGCGTCGGCGCTGACGATCGCGGGGGCCTGTTCCTGTCTGACGTTCGCGCAGATCTCAGTGCTGCAGACCGCCGGGATCCCTTGTGCAGTCGGGATTCTCATCGGCCTGGCCAGTGGGCTCACCCTGACTCCGGCGCTGGTCGCAGTCATCGGCCGCAACGGCCGGCTGGACCCGGTGGCCGGCACCGAACGCCATCGCCGGTGGCGGCGCATCGGCACCGGCATCGTGCGATGGCCGCAGCCGACCTTCGTCGCTGCCGCCGCCGCGTTGACGGTGCTGACCCTGGCCCTGCCGACGATGCGGGTGTCGTTCGACGAGATCGGCGTGCAGCCCGACGACACCCCGAGCGTCCGCGGCCTCGCCGAACTCGACCGGCACTTCCCCCACAATCAGGCGACCCCCGACTTCGTCACGATCACGGCCGACCACGACATGCGCAATCCGTCGGATGCGATGGCCATCGAAGAGGTCAGCCGTGAGCTGACGAAGCTGCCGGATGTCCAGGGAGTGCAGTCCATCACCCGTCCGACCGGGCACCTGCTGGCCGAGTCGATGCTGGTGAACCAGGCCAGCGCGCTCAGCGGCCAGCTGGAGCAGGACACCCGGTTGGCCGAGCAGCGGATGACCGACCTGCGCCGAGCCGATGACGGCCTGGGGTCGATACTGCAGGCCGTCGACAACATGCAAGGCCGGTTCGGCAACGCCGACGCCGCGTTGTCCGCCACGGACAGCGGTATCCGCCGGGCCGGCGATGGTGTACAGGCGATATGGCGCAGCGCCGAGCAGCTGGTCGCCGGCGTGGAGCCGCTGCGCACCATGGTCTCGACGAACCAGCACTGCGCGACCGATCCGCTGTGCGGCGCCGTCCAGCGTGCGCTGGACAGCTACGACAGCTCCCCGCTGCCCGGCGCCCTCGACGGCCTGCGCGCGGCAGCCGGCGGAACCGGAGCCGTGGCAGACGACACCGGCCGGGCGACCGAGTCGATCCGCGCAGCGGTGCACAACCTCTCCGCGATGAAGCAGGAACTCATCGACCTGCGCGGTGCCATCGGCCGGGCCGCCGGCACCTTCGACGCACTGCTGCCCCAATTGAACACCGCCAACGGCTACCTGCGCGAAGTCGGCGACAACTACGGAGCTAGCGAATCCGGGGCCTTCTACCTACCGCAGCGGGTCTTCGACGACCCACGCTTCGCGACAGCGGTGAACGCGCTGTACGCGCCGGACGGCAAGACCACCCGGTTGCTGGTCTTCGGCGACACCTCGGCGTTCGGACGTTCCGGAATCGAGCGGGCCCGCGAGATCCAGCGCGTCGCCGAGCACACGGTGCGCGGCGGCCGGCTCGCGGGCGCCGTCATTCAGGTCGGCGGAATCGGTGCGACGTTCTCCGACATCGATCAGATCATTGCTCGCGACTTCAAACTGCTGGTCATCGTCACCATGCTGCTGGTGTTCTCGGTCGTCCTGACGCTGTTGCGGTCGCTGGTCGCAGCGCTTGTCGTGGTCACGACGGTCGCCGTTTCGTTCGGCGCGGCGCTGGGCGCCTCGACCCTGCTCTGGCAGCATCTGCTGGGGTTGCCGTTGCACTGGGTGGTGCCGCCCTTGGCGTTCATCGCGCTCGTTGCGGTGGGGTCGGACTACAACCTGCTGTTCACCGCCCGGTTCCGCGAGGAGGCCCCGGGCGGGCTGCGCACCGGGATCATCCGTGCCTTCGCCGGGACGGGCAGCGTCGTCACCGTCGCCGGCGTGGTGTTCGCCGCCACCATGTTCGCCATGCTCGGGAGCAGCTTGACCAACGTGATGCAGCTCGGCTCGACGGTCGGAATCGGTCTACTGGTAGACACATTCATCGTGCGCGCAGTGATCGTTCCCGCCATCGCCTCCCGATTCGGGATGTGGTTCTGGTGGCCGCTGTCGCGGCGGCAGGTGTTCGGTATTCAGGCCGGTCGGCAGTGATCGATCACCAAGCACCCGACGCGCGAACCCGGCAGAAGATCCTGCGGGCGGCCCTGGACTGGGCGTCGGAGACCGGGCTGCTGCAGTTCTCGATGAACGGAGTGGCCAAACGGGCCCGTATCGCCCGGACGACGCTTTACCTGCATTTTCCCGGCAAGCAGGCGTTGATCGACGCCGCGATCGACTACGAGATCACCGGCCTGATGGAGTCGGTGCGCAACGTCGTCGAAATCTACGACAGCCTCGATGACCGGGTAGTGCACGGCTTCGCCCACACCTATCGGGAGATCGCCTCGAACCCGGTCCTGCAAGCCGTCCTGCAGGTCAATCCGCAGCTTCTCCTCCCGCACCTCATGGGCCGGACCACGACGTTGCAGCGCGGCAGGCAATTCGCCACCACGCTGCTCCGTCCGGGCGATCTGCCGCCGCATCTGGATGCCGAGCTGCTCGGTGACTACGCGGTGCGGCTGATGGAAACGCTGGTGCTGTTTCCCCCGCCGTCGTTCAACGCGCGGCCCGGAGGCCCTGAAGAGTGGGCGCGCCGGTTCCTGCTACCGGTCCTGCACAGCAAACCACCGGATGAGCCGCATCGCGGCAGCTGAACGATCAACCTGCTTCGCGGCAGCTGAACCGGGCTACCACCCGCTGCGCCTGCAGCTCCCGGCACCCGTTGGCCGACAGCCCGTCGTAGCCGTCGGTGTCGGCGAAGATCGCCGGCAGGCCGATGGCCGCGGCGGTCCGGGCGCCGGCCTCGGACCCGGCGATCACCAGCGACTCACCGGCGACGATGCCCAGCTCCCACAGCGCCAGCCGGTAGAGCTCGGCGTCACCGGCGGGACCGGTGAGGTCCTCGGCGGTCACGACGGTCTCGGTCATGCCGTCCCCGATCAGTTCCCGCACCCGGGCCTGCACCGCGTCGCGCGGTCCGGCGCCGACCACGGCCACCCAGAGACCATTGGCGAACAGGCTCAGCACCAGGTCCACCAGGCCGGAGCGAGGCTCGCCGTCGGCATCGGCAAGGGCGTCGATGTCGAAGATCACCGCTTGCAGGGGGTACACCTCGGCATCGGGGTGCACCTGGTCCCACCAGAACGGGCGGCCGGCACTGGTCCATGTCGCGAGCTCAGTTGTGATCGGCATAACAGCAGGATGCCGAAGATCGGCCCGGTCGTCCTCCCCCATCCGGGGGAACCGCCCGGGTAATCGCCGGAGGGTCTGAGCGGGGGCACTGAACCGGCTGAGTTTTCGTCGGTCCACCGCCCCTCCGGGTCCGCTCCGCCAAGCCTCGCCGAACCGCCGGGCCAATACGGCGGTCCCGGCGTCGGCTCGCCTCCACCGCCCCTCCGGGGCCTTATTGTCTTGCTATGCCCGTGCGACTGGTCCTCGTCGACGATCACGAGATGGTGATCGAGGGCCTGCGTGCCATGCTCACCGCGTTCTCCGATCGCATCGAGGTGGTCGGGCAGGCGATCAGCGCCGAACAGGCCCTCGCAGTGGTCGCCGACACCGATCCCGACGTCGTGCTGTGCGATGTGCGGATGCGCGGTGAGAGCGGCTTGGACCTGTGCCTGACGCTGCGCGAACGCGACCCGGAACGCAAGATCGTGATGCTGTCGGTCTATGACGACGAGCAGTACCTGTTCGAAGCGCTGCGGGTCGGTGCGAGCGGCTACCTGCTCAAGAGCATCAGCAGCGACGACCTGGTGCACCAGATCGAGTTGGCCCATCGCGGCGAGACGGTGATCGATCCCGGCCTGGCGGCCCGGGCGGCCGGCACCGCGGCGCGACTGCAACGCGACGAGTTCTGGCCGGGCGCTCGCCAGGGCCTGACCCAGCGGGAGAGCGAGATCCTGGCCTGCATGGTCAGCGGACTGTCCAACCGGGGCATCGCCACCAAACTGGTGATCGGCGACGAGACCGTCAAGAGCCATCTTCGCTCCATCTACCGCAAGCTGGGGGTGTCCGACCGCACCGGCGCGGTGGCCACCGCATTGCGCGAGGGCATCTACCGGTGAGTTCCGCCGGCAACAACCGGTCCCGCGCCCGCAAGCGGGGCGCGGTACGCGATTTCCGTGATTTCGTCGACCCCAACCACGAGCTGGCGCTGCTGCGGGAGCTCATCCAGGCCGCCTCCAGCGGGCCCGGGGTGGAGCCGCTGGCCGCCGCGGCGGCCCGGATGATCACCGCGGCCACCGGCACCGACGTCTGCTTCGTGCACGTCCTCGATGACACCGAACGCTCGCTGACGCTGACCGGCGCCACCCCGCCGTTCGACACCGAGGTGGGCAAGATCCGGCTGCCGCTGGAGTCGGGGGTGTCGGGCTGGGTCGCCCGGCACCGCGAGCCCGTGGTGATCAGCGACGACAAGGAGGCCGACCCGCGTTACGTACCGATCGAGTCGCTGCGCGGGCGCGATTTCACCTCGATGGTGTCAGTGCCGATGGAGACCGATCCGGGCGGCCTGGTGGGGGTGCTCAACGTGCACACCGTGGAGCGCCGCGACTTCGCCCCCGGCGACATCGAGCTGCTACGGGTGATCGGCCGGCTCATCGCCGGCGCCATGCACCAGGCCCGGCTGCACCGGCAGCTGGTGGCCCGTGAACGCGCCCACGAACTCTTCGTCGAGCAGGTGATCGAGGCCCAGGAGATCGAGCGGCGCCGGCTGGCCGGCGACATCCACGACGGCATCTCGCAGCGACTGGTGACCCTGTCCTACCGACTGGATGCGGCCGCTCGGGCGGTCGGCAACGACCCGGACGAGGCGTCGCAGCAACTGGAGGCCGCCCGGGAGCTGGCCGGGCTGACACTGCAGGAGACCCGGGTGGCGATCAGCGGGCTGCGGCCGCCGGTGCTCGACGACCTGGGCCTGTCTGGCGGGCTGGCCAGCCTGGCCCAGTCGATACCGCAACTCAACATCGAGCTGGATCTGGCCGAGATCCGGCTGCCCGAGCACATCGAGCTGGCGCTGTACCGGATCGCGCAGGAGGGCCTGCAGAACGTCGTCAAGCACGCCGCCGCGACGACGGTCCGGCTGAGATTCACGGTGACCGCCGACCTCGATGTCGCGCGGCTGGAGATCGTGGACGACGGCGTGGGTTTCGACACCTTCGAGCACCCGGTCGGCGGCGATGACATGGGCGGCTACGGGGTGTTGTCGATGGCCGAGCGCGCCGAGCTGGTAGGCGGCCGGCTCAACATCCGCTCGCGCCCCGGTGCGGGCACCGCCGTCACCGCCACCATCCCGGTGCCGTCCCCCTCCGCGCGAGCGGGCGCGTCCCCGGCCGACACACCGGACTGATCACCGGGATTGCGCACCCTCGCGCCCGAAAAAACGCATCCCGGACCACCCCGGAACCCCAAGTACGCCACTACGCCCGTCAGAAATCCCCGGCATTGCGCCGCAGCGTCTCGATCGCCGACGACAGCATCCGCGACTCCTGCCCCGACATCCCGATGTCGGAGAACACCTCGCTGTTGAGGCTGGCCGTCGCGTCGGCCACCGTCGAGCGGCCCGCGTCGGTGATCGACACCAGCGTGGTGCGGCCGTCGGTGGGGTGCGGCAGCCGCTCCACCAAGCCGGCGGCCTCCAATCGCCGGATCGCGTGCGTGACGCTGGTGACGTGGACCTGCAGCCGATCGGAGGCCTTGGTGATCGGCAGTGCCCCGGACCGGCTGAACGCCAGCAGCCGCAGCAGCTCGAATCGGGAGAAACTCAGGTCGTAGGGCCGCAGCGTCGCCTCCACCCGCGCCAGCAGAATCTGATGCGCCCGCATCACCGACGTCACCGCCACCATCCCGTCGGCGACCTCGCCCCAGCCGGCCCGCTCCCAATTGGCGCGGGCCAGCGCGATCGGGTCGGCATCATCGGGAGGGTGGAAGTCCACGCCCGTTCTTATCACTTTTGGCTGCGACCGCGTGGGAACTGACGTGTTCGGACCGCTAGGCCACGGTCAGGATCCGCGGCCCGTCATCGGTGACCGCCACGGTGTGTTCCCAGTGCGCCGCGCGGGAACTGTCGGTGGTGACGACCGTCCACTCGTCGTCGAGCACCACGGTCTGGTCGGTGCCCAACGTCAGCATCGGCTCGATCGCCAGCACCGACCCGGCCACCAGCAGCGGTCCGCGGCCCGGCGCCCCTTCGTTGGGCAGGAACGGGTCCATGTGCATCTGGCGGCCGATGCCGTGCCCGCCGTAGCCGGCCACGATGCCGAACGAGCGGCGGAACTCAGCCGAGGCCGCGCGCGCCCCGGTCTCGATGGCATGCGAGACATCGCTGAGCCGGTTGCCGGGAACCATCGCGGCGATCCCGGCCCCCAGCGCCTTGCGGGTTGCCGCCGACAGGTCCTCGTCGGCCTGCGCCAGCTTCCCGACCCCGAAGGTGATCGCCGCATCGCCGTGCCAGCCGTCCAGAATCGCACCGCAGTCGATGGAGACCAGGTCACCTGGCTCGAGCACCTCGGTCGACGACGGGATGCCGTGCACCACCCGATCGTTCACCGAACTGCAGATCGAGGCGGGAAAGCCGTGATAGCCCAGGAACGATGGCGTCGCACCCGCGTCCCGGATCACCGATTCGGCGATCTCGTCCAACTGCAGGGTCGAGGTACCCGCCACGGCGGCCTCACGCACCGCGGCCAGTGCCGCAGCCACGACGGCGCCTGCCGCGGCCATCGCGTCGAGCTCCCCCGGGCTGCGATGCGGCACCCGCCGCTTCGGCAGTCCGATCACTTAGCGTCCCAGCGCCTTCAGCAGCCGGCCGAAGACCTCGTCGACGGTGCCGAGCGCATCCACGACATGCAGCTCGTGCTCGTGCTGGTAGAAGTCCAGCAGCGGCGCGGTCTCCTCGCGGTAGACGATCATCCGGTTGTGGATGACCTCGGCGGTGTCGTCGGCGCGGCCCCGCTCCCGCAACCGGGCGAGCAACTCGTCCTCGCTGACCCGCAGCTCCAGCACCGCGTCCAGCTTGGTGTTGCGCTCCTCGAGCATGTCGTGCAGCGCCTGGGCCTGTTCCACCGACCGGGGAAAGCCGTCGAGGATGAACCCCTTGGCGGCGTCTTCGGCGTCGATACGGTCGGCGACCAGCGCGTTGGTCAGCTCGGAGGGCACCAGATCACCGGCGTCCAGGTACGCCTTGGCCTTGCGGCCCAGTTCGGTGCCCTGGGCAATGTTGTTGCGGAACAGATCGCCGGTGGAGATCTGCGGGACACCCAGCTCTTCGGCCAGTTTGACGGCCTGCGTGCCCTTGCCCGCCCCGGGCGGTCCCAGCAGGATGACTCTCACTTGAGGAACCCTTCGTAGTTGCGCTGCATGAGCTGGCTCTCGATCTGCTTGACCGTGTCAAGGCCGACACCGATCATGATCAGCACCGCGGTTCCGCCGAACGGCAGGTTCTGCACCGTCCCGGAGTTGCCCATCTGCAGGAACAGGTTGGGCAGCACGGAGATCACACCCAGGTAGATCGAGCCCGGCAGCGTGATCCGGTTGAGCACGAAGCGCAGGTAGTCCGCGGTCGGGCGTCCCGGCCGGATCCCCGGAATGAACCCGCCGAACTTCTTCATCTCATCGGCGCGCTCGTCGGGGTTGAACGTGATCGACACGTAGAAGTACGTGAAGAAGATGATCAGGCCGAAGTACACGCCGATGTAGACCAGGTTGGACGGATCCGACAGGTAGGTGCTGACGGCCTTGTCCCACCAGCTGTTGCCGACACCGCCACTGCCGCTGCGGACCAGCTGGGTGACCAGCTGAGGGATATAGATCAGCGACGAGGCGAAGATGACCGGGATAACGCCGGCCTGGTTGACCTTGAGCGGCAGGTACGTCGAGGTGCCGCCGTACATGCGCCGGCCGACCATCCGCTTGGCGTACTGCACCGGGATGCGGCGCTGCCCCTGCTCGACGAAGACCACACCGACGACGATGACCAGCGCGGCCAGGCAGACCATGGTGAAGACCAGGCCGCCCCGGGAGTCCAGGATGGTCTTGCCCTCGATCGGGATACGAGCGGCGATACCGACGAAGATCAGCAGCGACATGCCGTTGCCGATGCCGCGCTCGGTGATCAGCTCACCGAGCCACATCACCAGCACCGCGCCGGCGGTCATCACCATCACGATGACGACCAGGGTGAAGATGCTGTGGTCGGCGATGATGTCGTGGCGCAGGCTGCAGCTCTGCAGCAGCCCGCCATTGGCGGCCAGCGCCACGATGGACGTCGCCTGCAGCACGGCCAGTGCGACCGTCAGATAGCGGGTGTACTGCGTCATCTTGTTCTGGCCGGACTGGCCCTCTTTGCGCAGCTCCTCGAAGCGCGGGATGACCACCGTCAACAGCTGCACGATGATGCTGGCGGTGATGTAGGGCATCACGCCGATGGCGAACACCGTCAGTTGCAGCAGCGCGCCGCCGGAGAACAGGTTGATCAGCGAGTAGACCTGCGCCGCGTCGCCGCCGCTGACCTCCTTGATGCACTGCTGCACGTTCTGGTAGTCGACGCCGGGCGACGGGATGGCCGCTCCGAGCCGGTAGATGATGATGATGCCCAGCGCGAACAGGATCTTGCGCCGTAGGTCGACCGTCCGCAGTGATGAGATGAAAGCCGAGAACACTCTTCTCCTCCTGCGCAGCCGAGGTCCGGTCGCGGCGTGCCATTGGGCTGGTTTCTTCCGGCCCGTGTTAGTCCTGGGGTGGTCCTGCGCTGTCGCGTCGACGCGCCGACCGGTCATGATGCGGCCACACGTGTCTTCAGGCGCGTCAGCAGTCTACGAGACTAACAGCTCAGCGCCGCGGGCCGGGCAGCCGCAGGGACACCCGCCTGCCAGCGGAAGACCAGCGAAGCGGCGTACAGTCGTCGGTGGCTCATTAAATACGCTAACTAACTATCGGGCGATGTTCCCGGCCCAGATTAGGAGTCTTGCGATGGCACGAACCGGCCGATTTCCTGGAGACACCTGGGACCTGGCCTCCAGCGTGGGCGCCACCGCGACCATGGTGGCGGTGGGCCGCGCGGTGGCCAGCCGCGGAAACGGCATCGACCGGCCGCTGATCAGCGATCCCTACGCCGAGCCGCTGGTTCGCGCGGTGGGCGTGGACTTGTTCAGCAAGCTCGCCAGCGGCGAGCTCAGCCCGGCCGACTTCGACGACGGCGAGGCCGAAGACGGGGCGACGATGCTGTCCCGGATGTCGGACAACATGGCGGTGCGCACCCGGTTCTTCGACGAGTTCTTTTTGCAGGCCGCGGCCGACGGTATCCGGCAGGCCGTCATCCTGGCGTCCGGGCTCGACGCCCGCGCCTACCGGCTCGACTGGCCGGCCGGCACCACCGTCTTCGAGATCGACCAGCCCGACGTGATCGAGTTCAAGACCCGGGTGCTGGCCGCCCAGGGCGCCGAGCCGGCCGCCGATCGCCGGCCGGTCGCCGTCGACCTGCGTGACGACTGGCCCGCCGCGCTGCGGGCGGCGGGTTTCGACCCGTCCGCGGCGACCGCCTGGAGCGCCGAGGGCCTGCTGGCCTACCTGCCCGCCGACGCCCAGGACCGGCTGCTGGACACCGTCACCGCACTGTCGGCGCCGGGCAGCCGGTTCGCCGTCGAATGCACCCCGCCGCTGGACCCGTCCGACGAGGACACCGCGCGCAAGCGGATGCGGGAGGCCGCGGAGCGGATGCGCAGCCGCGGCCTGAATCTGGACCTCACCGAGCTGGTCTACTTCGGTGATCGCAATGCGGCCCCCGGCTACCTCGCCGAGCGCGGCTGGCGTCTCGACAGCCGCACCATCAACGAGTTGTTCGCCGCGCACGGGCTGCCCCAGCTCGAGGAGGCCGACAGCTACGGCGGGCTGACCTACGTCACCGCGATCCTGGAAGGAGGACACTGATGACACGCAGCGGCGGCGCACGATCAGCTGGGGACAGCTGGGACCTGGCGTCCAGCGTGGGCACCACCGCCACCATGGTCGCGGTCGGCCGCGCGCTGGCCAGCCGGCAACCCGACGCGCTGATCGACGACCCGTTCGCCGCGCCGCTGGTGCGCGCGGTGGGGATCGAGTTCTTCAACCGGCTGCTCGATGGTGAGCTGGAACCGGCGGTCGCCGAGGACGCCCACGCCACCGCCGGGCCGATGACCGAGGTGATGGCGGTGCGCACCCGGTTCTTCGACGACTTCTTCCTGCAGGCCGCGGCCGCCGGCATCCGGCAAGTGGTCATCCTGGCCGCCGGACTGGATTCGCGGGCCTATCGGCTGGGGTGGCCGGACGACAGCGTCGTCTACGAGATCGACCAGCCGGAGGTAATCGAGTTCAAGTCCCGAACCCTGGCCGAGCTCGGCGCCGAGCCGACCGCGGAGCGCCGGACAGTCGCCGTTGACCTGCGCGACGATTGGCCGGACGCGTTGCGCCGCAGCGGATTCGACGAGACAAAGCCGACCGCGTGGAGCGCCGAGGGCCTGCTCATCTATCTGCCCCCGGAGGCGCAGGATCGGCTGTTCGACAACATCACCGCGCTCAGCGCGCCCGGCAGCCGGCTGGCCACCGAATACCACCCCGACGGCGCGGCGGCGCTCACCGATTCGAATCAGTCGGTGGGCCGGCGCTTCGCCGACCAGGGCCTGGACCTGGACATGGCCGACTTGGTCTTCGCCGGCGAGCGGCGACCCGCCGGCGACTACCTGGTCGAACATGGGTGGCAGGTCAACGGTCGCACCCGGACCGAAGTCTTCGCCGCCTATGGCCGCAGCTTCCCCGACGAAGCGGAAATCGTTGCGGGATTGCGCAATTCGGTGGCGATCGAGGCGATTCGCAGCTAGCGCTAGGCTACGTCGAAGTCCGGCAGCGCCAGGTCGGGCGCCGCGAAGCCGTGGTCGCCACCGAGCAGTCCCCACACGTCGCTGAAATCCGCGGAGCCGGCCGGCGGCAGCGGCGGGTCGGTCGGTGCGATAACGCCCGATCCGGTCAGGTAGGCGATACCCCGGGCCAGCGTGTCGGTGGTATCCACCACCAGGCCACCGGTGAATTGGACGACCTGCTGGAGGAATTCGGCCAGTCCGCTGACCAAGAAGATGTCCTGGTCGACGATCGACTGTAGGAATTTGTCGATTTCGGTGACGACGAGGTTGAGCCCGTAGGGGATGGAGGTGACGATCGTCCGGATCCCCAACATGATCTCGTTGCCGATGTTCGGGTAGCCATACATCGCTATCGCGTCGGTGAGCGCCTGTTTGAGGTCCACGGGCGAGACGACGCCGTTGAGGACGGTCGGGTCAAACGCCATCGAGACACCGTCGAAATCCGAGCGCATCGGGACCCCGAACAGCGACAGGATCGTGGGCGTGATGTCGGCGATGGAGTAGTTCAGATTCTGGCTGCCGTCGGTGGCGTGATCGCCGGCCTGATCGAAGATGACGAACTGCGTCGTCTCATTCGGCGACTGGAAGCCATGACCGAAGCCCAGCGACTGCTGGTGGCCGTGGTCGGTGGTGATGAGAATCGACCAGTCGTCGCCGGTGATCGCCTTGACCGCGGCTATCGCGTCCAGGATCTCCTTGATGTTGGCTCCGGTATTCACCACGGCCTGCGCATACTCGGCCGAACCGCCCCCGAAGCTGTGCCCGGCCTCGTCCACTTGCACCTGGTAGGAGAACAGGAAGTTCGAGATGTCATCGGGGTTGTTCGCAGTGGCCATGATCTGGGCGATGGTCTGCGCGGTGACCTGCGCGTCGGTGGTGGCCCAGTCGTCCTGGAACGGGACGAAGATGTTGTGGTCCACCGGGTGGCCGCCCGCGCCGGCGATGCCGTTGATGTAGTCCCAGTCGGCGATCACCGAAGTGTTGACCTCCGGCTTGTAGTACTCGAGCATGTTGAACACCGTCGGCCACTTGTCGTACGGCTCGGGCCGGAACAGGTTGTTGACCACACCGTGCTTGTCGTCCCAGACCCCGGTGAGAATCGTCGACCACGACGGCCCGGAGATCGTGGTGTGGTTCACCTCGGTCGCCGCGCCGGTGATGCCTTGGTCCATCGCGATCTTGAACCCGCTGTCGTCGTTGTAGGCGTACTCCAGGATCTTGGACAGGTTGGTGCCGTCCACCCCGATCAGCAGCACGTGCTCGGCGGCCAGCCACCAGTCCAGCGCTGCGGGGCCCACATGACCGATCGGCACGCCGGCCGCGGCCCCCGTTCCGGCGACCACACTCGCGAGGGCGGTACCGCACACAAACTGCTTGATTGATGTCACGATCGATTCCCTCGTCGAAGTTCCGCCCAATAGCGGCGACACTAGCAGGACACCCAGGGAAAACTCAGATTTCCTTAACTATGGTGCTAACTTTTTCTATATCGGCGGTGAAGAAAAGCCGGTCCGGTATAACTGCATCGATGGTGCTCAGAGTCAAGGTGTCGCCCGATCTGATCGACGGGGACGTCGACGAGGGCTACGGCAAGATCGCCGACGCATTCCGCGCCAACTTCGCCGGCGGCCGCGAGGTGGGTGCCGCGGTCTCGGTATACCGCGACGGCGTCAAGGTGGTCGACCTGTGGGGCGGCTACCGCGACGGCGTCACCATGGCGTGCTGGCAGCGCGACACCATGGTCAACGTCTTCTCGACCACCAAGGGTGTCGCCGCCCTGGCCGTGGCATTGGCGGTCTCGCGTGGACTGTTCGGCTATGACGACAAGGTGGCCGACCACTGGCCGGAGTTCGCCCAGGCCGGCAAGGGCGAAATCACCGTCCGCGAGCTGCTCGGTCATCAGGCCGGCTTGTGTGTGCTCAAGCCGGTGCCGTCCCTCGCCGACGTCGCCGACCCTCAGCGGCTGGCACCGATACTCGCCGCCCAGCGGCCGGTCTGGCCGCCCGGCACCCGGCACGGCTATCACGCGATCACACTGGGCTGGTATGAGTCCGAGCTGATCCGTCGCACCGACCCGGCCGGCCGCACCCTGGGCCGGTTCCTCGCCGACGAGATCGCCATGCCCCTCGGCTTGGACTTCTGTATCGGACTGCCGAAATCGGTGTCGCGCCAGCGCGTGGCGCTGTTGCACCACTGGAAGCGGGCGGAGGGGCTGCTGCACCTCAAGGCGATGCCGATGCGGCTGGTGGCCGCGTCGTTCAATCCGGTCGGCTTGCTGACCCGAGCGGGGTGCCTGCCGAGCAATGTCACCCCGTGGGACGGGGACTACAACCGTGACGACGTGCGTGCGATCGAGATCCCCTCGGCCAACGGAATCGGCACCGCATCGTCGATCGCATGCCTTTATGGTGCTGCGGCAACCGTACATCCGGCGCTGCCGCTGAGCGCACCGGTGCGCGATGCGCTCGCCGCGATGCCGGCGTCACCAAGCCGCGGTGAACGCGACAAAGTGCTGGGGGTCAAGGTCCGCTTCTCGCTGGGGCTGTCCAAACCGGGGTTCGGCGGCGTCTTCGGTTCCTCGGATGCCGCTTATGGCACACCGGGTCTGGGCGGGTCTTTCGGCTTCGCCGATCCCGATACCGGTATCGGTTTCTCCTACGTGATGAACCGCCTGGGATTTCACCTCTACAGCGATCCGCGCGAGCTCGCGCTGCGCCGCGCGCTGTTCTGCGACGTGCTGGGTGCCAGACCGCAGACCTGACCGCAGGGTGCCTACATGTGTTCCGGGCAGTAGTGCGCGGTCGAGATGGCGGCGAACTCCCCCGCCTTCTGGATGGTGAAGCCGGGGTTGGTGGCCTGCACCGCGACGACGGTGTCCATCGGGGACAGCCCGGCGTCCATCAGTTGGCACACGGCGCGGCCGGCCGACACCGCGGCCTGGTCGTTTCCGGAGTGGCTGAGCCCGGCGCCGGTCAGGGTGGCGAGGAACTGCCCGTCGACACCGGTGGGTGCGGCGTGGGCAGGCGCCGCGAGGCCGACCATCGCGCTCAGACCCGCCAGCAGCAGTAACCGTTTCATGCTCCCCAGCATGGGCGGCACTCGTTAAGCGCGCGTTACCGAGCTTTTACTGTCGCGGAAGCAAAATGTTGAATCTGTGTTACGCGCTCACCAGCGCGATTCGCCCAGCCACAGCACCTGAGCGCCGTTGACCGACCGCCCCGCCTGCTCGACGATCCCGGTCAGCGACCGCACCAGCAGCGCCCCGACCGCCTCCGACAGCGCCGCCGCCGGCTGCGACGACGGACGCGGCCGGACGAACTCCCACAGTGATGAGCCGGGATAGCGCACCGTGCGGACCTGCGCGTCGGGGTCGAGCCCGGCCAGCACCTTGGCGCGCCGCACCGCGGTGCGCAGTCCGCCCAGCTCGTCGACGAGGCCGCGTTCGGCGGCGTCGGCGCCGGTCCACACCCGCCCCCGGGCCACCGCGTCGACCGCCTCGGTGGACAGCTTGCGGCCTTCGGCGACCCGCGCGACGAAGTCGGTGTAGAACAGGTCGGCTTCGGTCTCGACTTGTCCCTGCTGTTCGGCGGTGAACGGGGCGTTGATCGACCAGGCGTCGGCGTTGGCACCGGTGCGCACGGTGTCGGTGCCGACTCCCAGGCGGTCCTTGAGCTCGCGGGCGACCAACTTGCCGGTCACCACGCCGATCGACCCGGTGATGGTGCCCGGGTTGGCCACGATGGCGTCGGCGCCCGCCGAGATGTAGTAGCCGCCGGATGCGGCGACCGCGCCCATCGAGGCGACCAGCGGTTTGCCGGCGTCCCGGGCCTGCTGCACCGCGCGCCAGATGGTTTCCGAGCCGGTGACCGAACCGCCCGGGCTGTCCACCCGCAGCACGATCGCGGCGACGTCGTCGTCGGCGGCGGCCTCGCGCAGGGCGGCGGCGATCGTGTCGCCGCCGACACTGCGGTTGCCAAAGGGCGACAGCTGCGGTCCGCCGGAGCCGCTGACGATCGGCCCGGCCACCGTCACCACGGCGATCGCCGGCTTGGGTTTGCGTCCGGGCAGGCCCGGCCGGGCCCCCTCGGCGGTGGCGTTCGCGTAGCGCGACAGGTACAGCCGAGCCGGCGCGTCGTCATCGTCGGCACCTGAGATTCCTTCGGCGCCAACGAGTTCAGCGATGCGGTCGTAGGCCTCGTCGCGAAAACCGATCTGGTCGATCAGGCCCGCCCCGATCGCGTCGTCACGCAGCAACGGCGCCCGGTCGGCCAGCTCGTCGACGACGCCGCCGTCCAGATTCCGGGATTCGGCGACGGCCCGGCGCACCTGCGCGTGCAGGCTTTCCACCAGCGCGGTGTCGGCCTCGCGGTGCGCATCGGTGTAGGAATCCTGGGTGAACAGGTTGGCCGCCGACTTGTATTCGCCGCGGGCGACGAACTGCGCTTCGATGCCGGCCTTGTCCAGGGCGGTGCGCAGGAACGTCGCATTGGTGGCGAAGCCGATCAGTCCGAGCGTCCCCGAGGGTTGCATCCACACCTCGCCGAACGCCGACGCCAGGTAGTAGGACAGGGTGCCCGGGTAGGTCTCCGCCCACGCCAGCGACGGCTTGACCGCGGTGAAGTCGGCGATCGCGGCCCGAAGCTCCTGGACCGGGCCGGCAGCCGCGGACGAAAGCTGCACCCGCGCGATCAGTCCGGCGACTCGCGGGTCTGCGGCCGCGCGGTGGATCGCACCCACCACGTCACGCAGCACCGGCGGCTGGCTTCCGGAACGGAGCAGCGCCAGCGGGTCGAAGCCGCCGGTCTCGTGCGGCAACGACTGCAGGTCGAGTTCGAGCACGACACCGTTGGGCACGCCGTGGTGCCGGGCGGTGTCGATACGACGGGCCACGCCACGCAAGTCATCCAGGCCGGGCACCCCGGGCAGCAGGGAGAACATGGATTTCAGCCTACCGGCGTGGCCTCGCTCCGTTTCTCAAGCTCGGGCCCGCTACCCCACGAGGCTTCCGGGGGCGCCGGCACCTCCCGCGCCGCCCGTGCTTCCGCTGGGCGCACTCCCTGGAGAGCCCGGGTCTCCGGCTGCTGAGCCGCCGGTGCCACCGGTGCCGCCCGCGCCCCCGGTGCCGCCGTTTCCGCCATCGCCGCCGTCGCCGCCGTCACCGGTGAAGACCCCGATGAAGTCGCCGCCGGCCGCACCGCCGGTGCCACCGTCGCCGCCGTTGGTGCCGGGCGCCGTGCCCGAGCCACCCTTGCCGCCGGCGCCTCCATCACCGCCAAAGGCACTCAAGGCGTTGCCGCCACCGGCACCACCGGTACCCCCTGTACCGCCGGTGCTGCCGGCCGCGGTGCCGGCAGCGCCACCGGTGCCACCGGCGCCGCCCGTGCTGCCGGGTGCAAGACCGAGGAGGTTGTCGCCACCCTCGCCGCCGGTGCCCCCCTGACCGCCGACACTGCCTACCCCGCTGCCGGCGGCGCCACCGGTACCGCCGGCGCCGCCCGCGCCGCCGGCCAACACACCGACAACGTTGCTGCCGCCGGCGCCCCCGGTGCCCCCCTGGCCGCCGACACTGCCTACCCCGCTGCCGGCGGCGCCACCGGTGCCGCCGGCGCCGCCGGTGCTACCGACTGCCAGACCGGCAAGGTTGGTGCCACCGGTGCCGCCGGTCCCGCCCTGGCCCCCGACACTTCCGTCGGCGTTGCTCGCGGCACCACCGTCGCCGCCGGTGCCGCCCTCGCCGCCGCCGAGGGCTCCGGCCAGGCCGTCACCGCCATGCCCGCCCACACCGCCTTGCCCGGCGATGCTGCCGGCCTGGTCGGCGGCGGCGCCGCCGGTGCCGCCCGTACCGCCAGCGCCACCGTTTCCGCCGAGCACGGAGATGGCGGCGTCACCACCCTTGCCGCCTTCGCCACCCGCGCCGCTGATACCGGCGGCGCCCTGGTCGACTCCACTTCCGCCGCCGACGCCAGCCACGCCGCCGGCGCCGCCGTGGCCGCCCTGAGC
The DNA here is from genome assembly GCF_041287085.1 of Mycobacterium sp. pW045. Lineage (NCBI taxonomy): Bacteria > Bacillati > Actinomycetota > Actinomycetes > Mycobacteriales > Mycobacteriaceae > Mycobacterium > Mycobacterium sp. pW045. Next base: position 27,297 of record NZ_JBGGKU010000003.1, on the reverse strand, counting down.
GCCGGCGCCACCCAGGCCGACGAGAACGCTCCCACCTTGACCGCCGGTGCCGCCGACACCGCCGGCGCCGCCGGCGCCATTGCTACCGACGAGCCCGCCGTTGGCGGTGCCGGCGACACCGCCGACACCACCGAGGCCGCCGACGCCACCCACGGCGCCGGCCTGCGCCCCGCCGAGGCCCAGGGCAGCGAGTATGGCATCCGCACCGTTACCGCCGTCACCACCGGTGCCGCCGGTACCGCCCGCGCCACCGGCGCCGGCGTTGAAACCGTTCCCGCCGGTACCACCGACGCCACCCGCACCGGCATTGCCGCCCATGCCGGGGAGAGTGGGGCTGATCGACGCGTTGATGCCGTTCGTTCCGGTCACACCGGTACCGCCCTGGCCGCCGGTGCCGCCGTCGCCGCCGTCGCCCTGCAGCGCGTGGCTGCCGTCGGTTTCCAGGCCGCCCTGACCACCGTTGCCGCCGGTTCCACCCTGTCCGCCGGTACCAGCGGCAAGGGTCGTGGTGCCGGCCATGCCTTGCGCACCGTTGCCGCCGAGGCCGCCGTCACCACCGACGCCCGCGTGACCGTCTGCGCCGGCGCTGCCGGCGTCACCGGCGTCCGCCGGGTTGTTTCCGGCTCCGTCCAGACCGCCGGCGCCCGCGGTGCCGGCAGCGCCGCCGTGGCCGGCGTTGCCGCCTGTGCCGCCCGTCCCGCCATTGCCGCCATCGGCACCATCCGCCGTGGGCGAGGTGTACCCGGTGCCGCCGGTGCCGCCCGCCCCGCCGTCGCCGCCCTGGCCACCGTCGCCGGCGGCGCCGCCCTTCCCGCCGGCACCGACGCTGCCGTTGGCGCTACCGGTACCCGCGGCGCCGCCCTGGCCACCGCTGCCGCCGTTGCCGCCAACCCCGCCGTCGATGCCATCGCCGCCGGTGCCACCGATGCCACCGGTGCTGCTGCCCACCGTTCCCGTCGTCCCGGTGTTGCCGGTGCTGCCGTTGCCGCCGGTGGTGCCGGTCGCGCCGTCGCCGCCGACGCCACCCTCGCCGCCGTTGCCGCCGACACCTTGCACACCGGTGGCGCCGGCTGTTCCCGAGTCCGCCCGGTCGACACCCGCCCCGTTCAGGCCGCCGAGGCCTGCGGTGCCGCCCTCGCCGCCGTCACCGCCGGTTCCGCCTGCGCCGCCGATGCCACCATTGCCGCCGGACAGCCCGCTGGTGCCGGGTTGGTCGTAGCCGGCGCCGCCGGTGCCGCCGTTGCCGCCGGTGCCGCCCTGGCCGCCGGTGCCACCGTTGCCGCCGACACCGCCGGCGCCCACCACGCCGTCCGTGGAACCCGTGCCCGCCGCGCCGCCCTGGCCGCCGGCCCCGCCGTTGCCGCCCGCTTGACCCTGCCCACCGGTGTGCCCGGTCTCGCCGGTGCCACCGTCGGGCGTCGCGCTGGTTCCCGCCGTGCCCACGCCACCGTCCGGACCAGTCGTTCCGATTCCGCCGGCTGCGCCGTTGCCACCGTTGCCGCCCAGGCCGCCGTTGCCGCCGGTGCCCTGCTCACCAACCGCGCCATCAGCACCGGCGGCCGCCTGACCGTTCAGCCCGGTCCCGCCGGCACCACCCTGGCCGGCCGCACCGCCGGCACCCCCGGCACCACCGGCACCACCAACCGCCCCGTCACCACCAGAAGTACCCGCCGCCGCACTCAGATCGGTCGCCGCGTCATACCCATCACCGCCATCACCACCGCGGCCACCGGTGCCACCGGTACCACCATTGCCCCCAACCCCACCAACACCACCAAGACCCTGGCTGCCATCGGTCGAACCATGACCGGCCGCACCACCATTGCCCCCAGCACCACCATCACTGCCCGCACCACCGATCTGACCGGTCCCACCAGCAGTACCAGCAGTCGCCGCCGTCGTCGCCGTGCCATCGATGCCGTCATCACCGGCCGAACCGACCCCACCGGCCACCCCATCAAACCCGCGACCACCCACACCACCATCGCCACCATCACCACCGACACCCTGAGCGCCATCAAAACCACTCGCCGACCCAGCAGCAGTCAGACCACCCTTACCCCCGGCACCCCCATCACCACCAGCACCACCATCCTGACCAACACCACCAGCCACCCCAGCCTGCGTCGAATCATCACCATCAGCGCCATCAGCACCATTCCCACCCCGACCACCAGCACCACCAGAACCGGCTGTGCCATCAGTGCCACTGGCCGCCTGGCCACCGCCACCCAGACCGCCGGCGCCACCCGCCGCGGCATTACCGCCGTTGCCACCAGCGCCACCGGTGGCGCCGGCCTCACCGGCATTCACCCCATCAGCACCAAGAGCACCCGTCGACCCATCACCGCCGGAACCACCATTGCCACCAACACCACCGGCACCCTGATTGCCGGTGACGCCATCAGCACCCGAGTTCGCCTGACCGTTCAGCCCGGTCCCGCCGGCACCACCCTGGCCGGCCGCACCCCCAGCACCCCCGACACCACCGGAACCACCAACGGCACCATCACCACCAGAAGTACCCGCCGCCGCACTCAGATCCGACGCAGCGTCATACCCATCCCCACCATGACCGCCGCCACCACCGCTGCCACCAGTCCCGCCATTGCCCCCGGCCCCACCAACACCACCAACACCCTGGCTGCCATCGGTCGAACCATGACCGGCCGCACCACCATTGCCCCCAGCACCACCATCACTGCCCGCACCACCGGCCTGACCCGTGCCACCAGCACCACCAGCAGTCGCCGCCGACATCGCCGTGCCATCGGTGCCGTCCTCACCGGCCGTGCCAACCCCACCGGCAACCCCATCAAAGCCGCGACCACCCACACCACCATCGCCACCGTTACCACCGGCACCCTGGGCGCCATCAAAACCACTAGCCGACCCAGCAGCAGTCAGACCACCCTTACCCCCGGCACCCCCATCACCACCAGCACCACCATCCTGACCAACACCACCAGCCACCCCAGCCTGCGTCGAATCCTCACCCGCCGCACCTACAGCACCGTTCCCGCCCCGACCGCCATCACCCCCCTGCCCCGCGACGCCATCCTCCCCGTCGCCGGCGCCGCCGGTACCTCCTTTGCCGGCGTTGCCGCCGTCACCGCCGGTGCCGCCGGCCATCCCCTTCGCACCTGGAGCCAGACCCTCGTCACCGGCCAAACCGGTAGCGCCATTACCACCGGAACCGCCCTCACCCCCGGTGCCCAACAGGCTGCCGTTTCCGCCTAGGCCGCCGTTGCCGCCGCTGGCGCCCGGCGGCGCGTTCGGGTCGGTCGCGGGGTCATAGCCGTCGCCCCCGTCACCGCCGTTGCCCTGCTGGCCGGACGGGCCGTGACCGGCTTGGCCGTCCGAACCGGGTGTCGAACCGGAGCCACCGTCACCGGCCGCGCCGGCCTTACCGACCGCACCGCCGTCACCACCATTGCCGGCATCGGGACGCGTGGCGATCCCGTCGGCGCCACGGCCGCCGTCGGCGGCCATACCCGCGTCGCCGCCGTTGCCACCGCTGCCACCGACGCCCTGGCTGCCGGCGGTCGCGCCGTTGATGCCCGCGCCGCCCGCACCGCCATCGCCGCCCCGACCGCCGGCCGCGCCGCTACCCCCCGCACCACCGTTCCCGCCGGTGCCGGTGCCCGCGTTGTCGAACGTGCCGGCTGCACCCTGCACACCGTCACCGCCGTTGCCGCCGTTGCCTCCGGTGGCTCCGGCACCGCCCTGGCCGCCGTGATGACCCGCACCGGAGCCGGTACCGCCGGCGCCGCCGGTGCCACCCGACTGGCCGGCGACGCCGTCGGCACCGGCCTCGCCCGGCTGGGTACCCGAGCCGCCGTTGGCGCCGCTGGCCCCTGCGGTGCCGTCGCCGCCATCGCCGCCGTTGCCGCTGCCATTGGCGTCGCCGCCATTGCCGCCACTGCCACCGTTGGCGCCGCCGTCGCCGCCGTCGGCGCCGTCGCCCTGCACGGCGCCGCCATCCCCGCCGTCACCGCCGTTCCCGCCGGTGCCGGTGCCCTGCCCGGCGCCGCCGTTTCCGCCGGCCCCGCCGTTGCCGACCTGGCTGCCGCCGTCACCGCCCCCGCCGCCGTTTCCGCCGTCGGCATCGTCGCCGCCGCCTCCGCCGTGGCCGCCGGCCCCGCCGTTGCCGATGGTTCCGCCGCTGCCACCGGCTCCGCCGGCACCGCCGGCCACCCCCGGTGTCGTCGAGGTGAAGCCATCGCCGCCGTCACCGCCGTGGGTTTCGGTGGGTGCCGGACCGGATCCGTCGGCCCCGCCGCTGCCCGCCGCTCCGGTGCCCGTGGCTCCGCCGGTGCCGGCTGCGCCGCCCACGCCGCCCGCGCCGGTGGTGCCGGCGTCACCGGCGTTCCCGCCGGCACCGCCATCCGGATGGTTCTCGTCACCGTCAGCGCCATCACCGCCGATACCACCGGCTGCGGCGTTGCCGCCCGCGCCGCCGTCACCACCGTTGCCGTTGCTACCGGCCGCCCCGCTCGGCGAGGTCGCCGCGCCGCCATTGCCACCGGTGCCACCGGCGCCGCCGGTCCCACCGTTGCCTCCCGCTTGTCCATCATTGCCCGCGTCGCCGGCGTTGGCGCCGTTGGTGCCGGCCAGCCCGGCGGCCCCGTCACCGCCGCGACCGCCCTCGCCGGCATTACCGCCGGCCCCGCCGTTGGCACCGGTACCGCCCGCGCCACCACTGCCGCCGGTACCGCCGCTGCCACCGGACGTGCCCGACGCCGCACCGGCGGCGACTGCGTCATATCCGGCTCCGCCATTGCCGCCGGTACCTCCGACGCCACCATTGCCGTCGGCTGCGCGGGTGGTGCCGTCGGCTTCCAGCCCGCCCTGCCCACCGCTACCGCCGGCGCCGCCGTTGCCACCGGCGGTTCCGTTCGGGGCGGTGGCGATGCCGTCGATGCCGTCGATGCCGTTGCCGCCATTGCCCCCGTTGCCCCCGATCCCGGCGTGCCCGTCGGCGCCGTCGGCGGCGACCACTCCGTCGCCGCCCACACCGCCGGCGCCACCGCTTCCGGCATTGCCGCCGTTGCCGCCGCTGATTCCGGCGGTGCCATTCGGGTCGCTCCCCGTGCCGTCGGTCCCGGCCGCGCCGTCGGCGCCATCGCCGCCGTCTTTGCCGTCCCCGCCAGCACCGCCGGCCCCGGCGGTGCCGTTGCTGCCTGCGGCACCGGAGCCACCGAACAACCACGCGCCCGCGCCGCCAGCGCCGGCCTGTCCACCGGCGCCGCCGTTCCCGCCGGCGCCGCCGTTACTTCCGTTGCCGCCATTGCCGTCACCGCCGCCTGCGAAGGAGCCTGCCGCCCCCTCGAAGCCGTCACCGCCGGTGCCCCCGGCGCCACCGGCACCGCCGGCACCGCCGTTACCGCCGATGCCGAGCCACGTCGAACCGGCCCCGCCGTCGCCGCCTTTACCGCCCGTCGTGCCCGTGCCGCCGTCGCCGCCAGCCACCCCGGCGGCCGGGGAGTCCGCGCCGTCGGCGCCGGTCAGACCCGCGCCGCCCTTGCCTCCGTTGCCTCCGTTGCCCCACGCACCCATGCCGAAGAAGTCTTGGGCCTGACCCGAGGACCCGCCATTGCCACCGTTCCCAGCAACCAGCGCAACCGTCGCAGCGCCACCGGCTCCGCCATCGCCGCCGTGGCCCCACATCTCGCCACCGTGACCGCCGTTACCACCATCAGCACCCAGACCGCCGGCGCCACCATCACCACCGTTGCCGATACCGCCGGCGTGGCCGCCGTTACCGCCGGCTACACCCTCGATGTCCGAGGTCCAGCCGTTACCGCCGTCGCCGAACCAGAGCCCACCGGCCTGGCCGTTCACGCTGTTCTCGGTGCCGTCGGCGCCGTTGCAGATCATCCCGCAGAAGTTCTCGGTGAACGGCGCGAAGATCTGGTTGATCACGCCATTGACCTGCGACCCGAAGTCCGAGTTGATCCAGTCTTGCAAAAGTGCATGCAGCGGCATGTAGAAGTAGGTGTCCCACAGCTGGGCTATCTCCATCCCAGTCGCATCCGCCGAATCGGGCAGATCCCAGGCCGAGCCGACCCACTCGGGCGTAAGGGCTTGAGTGTCGGCTTCCAGACCGAGCCAGCCCAGGAAATCGTCAAACCCGACGTCCGCGCGGGCGTCCGGCGCGGCAGCCAACGGCGCCATCCCGAACGCCAGGAACGCGGCTACCGCGCTGCCGGCCCCTGCGACGCGCCGTGCAGCACTGCCGTGCCGCCCGTTGGACCTGGAACGCAGCCGCCGCCTCATATGCCCAACGCCTTCCCAGCCGACCCGGACCAGTGATCTACGTCATGCCGGTCCGTATCTCGTTATACGAGACTGTGGCGCGCATATCAAGGCTTTATTTTTCGTGTCCGTCAAAAGGCCAGGTCAGACGAGAATCGCACCCCATCCGGCTGGATGGAGTGCGATTTTTCGACCGTGATTTCCCTGAGAAATCCTACAGTTCGGTGGCGGTGCCCCCGGCCGCGGTGATCTTGTCGCGGGCGCTACCGCTGAACTTGTGCGCGGTGACGTCGGCCTTGACCGTCAGCTTGCCGTCGCCGAGCACCTTGACCAGCGTGTTCTTGCGGACGGCGCCCTTGGCCACCAGGTCGTCGACACCGATGGCGCCGCCGTCCGGGAACAGCCGGTTGATGTCGCCGACGTTGACGACCTCATACTCGGTGCGGAACCGATTGCGGAAGCCCTTCAGCTTCGGCAACCGCATGTGGATCGGCATCTGCCCGCCCTCGAACCGGACCGGCACGTTCTTGCGGGCCTTGGTGCCCTTGGTGCCGCGACCGGCGGTCTTACCCTTGGAACCCTCACCGCGACCGACGCGGGTGCGCTTGGTCTTCGACCCGGGCGCGGGGCGCAGGTCATGCAGCTTGATGGTCATTCGGCTTCCTCCACTTGCACGAGGTGGTGGACAACCCGGATCAGGCCACGGGTCTGGGGGTTGTCCTCACGCACCACCGACTGGCGGATCTTGCGCAGGCCCAGCGTGCGCAGGCTCTCGCGCTGATTCCAGCGAGCCCCGATGGTGCCGCGGACCTGGGTGATCTTCAGATTTGCCATGGTTATGCCGTGCCTTCCCGGGCGGCGCTGGCGGCAAGCGACTCGCTTTCCCGCCGGGCCTTGAGCATCGCGGCCGGCGCCACATCTTCGATCGGCAGACCACGTCGGGCCGCCACCTCTTCGGGACGCTGCAGCATCTTCAGCGCGGCCACGGTGGCGTGCACCACGTTGATCGCGTTGTCGCTGCCCAGCGACTTGGACAGGATGTCGTGCACCCCGGCGCATTCCAGCACCGCACGCACCGCACCGCCGGCGATCACACCGGTACCGGGGCTGGCCGGGCGCAGTAACACCACACCGGCGGCCGCCTCGCCCTGGACGGGGTGGGTGATGGTGCCACGGATCAACGGCACCCGGAAGAAGCTCTTGCGGGCCTCCTCGACACCCTTGGCGATCGCGGCCGGGACCTCCTTGGCCTTGCCGTAGCCGACCCCGACCATGCCCTTGCCGTCACCGACGATCACCAGCGCGGTGAAGCTGAACCGGCGGCCACCCTTGACCACCTTGGATACCCGGTTGATCGCGACGACGCGCTCCAGGTAGTTGCTCTTGTCGCCGTCCCGGCCGTCACGGCCGCCGCGACCACCGTCGCGGCCACCACGCCCGCCCCGGTTGTCACGAGTGTCGCGCCCGTCGGTACGGGGGGCGCTGCCCGTGTCGGGACCTGCCGAGGAGGCCCCTGTCGGCTGCTCCGCCATCATGCGGTCCTTCCAGTCATGTTCATCAAGTCAGTCGTCCGGCGCATCAGAACTTCAACCCGCCCTCGCGGGCCGCGTCGGCCAATGCCGCGATCCGTCCACCGTAGGTGTAGCCGCCGCGGTCGAACACCACGGTCTGCACGCCGGCGGCCTTGGCTCGCTCGGCGATCAGCTGGCCGACCCGCACACTGTGTGCCTTCTTGTCGCCGTCCACACCGCGCACGTCGGCCTCGATCGAGGACGCCGCGGCCAGCGTGTGACCGGCCAGGTCGTCGACCAACTGGACGTGAATGTGCCGCGAAGAGCGGTGCACCACCAGGCGGGGACGCTCCGGGGTGCCGGCGATCTTCTTGCGCAGCCGCGCGTGCCGACGCACCCGGTGCGTACGCCGGGCCTCCGAAACGCTCTGCCCGATGGGCTTGCGTGCCCCGGTGCCTGCTTCTGATTGCGCCATGACTACTTACCTGTCTTTCCGACCTTGCGGCGAACCTGCTCACCCTCGTAGCGCACGCCCTTGCCCTTGTAGGGGTCGGGACGGCGCAGGCGGCGGATGTTCGCCGAGATCTGACCGACCTTTTGCTTGTCGATGCCCGAGATCGAGAACTTGGTGGGCGTCTCCACCGCGAAGGTGATGCCCTCCGGCGCCTTGATCAGCACCGGGTGGCTGTAGCCCAGGGCGAACTCGAGGTCGGAGCCCTTGAGTGCCACACGGTAACCGACCCCGAAGATCTCCATCTTGCGGACGTAGCCCTCGGAGACGCCGGTGATCAGGTTCGCCACCAGGGTGCGGCTCAGGCCGTGCAGCGACCGGTTACGCCGGTCGTCGTCCGGCCGAGTCACCACGATGGCGCCGTCGTCGTTGCGGGCGACGTTGATCGGCTCGGCCACCGTGAGCTCCAGGGTGCCCTTGGGCCCCTTGACCGATACGTTCTGGCCATTGATGGTCACGTCGACCCCGGCGGGAACCGGGACCGGCTGCTTACCAATACGCGACATGTCTGCTACTCCCTCACCACACGTACGCGAGGACTTCGCCGCCCACGCCCTGCCTGGCCGCCTGACGGTCGGTGAGCAGACCCGAAGACGTGGAGATGATCGCCACGCCCAGGCCGCCGAGCACCCGCGGCAGGTTGGTCGACTTCGCGTAGACCCGCAGGCCGGGCTTGGACACCCGGCGCAGACCGGCGAGACTGCGCTCCCGGTTCGGGCCGTACTTCAGGTTGACCACCAGCGCCTTGCCCACCCGGGCGTCTTCGACGTGGTAGTCGTTGATGTAACCCTCGCGCTTGAGGATCTCGGCGATGTTGGCCTTGATCTTCGAGTGCGGCAGGGTCACCTCGTCGTGATACGCCGAGTTGGCATTGCGCAGACGGGTCAAGAAGTCCGCGATCGGGTCCGTCATGGTCATTTAGGCTGCTCCTCCACCCTCACCAGCTGCTCTTCTGCACACCGGGCAGCTCGCCGGCGTGCGCCATTTCGCGCAGGCAGATTCGGCACAGGCCGAACTTCCGGAGCACCGCGCGCGGACGGCCGCACTTGTTGCAGCGGGTGTAGGCGCGCACCGCGAACTTGGGCTTGCGGGCCGCCTTGTTAACCAACGCCTTCTTCGCCATCAGGTCACTTCTCCTTGAACGGAAAGCCGAGTGCCCGCAGCAGCGCTCGTCCTTCGTCGTCGTTCGTCGCCGAGGTGACGACGGTGATGTTCATTCCACGCGGGCGGTCGATGGAGTCGACGTCGATCTCGTGGAACATCGACTGCTCGGCCAGCCCGAAGGTGTAGTTGCCCGAGCCGTCGAACTGCTTGGGCGACAGCCCCCGGAAGTCGCGGATACGCGGCAGCGCGATCGAGGTGAGCCGGTCGAGGAACTCCCACATCCGGTCACCGCGCAGCGTCACCCGGGCACCGATCGGCATGCCCTCGCGCAGCTTGAACTGAGCGATCGACAGCCGGGCCTTGCGGATCTCCGGACGCTGGCCGGTGATCAGCGCCAGGTCGTTGACCGCGTTGTTGATCAGTTTGGCGTCGCGGGCGGCTTCGCCGACGCCCATGTTCACCACGACCTTCACCACGCCCGGGATCTGCATCACGTTGGCGTAGTTGAACTCTTTGTTCAGCGCGTCCCGGATCTCTTCGCGGTATTTCACCTTCAGCCGGGGCTGAATCTTCTCTGCCGTCGTCATCTCTAGATGTCCTTGCCGTTGCGCTTGGAGACGCGAACCTTCTTGCCGGACTCCTCGTCCACCCGGTAGCCGACCCGGGTGGGCTTGCCGTCGGAGTCGACGACCATCACGTTCGAGACGTGGATCGGGGCTTCCTGCGTGACGATCCCGCCCGAGGAGGCGCCGGCCTGGTTGGCCGAGTTCGCGACGTGCTTCTTGATCCGGTTGACGCCCTGGACCAGCACCCGGTTGCGGGCCGGATAGGCCTGCAGGACCTTGCCCTTGGCGCCCTTGTCCTTGCCGGCGATGACCAGCACGGTGTCGCCCTTGTGGACCTTCATCTACAGCACCTCCGGGGCCAGCGAGACGATCTTCATGAACCGCTTCTCCCGCAGCTCGCGGCCGACCGGCCCGAAGATGCGGGTTCCGCGCGGGTCGTTGTCGGCCTTGATGATCACGGCCGCGTTCTCGTCGAACTTGATGTAGCTGCCGTCGGCGCGGCGACGCTCCTTGACGGTGCGCACCACGACGGCCTTGACGATGTCACCCCGCTTGACGTTGCCGCCGGGGATGGCGTCCTTGACGGTCGCGACGATGACATCACCGATGCCGGCGTAGCGCCGCCCCGAGCCGCCGAGCACCCGGATGCACAAGATCTCCTTGGCGCCGGTGTTGTCGGCGACCTTCAACCGCGATTCCTGCTGAATCACCAGATCTCCTCAATAATCGGGACGACGCGCGGCATGACGAGTCGCATGCCGGGATCTCCCCGGTCGTGCATGGTCTTCTTATCGCCGAAGGGCACGCGGGGCCAGCTTGCGCCGGCCGAGGTCTGCCCTCGGCAACCCCTAGAGCTTAGGTGACGGACCGCCCAGCACCAAATCGACGCCATCGCCGCTCCCCGTGCCGCGAGCGGGCGTGTTTGCACCCGACACGCCGGGATAAGTCGTACCACTATGCACGTTCGCGCCATGGGGCTTTCGCTGCCGCCGCCGTTACGCTGCGGTGGTGAGGAAGACGCGCCTCGACACCGGACGCATTCAGGCGGCGCGTCAGCTGATTGACCCGATGTTTCTTGACACTCCGCTGTATCGCTGTGCGGCGTTGGAGGCCAGCCTGGGCTGCCGGCTCAGCATCAAGCTCGAGACGGCGAACCCGGTACGCAGCTTCAAGGCTCGCGGCACCGAGGTGGTGACGAATCAGCTGGTCGACAGCGGATCGCGGGCCGCGGTGTGCGCCAGCGTCGGCAACTTGGGCCACGCCCTGGCCTGGTCCGGTCGCCGCCGCGGAATCGACATCACCGTCGTGGCGTCGCATTCTGCGCCCGCGGTCAAGCTGGACCACATCCGCGCATTAGGAGCCCACCTTGAGCTGGCGGACGGCGATTTCGATGTGGCGCGCGATCAGGCGGCGGCTATCGCTCAACAGAAGGGCATCCGGCTGGTCGAAGACAGCCGCGATATCGAGACCTGCGAGGGCGCGGCGACCATCGGGCTGGAACTGGTGGCGGTCGCCGGATCGTTCGACGCGGTCCTGATCGCGCTGGGCGGCGGTGCGCTGGCCACCGGCGTGGGCCACGTACTGAAAACTCTGGCACCCGAAGTCGAGGTGATCTGCGTCCAGCCGGCCGGCGCCCCGGCCATGACGCAGTCGTGGCACCACCGGCGGGTTGTCACCGCCGACTCGGCGGACACCATCGCCGACGGTGTCGCCAGCCGTCGGCCCATCCCGGCCGTGCTGGAGGACCTTCTCCTGGTTGCGGACGACGCCGTCCTGGTCCAGGAATCGACCATCGTCGCTGCTATGCGGATGCTGTTCACCCATGCCGGTCTCGTTGTCGAGCCGTCGGCTGCACTCGGCGTCGCGGCGATCCTCGAAGACCCCGACCGCTTCGCCGGCCGGCACGTGGTCACCATCGTGTGCGGCAGCAATGTCGACGCAGACGCCTTTCATCGCTGGGTCGGGCCCGTTCAAGGCCGGTGAACGTGCGTCTATGTACGTCTTGGCCCGGCGCGTTCCGCACAAACACGCACGCTCGCCCGGGGTAGTTAGCCCACCGCGCAGCGGAACCCGATGTGGCTGGTTGCGGTGTCCTGTGACTGCGGGGAGCGTGCCGCGGCCCGGTAGCGGTGGCAGTACGCCGGTGCGCACAGGTGCGATCCGCCCTTGAGGGTCTGGCTGACGCCCGGGTCGGCGGGGCCGTCGGGCGCGCAACAGGACTTGGGCGGTGGGTCCAGGCGGTGATGCCCGCAGAACTCGGTGGTGGTCCACTCCCAGACGTTGCCGATCATGTCCAGCAGCCCCCAACCGTTGGGCGGGAAGCTGCCCACCGAGGAGGTCCCGGACCAGCCCAGCGCGCCGTCGTTGCGGTAGGGAAAGGCACCCTGCCAGGTGTTGGCCATCAGTTCCCCGCCCGGCTTCTCCTCCTCGCCCCAGGGGTAGGTGCTGGACGTGCCGGCGCGGGCGGCGTACTCCCATTCGGCTTCGGCGGGCAGTCGCCGCCCCGCCCAGCGCGCGTAGCCGGCCGCATCGGGGTAGGCGACCTGGACCACCGGGTGATCCGGCTTGTGCTCGATGGTGCTGTGCGGACCGAGCGGATGCCGCCAACTCGCGCCGGGCACCCACCGCCACCACTGCCGCCAGTCGCGCAGGTCGACCGGCCCGGCGGTCGGGGTGAAGACCAGGGCGCCCGGCTCGGCGGCATACACCGGGTCGGGTTCCTGCTCGGCGACGGTGACATACCCGGTTGCGGCGACGAATTCGGCGAACTGGGCATTGGTCACCGGATGCCGCTCGATCGCGAACGCGGCCACGGCCACGGTGTGGATCGGCGCCTCTTCGGGGTAGAAGCTCGTCGACCCCATCCGGAAGACACCGCCGGGGATATCGACGAGTTCTGTCAGCATCGCATCAATCCCGCGAAAACGCCGCTGCCAGACTCGCTTTCACATCGACATAGGGCTCGCCGCTGATGTCGACGGCAACCTCGGCGATGGTCCCGCCGGTGAAGCCGAACGGCGCCCGGTACGCCGATGACACCGCCTGTCCGGTATTGCGCCCGACGCTCACCCCGCCACCCGCCAACGCGAACGCTGCCGGCTGGGTGATCATGTCGGACAGCGTCGCGACCACCGTGTCATCGATGTAGAGCGCAGCCTCCCCGACCGGCGTGTGACTACCCTCGACGACACCGCGCCGATCGAAACGCACCCCGAAAATATGCTGCCCCAACGGAATCGGGTCAGGCGATGACAACCACTGTTCGCGCTCACCCAAGAAGTTGTAGACGTAGTGCAGCCGGCCACTCTGGACGAACAGCGCATGGCCGCCGTGGCGTGCTCCGTGTTTGAACAACACACCCTCGGCGTCGGCGGATTCCACCGCGACCCGGGCCAGCACCGAGAACGAGCGGCCGCGCAGCTCCACGCATGCCCCCATCGGCACCTCGGCGGTGTGCGGATAGTAGGTGTAGCTGGTGCGGTCACGGGACAGGTACGGCCGCTGCCGGCTCGTCATCTCGAAGATGTTGAGGTCGGCCAGCGGCAGCCCGTTGTATTTCTCCGCCTCGGCGAACCACAGCGCTTGGAGTTCCGCGAGTTTCTCTGGATGCTCAGCGGCTAGGTCACGGCACTGGCTGCGGTCCTCGGCGAGGTTGTAGAGCTCCCAGCGGTCGGCGTCAAAGTGGCCCCAGCCGGATGGGGTCGCGGCGTGCACGGTGTTGGCGAACCAGCCCCGGTGCCAGATCCCACGGGTGCCGAGCATCGTGTAGAACTGGGTGTGTTTTCCGGTGTCGGCGTCCGGATCTTGCAGTGCGGCTTTGAAACTGACACCTTCCAGTGGCCGCTGGGTGATGCCGCGAACGGTGTCGGGCGGGGTGATACCGATCAAGTCATAGACTGTCGGAGTCACATCGCACACGTTGACGTAGGTGTCGCGCACCTCGCCGCGAGCAGCGATTCCCTTGGGCCAGCTCACGATCGCGGGATCGGCGATGCCGCCCTCGTGTGATGCGTAGCGCTTGTAGAGCTTGTAGGGCGTGTTGAACGCCATCGCCCACCCGATCGGGTAGTGGTTGTAGGTCTCCGGCGTGCCCAGCTCGTCGAAGAGCTTCATCGCCTCCTCGACGGTGTCGATGTAGCCGTTGAAGAACTTGTTCTCATTCGGCGACCCGTTGGGCCCGCCCTCGCCGCTGGCCCCGTTGTCGGAGATCACCACCACGATGGTGTTGTCGAGTTGTCCGGATTCCTCGAGATAGTCCAGGATCCGGCCGATCTGGGCGTCGGTGTAGCTCTGGAACCCGGCGAACACCTCTGCCATCCGGGCGAAGAGTCGCTTCTCGTCGTCGTCCAGGCTCTCCCACCGGCGCACGGTATCCAGCGCTGGCCACGGCTGGCCGTCAACACCGGTGACATCGGCGTAGGGGTTGACCTCGGAGAGCTCGGTGTCCGGTGGCACCAGGCCCAGCTTCTTCTGGTTGGCCAGCACGATCTCCCGGTACTGCTCATAACCCATGTCGAACCGTCCGGCGTAGCGATCAGCCCATTCGGTGAAGACGTGGTGCGGGGCGTGACCGGCGCCTGGGCAGACATAGCCGAACCAGGGCTTGCCCGGCGCGATCGTCTGGGCGTCGCGGATGAATTCGATTGTCTTGTCGGCGATGTCCTTGGACAGGTGGTAGCCATCTTCGGGTGTCGCCGGTGGCGCGACGGGGTGGTTGTCGTGGATCAGGTCCGGGTACCACTGGTTTGTCTCACCGCCCATGAACCCGTAGAACCGTTCGAATCCGCGCTGCGTGGGCCAGTGCCGTCTGGTGCTGGCCATGTTGGACTCTTCCAGCGGGGTCAGGTGCCACTTGCCGACGCAGAAGGTGTTCCAGCCGCGTTCGGTGAGAACCTCACTCAGCAGCGCGGTTTCGAAGGGGATGCGCCCGCTGCAGTTGGGGAATCCGTCGGTGAACTCCTCGATGGTGGCCATGCCGACACTGGTGGCGTTGCGGCCGGTGAGCAGCGCCGCTCGGGTCGGGGAGCACAGCGCGGTGGTGTGGAACTGGGACAGCCGGACGCCACGTTCGGCGATCCGGCTCATCGCCGGCATCTCTACCAGCCCGCCGAAGCAGTCCCAGGTGGCGATGCCGATGTCATCCCAGACCAGGTAGAGCACATTGGGTGCGCCCGCGGGGGCGGTCGGCGCGGCGAACGGCCCCCAGTCCGGTTCGGAATCACGGATGTCGAGATCGATCTTGCCCTGAAATTCCACTATCACTCACTCCGTTGTCAGCCCCCCGGATCGGGTGAGAGCCTACCGACCCGGTGAGGCCGCAGGGGGCTTTCACACCGCAGACGGCTCCCGGCGACCCGACATCTCGGGCTTCCCGGCACCGGTCGACAGCCGCTCGCCGAGGAATGCCGCAGCCGCCGGCGAGAGCGCCCGCTCCCCCGGGGTGATCAGCGCCAAGTCGCGCGGGATTGCCGGGTCGGTCGCCACCGCGACGATGTGCTCGGACTTCGCCACCAGCGCCGGCGGCAGCAGGGCAATACCCAGGCCGGCCGCGACCAGGTCGACCAGATCGTCGGGCGTGTTGGATTCCGCGCAGATGTTCCGCTCGAAACCGAGCTCGGCGCAGATGCTGTCGATGTGCATTCGAGTCCGCAGCTCGGCCCGGCGTTCGACGAACTCGCGCTGCTGCAGGTCGGTCAGGGCGACGGTGCCGGCGCCGGCGAGCGGGTCGTCGTGTCGTACCGCCAGCACCAGGTGCTCGGCGCCCAGTGACAGCTCCTTGACACGACTGCCGTCGAAGGGTCGGCTGACGAAGGCGAGGTCCAGCCCGCCGTCGGCGGTCTCCTGGACCAGTGTGTCGATGGGATCGTGACGCAGCGTGATCTCGATGCGTGGGAAGCTCCGGTGATACCGCGTCAGCAGCGCGGGCAGGTCGACGGTTCCCAGCCCCTTGATCGCCCCGATGCGCAGCTGCCCGGACAACAACCCCCGGACCGCGTCGACGGCGGCACGCGCCCGCTCTGCGGCGGCCAGCGCATGCTGCGCGTCCGGCAGCAATGCCTGCCCGGCGGTGGTCAGGTCGACGCGACGATTGTTTCGCACCAGCAGCGCGGTACCGAGCTCGGCTTCCAAGCCGCTGATCGAGGCCGACAGGGTGGACTGCACCACGTGGACTTTCGCTGCCGCCCGGGTGAAGTGCAACTCTTCGGCCACGGCGACGAAATGTTTCAGCTGGCGCAGTTCCATAGCGATCAGTGTGCAGCCCGCCTCGGATCGGTCAAACCGAAAGTTCCATTCCGCCAACAGGATTACTTTGATTCCGCTGAGACCAGACTAGGACAAATGCTTGTTCTACCCGCAAGTTAACTGCCCCAATGACTTACATCGTCGGCCTTACGTGCGTCAATCGATGATGGCGATTCTCTACATTGAGATTAACTGTTGAAATATCCGCTGACAGGGGTGGTGGCCGCGGTCGCGACCCGTTAGCGTCTGACGAGGATGCCGAGGGGGCTCAGCCAGCGTCCCGGGCGTTCGGACATACGTTGTCGCCCAACAGCATTGATGCGTCGCGTTCGTATCGCGGTCTATTGCGCGCGGACGCCGGGTGATTGGCGATGTTCACCGGCGCCCGGGCGAGTTCAAAGGTGAGCTCATGCCCGGGACAACAAAGACGGAAGGAACGCACCGAAATGAATCGTCGGATCATATTGTCGGTCGGTGGGGCCACCGCCGGACTACTCACGACCACAATCCTGCCCGCAACGATTGCTTCTGCCGACAATGGTGTGGGCGCGGCGGGTGACATCGGCAGCACCGCAATACCGGTCGGCCTGACAAGCAGCATGGCGGGAACCGGCGGCACGACGCCGCTCGGCGACATCGGCACGCTCAGCCCGGACGCGAACGCACCCGAGCTCGGCGGCCTCGGCGCGCTGACAGCCGCGCCGGACGCGACCAGCCCGCAGCCGATCGGTGATACCGGTGGCTTGCCGGTCACCGGTGCGCCGGACGCCACCCCCGGTGGCACACCAGACATCACTTCCGGTGACCTGACGTCCACCGATGCGACGCCCGGCGCCGGCGACAGCTTCACCATCGGTGACACCACCTTCAGCCCCGTCCAGGCCGACGGTTCTGAGGGTTTCACCCCGCTCAGCCCGCTGTTCAGCGCCCCGCCACTGTTTCAGGTGGCCGAGGGCGATCAGTCGTTCGATATCACCAGCGGCAGCGGGACCGACGCCACTGACCTCGGCAGCGTCACCGCCAGCGAGAACGTCACGAACCTGTTCGGCGGTATCCACAACACACAGTTCACGATCACCGACGTTGATCCGGCCAGTGACGCCACCACATCGGACCTTCCCACCGTCGGCACGGTCTATGACGTCATGAACTTCGGCAACGGATTCGCGAATATCTACACCGACATCCCGGGAGCGGAGGGCGCCGCCAACTCCATCACCGACACCCTGGTAACCCCGTTCGGCGACTTCAACATCCCGACCGATTTCGATGCGGCCGGACTGCTCGATCCGGGTGACGCGTTCAGCGGGGTGTCCGCGTTGGGGGCCGATGCCGCCGACGCGGCCGGCAGCGCGGCAGCCGATGCGGCCGGTGGCGCCGCCGACGCAGCCGCCAGCGGCGTGGCGGACGCCGCCACGGGCGCAGCCGACGCAGCCGGCGGCGCCACCGACATCGCGAGCATGTTCGATCCGCTGAGCTTCCTGGGCCTCTGAGCAAGCGGCCATTGCCGCCGGAGCGCGCGGCTGGCCCGGCATCCCAGGCCTCCAGCAGCCGGGGCCTGGGATGTTTGGGTCCCGACACGACCGGGAAACCCGGTCAGCGCGCAAATTCTGGACAATCTCCCGGGGGGGTTATGAAGCAGGCGCAACGGTGAAAGCGCAGCATAGCTTTGGACTGAATCTGTCCTGGTTGCGTGTGACGACGGTGTTCCTCATCGATCTCGCGATTCTGCGACTCGCCGGCCATTGGCCCACCGAGCTGGGATCGCCGGCACGCGCCTGGTGGCCGGGCGTCGGGGTCGCGGCAGTGGTGACGGCGGCCGCGCTGATCACCCACCGCCGGGTCCCGCTGACCTCGATAGTGCTGGCACGGGTACTGGATCGGTTCGCCAACCCCGCGAGGTTTCTCAACGAAGGCTGCACGCCCGGCTTCGATCACCGCCGCCGCTACAGCCACGACGTCGTCGGCATGCGCGAACACCGGGGGCAGTTGGTCACCGTGATCGCCGTGGCGCCGCGACCAGTAGCCACCTCGGGCCGCGACGCCCGCCCACACCAGCCGCTGAGCGCGCTACCGGCCGGTCTGGCCGCCGCCGCCCTGCGGCAGTTCGACGTCCGCCTCGACGGCATCGACATCGTCTCGGTGCGAACGTGCGACACCACCTCCGACGGCGACACCGACACCGGCCCGGCCGAGGACGAGCAGGCACCGGCCGTCCCCGACACCGCCTGCCCCCGCGACACCTGGCTGGTCCTGCGGATGGATCCGATGCGCAACGCCGAAGCGGTGGCGGTACGCGACTCGGTGGCGGCGACGCTGGCGGCGGCCACCGAACGGCTCGCGCAGACCCTTCAGGAGCGACACATCCTCACCCGGGTACTACCGGCCGAGGAGTTCGGCCGGGTCGACGCGACGGTGCTGGCCGGGCTACAGCCCACCCGGATCCGGCGGCGCCGACGCCGGCTGAAGCAGAAGCAACGCGAGGGTCCCAGACAGTACGCGGCCACCTTCTGGATGTCGCCGCGCGACATCACCACGGCGAATCTGGAACAGCTCTGGCAGCGCGCCGCCGACACCACGGCCGTCACCGTCCGGCTCACAGCACAGAACAACCACACCGACGTGTCGGTGCTGGTGCGTTACCACACCGGTCGCCGGCTGCGCCGCAACATGTGGGCCGGATTGAACCGCCTCAACGGCCGGCAATTGACGGCGCTGCGCACCAGCCTGCCGACGCCCCTGCGCCGGACGCTGGCCGTGCCCGCCCGGCAGTTGGACGACCACGAACCGCTGCAGGTGCCGCTCGGGCCCACCACGCAGCAACCGCTCGCGCGGGTCAAACTCCCGGCTTGACCGGAAGACCGGCCGTTACTTGGCCTTCTCGAGGATCTCGACCAGCCGCCAGCGCTTCGTGGCCGACAGCGGGCGGGTCTCCATCAGCGACACCCGGTCGCCGATGCCGGCCGTGTTGTTCTCGTCGTGCGCCTTGACCTTCTTGGTGGTCCGGATGATCTTGCCGTAGAGCGGGTGCTTCACCCGGTCTTCCAGCTCGACGACGATGGTCTTCTCCATCTTGTCGCTGACCACGTAACCGATCTGGGTCTTGCGGCGGCCCCGCGGCTTCTCCGTGCGCGGAGTGTGCTTGGGGCCCTTCTCCGTGGCGTTAGCCTTTGCAGCCTGTGCCATTACGATGCCTCGCCTTCAGAACCATCGGGACCGGACGCCAGGCCCAGTTCCCGTTCGCGCAACACGGTGTAGATGCGCGCGATCTGGTGGCGCACCGTGCGGAGCCGACGGTTGTTGCTGAGCTGCCCGGTCGCCATCTGGAAACGCAGGTTGAACAGCTCCTCTTTGGACTCGCGCAGCCGCTCGACGAGCTCGTCGGCATTGAGCTCGCGCAGTTCGCCGGCGGTAACTCCCACTGCCATCAGAACTGCTCCTCTCGGGTGACGATGCGCGCCTTGATCGGCAGCTTGTGGATCGCCCGGGTCAGTGCGGCGCGGGCGACGGCCTCGTTGGGGTAGCTCAGCTCGAACAGCACCCGGCCCGGCTTGACGTTGGCGACCCACCACTCCGGCGAGCCCTTACCCGAACCCATGCGGGTCTCGGCGGGCTTCTTGGTCAGCGGACGGTCCGGGAAGATGTTGATCCACACCTTGCCGCCACGCTTGATGTGCCGGTTGATGGCGATACGCGCCGATTCGATCTGCCGGTTGGTGACGTAGGCGTGCTCCAGTGCCTGGATGCCGTAGTCACCGAAGGTCACCGCGGTGCCGCCACTGGCGAGACCGCGCTGTTTCGGGTGATGCTGCTTGCGGTGCTTGACCTTGCGGGGAATCAACATGATTCAGCTCTCCGTGCTCTGCGTTGCCTGCGGCTCCGCGGCCGCAGCGCTTCCCTGGCCCTCGACGGCCGGTTCGGCAGCAGCGGTGCTCTCGATGGTCTCGGCGGCCCGCCCGGCATCGGTGCTGGTGGCGGTGGTGCCCGAGGCGCCGCTGCGGCGCGGGCGGGTGCCCGACGGCCGCTCCCGGCGGGGGCGGTCGGCGGACGGTGCGGCAGCGGCCAGCTCGCGCTTGCCACCGACGATGTCGCCCTTGTAGATCCAGACCTTCACACCGATCCGGCCGAAGGTGGTCTTGGCCTCGTAGAGGCCGTAGTCGATGTCGGCGCGCAGCGTGTGCAGCGGCACCCGACCCTCACGGTAGAACTCCGAGCGGCTCATCTCAGCACCACCGAGCCGGCCCGAGCACTGCACCCGGATGCCCTTGACGTTGGGCTGGCGCATCGCCGACTGGATCGCCTTGCGCATCGCGCGGCGGAACGCCACGCGGTTACTCAGCTGCTCGGCGACGCCCTGGGCCACCAGCTGCGCCTGCGACTCGGGGTTCTTCACCTCGAGGATGTTGAGCTGCACCTGCTTGCCGGTCAGCTTCTCCAGGTCGGCGCGGATCCGGTCGGCCTCGGTGCCGCGGCGGCCGATGACGATGCCCGGCCGGGCGGTGTGGATGTCCACGCGGACCCGATCACGGGTGCGCTCGATCTCGACGTCGGCGATACCGGCGCGCTCCAGCCCGGTCGACAGCAGCCGGCGGATCGCCACGTCCTCCTTGACGTAGTCCGCGTACTGCTTGTCGGCGTACCACCGCGACTTCCAGTCGGTGGTGATGCCCAGCCGGAAGCCGTGCGGGTTGATCTTCTGGCCCATTACTCCGAGCCCTCCTTCGCGTCGGACGTCTCAGGCGCCTTCTTGGCTGCGGCCGTCTCCGCGGCCTTCGCCGCCGAAGCCTTCTTGGCGGGCGCCTTCTTCGCCGCCGCTTTCTCAGTCGTCTTCTCGGCAGCCTTGGCCGCGGAAGCCTTCTTGGCCGGTGCCTTCTTGGCCGGCGCCGCGCCCTTCTCCGAGGCGGCCTTGCTGGCCTGCGCACGACGCGCCCGGGCGGCGCCGGCGGACTGCGCCGGACCGCCCTTGGACGGCCGGCTCTCCACCACGACCGTGATGTGGCTGGTGCGCCGGCGGATCCGGTAGGCACGTCCCTGGGCGCGCGGCTTGATCCGCTTGGCCGTCGGGCCCTCGTCGGCGTAGACGGTCGCCACCACCAGGGTGGACGGGTCCAGGCCGTTGTTGTTCTCGGCGTTGGCCGCCGCGCTGGCGATCACCTTGGCCACCGGCAGGCTGGCTTGCTGCGGCGCCCAGCGCAGGATGTCCAGTGCCTCGGACACCGACTTGCCGCGCACCAGGTCGATCACCCGGCGCGCCTTGCTGGCCGAGACCCGCACGAAGCGGGCCTTGGCGACAGCGGACGGAAATTCAGTCGTTACGGTCACCGGCGCTTAGCCTTCCGATCGTCCTTGATGTGTCCCTTGAAGGTGCGCGTCGGGGCGAATTCGCCGAGCTTGTGCCCGACCATCGACTCGGTGACGAATACCGGGACGTGCTTGCGGCCGTCGTGAACGGCGAACGTGTGCCCGATGAAGTCGGGGATGATCGTCGACCGACGCGACCAGGTCTTGATGACCTGCTTGGTGTTCTTCTCGTTCTGGACGTCGACCTTCTTGAGCAGATGGTCGTCGACGAACGGACCCTTCTTGAGGCTGCGTGGCATCGCTTTCCCTCCGCTTCCTAGCGCTTCTTGCCGGTGCGCCGGCGTCGGACGATGAGCTTGTCGCTGGGCTTGTTCGGCCGGCGGGTGCGACCCTCCGGCTTACCCCACGGGCTGACCGGGTGCCGGCCGCCGGAGGTCTTGCCCTCACCACCACCGTGCGGGTGGTCCACCGGGTTCATGACCACACCACGGACGGAGGGGCGCTTACCCTTCCACCGCATCCGGCCGGCTTTGCCCCAGTTGATGTTGGCCTGCTCGGCGTTGCCCACCTCGCCGACGGTGGCGCGGCAGCGCACGTCGACCCGGCGGATCTCGCCGGAGGGCATCCGCAGCGAGGCGTAGCTGCCTTCCTTGCCCAGCAGCTGGATGCTGGATCCGGCCGACCGGGCCAGCTTGGCACCGCCGCCGGGCCGCAGTTCGACGGCGTGCACCATGGTGCCGGCCGGGATGTTGCGCAGCGGCAGGCTGTTGCCCGGCTTGATGTCGGCGTTGGGGCCCGACTCCACCACGTCGCCCTGCGACAGGCCCTGCGGGGCGATGATGTAGCGCTTCTCGCCGTCCAGGTAGTGCAGCAGCGCGATCCGCGCGGTGCGGTTCGGGTCGTACTCGATGTGCGCGACCTTGGCGTTGACGCCGTCCTTGTCGTGGCGACGGAAGTCGATCACCCGGTAGGCGCGCTTGTGGCCACCACCCTTGTGCCGGGTGGTGATCCGGCCGTGGGCGTTACGCCCGCCACGGCCGTGCAGCGGCCGGACCAGCGACTTCTCCGGGTGAGAGCGGGTGAGCTCGGCGAAATCGGAGACGCTGGCACCGCGACGACCGGGGGTCGTCGGCTTGTACTTGCGGATTCCCATGTCAGTTAGGTCTCTCTTTCACTCCGGTCAGGCCGGTGCGGCGAACAGGTCGATCGGCTTGCTGCCGGGCGCCAGGGTCACGATGGCGCGCTTGGTGTCCTTGCGCTTGCCGTAGCCGGCCCGGGACCGCTTGCGCTTACCCGGCCGGTTCGCGGTGTTCACCGACGCGACCTTGACGGCGAAGATCTTCTCGATCGCGATCTTGATCTGCGTCTTGTTCGAGTCGGGGTGCACCACGAAGGTGTACACGTTGTCCTCGATCAGCCCGTAGGACTTCTCGGAGATGACCGGCGCGACGATGATGTCGCGGGGGTCGCTGACGGTCGCCATCAGGCCGAAACCTCCTGCTCCTGGGTGTGCGCCGCGCTGCCGGAGATGTAGGCGTTGAGGGCCTCGACGCTGAACACCACGTCGTCGGCACGCAGCACATCGTGGGTGTTGAGCTGGTCCGGGGCCAGGATGTGCACACCCGGCAGGTTGCGCACGCTGCGGGCGCCCGTCTCATCGGCCCGGCCGATGACCACGAGCACCTGCTTGCGGTCGGTGATCGTGCCCAGGAAAGCCTTGGCGCTCTTGGTCGACGGGGTCTGTCCGCTCACCAGCTCGGTGACCGCGTGGATGCGACCGTTGCGGGCCCGGTCCGACAACGCGCCACGCAGCGCGGCGGCGATCATCTTCTTCGGGGTGCGCTGACTGTAGTCGCGCGGCTTGGGACCGTGCACCACGCCACCACCGGTGAACTGCGGCGCCCGGATCGAACCCTGCCGGGCCCGGCCGGTGCCCTTCTGCCGGTACGGCTTACGGCCACCGCCGCGAACCTCGCCGCGGGTCTTGGTCGAGTGCGTACCCTGACGGGCCGCGGCCAACTGAGCGATCACCACCTGGTGCATGAGCGCGATGTTGGCGGGAGCGTCGAACAGCTCGGCGGGCAGCTCGACCGAGCCGCTCGTCTTGCCGTCCGGGCTCTTGACGTCAATCGTCAGTGCCGTTTGCTCTTTGGAAGCCATTACTTCTCACCCTTTTTGATCGCGCTGCGGACCAGAACCAGCCCACCGTTGCGTCCCGGAATGGCGCCCTTGATCAGCAGCACGCCGTTCTCGGCGTCCACCTTGTGCACCACCAGGTTCTGGGTGGTGACGCGGTCGTTGCCCATCCGGCCCGACATCCGGGTGCCCTTGAACACCCGGCCCGGGGTGGAGCAACCGCCGATCGAACCCGGCCGGCGGTGCACCGCCTGAGCGCCGTGCCCGGCGCCCTGACCGGCGAAGCCGTGCCGCTTCATGGTGCCGGCGTAGCCCTTGCCCTTGGAGGTGCCGGTCACGTCGACGTAGGCGCCGTCGGCGAAGATCTCGGCGGTCAGCTCCTGGCCGACCTCGTAGGTCGCGGCGGCCTCGGCGTCGTCAAGCCGCAACTCGGCCAGGTGCCGGCGGGGGTTGACCCCGGCGGCAGCGTACTGACCGGTCAGCGGCTTGTTGACCTTGCGAGGGCTGATCTCGCCGTAGGCGAGCTGCACGGCCGAATAGCCGTCGCGCTCGGGGGTGCGGATGCGGGTCACCACGTTGGGCCCGGCCTTGACGACCGTGACCGGCACGACCTTGTTGTTCTCGTCGAACACCTGCGTCATGCCCAGCTTGGTACCCAAAAGACCTTTACGTGCCATGGTTTCTCGTGGCTCCTACTGGATGTTGACGTCAACGCTGGCCGGCAGATCGATGCGCATCAGGGCGTCAACGGTCTTCGGCGTGGGATCGAGGATGTCGATCAGCCGCTTGTGGGTGCGCATCTCGAAGTGCTCCCGCGAGTCCTTGTATTTGTGCGGGGACCGGATGACGCAATACACGTTCTTCTCGGTCGGCAGCGGCACCGGGCCCACCACGGACGCACCGGTGCGGGTGACCGTCTCGACGATTTTGCGCGCCGAGGCGTCAATAGCCTCATGGTCGTAGGCCTTGAGCCTGATGCGGATCTTTTGTCCCGCCACGCTTCTGCTACCTCACTCCTGCAAAGGGGTCCGGCTTTCGAACCCTTCGCGCCCGCGCGCACTGCTGCCTTTTCAGGGCCATCGACCCTGTGCCGACATTGCGCTGGGCGCTGCCGCCGCTGTTTACCTGTCCTGGTCCACCGGTCCCCGCGGTCGGGCGTGTCGCCCGCACGCGGCCTCGTTCACGGCGAAAAAACTCCGTGCTGCGAGAGTGGGACCGGACGCGCCCGGTTGGGCGCTGGTCGTATGCCCGACCAGGGCAACCCCGGCGCAGGCGAACCTGAACAGTATGCCCCAGATCGGGTCAGCGGCCAAATCCCCGGTCACATCGACGCCGGCCCTCCGGCCGTGACCCGGTGGAGCCACCCCGCGAGCGATCTTACTTGCCGGTAAGATAGCTCGCCGTGACCGGACCTACCAGTACATATCAGGCCTGGCGCCGGTTGGCGGGCCTGCCCGGCGGCACCCGGCTGTTCTCGGCCGCGGCCATGGCCAGAGTCCCTTACTTCGCATCGGTGCTGCCGCACGTGGTCCGGATGGAGCCCGGACTGGCCGAGGTACTGGTGCCGAAGTGGCCGTTCGTCTACAACCATCTGCGCACCGTGCACGCGATCGCCTCCTGCAACGCCGCCGAGGTGGCGATGGGGATGTTGATGGAGGCCACGGTGCCGCGCAGCCATCGCTGGATCCCCAAGTCGATGAACGTGGCCTACCTGGCCAAGGCGACGACGTCGTTGCGGGCCACCGCCCGACTGGCCCCGCCGGACTTGCCGGACTTCGAGGCCATCAGCGACGGCGTGGAGGTCACGGTGCCGGTCAGCGTCACCGATGAATCCGGCGTCGAAGTGGTGCACGCCGAGATCACCACCTGGGTGACTCGGACCTGATCGCCACTGCTCCCCTGCCGCCCGTCCGGCGGGTGGGCGCGGATCAACTCCGCACGGTTGCCCAGAAGTCACACTGGTGCGCCGCGCCGAAGTCGGTGATCATCCGACTGCCGTCGGGTCGCAGCGACATCCACCGCCGGTCGGCGCCGGCTGCGGCCGCGGGCCAGTCGGGCTGGCCGACGCCCACCGGGGCGCCGGTGACCACGAAACCGGTCCAGTACTCGACCATCTGGTCGGACAACCGCCGTTGCACGGGGTCCAGTGGCGGGGCGCCGCCGATGTCGAACAGGTAGCGCATCTCCAGCGAGTGGGTGGCACCGATCGGGAACGGCAGATGGTCGAAGAGCTCCGGCGCCGGCGCGTGCGGGTCGGCGAATTCATAGCCGTACACCGGCGCGCCGGCGACCAGCCCGCGAGCCATCCGATCGGCCAGGCAGGCGAAGATGTCGTCGGTGGCCGCCGCGGCGTAGGCCAGCGAGGTGCTGTCGCCGAATCGTGCCGGCGGGTAGTGCTCGGCCACCGCGGGGCCTTCACCGGAGCCGAAGGTGTCCTCCAGCTCGTCCAGGTACTCCGTGGCGGCGATCTCCCGGCCGACACGCAGATAGCGCAGCGCGACGAACATGGTGAACTCGTCGCGGTTGACGCCCAGCAGCACCGGCACCCGGGCCGCGCCGCCGTCCCGGAACACCCGCACCGGATCGGCCGGCAGCAGCGGGGTCCCGACGACCGGTCCACTGAGTTGGTCGGTGCCGAACCGGGCGTACCACAACGGCTTGGTCAGCCGGTCGACCGACAGCCCGCGTAGGCAGGCGGCCACATCCGCATTCTCGGCGGCGGCCCGCTTACCCCGCTCGGCGCACCCGACGGATTCGGTGTAGTCGCGACTGATCCGCCGCGCGTCGGGAGCCTCGACCTGCGCCTGACACGGTCCGCTCTGGATGATCGCGGCCCGGAACAACCCGGCCGACTCCGGTGCGGCCAGGTGATCGCAGACCGACATGCCGCCGGCGGACTCACCGGCGATCGTCACCTTGGCCGGGTCGCCGCCGAACGCACCGATATTGTCGCGCACCCAGCGCAGCGCTGCCTGCTGGTCGGCCAGCCCGTAGTTGCCGACCTCACCTAGTGCGGGGTCGGCCAGGAAGCCCAGCGCGCCCAGCCGGTAGTTGATGGTGACGACGACGATGCGGCCGCGGACCGCCAGTCGCTGCGCGTGGTAGATGTCACCGGCGCCCCGCATGAAGCTGCCGCCGTGGATCCACACCATGACCGGCAACGGCTCGGCCGCCGAACCGGTCGGCGTCCACACGTTGAGCGTCAGGCAGTCCTCGCTGATCGGGTCCACCTCGGCGGCATCCGGCTGGATGCACCACGGCCCGCGTTTGACGGCGTCGCGCACTCCCTGCCACGCCGGCATCGGCGCCGGCGGTTGCCAACGCAGCGGCCCGACCGGCGCTGCGGCGTACGGAATCCCTTGGAAAAGCCGGTGATCCGGGCCGACCGTGCCCCGCAACAATCCGGCGGAGCTTCGCACCACGTCGGCGTTGAGTGCGACGGCCCGTGGCCCGAAGCCCGGTTGCAGCGCCGCGCCGTCGGATCGCCCGCACCCGGCGAGCAGCCCGGCGAGCAGCGCCAGCACGACGGCACCGGCCAGCGGTCCGCGGCGGCGACAAGATCCGGTCGACATGACCGATGAGCCTAATCGGCGGTTAGCGAGGTTCGACGAAGGAGAGCCGAAGCTGGACCGCCGCATCAACACCGGCGGTTAGCGAGGTTCGACGA